>NZ_QOHO01000027.1 GCF_003432035.1 Lacrimispora amygdalina
ATTACTGTTTTTTTCTACCATAAACTAAATTATTTCACCATTTGACCGGATGCATTCCCTGTACCAGTAAAACGAATCTTTTTTATATCGGTTTAATGTTCCATTTCCCTTGTCGTCCTTATCTACATAGATAAAGCCGTATCTCTTTTTCATTTCACCAGTGCCGGCACTGATTAAATCTATACAGCCCCACGGGGTATAACCCATTACTTCTACTCCATCCTCAAAAACAGCCTTTTTTATCTCTTCTACATGTCTTCTTAAATAATCAATGCGATAGGAATCGTGGATGCCGCCGTCTTCTTCAAGTGTATCCACTGCTCCCAACCCGTTTTCTACAATAAACAAGGGAATCTGATATTTGTCATATAACCAGTTCAGGGTAATACGAAGCCCCACAGGATCAATCTGCCATCCCCATTCACTGCCTTTTAGCAGAGGATTTTTATATCCGCTAATCTCATTTCCTTCACTTTTATTCTGATTCGAAGGATCAGCCATTACGACAGAGCTGGAATAGTAGCTAAATCCAATATAATCAACAACACCTTCTTTTAGTGTAACTGCGTCCTCTGGCAAAGTCTCAATAACCAATTGATTGTTCTCTAAAAATTTGTAATGAGAGCGGGGATATACTCCCCTCACATGAACATCCAAAAACATATAAGCCTGCTGAAGCTTTTTTACATGTGCCATAACATCTGCGGGATCACAGGTTGCAGCATATGAGGTTGGATGGAGAAACATTCCGCCAATCATAAAATCCGGATTAATTTCTTTTCCAAGCTTTACCGCCTTTGCACTTGCTACAAGCATATAATGAGCGGCCTGGTATTCGGTCTGAAGCTTATTTTCTCCCTCCAAAAACTTAATTCCACCGGGTTTCCAGGGCTTTCTGATAATCATATTAATCTCATTAAAGGTGAGCCAATATTTAACTTTATCTTTGTATCTGATAAAGAGAGCTTTGCAGTAATTCATATAAAAATCAATTAATTTACGATTTCTCCAGCCCCCATACTCTTTGACTAAATGATAAGGCATCTCAAAATGAGAGATTGTTACGATTGGCTGGATTCCATACTGCAGACAGGTATCAAACATGGAATCATAAAACAGAAGTCCTTCTTCATTCGGTTCTTCCTCATCTCCATTTGGAAAGATTCTTGTCCAGGCAATACTTGTGCGAAAACATTTAAATCCCATCTCGTGTAATAAAGCGATATCTTCCTTATATCTGGAATGAAAGCCGCTTGCTTCATGATTGGGATAGTATAACCCTTCAATAATCCCATCCGTAATCTGTCTTTCCACTCCATGAGATCCGGCTGTGAGGACATCACTGACACTGATCCCTTTGCCTCCCCTATTCCAGCCTCCCTCAATCTGGTTTGCTGCAACTGCACCGCCCCATAAGAAATCATCTGGTAATCTGCTCATGTCTTCCTCTTTCTATATTTCAATATTAATCAGCGGCTGTTCCTTATTCACTGCTGTGTTGATCTCCACCGGCTCCACCCGCTTAAAATCTGCTGTGTTGGATATAATGACTGGTACAATTGTATCATACCCTGCTGCCTTGATTTCCTCCTGATCAAACCGGATCAGCAAATCGCCCTGCTTTACTTTCTGGTCTTGCTTTACATAAGCAGTGAAATATCTGCCCTCTAACTTAACCGTATCCAGCCCAATGTGTATTAACATTTCGATTCCCTCTTCCGAGCGTAAACCAATCGCATGACTGGTGGGAAACAGAGATACAACTATGCCGTCAAAAGGTGCATATACGTTTCCATCCGCTGATTCAACGGCAGCTCCGTTACCCAATATTTTTTGTGAGAACATGGGATCGTTCACTTCTGATAAATCCTTTACAAATCCCTCCAGCGGAGAATTAACAGTAACCGTTCCTGAAACACGGTTCACGGAATTGACTTCAGCCAGCTTCTCTCCCTCTTCAGGTGTTTCTTCTTCGGTAATACCAAAAATGAATACTCCCATGAAAGCTAAAGCAATACTGATACCCACACCAATCAGAATATGAATGTAGCTCTTGGCAATATACGTTGGGAGCGCTAATAATCCTGGTAAAATCAATGCAGTTGCGCCGCCGCCCCAGAAATTAATGTAAGCAGCTCCAATACCTCCGGCAACCATAGCGCATAAAAACGGTTTCTTATACTTCAGATTATATCCGAATATAGACGGTTCCGTGATACCAAATAATGCTGTCACACCACTTGTTAATGCTCCTGATTTATTTGCCTTATTCTTTAACAGAAAGAACACAGCCAGACAGGCTCCTGCCTGCGCTAAGTTTCCGGTTAAATTTGCAGGTGATATTACGGAATATCCGTACTGGGCAATGAGCTGACTATTAATAGGTGTTATTGCATAATGCATCCCAAATATAATTAATACCGGTCGAAACGTTCCGAACAGAAATGCGCCTAAAACGCCGTTTGCAGTATATAAATAAGTTACTACCTTTGCTACAGTTACACCAATGTATGTCCCAACCGGCCCAATCGCTATTAATTCAAGCGGCACCATTATAAACAGCACCAGCATCGGTACAAACAGAATTTTAAACATATCAGGAATTAATTTGTCTATGTACCTGTAAACATAGCTCATCACCCATACAGATATAATAATTGGAATAATTGTTGTTTTATAGTTCACAAGCAGTACAGGCAGACCAAAAAAGCTTAAGCTTCTGACTCCTGTTTCTGCTGCAGCAGCCGCTCCGTTTATAATTGTGGGATACATATATGCCCCTGCCAGAGCCACCGCTAAAAATTCGCTGGTTTTAAATTTCTTTGCTGCGCTGACTGCAAGAAAAAACGGAAAGAAATAAAAAATCAGATCGCTGATTAAACTAAATATCTGATAAGTTCCGCTTGTCGTTGCAATCAGTTTGGTAGCCGTCATAATCGCAAGAAGAGACTTTATCATACCGCAGCCGATCAAAACCGGAATCACTGGCGCAAATACACCAGAGATCGTTTCAATCACTCTTGAAACAGGATTCTTCTTAACTGAAACACTCTTTACTTCAATGCCACTCTCACTTAAATCAACCATTTCACTGACAGCTTCAAATACCCCTCGCACTTTTGCTCCTATAATGATTTGCAGCTGTCCGCTTTTATACTGAGATTTTAATACCCCCTCCAACTGATCCAGCGCTTTCAGATTCACAGACTTCTCGTCTTTTACATTAAGTCTTAACCTGGTAGCACAGTGAGTGATATACGTAATATTTTCTTTTCCCACAATTTCTAATATCTTTTTTGCTAACTCCCCATTATTCATAATTCTTCTCCCGTTATATGATTTATTTTCCACCTGCAAAATTGTAAAGCATTCTTTCCCGCAATACAGCCGTATCCTTTCCAAACACTTCTGCTATCTTATACGCAAACGGATATGGCGTCGCAGGGCCCTGGCTGGTAACAATATTCTGATCTGCAACAACAACTTCGTTGATAAAGATGCCGCCAATCAGTTTTTCTGCATACCCGGTATATCCTGTCACTTTTTTTCCTTCAATTACGTTTGCATCAGATAATACTACGGTACCGGAACACATCGCTCCGATATATTTGTTGTTATTGTTGAAATACTGAACCATTTTTATAACTTCCGGATTTTCTTTCAGATTCTGTCCGCCAGGACGTCCGCCGGGCAAAACAATCATGTCATATTCTTTGACTGCTTCTCCAAATGCTTTATCACCCTCCACGTACATACCATGCATTCCTTTTACCAGCTTATCTCCAAAATAGATCATATCGCAGACAAGTCCGGCTCTTCTTAAAATATCCACAATTGTTAATGTTTCGCCTTCTTCAAATCCTTCTGCCATCAATACTGCGATCTTATTCATGAGTTTCCCTCCTGTTCTTCATGAAATGAGTTAAAATAAACCATACGGTTCTTTACTGCCAGACTGTCTCCGCCAAGTACATCTACCAGCTTATAAGCAAAAGCATAAGCAGTTGCAGGACCACGGCTGGTAATAAGATTTCCGTCAACCACAACCATATCCTCTTTATAAGATCCAGTTGTTTTTATCTTCTCATCGTACCCAATATACGCAGTGAACTCTTTCCCCTCCAGCACACCTGCTTTTGCCAATGCTATGGGAGCCGCGCACATGGCGCATACAAACTTTCCGGCATGATTCATTTTTTCAATAATCTGAATGACTCTGTCATCATCTCTTAAATTTACGGCTCCTGGCAATCCGCCTGGCAGTACCACCATATCATAATCCAGTATATCTTCACTAATCATCTCATCAGCTCTGACAACAATATCATGACAGCCTTTCACTTTTTCTCCTGCCGTACTAATCATGGAGCACTCTATGCCGGCTCTTCTTATAATGTCGACAATTGTTAATGCTTCACTTTCTTCAAATCCTTCCGCTAAAATAACAGCCACTCTGCTCATTTTTATTACCTCCTATCTATAAATACCATCGGTCTATCTTTGTTAACCTTAGTTTAGCATGATCATATGCAACCGAAAAGCACATATTATTTTTATGTATGTAAGTTTTAGTTGCATTAAATGTATGTTCTATGCTAAACTGACATCACTATAAGACAATGGGGGTGAAAATCATGTTAAACAATTATAATTATTTTCTTGTTTTATCAGAAGAACTGAATATAACCAGTGCTGCAAAACGCCTTTTTATTTCCCATCAATGTTTAAGTAAATATATCAAGAGTCTGGAAGAGAAATACGGCATTACTTTTTTTGTACGAAAACCAAAATTTTCATTAACTCCTGCCGGTAAGATTATGCTGGAAACTTTACGGAGAATTGAGCTGGAAGAACAAAATTTAGAAAATCAACTCATAGATATCAAAGAATCAAAATCCGGCACTATTAATTTTGGTATTACCGAAGGCAGGTACTCCATTCTGGTTCCCAAACTGCTAAAAGAATTTCATGACCTTTATCCAAAGGTGGAATTAAATATTTTTCGTGAAACCTCACCAAAAATGCAGGAAATGGTCCTGGATAATTCCCTTGATCTGTTCTTGTCCGGTACAAGCAATATCACTACAACCGACCTAAAATATCAGGTGCTTCTGAATGAACAGATGTATGTTGTTATATCAGATAATCTTTTAAAGAAATATTTTCCTGATAACTACACGGAGTATAAAAGCATGTTTAAAAAAGGAGTGGATCTGCGTCTGCTACAGGAAATACCGTTTGTCCTAAACAAGAGGAACTTCAACTCCCGGATACTATTGGACCGTCATCTGGCCGAACTTGGAATATCGTTAAATTGCATCAGTGAATTGACTCAGCCAGATATACATTACCTATTATGTGCAGAAGATTATGCGGCATGCTTTTGCCTGACTATGTATCTTTCAGGAATCAATCAGTTAAACGAATCCAGCTCTTCGGATTCTTTTTTAAACGTGTTTCCTATTGCAAACTTTACGGCTGAAAATCCACTTGCTCTGATTTATCATAAAAGTAAAAAATTTCCATCCTATATGGAAGATTTTAAAAAAATTATAAAAAAATACTGTATTCCATATTCTCCTGGTGCCAAAGAGAGTTTATAGAATCTCTTCCGTATGAAAAAAGCATTGGAGTGACTTTTTGATTCACTCCAATGCTTTTTACAACCGGAATACGGCACTGATATCTGAAACCTTTTCCAGATTTTTCAACAGTGCGTATTTTTCATTCTTTGTTTTTTCACCTGGAGTTCCGGCAACTAAATGATCAAATTTTACCTTCAGCATATCCCAGTTAAACGGTGTTTCCACATCTCCCAGCGGAACCGGAACCCATTTTTTGTATATACAGCCTCTGTATGTCTCCAGTATTACTTTAGCAGCACAAAAATGTGTTGGATTCTTATCTAAATACTCCTCAACTTCGTCATCCTTAGTAACCGTGATTCTTTTAACCAGTCTCTGTATTTCGTTATCATTGAAACTGTTAACTATTAACGTTTCAGAATCCATACGACCATATTTTAAAGCTACTGCAGAAGTAAATTGAGCACTTGCCTGCGCTCCAACTGCTGTCCGGGGGAAAGGATTGGAGAGACGATGTACAAAAGATGAGGTTCTTATATCAATTGTTTTAACAAGTTCTGGTGTCAGCGCATAACTTTCTCTTAATTCCAATATGGCATCAAGTACTGCATGCAGGCCTCTCTGGCATGCATGGCGTTTAAAATAAATTTCAGTAATCTTAAAATCTTTGCCAAGATTACTCATCACGTGATCTGTTTCGCAATGACCGCTTGTTCCCTTAAAAGCCTGAAAAAATCCATATTTCCCTTCAAGCGCTGCGTCAGGACCAGTAAATCCACAGGATGCAAGTCTCACAGCTCTTATACCAGTTAGTGCTGCCCAGCCGCCGCACATGATCTTACCGGAAGTTCCGTCATTTTGATATTCAATCAGACCTCCTGTAAACAAAGAGGCAATCCCCATCGCATTCTTTGTCCTTTCAGCATCAGCACCAATAATCTTAGATATTAAAGCTGCTGCTGCGACCGCTCCACATACACCGGTCGCATCGAATCCTCTTTCTCTATACATGTAAGGATTGACAGCCTCTCCTAAACGGGCGTAAATATCGTAAGCTGCCACAACCGATGTTATCATCTCTTTCCCATCCTTCTTGTATTGCTGAGCCATTGTAAGTAATAATGGCACCAGGCCTGAACCAGGATGTCCCATTGCATGTCTGTATCCATCATCCAAATCCGCACACCTTGCCATCATTGTATGCGCAAAAACAGCAGTCTCACAATCCGTAAAAATCTCCTCTTCTCCTATAAAAGAGGCTGATTTTTCCTTTTTCATGCCAAAATCAGATAATTCTGCATATTTAAGTATTTTTTCACTTGTTTCACAATAACGACCGAAAACCAAATTTCCATAAGAATCTAATATCACCTGCTTTCCTGCTTCAACCGCTGTTTCAGGCAGATCTCCATATGATAGATTTACCACATATTCTGCTAATCCATAAATCAAATAATCCATAATCTCTATCCTTCGTCTAGTTTTTTCAATTAAATTTCGCCCATCTGACAATAGTCTCAAAAATAAGATTATAGATATAGTAACAGATCAGCCCTCAATTCCGAAGCATATGTTATTTACAACTATGTAACTATTATTTGCAAACAGCAGGGATTTTAAAGGGAAAGAACCCCACTTAAGGTAAATGGAACATAAATAATCATATCGTTGTCTGCAATTTAGAATATATTAGTTCTGCGAATTGCCCGTACTGTTTCACTTCTTTCAAATAAAATCGTTTTAATACTTCCTTCTGAGTAAACAACGGTATCCCCGTACCCAATAACACAGGTGCAATCTGTATTATCATATTATCTACCATATCACTATCTAACAAAGGAGCCATAATTGTGCTGCCTCCGACAATCCAGATATTTTTATCTTTTTCTATCTGTTTAACAAATTCAACAATATCACAATTGACAGGAACAAATCCTCTGGCTGATAAGCTTTCTGCATGTGTTATCACATAGTTTTCAGTAGTCGGATAAATACTGTCTATATTTTCCATCTTTTCTAGTTCATTAAATGTCTTTTTACCCATAATAATAACATCCATGCTGTTGTAGAAACTCTCATAATCCGTTTCTCCCACATCTCCAGTCTGATACAGCCAGTCCAGGTTATGGTTTTTATCAGCCAGATAGCCATCCAAAGTTATGCAGCCATAAAAAAATACACTCATATTAATCCCTCTCTCCATAGAAAATTAAATTCATTTAAAATCAATCATTTTCCTGTATATTTTAATTTTTTCATTCAGATGTTTCATATTATTTTCCCATTTTTCCTGCTCTGCCGATACATACTTCCTATGCTCTTCTAATATTTTCATGCGTTCCTCTATTGTACTGTCCCCCTGGTAACGCAGCTTTGAATAGCGTTTAATATCTCTCAACAGCATTCCAGTATCTTTTAATCGCTGTATAAAACGAATCCATTCCACATCTGCCTCATCAAATACACGCCGTCCGGCAGCGTCCCGGGACACCTTTATCAATCCCTTCTTCTCATAATAGCGTAATGTATATGTGCTGATTCCCGTTTTTTCCGACAGCTTTCCAATCGTCATGAATATCCCTCCCAAAAACAAATTGAAAAAAACTTGACTTAGACTATAGTCTAAGCAGTACAGTACTATTATAAAACAGAAGGAGATAAAATGAAATGAATAATTCAAGATATGAAGCTGGCATAAAAAATTTAGCTGAAATTGATGGAAAAGGAGGGGAACAGGTAATCCAATCACTTGAGAATATTGCCCCCGATCTTGGAAAATATATTATAGAATTTGCGTTTGGGGACATATATGCCAGAAATGGACTTACCGTTAAAGAGCGTGAAATGATCACTATCAGCAGCCTTCTTACTGCCGGAGGTTGTGAACCTCAGTTAGAGGTACATATTAATGGTGCTTTAAATGTAGGGATTACACCAGATAAAATTATAGAAACATTCCTTCAGTGTATCCCATATACTGGTTTCCCAAAAGTCTTGAATGCAGTTAATACAGCAAAAAAAGTCTTTCGTGAACGTAAATTAATTTAATCGTCATATTACATGAAAAGTATAGGTTTTGCGAAATTTATTAATTACTGCAAAACCTATACCACAGAAGCCGGATTTATGTAGTTTCTTTACCCTTTATCATTTTTATAACTCAACTTCAGATAAAGTCAGATTCATTGCATTGCCCCCAACCCTGACCTCCTGAATTTCTTTTTCCTTTACCGATAAGGAAACCAGAATTTCAGATGGTTTTTTCATGGAATACCCCTGTTCAAATACAATGTTCGATTCCTGCCCGCTGTTAATTTTGCCATAGTGGTAAAGATAGCACCCCAGTGCTCCGTTTGAGGTTCCTGTTGCCGATTCTTCGGGAATATCATATAATGGAGCAAAATTTCTGCAATTGGCTTTCCCACCATACAGGGATTCCAGGGTAAAAACATGGTAACCTACTGTGTTATATTTTTGGCTGATCATTTTGATCTTCTCCATATCCGGTTTCATTGCATTTAAAATCTCAATATTTTTTACAGGTATCATAATATCCCGAAGTCCTGTAGATACAATCTGGGCCGGCAAGTCTCCCAGCATTTGCGATTCATTGATATTTAAGGAATCCGCAAGTTCATTTTTATCGATTATTTCAGAAAACACGGGGACTGACTGGTTCATCATAACGGAATTATCTTCATTAATCTCAATTCCCAGAATTCCGGCTTTTGTCTCCTGTTTGTACTTACCTGGTTTTAACAATCCCAGATATGCCATGGTATAAAAGGCAGCAATTGTTGCGTGACCGCATAAATCAACCTCTTCTTTAGGCGTAAAGAATCTTACCCTGAAATCTGCTGCATCTGATTGCAATATAAAAGCTGTTTCGCTGAAACCAAGAATTGCAGCAATCTTTCCCATTTCCTTTTCCGTTAACGAATCTGCATCAATCACAACGCCTGCTGCATTACCGCCTGCTTTCGTTTTGGCAAAAGAATTTAATTTATATACTTTTACTTTCATGTTAATACTCCTGTTCCTTTCCAGCTTATTCCAGATATTTTAATACTTTTGGGTGACCCATTAGCCAGGTTGATGTGGCCTGTGTGTCCGGTAATAAACGAAAATACAATGGAACAATTCAGCTGTTTGTTACCAGACACAATAATAGTCTCTATCTCCCCATCATTTCCTGAAATTTACTGACTACTTTTTTTTCATATTCCGGATCACTTCCGCCCCTGCCAATCCGGTCACAAAGCCCCAGCAGCGCAACTTCATTGATATCCGTTTCCTGTTTCATTTTGCCGGCATTGCCAAATGGCAGCTTTTCCGTAATATATAAAATGTGCATATGATAACGGACTAATTTTGCAACTGACTTAATCCATGAAACATCACTGGTAAAACAGGATAAAAAATCTTCTGTCAGCTGTTCTCCCTTAAAATCATGGTCATAGGAGGTGATTTTTTCTTTTTTTATTTTTGTTGTTCCCGGTTTACCGATGTCATGAAGCAGCGCTGCCCACATCAGGGTCCGTTCTGACTTACTTTCCTTTTTCCGCTTTGCCGCCTCATTTACCACCATCATAGTATGATTCCATACACTTCCCTCGGGATGGTAACGTTGTGACTGGGGCGTATCCTTCAGTTTTAAAAGCATGGAAAACGGATAATCAGAAAACCACGGTTCCAGGCTGATCTGTTCCAGATATTCACAAGGACAATCATCATGAAGCAGATGAAAGTCTATTTGGTTAAACTGCTGTTCCATATTATTTTTGTCTGACATAAAATCCGCCTTTCTGCTTATTAACTGCCTGGTTTTAATCATACCATAATAAGATGATTTTCTCCATCATCTTCCAGTAAAACCCTGTTTCCCTGAATCAGTTTTCCATCCACTGTAAGCGTTTCCGTTGTCAGCTTTCCCCTGCTTCTGCTCTCAACCCTGATTTCATAATGAGAGCTCCCATACTTGTATTCGATGGAAAAATCGCCGAAACTCGCAGGCGTTGCCGGATCAATTACCAGCTCGTTCCCCTCTTTTTGAATACCCAGAAACCAGCTTAACAGTCCCTGATACATCCAGCCTGCGGAACCTGTATACCAGCTCCAGCCGCCTCTTCCTGTGTAGGGCGGGCTTAAGGATATATCAGCTGTCATTACATATGGTTCTTTTTCATACCGCAGCATATCCTTCTTTTTCTGCGTAATGTAAATCGGATTAAGTATGGTGAACAGGGTCTGTGCCATGTCATAATCGTGCTGCATCGCTGCCGCAATTGCCAGCCATACCGCTGCATGGGTATACTGACCTCCATTTTCCCGAATCCCGGGGATATAATTTTTGATATAACCCGGATTTTTGCTCGTTTTATGAAAAGGAGGCGCCAGAAGTAAGGAAAGAGCATCCTCTTCCCTTACCAGATAACGCCATGCCGACTGCATCGCTTTCTTTGCCCGCTCTGCCCGGGCTCCTTTTGAGATAACGCTCCAGGACTGGCTGATGGAATCAATCATACATTCGTCGTTTTCCTTGGAACCCAGCTTCGATCCGTCGTCATAAAAGGCACGCAGATACCACTCCCCATCCCATGCGTGTTCTTCAATGCTTTTTAGAAGGGTTTCCCGCTTCTGCTCCAGTTCCTGGCCGTATGCTTTGTCGCCTTCCAGACCGCATAAAGGAATGAACTCACTTAATACGGTATACAAAAACCAGGCAAGCCAGACACTTTCTCCTTTTCCCAATATTCCAACTTCATTCATACCGTCATTCCAGTCGCCTCCCCCCATAAGGGGAAGTCCATGTTCTCCGAAGAACGTTCGGTCAATGGTCTTTTTACAATGTTCATAGACACTTTCAAAACGCACGGATACTTCCGGAGTAAACATTATATCATGCTGGTCCTCCTTTAATGCGGGACCTTTGATATAAGGAACCTGTTCCTTTAGAATTGCTGTATCTCCGGTATTTCGTATATAAGCAGCGGTACAATAAGGCAGCCAGAGCAAATCATCGGTTATTCGCGTCCTTACGCCGATTCCCATGGGAGGATGCCACCAATGCTGGACATCCCCCTCTTCAAACTGTCTGCTGCAGGCAGTCAGAATCTGACTGCGCAGGATACCCGGATCTGTAAAAAGCAGAGAAAGGGTATCCTGAAGCTGATCCCGGAATCCATAAGCTCCTCCGCATTGATAAAATCCTGCTCTCGCCTGAATACGGCAGGATAACGTCTGATAAAGCAGCCAGCCGTTAACAAGAATATCAACTGCCCTGTCCTTCGTTTTTACCTGAATGGTCCCTAATAACCTGTCCCAGCGGGCTCTGACTCTTTCAAGTTCCTGTTGTGCCGCAGCTGCCTCCCTGTATTTGTTTCTGATTTTGTTTATCTCATTCAGACTGCTGCTCTGCCCAAGCCCAAACACCACAGTTTTACTCTCCTGGGGCTGAATTGCAACCGATACCTGTATAGCGCCGCAGGAATCATAGCATACACCCGTATTGCAGGTGAGTTTGACCTCCGCTCCCCTGGGTTCCCGGATATTTCCCCTGCGCCCCAGAAACTCCTGTCTGTCTCCGGTATAGCCCACAATCGTTTCACTGGAGAACAGGTAGGTAATATTGTTTTGGAAGTTCATGGTATAAATGTTCTTTGCATACAAATATTCATGTTCATTATCATAGGAGGTGAGAATAAAGGGATTGGTCTGCTCTCTTTGCGTACCCAGAACCCATTCCACATAATAGGTGAGGCTTAAATATTTCACTTTATCTGACTGATTTTTAAGCGTCAGGTTCCATAGCTTCAATGATTCATCCAGAGGGCAGAAAACAGTCAGCTCCTGATCAATCTGCGATTCCTCATGAAGAAATCTGCTATATCCAAAACCATGCCTCACCCGGTATATGCCCCTGTCAGATCTTCCCAGAGACATAGGCGTTATAACCTCTCCGGTTATTTCATCCAGAATATAGACTGCCTCGCCGGCTCTGTCACTGACCGGATCGTTGGACCATGGAGTAAGCTTGTTCTCTCTGCTGTTAATGCTCCAGGTAAAGCCCCCGCCCGACTCCGATATCTGGAACCCGAAGTTCTTGTTTGAGATAACATTAATCCAGGGTGCCGGCGGCCTGTTATTTCCGTCAAGCAGAATTTCATATTCTCTGCCATCACAGACAAATCCCCCGAAGTCATTAAAAAATTCATAAGTTTCCATAAGACTTAATATTCCTCCAGCAGCTCCAATTGATTTTCCTTTACATTAGTAAAATAAATTCCTGTTTTATCTGAAAATACCACCCGTGCTACCGTATACAGCAAATCAATCTCTGCAGGGAGCAGCTCATACGTGTGCAGTGTAAAGAAACTTGGCTTCCCGCTTCCGGAATCATAAATACGCAGGGAGCTTGTCAGATCGTTGATTAATTGATCTACCTCCTGAAGATACCCATATTTGGAATCAATAAGGATAACCAGATCTACCATAACAAGATTGACTCTCAAGTATTCGTACGCTTTTAGTACATCCTTTATCGTCCGTTCCTCTTCCATAGACTTTACCATTAACAGAAGAATCGGATTATCTCCGGATATGCCAAATTTCCATAAGAAACTCTGATTCTTAAAATTACGTCTGATATTTTCATGGGGTCCCCGGTAAATGCCGGCAGGATAAAAGATGGGACTGATCATTTCCTGAAACGAATTCAGCTGCGTTCTGGTAATCTCCAGATACTTCAGCTCCAGGTTGCTTTGAAGCCGGAACTTTTCCAGGATATCATCAATCCGGTAACTTACATTCAGTTCCTCCCCAATTTTTACTGCCTCTTTTTTACTGCTGCACACACCGGTAATAAAAGATATGCAGGCTGATTCACCTGCTCCGATACTCAGCCGTCCCCGCAGGCTCATAATCGGATCGTTGCAAAAACCTGAATCATTAAAAAAGGCAGTGCTGTTAACTACAGAATCGGGATTTTCCAGAGTATTGTTCCTGCCGATAAATCGTTTTCTGTCATTTTCAAATTCTATTTTTTGACTTAATACAGCACTGGTTTTTGCCATATGCATCACATAAGGATTGTCGGGTTCTTTCCTTTGCCGCCTTTTGGTCAGAAAAATATCCTGATCCTTTAAATACTCACTTTCAAGAAAGAGCTTATTAAACGCCGGATGGCTGATCTCTGCCATATGGGTATCATCTGCCACTTCCATATAACTGGTCACTTCCAGCTGTTTTTCCTCATTTCCATGATTGGTTAATGTGATCTTGCGTATCTCAAAATTGTGATCCGCATCCAGACTGACAACCATATGCGTCGAGATATCCCCATCCCTGCGTTTAAATTCCGCCTGGTGCGGGCTGAATACCACCTGGTAATCATCCGGCTCTGTACTGGTGGGATGATAGGCTGCACTCCAGTATTTCCCCTGCTTCATATCCTTGATATAGATATAGTTACCTGTATTCTCATAAATATCTGATCTCCAGCGGTAAAGCATACGGTCCTCATATTTACTGAAGCCATCCCCATCTGAAGTAATCATCAGGGAATACTTCCCGTTTGACAGATAATTTACAACCGGCGGGTTTTCACCTGCATGACTGATATAACGGTCATTGTAACGGTCTTCTGTAAATAGAGACTTTCCGATTTTAATCGTATACCCCTGTCTTGCAATGGAAATCAAATATGACTGGCGCTTTTCTTCCAGCAGAACTTCCGTGGCCTTTATCATCATTTCCGCATGAAACCGTTCCCGGAGAATCCCTTCATTGAGGTAATTATTAATTGCTGCCAGATTCATCCCCTGATGATGTGCCATATAGGATTTTACAATGCAGTAAGGTGTCAGTTCCACAGAGTTTGGTACATTAAAATCAACGGATTCATAAAAACCGTAATCGCCGAAAGCCCCTAATTCTTTCAGCCTCCTTAAATTACTGATACATTCCTTTTCTGCAGTATCCAGTGCCAGTATTGTTGCATAGGGTGCAACTACCAGGGAATTTTTCCGGACCGGCTGAAGCCTTATCTTTGGAACACCGAATGCTTTATACTGGTAATTCGCATTTAAATCAAAACGGTAATATTGGGATTCTGATATCCCCCAGGGGATTTCTGCCTCCTTTGCATACTTCATCTGCTGGAGTACCGCTGCCCTGGAGGTCTGTTCATAGACAGAACCTTCATATTCCTTTAGTACAAGTCCTGGCATCAGAAATTCAAACATCGTACCGCTCCAGGATACAAAGCATGGAATACCCTTTACTACAGTCAGCGGTCTTCCCAGCTTATACCAGTGTTTTAAAGGCACTTCTCCCATTGCTACAGCAAGAAGACTTGTAAGCGATGATTCCGATGCCATCAGGTCGTAGCAGCCCTCATCCAGCGTATGTGAGGAAACATGATATCCTATATGAAACAGCATTCTCTTTTCATTAAACAAAAACCGAAAATCAACATTTGCCATCATGCTGTCTATTTTACTGCACAGTTTTCTGATCCGGTCAATCATGCTGTTTGCAAATTTATTATCCTCTGCCGCGATGCGGCATAATGTGGGATAAGAAGAAAGCAGTTCTTCTTTTAGCTTTAAAGCCGAAGCTTCATTCACAATACTGTCGATGAGGTTCATTAAATGTCTGGTCATGCGGTAACCGGAAGACGGTTTCAGTTCTCTCTCGTTTAAATTTTCCCATATATCTGCAAGGTCTTCGATCAGTTCCCCTATCTTCTGGTATCCTGTCCTAAGGCTGTTTTCGGATGGATTTCCTGTTCTTTGCTTTATCTCTTCATTGCTGTTTCTTATTGCTATCCTGAGTTCTGAAAGTAAATCATCGGGGCAGACCGGCTTGCCGATCTGTTCCAGAAGGCCGTTTTTCAGGGCAATCATATGACCCCAGAAATTACCGCTGTCCACCGTTGATATATAAGCAGGATTAAGCACCTCCAGCGTTTCAATATGATACCAGTTATAAAGGTGTCCCTTCCATTTTTCCATTTTCTGTACCGTCTCCATCAGGTTTTCTGCTGCCTCCACTGTGGAGCTTAAAGTCTCAAATCCCAGATCTCTGGCTGAAAGAATTGACAGAAACTGAAGTCCGATATTGGTGGGCGATGTTTTATCGCTGATTTTTTCAACCTTTGAAACCTTATAATTATCCGGACAAAGCCAGTTATTTTCCTTTGTGGAAAATTCTTTAAAAAACTGCCAGGTCCTGCGGGCAGTATCCATAAGCAGTTCCTTATCCTCTGCATGATCCCGCTGATGCAGCTTCTTTTCCGGCTGACTGATCCCATAAGCAATTTCAGAAGCAAGAAACCAGTCCGCCATGAGGAGCGCTGCTAAAATCATTCCCGGCAGGGGCAGATTCCCCGAACATAAGATGAATAAAAGACAAAATGCCGGGAGGAGGGAACTCCACATGGTGAGAAAATAACCTTTTCTGGTATTGATGACAGAAGCATCCACTGCCTCTGCCGTATTCCAGCGAAGCAGATTTTTTTTGCTGATCAAAATCCGGTACAGGGTTCTGACGATTGCATCCAGTGCAACATAAGCACGATAGGGTGTAATCGTAAACTCCAGGAATGCTCTTATCAACATCACAGCCAGGTCTTTTAAAAAGCCCTTATACACTATCGCAAGCTTTGGCCGGATAAGCTTTTGGGTACCCACAGCAAATAATAAAATAACCAGATTAAACAGATCATTAAAGAAAACAAGAGGCAGCCAAAGATAAAACGCTTCTGGCATCCATAGCAGATTCAGCAATACAAACAAGGTTTTGCTCAAAGGAACCAGGCTGCGTCTGAGGTTATCAAAAATCTTCCATTTCGATAACAGGCTCAGACTTCTTCCATCCCCCGTCTTATTCACGAACAGCCATGGCAGAAGCTGCCAGTCGCCGCGCAGCCACCGGTGCTCCCTTTTCGTAAAGGATAAAACGCTGTTGGGAAAATTGTCCATAATCTTAGCTGTACTGGAGAAAGCCGTCCGTGCATAACAGCTCTCAAAAAGATCATGGCTGAGTATGCGGTTTTCCGGTACTTTATTATGAAGCACCGTGCGAAAGGCTTTTCTGTCATAGATACCCTTCCCGATATAGATCCCTTCATTAAAAATATCCTGATAAATATCTGATATTACGGTTCCATAATGTGCAAGACCAGATTCTCCTCCGAAAATTTTTGTAAATCTGCTGCCATTTCTATCCGGAATGTGGTTTCTAACCGAAGGCTGAATGATGACATAACCTTCCAAAACCTTCTGACCTGCCGGATCCAGAACTGGTTTATTTAATGGATGATCAATTAACCCCACCAGTTTTGCCGCATTGTCACGAATGAGATTCGTATCTGCATCCAGTGTAATCACATACCGGAAGGTGGTAAGCAGTTGTTCCTCACAATAAACATCGGAAAAAGTGGTATTCTCTTTTCCTGTACCGTCTAAGAGATTATTGAACTCTTCCAGTTTTCCTCTCTTGCGCTCCCAGCCCATATAACAGTTCTCTGCCTCATTCCATTTACGGCAGCGGAAAAACAGGGAAAAGCGCTGATGCTCTGACGGATAGAGTTCATTCAGTTCATTCATGCGGGCAGCGAGGGCATTGCGGATTACATCATCCTTTGGCATGAACTGGTCCCCGGAATCTTCAAAATCAAGGAGCAATGCAAAAAAGAGGTTTGGCTGCCGGTTTGCGAGATAATGCTTTTGCAGACGCTCCATGTATTCCAGCCCTTGTTCCTTTGAGGAGACGATGACCGGCATGACTACAAAGGTTCTTGCATCTTCCGGGATCTCCTTAAGATAATCAAGGGCCGGAATTTTTCTAACCGTTATTCTTCTGGTGAAAATGAAATTAATAATTTCCATGGAAATGCCGGTCAACAGCGGCATGACCGCCAGCAGGATAATCACAGACCGGCTTACCGTCTGCATTTTTCCAAGTGTCCGAAACGCACACAGCAGGCATGCTCCCAGCCCCAGAAACATAAGAAACAGGGATAAGAAATAAAGAAAACCTTTTGCATTCCATTTTTTCTTAATCCTTAGGGGAATCGGCTTTCCCAATGCCTTTGCTTTTAGAACCGGATATCCCTTTCCTAACAGATAGGCCCCCACATGATGGGAACAATGCAGACCTTCCCGTCCCTGTATTGCCAGTTCCAGGCAGTCTTTTGCAATCTTTTCTTCCATCAGCCGGTAACGGAGAGATAATTTCACAATTATTCCGCGGTACATGCCTCTGGATTCCAAATCCATATTTGAATAGACACCTGCCGGATCCTGGGACAAAATCTGCTCCAGACAGGAGTATTTTTCAAAAAACTTTTCCTCATCGATCTCATTCATGTCTCTTAAGCTGACAATTAACGTCCTGATATTTGTCTCGAGAAATGACTGGATTTTTCCTTCTTCCTGGAATACAGAAGAGTTTCTCACCTGTCTGTCCTTTGATCCAAAATGATATTCCAGGTATCTTTGAATGGATGCCTCATCAAAGGACATATTTTTCATCAGATAGATGACATGAGCGTGAAATGAGTAGTTAAACGGAAGGCTGTCCTCTGTTTTGCAAAGAAGCGCTGATAAATCAGCCGGTCCCTGGCTGCGCTCCAGCTTTTCCCTTAAAAACTGTTCCGCCCTGGACTTCACTTCAATCATATGAAGAATTTCATCTGCAACTGCAATAATTTCTTCCAGAATGCAAAAGCCCAGCATTTCCGGCAGAACCCAGATCTCCTTGTCTGTAAGTGCTATCTTCTGCTGATAAGCTGTCAGCATCACTGAGATGTTTTCTTCACTCAGATGTCCGCCGGTAAGAGACACCATCTTTTTCGCTACAACATAGATCCGGGGAAAGTTATAGTATTCTTTTACCTTCAGAATTGGCAATACAGCATAGCTCGTTCCGGAAGTACGTACTTTTTTCATCTCCCTGTACATCATCTGGAAATTATCATAGAGCCAGCGTGCAGCCGGTATCAGGGAAATGATGCCTGGAGACAGAGCAGAGATCGTGTCTCTGATCTTATTGAGTTTTTTATAAGCAGCCTGATTGTAATCATTAAGAACAAAGCTGTTCCCGGTCAGCCTCACCTGACTGTGTCCTTCTGCCAGCTCAAACATCTGCTTCTCCCATTCAGCCGGCCCCGGCTTATTTCCTGTTTCCTGAAAGCAGGACGGAAAACGCACGTTCTTATTAAAATGGTAAAGCCGGTAATATAACAGAAACAGAATCAGGCAGATTAAGAAACTCAGAATTAATAAAATGACCGGCAGAAACGGTGAATTTATGTTAAAATTAATTTTATCCAGAAAGATCTGCAATAGAAGCTCCTCCTTATTTAAGAAATCCTTCAAATATAATGTCATCTTTTTTAGTTAGCTTGCCTATTTTTATAAAAAAACAGCACAATATTATATTGTTACATTTTTTATAGTTTTTATCCTGAAAAAGAAAAAATGAAAAAGAATGAACAGATAAAACCTTATTACATGAATAAGGTTCAACCTGCTCATTCTTTTAACTCTTACAGTCCATTTAATCTTGCCATTATTTCGTAAATAAGGCTTAAGTTACTATATTAAAGTGGTCACATTTTCCCTGCATATGGTGTCAAAAGTATCGAACCGGCAGGCATCTTCCATGGATCTTGAGATTTTAGTCAATCCCTTCCCAAGTCCTGCCTCAATAAAATGTCTGGTTCCTGACTGGGCGAGTGAGGAAATTAATTTTCCCCACTTCACGGTGCTGTACATGTTTCGTATCAACTCCTCCGAAAGATCGTCAGCTTTCCATAAAATGCTCTGATCGATGGCTGACACCACAGGAATAGCGGAATCAACCACTTTGATCTTCGCTGCGCTGACCGACAAATCCCTCTCCGGTATATGATACAGGGGAGTGTGAAATGCAAATTTGGAATCAATGGTATAAATATTGAGCGCCCCCCTCTCTGCTGCCAAATCACATACCGACTGAATGAAATTCTCATATCCTGAAATTCCAAAGCAATAGGGATTATTTTCGCAGGCGATAAACACCTTGTTCTCACACTGGCTGTCCTTTATAATCTGAACAAGCTCATCCTTTTCAAATCCGATGATGGTTGCCATACCCTCTTTTTTACTTTCTTTCCGGTTGATTTCATAAAGCAAAAAAGCCCCATCCTCAAACGTAATGGCATGACTGCAAGCCAGTGCTGTTATGAGTCCCATGCTGTACCCAATCAGATAGTTAGGAACGGCGCCGTGGGAGACATACCACTCATACATGGTATAATCACAGGTATAGATCGTCAGCCAGTTATAGAAATTATTTTCCGTATCCAGGGGATCGCCATTAAGATAGGCATCAATATCCAGTTCATATCTGTCTTTTAATACGGCTGACAGCTGACGGATTCTTTTTCTTTCCTTCTCGGGAATTTTATGGATTGCCTTCCGGTAATCCGTACCGATTCCGGCAAACATCATTGCCATATTGTTTTTCTTTTCAAGGTTACGTTCCACTTCTGTCTCCTATATCTTTCTGGTCCTCGTTGATTTTAAAATAGATTTTATTTGTCCGCCTGTTCCATACAAACCAGCTGACGGAAGATAACATGATAGCAGTGGCACACATCAATAACAGTTTTATTCCATTAAACACCACATCCACACTCCTCTCCAATCAAGATAAGTACCTCTAAACAATCTGCCGGTATAAATAAAATGCTTCCGCATAGGCCGTATTGATTTCCGCTCCCCGATATCCTGCCACCAGTCTGCTGGTGTCTAAGGTTCTGGTCTGGGCATTGTTTTCTGTAGAATATACAGAAAGAGCCGCCAGCTTATCCTCGATCTCATCGCTGATATCCACATAGTAATTGGGATCAAACTTTTGTGTGGAAGCAAATATTTCATAAAATAATACTTTTTTTAGAAAAGGAGTTTTTGACGGCCGGCACCAGACCATGGCTGCCTGAGAAACGATCCGATGATCCGAATTCATATCCGCATCATAATGGCAGTATAAAACTTCTGGCTTTATCTCAAAGATAATTTGCTCCAGAGACGTTACTATATCCAGCTGGGGAATGGTATCTAACATAATGAGGGGATGGTCTGCAAAGAATATCTCCTGAATCCCCAACACTTCTGCAGCTTTCTTTGCATGTGATTTTCTTGTATTCATAAGCGTTTCATCAAAGCGCCTGGAATACTTTGAACTGATAAACACCACATAAACCTGGTCTCCTGCTTTTGTATGTCTTTTTATGGTTCCTCCGCACCCTAACACCTCATCATCAATATGGGATGCTATTACCAGTACTTTCATTGTTTCGTTCCTCCCTTTCGTGACTCATAGTAATCCTCCAGTATATGATTCATGGACTTTGATGCCTGAAAAGACAACTTCTGCCGGGCTTTTTCAGCACAAATAAGGGAAGGAGCCTCCTCTTTTACTTCCTTTATAACCAGTGAAGACTTAGAATCGCATAACTTGCGTATTTTATTTATCAATTGAAGCATAGTCATAGAATCGTCCGGGGCTAAGTTAAAGATCCCGCTGCAAAAATAATCAAGGCACTGACTGATGGCCTGGGTAAAATCAGTTACATCAAGTAACTGAATGATCTTAGAAGGAGATACCAAAAGCTCCAATGCTTCATGGTTTTCTGCCCGGTCAAAGAACAGGGGAACCGCTGCAATTTTCTTTTGCCCGGCTCCGGAGATGTTAACAGGGCGGAGAATCATCAGCTTCTTACAGGGAATCAGGCTCTGGCAGAGGAGCTCCGCTTCATATTTTGTCTTAGCGTAATTTCCCTCTGGAACGGCAGGAGATTCTTCTGTGATGATCTTACCTTCTCTCGCGTAAACTGCAGCAGTGGAAATATAAATAAATTTAGAATATCCGCAGGATTCAATGAGATTTTTTGTTCCTTCCACATTTACCTGCCAAAAAATCCGGCTGTCGATACCTGCTCCAATATTAGTACGGTTTAAAGCAGCCAGATGTATAACAAAATCAAATTCCCGATCCAGCTGAAATTTTTTTGTAATATCCACCGGATAATATCCGTCTAGGTCATAACGGGAAGTCAGCTCCCTTCCCAGCCCATAGATCTTATGTCCATCAGACTTGAGTCTGGAAAAAAGATACCCTCCCACAAAACCATTGATGCCTGTGATCAGCACATTCATATTTCTTCCTCCCGATATGCAATTGCAATGTGACTGTCTTCTTTTATGATCCACTGTATTGTTAGCACTGCATTATAAAAATCCAAAGTCAGTATGGAACCGGAACGATCTGCAGCAGCCGGAAGAGAGATCTTTCCCAAATCTGCAGTAAGTCCCAGTGAAAGTGCCTTTATGACTGCTTCTTTCATAACCCAGGTTCTGCAAAACATCTGGTACTGCTCCGTTTTAGAAAGACTCTGATAGAAGGCGGATTCTTCCGGGGAGTAGAGGGATTCCATGACCTCATACTTTCTTTTTCTTAAGGAATGTGCTGTTTCTATATCAACACCTGCCTCCCGATTTCTGTCTGTAACCAGAATCAGATATTTTCCGCTGTGGGAGAGATTGAATTTCAAATCTGTGACTGGTTCTATGACTGAAGGTTTTCCGTAGGAATTCCTGTAAAATCGTATCTTTTCCGGATAACAATTCAGATAACTGCTTATTATCATTCTGGTCAGGGAACGCCGGAGCATCATTGTGTTTCTTGACTGTGAAACCGTGATAAGGCTTAACCGCTTTTTTTCATCTTCTGATAAATAATTTTCATAAGGGATCCCACTTACTGCTCTGCATTGGTCTAAGTCAGCCAGATACACGTCTTCTTTTAAGAGAATGACTGCCCCAAGTTTCATAAGAGTTAAAAGACCGTACACAGCGCTCTCAGTTCCAAAACCCTTTGAAATAACGCTGATCCATTCCATCTCTTAATTTTTTCCAGTACTCCGTGTGATTGACATACCAATCCACCGTTTGGGAAAGCCCGGTAGAGATATCATATTCTGGCTGCCAGCCAAGCGCCCGGAGTTTATCCGTATTTAAACTGTAACGAAGATCATGGCCAGGTCTGTCATTCACATAACGGATAAGGGATTCGTCTTTTCTCATAAGAGATAATATTTGTTTCGTCAGAGCTAAATTTGTAACTTCCTGAGCACCGCCCACGTTATAAACTTCTCCGTCTTTTCCATCTTTGATTACGTGATAGATTCCGCTGCAATGATCTTTTACATACAGCCAGTCTCTGATCTGGCTGCCGTCACCAAACACGGGAACCGGAATTCCTTCATAAAGATTGGTGATAAATAAGGGAATTACCTTTTCCGGATATGCGTACGGTCCGTAGGTATTGGAAGCCCTCGTAATACAGACAGGAAGACCGTAGGTAGCAAAATAGCTGTAAGCCAGACGATCTCCTCCTGTCTTTGAGGCAGAATAAGGGTTCCTGGGCTTTAATTCTGAGGTTTCATAAAAACTCCCCTCCTGAATCTGGCCATACACCTCATCTGTGGAGATCTGAATGAATTTTTCCAGAGTATCCCGGTTTTTTAATGCATGCTCCAAAAGGACATATACACCAATCACATCGGTCATTAAAAAGTCCTGCGTGTTTCCGATGGAACGATCCACTGCAACCTCTGCTGCAAAATTGACTACAACATGAATCCCCTCCATCAGCGTTTCTACCAGATCAGAGTCGCAGATGTCTCCTTTAACAAACGTAAAATCTTCCCGGTCTGTAACATCTGCCAGATTATCCATATTACCGGAATATGTAAGCTTATCCAGCACAGTCACATGGATATCGGTCTCCTTTTCATATAAATATTTCACGAAGTTTGAACCAATAAATCCGGCACCGCCAGTAACTAAATATTTTTTCATTTTTATTCTCCTTCGTATTTTCTATATAATATACTGGCATTATGCCCTCCAAAACCAAAGGAATTAGAGATTGCCATATTCACCTGTTTTTGGATCGGGACATTGGGTACATAATTTAAATCCAGTTCCGGGTCTGGCTCCTTATAATTGATGGTTGGAGTAATGATACTCCGATCCATAGTTAAAACTGTAACAATCCCCTCAATCACTCCGGATGCCCCCACTGTATGGCCGATCATGGATTTGGTGGAAGATACATAAAGGTCATCTGCATGGGAGCCAAAGCAGGATTTGATTGCCATCGTCTCGTATTTGTCATTTAAATAGGTGGAGGTTCCGTGTGCATTGATATAATCAATGTCTGCCGGGTTCACTCCCGCCTGGTCCATGGCAAGCTTCATGGTCTTTGCCATCATAACACCGTCTGCTTCCGGTGCCGTGATGTCTCCTGCATCGCTTGTTATGGCACAGCCTCCTACCTCAGCATAGATTCTGGCTCCCCGTTTCTTTGCATGTGCTTCTGATTCCAGGATCATAATGCCGGCCCCTTCCCCCATAACAAATCCATCCCGGTTCCTGGAGAAAGGGCAGCAGGCAGATTCCGGCGTTTCGTTCTTTACGGAAAGTGTCATAATCTGATTAAAGCCTTTGATATAGTCTTTTTGAATGTGTGAGTCGGCGCCTCCGGTAATGACCACATCTGCAAAACCGGATTGAATCAGCTGCTGCCCCAATGCAATGGCATAGGCAGATGAGGCACAGGCTGTGGATACATTAAAGTTCGGACCTTTAAGTCCGTATCGGATAGAGATCCATGCACTGGGAGCATTAGGCATTGATTTAACAATACTGTTACTTTCTGACTGTTCTTTTTCCGCGTCACTGTAAGCAGTCGTTACGATTCCCAAAATCACTGCCACCCGGCTTCTGTCACAGGAATCGAAATCGATTCCGCTGTCTTTCACGGCTTCGTCCGCAGCCACTAACGCCATCTGGGTTAAGCGGGTCATCTTGCCGCGCTCTCTCTTTTTTATCAGCTCTTTTGCCTTTTCTAAAAAGCTGTTATCCACCTGAGCAGCAATCTTTGTCTCTAATCCGGTCGGATCAAACAGCGTAATCGGTCTTACTCCAGAGACTCCTCTGATCATTTTACAAAAGCTTTCTTCCATGGTGTTTCCTAAAGCATTTATCATTCCCATACCTGTAATTACGGTCTTGTTATCTTTCATGGATACCCCCTAAAGTTTACGATATACCTTAAAATCTGCCGGAAGAAACAACGGATCCAAAGTCTTTTTATATTCAGTCATTAAGGTTTCTAAAATCGTCTCCTCTTTCAGCTCCTGATAAAGAGATTTTAGTGATGCAGATACGCCTAAGACTTCCTCTATAGTTTCCTGAAACTGCTTATTGTCTAAGAGCGGATCTTCCATGTACCGCGCAATTTCATTAAGCAGAAAGGAAAGAAATCTTATCCCATATGCCTCGTAACACTCTTCCCGGTTTACAATATAAGCGGCAGCTCTCTTACCGGAATCTTCTGAGGATAGAAACCCCTCTCCCCTTCTTCCGTCTTTCCCCTGCTTCATGAAATCAGAGACTTGTAAAAGAAGAGGCTTAAAAAGGTTAGAATGAAGGTGATCCGGCAGATTAATCAGACACTGAGAGATGATTGGAAAACCGGTCGAATCCACCATTTCAAAGATTCCAAAGAGAAGCACCTGCTTTGTGATCTGGTCAAGCTCTTTTAAAGTAAGTTCCCCTTCTAATGACAGCTTATAGGCATATGCGGCCAATGAGATCAAAAGCTTTGATAACACCAGGCGGCTTTCCCCCCGTAATACCAAAGGTTTTCTTCCGGTCATAGAAAGGAATTTGACCATTTCTTTCACCGTCTCCTCACTTGTATCCGGACCCGCATTTACTTCTGCTGCAGAAATCACTTTTAACGGATAGAAATAGTGAAGTCCCAGACATCGCTCTTTCGCCTTTCCATAAAAAAACACATCTGTTACGTCTAGAGAAGAGGTATTGGTTGCGAAGATACAGGTGTGTTTTGCAATCCCTTCCAATCTTTGAAAGATTTCCTGCTTGACGTTTAAATCTTCTATTACAGTCTCTATCATTATATCACAGTCAGCTAAGTCAGTCAGCTTGTCTGTGATTATGGGAGTTTTTCCCCCCATGAGCTGCGGGTCTCTTCTTTGTTTTTTCTGTATTCTCTTTGTGATCTTATCAATCTGATCCTGGTTTCTGGAGACCAGGATGACCTGGCAGTCATATTCCATCAGCGAATAGAAAAGATCCTGTCCCATTCTTCCTGATCCAACGATTCCTATTGTCATTTTTTTCCTATTCTACCAGCAGGTCACTTCCAAATTTAAGGCGATATTCATCTCCTGCAATTTTGCTGGTCTTATATAGTTTTCCAACCTGTTCATAAAATTTCGGTTCCGGTAACACGGTCTTTACTACAGCATTGGTCAAATTGTAGTAATCCAGATTATGGTTGATGATGTCTTTTTTCATAGTCTCATAAAGCTCTGTTCCCGGAAATGGAGTCAGTACCGTAAAGCCGGCATGATAAATGGGATTATCGCTTACAAACTGTGCCACCCGGTCAAAATCTGATTCCACATATTCCGGTCTTACAATGTAGTTGCCGTTGACTAAGATCCCAAGGCTGTTTAAAAACTTTAAGGCACCGGAAATATTCTCGATGGTGTTTTGCTTATTATAAGCTTCCAGCTCTTCATTGCTGGTAGCTTCCAATCCGCAGATTGTGATCCGAAGCCCTGCTTTTACAGCAAGCTCAATAATATCCGGATGCCGGATCACCGTATCCGTGCGCACATCTGCCAGATAATAATGGTTATTTAAACCTTCTTCAATAATTCTGGTAAATAAAAGTCTGGCCTTTTTTATATCACCAAAGGTATTGGCATCGCAGAAACGGATAATGGGATATTCATCCATTGTCTTTAATTCCCGGATTATGCATTCCACATCTTTATGAAAATACCGTCCGCCCGTGGTCTGCCAGATGCTGCAAAAGTTACATTTGTGGGTGCACCCCTGGGAGGTACTGATATAGTGAATCTTTTTTCCCATCTGCCGAATGGTATAATTATATTTATCCGTCAGCTTCCGGTTTGGCATAACAGTATCCAGGATGTGCTGCTCCTTAATCTCCTCTGTGCTGAGACTGCAGATGGACTGGGTATAAAAAATGCTGGTTCCTCTATTGAGCCCAAGTCCTGGAATCTTGCTGAAATCTGCCAGCCAGCCGTCCGCCTTAAATATCTCTATCATCTTTTTAAAGCTGTATTTTCCAATACCAACTGTAACAAGATCGGCCTTGGAGCCTGAAAAAGAATCGGGGCAGAGGGTGGGATGTATGCCGCCTACCATAGTTAAAATGTTTTTGTCATATTCTTTTGTGATATTTAAGATTTTCAGTACTGAATTATACTGGGCGGTAATGCAGGTAACTCCCACAAAATCAGGTGAAAACCGTTTTAACTCTTCCACATACGCCTGGGCAAAATCATATCCCGGTATATTATCTTCTTCTGTTTTTTGATCCAGAATCACCACTTCATCGTCAGGTACCATGCTTGCCAGCTCATTTAAAGCAAGAGGCGGACCCACCATGACTCTTCTTCCAAACGATTTTCTTACGGCCTCGTCAGCAAAATCAAACATACGGAAGACTCTGGGAATGGGCGGATTTACCAATAGTATTTTCATTTCCTGCTCCTCACTTTATATTTTTCTTAATGTAAAACCTGCCTGCATGAATTTGCTAACCTCCATGACAAAGCTGAAAATCAGATCCCCGCTCTGGTAAGTGTGTTCCTTTAACAGATTGTCAATGGAAATAAGAGCGGCAGGAGGACCCGCATATCCCACATCTTCGATTGCACTGTAAAACTGGTCTTTGCGGATGCCAAGGCCAAGGCATTCTTCAATAATCAGCTCTCTCACAAATTTAGAGGGCATATTTACTACAAAATGCTTTAAGTCTTTTAAATCAATATTTTTTTCATTTAACATGCGAACCAGGGCATTATAAAAGATGGTTTTCCCATTTTCTTCCATTGCATAATCCCGCATTTCATTTAAGTAAATCTGGCGGATATGATGGCAGCCGTTCTGATAATCCTCTTTGGGATTGGTCCAGTGGTAGGGATAGCTGTTTCCCATAGCTGACTTTTTTCTGCTTCCAGCGGATTCAAAGTAGGTATCTTCCAGATAAAGCCCTTCCATTTCATTTTTCACCGCAGAAAATACCATGGCACCTGCCCCGTCACAGAGATACCAGCGCAGGAAAATGTCTTCTTTGGTAATAAGGGTCTGATTATAAAATTCGGGGATAAAACAGGAACTTGCCACACTGGAAGAGATCACAAGCGCATTCTTATATTCCCCTGAGGCAAGCATGACATGGGCCAGCTTAATTGCTTTGTAGATAGAAGTGCAGTTGGAATGAATGTGGATTTCTCCGCACATATCGATCCGCAGTTCTTCCTGTATTCTGGTAGTAAGGGGTGGAATCTGATGGGAATAAGCACCGCCGTATATTAAAAGATCAATATCCTTTGCCAAAACACCGGCTTCTTCCATGGCCTTTTCAGCCGCTTTGACTGACATTGTTAAATTGTCATCCACAAATGTCCTTGTCTTGTTGTCAAAGGCATAGTAGCAGTGATTGATCCCAAGCATTTCTTTAATAATAGGCTGGACTCTTCCTGCCCAGTTTCTGATCTTTTTAGGCGCCTCACTAAATTCTCCCAGATAATCATTGATATCGTCAAAATCAATGGGATTTCCAGGAAGGTATGTACCTGCGCCAGATAATTTTACATTGATAGCCATCGGATAGACTCCCCTCTTTAAGTAAAATAATATTCTTTAAACCCATCTATGAAATGAAACCGGTTGGCAAAATCATAATCGCAACAATGTTCATTAATAAAAGCAATGAGCTTTCTTGCATAATCCAAGGAGCTCTTTCTTGGTACCAGAAGATCAATGATTCCCAGCCTGTCCGCTTCCTGGGAATCAATCAGGCTGCCCTTTACAATCATTTCATAGGCATGAAAAAATCCTGCCTCTTCCGAAAGTCTCAAGGTTCCGTTCACCCCAGGTAAAAGTCCAAAGGTGGATTCCGGCAAACCAAGCCTGGCACCTGACTCACAGATTCTTACATGGGAAGATAACGCCAGCTCAAATCCGGATCCGATACAAAAGCCTCCAATGGCACTTACCACTGGAATTTTCATATGAAACAGTTTCTTAAAGCTTTCTTTACAATCCAAATACCATTCCGGATAATGAGTCACCACACCGTCTTCTACCTCAGCATGGGAGCTGATAAAATCTAACAGTTCTCCAACATCTGCCCCGGAACTATAATGCCTTCCGCTCCCATATATAATGATTCCCGAAGCACTTGTGGACAGGGCATATTCTTTTATAACCTTTGAAATCTCGAAAAGGAACTGGGATTTCATTTTATTGGCTGGAGGCATATTAATGCAGATATATGCAATGCCTTCCAATTCTTCGTAAACAATTGTCTCAAATTTAAGTCTCATCACTTCGTATCTTCCTCAATTTTTATAAGTGCCAGTTTACAAAAATAACCGGTCTCAGGATCAGCTGTGAGTGCTTCTCCTGACAGGCAGCAATCTTTGTAGGCAACCATACAACTTTTAATCCCATGAAGCTGTTCTCTCGTCCGTTCCATCGTAAGGTCTGACATTTGTGTTTCCAGGTCTTCATTAAAGCTTTCGTTCCTTAAAATGGCATTGGCAAATCCATGGTTTATAAGTTCTTCACAATTCATGATACGGGCTTCTTTTCCAAATGAAAATTTGGGTGCGGACAGCAGCTGCAAAAAATAACGGCCAGTCCTATGCTCCGGATCATACCGCAGAGTTCCCTGATCGGATAGAAAGCACATATCAAATATATATATCTTTTCGCATAGACTCATAGCAAACTCACAGTCAATGACTAAAACAGATATGATATAAGGATCAAGAAGAACTTTTTTTATCTGCAGAAAATCTCTGTCCGGCAGGTCACTTAAACAGTCCTTTTTCAGGTGCAGGACTATGATGTTCTTCTCTCCTGTCTCAATGGCTCCCCTTACAAATGGTGCCAGATCCCTTTCGGACATGATCTGGCAGATTAACATCTGGTTTTCCATCAAGTCATTCCCCCCTGTGGGCCAGGATTGGTTCTCCGGCTGAAAACAGCTCTCTGATATGAGGCGGAATATCGTACACAATGCGGTCCTCGGACACCAGAAGCATCTTTACCTTTGCTTTCATCATGGTGGCTTTTCGATCGTTACACACCGCCTTATGGTCGGATACGATATAGTTGTCTTCAATCCAGTAGCGGCTGTTTATAACAAACTGATCAAACAACCGCAGTTCTTTCATATATCTGACGTTTACCTCAATGACAACCGGATATAGTTTCTCCCGCTCTAAATCCTCCATCATGGAAAATTCACGAAAGAAATTCCAGCGCACGGTTTCTAAATAATTTAAATAAACGGAATTATTTACATGTTTGAAAGAATCCAGTTCATGTCCCTGAACTTCAAACCAACACTGATTGGTTAAAATAATATTCATCTCCTGTCCAGTCAGATATCCATAGTCTTTATGAGCTCCGTAAAATATCTGCTTTCTTTCTCGTACATGGGCCAGCAATCGGTCTCCGGCTGATCCCAGATCTGATCGAAGCATTCCTTTTGTCTGGCAGTGTAACGGTACGCCAGTCCCTCAATCAAGTCCACCGCTTTTGAGAGTGCTTCTCTTTTTCCAGTCGTCTCATCCACCAGCCCCAGACGCAGAGCCTCCTTACCTGTGATCATATCACCTGATAAAATCAGTTTTTTTGCATTTCTTTGTCCGATTAGATTTGGAAGTCTTATCGTTCCTCCGAATCCGGGCAAAAGCCCCAGTGTAATCTCCGGGAAGGAAAACAAAGCCTGTTCAGCTGCCAGCCGGTAATTGCAGCTGAGAGCAATTTCAAGCCCAGCTCCAAAACAGGCTCCTTCAATAGCTGCAACCGTTATAAGCGGCAGGCCTTCTATGTAGGATAAGATCTTCTTCCCCTCATTCAGTTCTTTTTGAAGAATCTCCGGACAATCTTTATACGCCCTGATCCGCTCTATATTGGCACCTTTGCTGAAGTTCCTTCCGTTTCCTGTGATAATCAGTCCCTTAAAAGGATTATGATGCAGCCACTGTTTAAACTCTGTAAGATCCAGAAAAACGGCATGATCCACCATATTATCTCTTCCATTATGAAGTCTTAATACTCCGATGTTCTCTCCCGCCGTATCATATTCCACCATGGGAGCAGACTCTCTGTTCATGATTATAAGGCCTCTACGATGGCATTTTCCTTTTCATAGACCAGACAGGCAGTCTCCACCACTTCTTTAATCGTGTTAGCCGGATTCTTCAGCAGGTATTTTCCAATGTTCTGCATCTGTATGTTTAAGCTGTATTTCTTCTTTAACTGCTCAATCAATTCAACAAACATCAGAGAATCTCCATCTAAATCGTCAATTACAGATAAGTCTTCCTTAAGTTCTGTTATGGAAACCTCACACTCATCTGCTAAAAATGAGTACACCATCTCTTTGATTTCTTTCTTTGTCTCTTCATTTAATTGTTTCATATGATTTCTCCTTCGTTCTTTTCGATCATTCTTTGATATTTTTTAAAAATAAGTACAGGCACCTGCTTAAGATGACTGCAATCAACAAAAAAACAACAAGCTCTGAACTATCTGTGGTAACTCCATTGATTGACTGATTGATAAACATGGCAATGATAACTATGACAAGTACCATCTGCTTGATAACCATAACCGGAGCCAAAAGATAGCCAAACTTATTTTTTTTCATAAGTAAGATGCCTGCCAGGATTCCTGCAGGAAGCAGAATGGCAAGGTCCAGCGCCTGAATCACCAGTGTGGTGTAATGTTCCAGTTCACCTGGAACTTCCTGTTTGATCAGTGGTACACAAATCCGTTTTAACCACATCATGCCCGCCAATACAGCCGTTACAATGAGGATGACCCCTACAACCTTTTCTGGAAATCCCTCGTTTAATCTGGACTGTATATCTACTTCCCATAAAGACAGAAAGGTCAGTACAAAAGCGAAAAAACAAGCCGACAGCAATGCCACATATATGAGAAACAGTCCGTTATACATCGCTCCAAAAGAATAGGTGGTATAGGTATAAAGAAGATAGCCCAAAAGTCCAAGCAGCAGAAATCTGCCTTTTAAAGAACCTTTCCCCGCAAGAAAGAACGACCACAAAAGCGCTGGAACGCCAAGAACCAGAGTTACCCAGTCCTGGGCTCTTGCCTGTAATGCCATAGATACGGAATCATTCTTATAAAGCCCCTGTCCATAAGCCATCACCAGATTGTGGTGGATGGACCGCAGCGGGATCTCTCTGCTTCCCCCTGTTAAAAAGATTCCGCAGGCAGCCGCAATTGCGGCCAGTATAACGATTAAAATGGTTAACAAACCGATTGACTTTCTATATCTCATCATTCTCCCCATTAGATTTCATAAATCTGCTGTTTTCATACCCAAGTTCAAACGCTTTTAAATTGATACCCACCAGTTTTTCCTGTACTGCTTCTTTTATGGCTGTACGCCAAATTTCTGCCTCTATGTCCGTGGTGGCTGCCAATGCTCCGATCAGCACCACATTTACGGTCTTTTGATTTCCCGCTTCTTTGGCATAGGTGAGGGCATCAATGCTCATATAATGAATTGGCAAAGCATGAAGCTGCTCCTCCAAATCCTCCGGATACTCTGCTGTGCCGGTGATTACCGGCATAGGATCAATCCGCTGTCTGCTTGTAATTAAGGTTCCGCCCGGCTTTAGCCATTCCACGTACCTGGCCCCTTCAAGCATCTCAAAGGCAAGAATTATGTCTGCAGTTCCTCTCTCTATGATGGGAGAATAAATTTTTTCACCAAACCTCACATAGGTTACTACACTTCCGCCTCTTTGAGACATGCCGTGCACTTCGGAAACTTTCACATCAAGCCCGTTGTTTTGGGCCATCTTTCCAAGAATTCTGCTGGCGAGCACCGCTCCCTGTCCCCCAACTGCTGCTATAAGAATATTCATCTCACTTCCCCCTTTTACGCCTCTTTTTTAATAGCATCAAATTTGCAGATTCTGGCGCAAAGCCCGCAGCCTGCACAAAGTTCTTTTTTTATCTCTGCCCTGCCGCGGGAAAAGGATATGGCAGGACATCCGATCTTCATACATGCTTTGCATCCTCGGCAATTGATGATGCTTAGAGGTTCATGAATCAAAGAGGTGTTTTTAAGAAGTATACAGGGACGCTTGGTAATGATCACGGAAGGTTCTTCGGCCTGTGTCTCTTCTGTGACGATCCGCTCCAGCTCCGTGATATCATAGGCATCTACGGTTTGGATTCTTTTTACACCAATGGCCTTTGCAAGGGCCACAAAATCAACAGCCTGGCTCTTTTTACCCCGAATGGTACATCCGGTCCCCGGGTGGTCCTGGTGTCCGGTCATGGCTGTGGTTGAATTATCCAGGATAATAACCGTAATATTTCCCTGGTTATATACCACATCAATCAGACCCGTAATGCCGGAATGAACAAAGGTGGAATCCCCGATCACTGCAACGGTTTTCTTTGAGAATTCTTTTCCTCTGGCCTTCTCAAACCCAAAAGCCATTCCAATGCTGGCACCCATGCAGATGGACGTATCCATGGCACTTAAAGGTGCAAATGCCGCCAGGGTATAACAGCCGATATCCCCGGAGACATGAAGTTTCAGCTTATTTAAAACATAGAACACACCTCTGTGATGGCACCCCGGGCAAAGAACCGGCGGTCTTACGGGAATGTTTTTTGACAGTTCTGCCCTCACTCCTGCTACGGTCTCCTTAAGCACTGCTGCCCGGATGATCTCCTGATTTAACTCTCCTATCACAGGAATCACTTCTTTCCCAATAACCGAAAGCCCCCAGGACTTGATCTTCTCTTCTATAATAGGTTCCAGTTCTTCAATGACATAGACTGTATTACACTTCCTGATAAATTCCGTAATCTTTTTCCTGGGAAGGGGATAAGTCAGGCCAAGTTTTAAATAAGAAGCTTCCGGAAGCACCTCTCTGGAATATTGATACGCAATTCCGCTTGTAATGATTCCAATGTCCCTGCTCTTATATTCCACCGTGTTAAGCTCCGTGGTATCTGCAAATTCTTCCAGCTTTCTTAGCCGTTCCTCTGCTATGACTCTTCTCTTTTTTGCCACAGCCGGAGCCACGATGTACTTATTGGGATTTTTATCATACTCCTTTAACTGAAAGGGCATTTTTTCTGACAGCTCCACCATGCTTTGTGAATGGGAGATTCTCGTATTCAGCCTAAGGATCACCGGCGTATCAAATGTCTCACTGATTTCCAGCCCGCAGCCAACAAAATCCTTGCATTCCTGGCTGTCCGAGGGTTCCAGAACGGGAACCTTAGCCGCCATTCCAAAATATCTGGTATCCTGCTCATTTTGAGAACTGTGCTGGCTGGGATCATCTGCTACTGCAAGAAGCAGCCCCGCATTCACTCCCGGATAGGATACCGACATAAGCGCATCAGCCGCTACATTCAAACCTACATGTTTCATGGAAACAATGGTTCTCGCTCCTGCGATGGAAGCCCCGATTCCCACCTCTAAGGCTACTTTCTCATTGGGAGACCATTCGGTATTAATGGTTTCATATTTATTTATATTCTCTGTGATTTCCGTGCTGGGTGTCCCCGGATAGGCTGATGCAACCGTTACTCCATATTCATAAGCACCTCTTGCAACTGCTTCATTTCCTAAAAGTATATTTTTCATACGTATATCATTTCCTTTCGAAATGTTCCTGGAGATTATAAATGTCGTTTACAACCTTTTGAAAATGTTTTTCCCGTTCAGGGCTGACCACACCTGCTTCCTCCATTGAAAATTCCACAGATACCTGATTGCCAGTCACTTCAAATGAAAAGCTGCCTACCGGTGTATAGGGACCGTTTAAAATAAAAAAGGATATTTTTTTATAGCGGTCACATTCAATGATTTTATAATCTGCCTTTATTGTTCTTGAGGGAGGGCCGTTCATCTCCTGTAAAAAGACAGCGCCAGGGCCGATGGGCTCCTCTGACGGGTATTCTACGGTTTTCACACCAGGACGCCATTTCTTATTGTTCCTTCCATCTAATATAAATTCAAAGATTTGATCTAATTCTCCGTCTATCACGACGCTTGCATTTGCATATGCCACCGCTTTATCTCCTTTATCTGTTGTACTAAAAAACTTCATTATCTCCAATCACCAGATTACAAGTATCTCCAAGATTGACCGGGGACTTTGTAAGGGGCGTGTATGCTATAAGGTTACTGTATTCTGTACTTTTACTAAATCCGGCATGGTTAAAATAATCCGCATAAATAGTAGAGCCTGACACATTAATGAGGGAAACCGGGGTTTTTATAGTCCCCGCTGCCTTTAATAATTTGAGAAAAATGGTCTCATTTTCTGCTTCCACATCAAGAATATGAATCCGTTGAAACGGCTGGTAATATTTATAAACCACGTATCCCCGCACTTTCTCCTCTTCCTGACAGATAAATATCCTGTAATCTACCGAGGGACGTTCCAGATAACGCCAGGAAAAATAATCCGCCTCTTTTAGTATGGAAAACGATCTTCCGGCAGAAATTTTTAAGCTGAATTCCGATAAACTCTCTTTCCACAACGGAAAATCCAGAGGAGTGATGGGAATGATGCTATCATCCTTCCTTTCACCCAAAACCTCTTCTTCCATCTTTTTTTCCAGATAATAATTCCTGGGAAATATGGTCCACCCTACTCTCCGGTGGCCCGGAAGGGAATTTTCATTTGGCAATCCAATTAAAATTTTTATTCCCTGTTCACCGGCTTCTAAAAGCACATACCGCCCAAGCTTTGTAAACAAATGGCACCCCTGATATTCTGGTGTAACAAACACATTGTTGCACAGCCCGCTTTTTACCAGCTGCCCATGAAAGACAGCCTGACTTCGCAGGATACAGTATCCTGCACACAAAACCTTCTGATCAAAGGCTCCATAGACAAAATTACGGGGATGAAAGATCCATTTATAATCCCGCATTTCAAAGGACCGGTTAAATGCATGTTCCCAGCCTTCCACAAACGCAAGCCTCTCCCACTCTTTCGTAAGCAGTCTGATTTCCATGGCACATACCTCACATCATTGGTTTCACTTAAGTAATTTTTTTGCTTCCAGGTTCTTTGCCAGCTCCGCAAATGTCATGGTTTTATCCACTTCTTCATCTTCAATATCCATATCCAGCATCCCGCACAGTTCAATAATGAACTGAACCAGATTCATGGAATCAAATCTCCTTGTCTCTTCCAGCCTGGTAGAGGGCCGAATATCGTCATCCTCAAAAACATCTGCGGCAAGTGTCATAATCATATCTAACATAGTTCCATTCCCCTTTTCTATTCCGCTTATTTTTTATCATTTTCTTTCTTTAGATAGCATCCACCCCAGGAAAGACCACCTCCGAAAGCTGCAAGAAATACATGATCCTCATTGTGGGCTTCTTCCGACTCAAGATATTCATTTAAGGCAATGAGAACAGAAGCACCAGCTGTATTCGCATATTTTTCCACATTGATAAAAAATTTTTCAATGGAAATGTCCGTACGCCGGGCGATTTCTTTGATAATATTTAAGTTGGCCTGATGCGTGATGATCCTGTCTGCCGTCACCGCATTCCTTTTTGACAGAAGTTCAATCAACTCACTTCCTTTTTCACAGGCAAAGCGGTACACGCTTTGTCCTTCCATGGAAAAATAATAATCCCGTTCCTTTTTTACTGCTGATGCCGGAAGCATGCTTCCTCCTGCCGGAACCTGGATTACATCACAGCCGCTTCCGTCTGAAAAAAGCTGAATATCCATAAGCTCATAGGTTCCATGACCGGATAAAAGAACGGCCGCCGCCCCATCTCCAAAATAGGGGTACGTGGCAATATCTTTGGGATTTAATAATTTGCTGTATACCTCTGAAGCCGCCACGATCACGTTCTTTGCCCCATCCTTTATAAGAGAAGATGCGATTTTCAGTCCGTAGATTCCTCCGCTGCAGACTGAATTAATGTCAAAAGCACAGGCATTTTTTAATCCGCAGATTTCCTGGATTCTGGTAGCAGTCGCAGGATGTATCCGGTCAGGAGATGATGTGGCACAAATAAGGACATCAATCTTAGCCGGATCGATACCGGTCTTATGAAAGAGCTGTTTCACTGCCAAAGCTCCAATATCTGAAGTGCATTCATCTGTTACGTGCCTTCTTGTCTTAATTCCTGCCTTTTCTTCAATGAGCTGCCGGTATTTTGGCGGAAACTGGGTTAAGTCATGGTTGGATATTTCATTGGACGGCAGGTATTGTGCCGTATTTACGATAAAAGCCATCATTCATCTCCCTTGTGTATGTATCAGAATAATTGAAATTCCTGGTTCATCTCATCAACCACCCTTTTAAAACCAGGGGATTCTAAAAAGGATTGGCGATATTTTGATAAATTCTTTTTCATATTCTCATCTTTTATTACCTGAAGAATCAACGCCTTTAAATTATCTTTCCTGAACTCTTGGGTATTTGCCATAAACAGCTTTCCGCAGCCATCCGCTTCCACTACTCGTCCATTGCTGGCCTGTTCTGCATGCCCGGGGCATATAATAAGGGGAGTTTCATAAAGAATAGAATCACTGATGCTGTTAAAACCTCCGTGGGAGATAAACAATACAGAACGCTTTAGTACGTTGCGGTATTCTTCCAGACTGAGGTTTTCGTATATCTTTACATGATCCGGTAAGTTGACTTCATTCACTTTATTGTTTTTGTTGCCGCCAAAAGATACTACAACCTGATATCCCAAGTCTTTGGAGGCATCAATGCAGATATCCCAGTAGGTATGGCTGAAGCAGATGGTCCCAAGGCTGATAAATATGGTGTCTTTTTTCTCGGTGAGAGTTTCTTTATCCACAAAGGCGGGGCCTACAAATTTAACATTAGAAGGATATTTATAGCCGCCGGGATGAAAATCCTTAGATGTCACCACCATGGTGAATTTTCCTTCCGGCTCCATGATATTCCATGGTTTGTCAACCACCTTGCCATACTGCTTTTCCAGCCGTTTAATGATAGCGTTAAATTTCATGATATAGGGAATGGAAACCGCCGCGCTTTTTACCAGACTCAGTGTAAATGCAGGCGTTTCTTTCATCATGATCTTATCTCCCATAAAGCTGCTTACAAAATACACATACGGAATCTGAAAGTACCTGGCAGCGATCTTGCTCCAGATGGCTAAGGTATCGCATATAATAAGATCCGGCTTCTCTTTTTCTACCTCTTTCATGATGAAGGGAAGAATCTTCTCCGTAAATGTATAAAATATATAAAGCAGATTCATAAACTGGGACTGGAGTTTCTCGTCTGCAGCAAGCGTATTGTAATAATGATAGAAATCATCAGGATATTTCCGTAAATCCACTCCATCCATCTGGTCAAACTTGTGGAAATACTGCTCAAAGGTATAGTAGATAAGGGTTACATTTCGCCGGGACAATTCCTTACACAGGTTGAGCTGCGGGTTTACGTGTCCTGATACCGGAAGACTGATAAACATGATCTTTTTCAATTTCCTTTTTCTCCTTCTCTTCTAACTCTTTCATTAAAACTGTTGCCTCATATAACTGTTCGAAGGTTCCCGCATCGGTCCATTTGGAAGTTAAAATTCCATAGGTAAGCTTTCCCTGTTCTGCATAATGGTGGAGAACATCAGTGGTTTCATATTCATTTCTTGCGCTTAGTTTCATCTGTTTCAACAGTTCAAATACCTCTGGCTTAAAAATCCATAAACCGGTGTTTACATAATTGGAAAAGGGCTCTTTCGGCTTTTCCACCAGCCTGGTGATCTTATTTTTCTTAAATTCAACAACGCCGTAAAGCTTTGGATTTTCCGACTGAGTAATGAGAATCTTAGCACTGAATTCTTCCTTTTCTGTTTCAAAAAGCTTTACAAAGGAGGTTAAATCTTCCGTCACGATATTATCGCCAAGAATGACCATAAACTCGTCGCCTCTTACAAATTCTTCCGCACATAATAAGGCTGCTCCGGTTCCTTCGTTGCCTTCCTGAATCTCATAATGAAGCTTTACCCCAAATTCTTCACCGGTCTTTAACAGCTTGTAGAAATGCCCTAAATATTCTCCGCTTGTTACGATGAGGATATCTTTGATTCCCACTTTAGCCAGGGTCTCTATGGGGTAATAAATCATGGGTTTTTTATAGACTGGAAGCAAATGCTTGTTGGTAATGATCGTTAACGGATTAAGACGCGTTCCGTGACCTCCTGCTAAAATAACACCTCTCATAAACAGCACCTCTCTACTTATGTGATTTTTTGTTTCTCTCAAGTTCCCTTTTTATTTGTTTTTTTAAAACAGAATATCTCCAATTCATAAAAGCCAGATGATTTGGAACCAGGCAAAAAACATAATATTTATGCACAAACTTATTTTTTCCAGATAGTATATGAATATTTTCCAGGATGACTCCGCCATCAGCGGGGTGTAAATTAAAGTATGCCCTCCCGCTCATGGGGCCGCCTGCTCCGCTAAGGACAATTGATTTTCCCATCACCACTTCTGTCACCTTTAATTTGTAATAGAACAGCGGCATGGTAAAACAGATTGTTCCAATGCAGCCTACTTCCAGTTTTTTACGATCAAAGCTGATCCAGAGGGCTGGTATGAAGTCAAACCAGTTATGGAACTTTTCTCTGTCATACACATATTCAAAAACTATGTCTATATGATTCTTTGAAATGGGAATAAAAACCTGTGACCGTATCTCTATTTTTTCTTCATTCTTTAACCAATCCATGGAATATCCGCCTCTGTGGAATACTACTCGTTTTTCATATGACGCAGTGCCTTTTCGTCCTGTTTTGTCATCAGTTTGCAAATCAGGGAGCTCATAATCTCATTGATCCTGTTTTCTTTTTTAGTCAATTCTGCATTTAGTCCGATTTCTTTTAATAAAGCTTCAATGGAAATAACATCGTCAGCTTCTGTGGCTTTTGCCTTATCTATGTACATGGAAATGCCCAATTCCTGAAAGCGTTTTACGGTAGGTGTCCCTGTTGGAGTCAGGCCTCTGTACCGGAAATATTCCGGCAGCATACCTTCTTCTCCTCCAACTTTAATGGTAGTGTCTTTAATGAATTTATCTTCTACGCCATTTTCTTTCTTTCGCTGGGGCCAGTGATAATCTTCCAGTTTCAAACCACATGCTACATTAAAAGCGTTTTGAAGCTGATAAATACGCTCTCCTGCACAGTACATGTCTTCATCGGTTAAATCCATATTGAATATTGCATTTGTGACCTCTGCGAATTCATTAAAATAAGCAGCGCCCGCACTTGGGAGTGCAGTTATGGCAAAAAGGCACAGTCCCAGGCAGTCAATAACGTACTTATAATTTTCATGCCAGCACACCACTCGGCCTTTTTTCTCCACCTTGGAAAAATTCTTCTCGGCTTTTGTTTTAAAAATATGTTTTGAAACGACTTCGGAGAAAAATCCGCCAAAAACTGCGGTAAATACATAACCCTTCAGATGATCTGCCCCTCTGGTGGAAGTAAGATAGCTTAAGGACTTGGCCAGATGAGAATTTGAATGAAGCCCGGAAGAGGACTTTCGGATACAGAATGCATACTCTTCTGCATGCAGCACGATGGAGGCCCGGTAGGCACCTTCAGCGGCAATATCTCCAATCCCTTCCCTGCGGCAGATCTTATACATCAATTCTTCCACATCATCTGGATTACCAAATTCATAGGTCTTTTCCGGATCTTTAATGATTCCTCTTTGATAACACTCTAAGAGAAACCCAATGGTGGAGCCGCCCTCAATGGCGTCAAACCCAAGATTATCACTTAGATTTTTCAGATGAAGTATGCTGGCCCAGTCAAAGATACCGTTTAACGGGCCAATACCTGCTACGGCTCCATAGTCCAGACGATCTCCTTTTTCTCCTTTATACCGTCCTTCTTTGATCTCATATTCTCTGGCGCACCCAACCGGGCAGTAGATACATGCTTTTCGTTTCGTCTCATGTTTGTATAAAAAGTTTTCGGCATATAAGTCTTTGACCTTTTTATCATCGGCCGCCTGAAAATTCCGGATTGGCAAGGCTCCCTGTTTGTGATACCGTTTGATCAGCATTAAAGTTCCCTGAATGCTTCCGGATTTTAAAATGACCGATGCACGGCATTTTTTGATCCACTGATCCCGGATTTCCTTAATCTGCTGTGAATCAAATACCTGAGGTTTTCCAATCTTTCTTTCTACTACAATGGCTTTCAGCCTCTTCGCCCCCATGACACAACCCATGCCGGTTCTTCCTGCCACATGGCATTTGGACATGATGACGCTTGCAAAACGCACCAGATTCTCTCCCGCAGGCCCAATGCATGTAACTTCCGAACCTTTTCCATGACGCTCTGCCAGCAGATCGGTGACCTTCTCCGTCTGCATTCCCCAGAGCCCGGCGGCATCTAAGATTTCTATCTCCCCGCTGCTCTTAATGAGAACATACACCGGATGACCGGACCTTCCGGAAAATACCAGATGATCGATACCCACCGCGCGGAGTCTGACGTTAAATTCTCCGCCCACATTGGAATCTCCATATGCGTCGGTAATGGGACTCTTTGCCGTAATTGTACAACGGTTACTGGCCGGAAGTCCGGTACCTACACTTGGCCCGACACCAAAAATCAATAAATTTTTTTCTGAAAGCGCATCATATTCTGCCGCATCAGAGTCGTACAAAATCTTTGTATTGATTCCTGGCCCTCCTATGTAGTTCTTTCTAAGTTCTCTGGTGATCGCTTCTAATTTCACATCACCAGTGGTCAAATTAATATAAGCAATCTGATTTTCATGAGTATCTTCCACGATCACCAGCCTCCTTGCTGTATCCGCCTGTTTTTTCCGGAGTTCGGCTGCGGGTATAGGTATTTTGCAAAAGACCCAAAATTTCAGTTATCACCATGAGAACAATAGTGAGTATAACAATCCATACTCCCTGGAAACAGGCGGCTGCATAGCACACAAGACCAATAAGCACTTCTATTACCAGTACGATTCGGGTACGGATCCCATAAACTTTTTTCTCCACTTCATCTAAAGGTTTATTTAAGTTTTCCACAGGAGCCAGAAATGCCACCAGGCAGGAGGACAGAATCAGGAATACCAGACCTGCGCCCCGCTCCACCATTTCGGGAGGGGTGCGCAAAAGCAGGAGAATGATAACGATTACCGCATTTGACATTAAATAACACAACAATGGGTTACCTGCATGATACCCTCCCGCATGGCAGCGAAGAGGAATGAAAAGTGCCAGAAACAGAAAACTTTCCAGTATCTGCCCCATTGCAGCTCCTATTAAAGCTGCGGTTAAAATGTTAAAAATATTCAGTAACAGAATCTCAAGACCAAACTGATAAACAGTCCTGTCCTCTTCCTTAAATCTCCCCATTGAGATCAGCTGATCAGCTATCATATTGCTTAATTTACTGACCATAGCATTAGAATTTTCTTAATTTCTTTACTTCTTTTGGCATCTCTGGCTGATAATAAATATATCCACACGCCACATTACTTGTTGTCACTGCGGAAACAAGAGCAAGACCAGACACCATGTTTCCCATAATAACAGATAATTTTTTCATTTTTATACACTCCTTTGTATTAGAATATTAAGTTAAGTTACTTAATTTCGCATAGTATAGCATAACCTTTTTCGCTGTGAAATATCTTTTCATTTTCTCTGTAAAAATAAGCAAATTCTCTTATATTTCTTTTTTCTTCTCTTTTTTTCTCATTTTACCGCACTTTTTTTCTACTTTTTTTAACATTACTATGATAAAATGTTATCTAGTAAAAGAATGGAAGGAGACAGAGAATATCATGATTAAAATTGCAATCTGTGATGATGAGCCCATATTTATTGAGCAGATTAAATCCATGATAAAAAGCACATTATCAGGGGCACAAATCTCTTACTTAACCGATTCTTTCACATCAGGGGAGAGTTTGTGTGAAAAACTAAAAGGAGGTACTTTTTATGATTTGGCATTTCTGGATATCAGTATGAATGGTATGAACGGCATTGAAGCCGGGGAAAGATTGAGACACTATTTTCAAATTAAAAAAACGATTATTATCTACATTTCTTCCTATGATAACCGGGCAAAAGAAGTTTTCTGCTTAGACACTTTTCGCTTTTTGTCAAAGCCCATTGATCCTGAGCTTTTTAAAAAAGATCTTTTAAGTGCCTGTAACCGGTTAAGTGAAATACGGGATGATTTTTTTTGTTTTAAAGATATCACCAGAGGACAATGTAATATTCCCATTGAAGATATTATCTATTTAGAAATATCCAAAGGTCATAAAATCAATGTAATAACGAAAGACATCATCTATGTTTTCTATGGAAAACTATCGGAGGCATTTAAGAAATTAGAAACAAAAGGATTTTTATTGATTCATCATTCCATTTTGATCAATTATTATCATATCAGGCAGATCTCTTATGAGAAAGTACTCATGTCTAATGACGCTGAACTGGCAATCAGCGGCCCAAAACGGAAGGAAATAAGGGCGAACTATATGCAGCTCAGGAAAAATAAGGAAGATGACAGATGAACGTAATTATTACATATTTATTTATGAATATCCTTCGAACTTATGTGATATATGATTTTATTGATACATTCCTCAAAAAAAGGAAAGCCCCCGTCTGGGTCATTGGAATTGCTTATACGGCCTACTATCTTGCAGGGGCATATCTGTATTTTAATTTATTTAATCCAATTTTAAATATCGCATTTAATCTGACTGCCTTTTTTGTAATTTGTTTTTTATATAAAACTTCAGTATTTAAGCGCCTCCTTGCTGCTTCTTTTATTTACATCCTGTCTCTTACAAGCGAAGATTGTACGGCGGCAGCACTCGTTCTTTTTATAGGAGCTTCTTTTAAAACCATAATACAACAGGACCATTTTGTAATCATTGGAATCATCTTATCAAATACTATGATGTTTGGTCTGGTTAAATGGAGTAAAGTCTTTTTTTATAAACAGGAGGTTTATAACGCAGATATTAAACCGCTTCGCTGGCTGGCTATGTTTTTGATTCCTGCGGGAAGTATCTATATCTTAAACAGTATGACATTGGAGATAATCTCCAATCAGACTGAATCTTCATTTTTATTGGCAAGTGCAACTCTTATTATGCTGGTCATTAATATTTTACTGTTTTACTTATATGATAAGCTTTTGCTGGAAGAGAATTTAAAGTATGAGAATCTTCTGCTCTCCCAGCAGAACGCTGCCTACGAAAAGCAATCGGTTCTGATCCAGCGGTTTCAAAAAAGTCTGCGGGAAGACCGCCATAACCTGCACAATCATCTGGCAGCCATATCCGGTCTGGCTGAACAGGGGCAAAACGCAGTATTGATCGAATATATTAAAAAGCTTACGGTCAATGTAAAAGTCCAGGAAGCCGGGATCAACAGCGGGCACCCCGTTATTGATGCATTAATTAACAATAAGCTTTATCTCTCCCAGCATTTTTATGTTAAAACGGATGTAAATATCCGTCTGCCCAAAATTCTTGAAATAGATAAGATGGACCTCACCATTATTTTAGGAAACCTTTTGGACAATGCACTGGAAGCCTGTATTAAACTTCCAAGAGAGCAAAGGGAGATCCTCATCCAAGTTTCCGCTCTCCACGGTGTTCTTACTATACAGGTGGTAAATACCTATGATTCCTCCCAGCTAAGTATCAAAGACGGAAAACCATACTCTACAAAAAAAGATAAGACCTGGCATGGAATCGGGCTGAATTCCGTTAATCATACCATCAAAAAATATAACGGAGTTTTTGAATGTAATTACGGCGAACCTCAGGAAGGAAAAAAAGGACTCTTTACTGTAAATGTTCTGTTATATCTGCCTGATGAAGCTTTCTAACCACATGTTATGTAAGAAAAGGAGAATACCATGCCAGATACAAATCAAATCAGTAAAAATTATAATATTTTAGTATGCTGCAGTGATACACAGTCGGAAGAACCTCAGCAGATCCTCATCGAATACAAGTTAGCCATCTACGTAAACGGCGTTCGTTATGTTAACCTGATCTGCACCCATAAGAATTTACATGAATTAGTTCTCGGAAATTTATTTACGGAAGGGATTATTCACAAAATATCAGAAATAATATCCATTGAAATCGAAGAAGACCAGGGAAAAGCATTTGTGAAATTAACCAGAAACGATATATTTAAAGATATGATTGAGGCAACCGAAGGAATCCGCACAGTTACCACTGCCTGTGGAAAACAGCATTCTATCGCTTATTATCTTATGAACGATGGAGATCTGACTCCGTTGGAACGCTCTTTTACCATTACCTTTTCAACGGTTTTATCTTATATGAATGACTTTCAAAAAAGCAGTGACATCTATAAAACAACCAGGGGAATCCATTCCTGTGCATTGTATAATGACCGCGGGCCGCTCTATCTGATGGAGGATATTGGCAGGCATAATGCCGTGGATAAGGTCCTGGGCTTCGCCATTGATCACGACATTGACCTGTCTGAAACCGTTCTCATTACCAGTGGCAGAGTCCCCAATGATATGATAATAAAAATTATAAAAGCAAAAATCCCCATCCTGGTGGCCCGCTCGGTTCCCACAGATGCGGCTATTGAAATGGCCCAAAAATATAATGTAACTCTGGCTGGTTTTGCAAGAGGAACCAAAATGAATTTGTATGCCAATGAACAAAGGCTTCTCTTTGAATGAGTTAACACGAAAACCCTCAGCGTACTGAGGGTTTTCGTCTAAGCAATTAATTTATTTCCTTTAACTCACCTGAAATCATATATATGGTTCTTTCACATATATTTGTGGAATGGTCAGCAATTCTTTCAAGGTACCGTCCTAAGAACATAAGTTTCGTCCCCTGTTTTGTAAGTTCTCTTTTTTCTGTAATAATATTAAGGATATCATTAATAACGGTTTCATAGAGGCTGTCAACCTCCTCATCCCTCTCAGCAGCTTTTTCTGCCAGAACAATATCCTGATTTACAAAGGCGTCAATGCTCATTTTTAACATTTTCCGGCCAATTTCTGCCATCTTTGGTATATCGGTGATGGAATTAATGATTGGTTCTTTTCCTATCTCAAGTGTAATATTTGCAATATTTACCGCATTGTCTCCCATTCTTTCCAGATCTGTTATAATTTTCAGAACTGATGTAATTGTCCTTAAGTCCTTGGCGAGAGGCTGCTGAAGAGCAAGAAGCATGATACACTCCTTTTCAATTTCAAGCTCTAACTCATCTATTTCGTCATCTTTATCACTTACGCTTTTAGCTAGATCAAGATTCTGTGTCTGTGAAGAAGTGACTGCGATTTCAATAATATGATCGACCAGGGCTCCCATTTCTACTACCTTCTGCTTTACTTCAGTCATCTTCTGTGTAAAATGTTCTCTAACCAAAATTCCCATCTCCTTTTTTAGCCGAATCTACCGGTAAGGTAGTCGTTAGTCCGATTATCCCTGGGGAATGAAAAAACTTCCTGGGTATAGCCTTGTTCTATTAAATCTCCCATCAGCATGAATGCTACCCGGTCCGCAATACGGCCGGCCTGCTGAACCGTGTGGGGAGCAATGACGATGGTATACTGCTCTTTCAGCTGAACTAAAGATTCCTCAATCTTCGCTGTTGATATGGGGTCAAGTGCCGAACATGGTCTGTCGAGCAGAATAACCTCCGGCTCAAGAGCCAGAACCCTGGCAATGCACAGACGCTGCTGCTGGCCGCCTGATAATCTGGCTGCGGGAGTATCCAGTCTGTCTTTGACATCATCCCAGAGAGCAGACATACGCAGAGACGTTTCTACTTTTTCTTCCAGATCTGTCTTAGATCTCATTCCTCCCATACGGGGTCCCAATGCCACATTGTCAAAAATGGACATAGGCAGAGGCGTTGGTACATCAAAAACCATCCCTACCCTGCGGCGCAGTTCTGTCACATTAACGTCCGGATCGAAGATGTTTTTCCCATCTAAAAGTATTTCACCTTCCTGACGGGCTCCCACAGTTAAGTCACAAAGACGGTTCAATGTGCGAAGCAGTGTTGTGATACCGCTGTTTGCCGGACCGAAAATACCAAGAATCCGGTTTTTGGGTATTTCCAGGTTCATTTCTTTAATAACCTGATTTTGTTCATAATAGAAATTCAATCCCTTTATATCTATTTTTGCTTTCTGCGTCATTTTTCACCTCTTAACGGCCCTTCGCTATGAAGCGATTGACCAGCATATTGAAACCTACATTAAGCAGAAGAATCAGAATAATAAGGAGCGCTGCCGTTCCGTAAGCGTTATCCATGGATATTCCCTCCCTCGCCAGTATATAAAAATGTACTGCCATCGTCCGGGTTGGGGAAAACAGTGATTCAGGCATACGAAGCGCTGAACCGGCCGTTAAAATAACAGCTGCTGTTTCAGCTACACATCTGCCGATACTTAATATCACTCCATTTACAATACCAGGAAGCGCTGATGGGAGTACCGTCCTGGTTATGGTCTGTAATTTCGTCAATCCCAGAGAGAAGCCTACCTCTCTGTACAACTGGGGAACAGTACGGATTGCCTCTTCGGATGTACGTATGATTGTAGGCAGAATCATAATCGCCATGGTTAATCCGCCGGATAAAATTGACCAGCCCATTTTTAAGTATATCACAAAAAAGATAAAACCGAAAAGTCCATATACAATAGAAGGAATCCCTGCCAGAGATTCGGCACTGAAACGGATAATACGGGTGATTCTTCCCTCTCTTGTGTACTCAGTAAGATAGATCGCTGTTCCAATTCCAAATGGTGTTGCCACAATAACGGCCACTGCAGTTACAACCAGAGTCCCGGCAATAGAGGAGGCAATACCGCCGGAACGCCCCATGTCCCTGGGAATATCTGTTAAAAATTCCCAGCTGAGCATAGGGATACCCTTTATTAGTATATATGCAATTATGGAAAAAAGAATGGCTATAACAAAAAGAGCCGCTGTCCAAATTGTGAATTTTGCTATCTTTTGTGAAGTGTTTGCATTCATTCTCATAGTGACCTCACCTCTTTCGTGTAATGTACTGGGCAGTAGCATTTAATATCATGATAATAACAAATAATACAATACCCGTGGCAAAAAGCGCCTGCTGGTGTTCACCGGATGCATATCCCATTTCAATACCGATATTTGTGGTCAGCGTTCTGACAGGATCAAGAACGGACTGAGGAAGTGCAACCGCATTACCCAGAACCATAATTACCGCCATTGTTTCACCAATTGCTCTTCCTAAACCTAAAATGATAGCAGCAACAATGCCTGATTTGGCAGCGGGCAGCAATAGGGAACGGATTGTCTGCCATTGTGTCAGCCCCAGTGCAAGTGCTCCGTCTTTGTAATGGCGGGGCAGAGCAAGAAGGGATACTTCGGTGATACTTATTATGGTTGGCAAAATCATAATACCCAGAATTATGGAACCTGCCAGTATGCTTAAGCCAGGCCCTCCCAGGTATTTACGGATCGCAGGCACAACGAATAAAACTCCCCAGAACCCGTATACAACGGAAGGAATAGCAGCCAGTAACTGAATGGCGGGCCTGAATATATTTCTAAGTTTTACAGGAGCAAACTCAGCCAGAAAAATACTGCAGCAAATGGCGATAGGAACTCCTATGATTGCTGCTCCCAAAGTAACCGATACGGATCCCACGATCATGGGGAAAATTCCGTAGTAACCCTGGCTGGGAGCCCATTTCATCCCAAAAACAAATTTAATAATACCTACTTTGGCGATAATCGGTACACCTTTTATAAAGATAAATACGGTGATGAGCGCCAATACTGATAAAGTAGAAAGAGCGATTAAGAGAAACACACGCTCCGTTAATTTTTCCTTAAAGCTTTTCATTTTGCTGCCCCCTCTGCTGATGGGATAAGTCCCTCTTTGCTCAGTAAATTCTGCCCCTCCGAAGAAAGGGTAAAATCAATAAAACTCTTCTGTATTCCTGTTGGCTCACCATTTGTGACAAACAAAAACTGTCTGGACAGCTTATAACTGTTATTCATGATATTTTCCCGTTTCGCTTCAACACCGTCTAAGTTAAGCGCTTTTACCTCATCCGAAACCAGCCCTAAAGAAATAAATCCGATGGCATTGGGGTCATCTGCAACCAACTGGCGTACTGCTCCATTGGAGTCCTGGACGATGGCTTTGGGAGTTATCTCTTTCTTGCCCATGAGCAGTTCTGTAAAAGCACTTCTTGTGCCGGATCCCTCTTCTCTTGCAATAATATTGATCCTGGCTTTTGTACCTCCCACCTGACTCCAGTCGGTAATTTCAGCAGCATAAATATCGCGGATCTGATCTGAGGTAAGGTTTTTTATCGGATTTTCAGGGTTCACAATAATTGCCAGTCCATCCCTGGCAATTTCCACACTCCACAGATTTTTCTCACCATCTTCCAATGAACGGGAAGACATACCTATGTCAGCACTGTGTGTCTGGGTTGCTGTAATACCAGCGGAGGATCCTCCGCCCTGGATATCAATCACGACCTCCGGGTCCTGAGCCATAAACTCTTCAGCCAGAATCTCAGCATATGGCTGCACCGAAGTTGATCCGGCAACGATGGTCGCCGATTCAGGTGCCTGGCTGCAGGCAGACAGCAAACCCATAGAAAGGGTCAGTATCACTGCACAGGCAGATACTTTTATTCCTTTTAATAATTTACATGTTACTATCCTTTTTTTCATATCTTCACAAAAATCAAACATCAAACTCGAATGCCTGATTTCCTCCATTTCTCAGAATATAGAAAGAACTACATGTTCTCTGGTATACTTGTCATCCGAACCGGCCTGTAATATAGTCTTCGGTTCGTTTATCCCTGGGATTGGCAAAAATCTGTTCTGTTGGAGCGTATTCCACCAATGTCCCTGCTCTGTCCTCATCCATCATCATAAATGCAGTCATATGAGACACTCTCGCCGCCTGTTCCATGCTATGAGTTACAATGATAATGGTATATTTCTGAGCAAGCTCTTCCATTAATCCTTCGACCTGCATGGTGGATTCCGGATCCAGCGCACTGCAGGACTCATCCATTAACAGAACTTCTGGCTCTACAGCCAGTGCGCGGGCAATGCAAAGCCGCTGCTGCTGTCCTGGGGAAAGGTCAAAAGCAGGTCCCTTCAGTTTGTCCTTTATTTCGTCCCATAAAGCCACCTGACTTAAGTACTTCTCCACAATCTCATCAAGACTGGATTTTTGCTTTACTCCATGATGTCTGGGGCCAAAAGCCATATTATCATATACAGACATGGGAAATGGATTCGGCTTCTGGAAAACCATACCCACTCTTTTTTTCAGCGCAACAACATCCATACTTTTATCATAGATCGAAGTATCATCAAGTAAAATTTTACCTTCTACCCTGACTCCCGGTATCGGGTCATTCATACGGTTAAACAGACGCAGAAGTGAAGATTTCCCACAGCCTGAAGGACCAATGATTGCTGTTATAGCGCATTCTTCAATATCCATTGTAACATTTTTAAGAGCCTGGAAGCTGCCATAAAAAAGGTTTACTGCATCTGTCTTTATCTTGGCTCTGTGCCCAGACTTTAACATAAGATCATCCATTCGTCACCCTCACTATTTGGCTCCTTATTATAATCTAATAAGAAACACTTATCCTTTACTATACTTTGATTTTACAACTTTTTTACACCGATTATTAATTATACATGAATTAAGAAAAGTTAAAGCATTATCTATGTGAATTATACGTAAAATTCTTGTAAAATTTTTTTCTGTATCAAAATACCATAAATTTTATCCATTTTTAGAGATTTGAGCAATAAGTAAAAAAAGAGAAGCATACAGCCCCCCTTTCTTCAAAATTAACTCGATGATTCATTACACTATATTCCTCAGGTAACATTGATTTCTATAATTTCTATAATAATATTCTTTCATTAAGTCCAAATCCTTTTTGTACTTCTCAACCTCCATGGCACTGACTCTCATCCATAGAAGCCTGTCTATGGATACAACTAAAACAGTTCCTTCCTCAACAGCATCCTTAAGAAAAAAATCATAGTCAATAAGTGCAATGCTCCTCCAGATCTCAAATGTATTTATAATAAAGCCCAAATCACCATACAGCTCTTTTTTGTTATCCGGATACTTTTCAGAAAGTGCATGATAATCATCTTGTGAAATAATTAAATCGATATCCCTGCCTTACGCATTCCATAATATTTGATTCATCAATATTTTTCACCCCATATTCAGCAGTACACTGATCCGCCATTATTCTTTCCTTATACCGGTTACGTTACCATCTTCGTCTGTGACATATCTGCCCTTTGTCATATCCAATATCACATATTTGTTATCCCATTTGTCAAGGATCACCGCACAGCGTCCGATAGGAACATCAAACGGACCATATTCTACTGTTCCGCCTGCTTCTTTAATTATTTCTATGGATTCATCCACAGACTCCACCTTTATATCAACAAGAACCTGTTTTCTTTGGCGTTGTAAAACTATCTCGGTAATATCGTTCTCCATTCCCAGTCCAACCATATCCTCATTGCGCCAGAGAAGTTTTAAACCCATACCGTCACAATAATATTGTATTCCTTCATTTAAATCAGAAACATAAAGCTCAATACAGTCAACATTTTTAAATATCTTTGCCATGTCAACACACTCCTATTCTTATTTTTATCACATAATTGGAATCAATAACCGGAACCTGTTCACATCCGGATTATGAAAGATTCCATCATAAGCCTCAATAATATCGTTGTCTTTTAAAGTATACCCCAGACTTCTCGCGTAACCAATTGCACCAGCATAAGCATCCGGCGTGCTGATACGATCAGGAACACTTGCCTGAAAAAAGTTCTGGGGTTGTATGAATTTCTTTGTCATACCAGGCGGTACATCAGTTCCAGAATCGATGCCGATTGCAGCCATATATGTAAAATCTCCATTCTTGCAGGTTTCTTGTTCACAAATACCATACATGGTTACTGCATCTTGTTTCAGTTCTATTTTTTCCAGGTGAGTTAAAAAATCACTCCACATTTTACCTACGGCTCCGTCACTATCCCACTTCACGGCCCTGCACTCCAGTCCGGCAACAGCAAAGCCTTCCGTATGCAACAAGCTGAACTTCATTTGATGTTCATCATTCACAGATGGATCACTTATTGCTGTCAGTCTTTTTAAGGGTGCTGATGCAGCACTTTTACGGTACTTGCTTGGAGACATTCCATATACTCTGGTAAATGCTCTGGTAAATACATCATGTGATTCAAAACCATATTCAAATGCTATACTTACAATAGATTTATTTCGATCCGCCAAATCATTTGCAGCCATTGATAACCTGCGCCTTACTATGTAGGCACCTACGGTGTCCCCCGTCAATCTCTTGAACAGCCGGTAAAAATGCGGTACTGAAAGGCCGGCTTCCCGTACAATATCATAGTAGCTGATATCATTGATTAAATTTTTTTCAATATAATCCATGGCTTTTTGAAGAGACTGTTCCTTTGGCATACTGTCACCTCCTCATATAATTATAACATTTACTTAAATTTTTTCTCGACTATTTTTATCTAATTTTGTCCACATTAACAGATCTGTATGTCCACATATATAATAAGGCAAAAACCATCTTTTATCGGTTTTTGCCTTTCATTCTCATAATTACTCTTTTTTCAATATTCGTTCTAAGCTGGCGGCATCTAATAAATTCACGGTCTGAAATTTACCTTTATAAAACACACCCCAGTTATTGAACACACAGGGCAGTTCTTTCGCTTTTTGCAACGTATCCACCTGAATGACAGATACCGGAACTTCATTTATTTCGCAATACCGCTTTACCGTCTCTAGTTTTTGAAAGATATAGGGGCATTGCATATCATAATAAATTGTAAGCTCTTCTTTTTCGATTCCATGGTTTTTAACGTTTTGAGCAAACCTGGGAGTTGTTCCATCAAATGAAAGGGCAAGTAATTCATATCCCTGTTCGGTAGTATCAACAACTTCAAAACCGAACTTTTTCGCGAAGGTCTGATCAGAAAGCCAGGCTTTCTGCTTATTTGCTCCAAGCATACAAATACCCGACTTACCATTTTCTTTGGCATCTGCAAGACAATACTCCATCAGCATTCTCCCATACCCCTTCCCTTTGCAGCTGCCAGACACCCACAGGCAATACACATAATAATAGTTATCTCCGATTATGGGAACCCAGGCGGTTTCAAGAGGGGCATATTCAATAAAGACTGTCGCCTTCTCATTTAACTTTCTAAAGACATGCCCTTCCTTTAACCGGTCCGAGAGCCATTGCCGCTTTGCTTCAACCCCGGGATGCATTTTTTTACTTCGGATAATGCAGCATAAATGTTCACCTGCAAGGTTTTCTGTTGTTAAGTTTATAAAATCAGTATTCATATATACCCCCTAAAAGTCCAATCGACCATGATAGTGAAATAAATTATAATAGAATAGGTTTATTATTGGAGGGATCCTGGTGCCTGCAGTCCGCTTTCATCTGCAGAATCCAGTCGAAATCTGCATCTCTGGCTTTTTCTGCCATAATACGAAGCTTATTAAGTACGAATTCCTGGGTTTCTTTATCTATTCCATCCGAAATATAATCGATCCATTTTTCTATTAAATAAATAATCTGCTCTTTATATTCCTTTCCTTTATCTGATATATAAAGGTTTTTAGCTCTTTTGTCTTTTTCACAAACTTTTCTTATTATTAATCCTTTATTTACCAGCGAATTTATAGTTTTTGTAGTTATTGATTTATCTATCAGAAGAATGGAAGAAAGCTTCTCCTGATTAATTCCCTCGTTATCATACAAATTTACCATAAATATACATTCCCAGTAATCCAAATCTAATTCTTTAAAAGCAAGATTAATATAAGTTTGAAGTTGTCTGTTTAGAATCCCAAAATATCTTGTATCATGTTTTATATTCATTTTTGTCTCGTATAATCCAATAATTCCTTTTTAAGTTGATTGAATTATAGTTTTCCTTTCTTATTCTTATTTACACGGCAATGTCTTATGTTCAGTTATAACTTTTGAAATATTCAACTATATTATATATATTTTACTATATATTGTCAACTTATTACTACAGTGTTTTTTTGTCATTTCGCATGTTAGTATAATATATATTATAATGTAAAGATTAATCTCTAAATAGAATTTTTATAAAAAGATAGTTTCTTTTAAAATAAAAATAGTTTATTTTAGTTGATTTATTCAACTAGTTTTGTTATAATCTCGTCATTAGTTAACTAATATAAAATTATTATTTAAGAAAGAAGGTTTTTATTATGCCGTTAAATCCAATATTTAACAAATTACTAGAAACAGATTTTGACAGTATGTATTCCCTTAGTATTGAACAGTTTAGAGAGTATTATGAAAAAAGCTGGGATGATTTTAAAGGAGATGTAATTGATGTAGGAACTGTGATCAATCGTACCATTAAAACTGCAAAAAGAGATACTCCAATCAGAATTTATAACCCCAAAACCAAGGGTATTCACCCTGCATTTATTTGGATACACGGAGGAGGATTTATTTTTGGAAGCATGGAAGTTTACGATTCTATATGCCGCAAAATAACAAACAAAGTGAACTGCACTGTAGTATCCATCGATTACGGTCTGTCTCCAGAACACAAATTTCCTGATCCAGGGGAAGAATGTTATTCCGTTATAAAATGGGTATATGACAATGCAGCAGAATTAAATATACAGCCGGATAAAATTGCGGTTGGTGGTGACAGTGTCGGCGGAACACTTACGGCAGCGGTTACTCAGATGGCAAGAGAAAGAAAAGAATTTTCAATTACTTATCACGTATTGATTAATACAATGTTTGATTTGCTTGGAATAACAAAGCCTTTATCCAGAGTTGAAAACGCAAAGGGATACAGACTGGAAACACATGCAATTGAAGGATGGTATGTTCCTAAATATTTAAATGATTTAAGCGAAGCTAAGAATCCCCTGGCTTCACCGTTACTAGCAGAAAGTTTCAAAGATCTACCAGATGCATGCATTATTACATGTGAATATGATCCGCTAAGAGATGAAGGCGAACACTATGCAAAGAACTTATCAGAAGCTGGTGCTGACGTATGCCTTAAGAGATATGACGGAATTATTCACGGCTTTTTCAATATGCAAAGAACGGTTGAGGAAGCCCGGGATGCTCTTGATTTGGTGTGTACAAAATTAAATGAAGCTTTACATTAGGAGGAAAAAACATGTACCATATAAAAGCAGAGGCATCGAGATTTTTCTTTCTCAATGCCTCTGGATTACTTTACCGGAATCCAGATCTCACTTCTGTATTTCGGATTCTCAGTATCCTTACTTTCATTCCAAAGAATTTCAGGTCCCTCTACTGCCTCATATCCCGACGCAGGAAACCATTCTGAGTAAATCCTTCCCCACACGTTTTGAAGCGTTTCAGGAAATGGTCCTACCGAGTCAAAAACGGCCCAGGTACCAGCAATAATGTCTAACTCGTCAAATCCGGTTGTTTCTCTGCTTGCGGTTGCTACACCGATATAATGATCCAGTTCTCCATTTTCTTCCATTCTTTCTTCGGAAAAGTTTGTTGAAGCACTGACAATACCTGTAGGTTCAATATTTGACAGCGCTTTCAATCGTTCTATAATTGCAGGAGTCAGAAGTTCATACATTTTTGCAATCTCCGGATTTATACCATTAAAAATAATTGGTACTCTTTTCTTAAATCCTACTATTTTAAACGATTCTTTTTCCACAATTCTATAATTCATTTCGCATCCTCCATTAATTGATAATTGAAAAGTCATTCTTGGATAAGCCTTTCGTTTTGTCTGTTCACCTCTTGCCTCAGAGGGCAGAATACCATGCATGCTTTGAAAAGCACGGGCGAATGAATCAGCTGAGTTATAACCGTATTTCACAGCAACATCAATTATTCTGAAATTTTTATCCCTCAAATCAAGTGCTGCTAATGTTAATCTTCTTCTTCGAACATATTCAGATAAACTGATGCCTGATAAGAAAGAAAACATTCGTTTAAAATGATATTCGGAGCAATTAGCGATTTTTGCTGTCTCACCATAATCGATATCTTCCGTCAAGTGATTTTCAATGTATAATAATGCTTCATTCATACTGCTTATTGAATCCATAAAACAACCTCCTTTCATCAACCATAATATCATAGGATACATTTATATATCCGATATTCTGTGCACAATTTAGTCGTATCATAAATAAAATCCATGCACCACTTATAATAAAACCCCCAGCGTACTGAGGGTTTTAGATAAGATAGGTTATACATTTGCATCTGCTGCAAATGCCTCTGAACCCATTGGGGAAATTGTAACGTAAAGGCGCAAGACGTTTTCGCCGATGTTTATAACCTGCAAGCTTTCCTGTCCGTCAACCTGCATCAGCTCCCCCGCCTGCAGCGGAGTTTCATTGCCATTCGTGACAACCTTGGCGTCCCCCTCCATAACCTGCAGTAAAAGAGTTGATTCCAGATGTGTATGTCCTGGCAGTATTTCCCCTTTTGCGATGTTTAGAATAAACGCAATTACATTATCGCTTTTGAAAAGCATCCGTTTAGCGATTTTTCCCTGAGGATCATGAAAATAATCAGTGAAAATAAATTTGTTCATGGATAAATTCTCCCTTCATTTTATCTTAAACTTTAATATACCCCATTTCCCAGATAAATGTTTATCAAAACAATATTTATAGATAAAGAAAAGGCCAGAACGGCAGAAATTAAGTTAATTAATCTACAAAATATTATTTTCCTGTACTTACCTTCGGTTTGGAATCCATTTGACTATTAAAAAGGACTAACTTTCGAAAAGGCCTGAACCTTTCAATTGCCTTAATTAATTTCCTTCCAAAAAAAGTTGTAGCACCTGTGTCGAACACATAAACAACATCTTCAACTTTGTAAATAACTGAATTAGCAATATCTGGCTCTTTCATAACAGAAGAAGGTATTTATTTCTTTTTTCTGTCAACAATTATTTTACTTATCTATATACAAACCCAGGTAATTTTAGTACAATTATACTAATCAAAAAGTAAGAAAGGATTATCTCAATGAGCGAAGATATAAAAGAAAAGATTCTTAATAAAGCATTGGATCTATTTAACATATATGGCTTCGAATCAGTTAAAATGAGAGATATATCAGGAGCGCTAAACATTAGCCCAGGGAACCTCACATAACATTTTAAGAAAAAAGAGGATATTATTTATGCAATCGTGCAACAGCAATGCAGAGACAATGCAGAAAATGTACTGAGGAGATGACTTTTGAAGAATTCAATGATCTATTAAAAGCGAATGTTGAGCATCAAAAGAAATATTTTTTTATTTTAATAACATAACTGAACTTCCCAGAAAGTATCCTGAAATTGCAATAATCCAGATTGAAGTAAAAAGAGACTTCTATATTTTATTAAAGGGATTTTTTGAAAAATTGACATTGGGGGGGCTTATGAAACCGTTACCATCTGTGACAACCTTTGCATCCTCCATGACCTGGAGGAAAAGGGTTGATTCCATATGAGTTTGTCCTGGAAGTATTTCCCCTTTTGCAATGTTTAAATATACCCCAATCGAACACATAATAAATCATTCCCATATAACATAATTTTCTACATATGCTCTAATTATAAATTTACGTGCCTTACCAGACATTAATATGTATTCTTGTTTTTAAATCTATTTCTTTTTGCTCTATAATTTTACTATCTTCAGCTTTATAACCAAAGGGAATTATTGCCGCCACTTCTAATTCATCTGGTACAGCCAGTATGTCTTTTACTTTATCAGTATTCTTAGGAATGAATGTAACACCTAAAACATCATGCTCAGCCAGGCTTAATAATATATTTTCAATACAGCACCATACCGACGCCAGACAATTCAAGTCATAGATTCTATTACTGTCTTTTACAAGTGTCTTTGGCTTATAAACTACTACCAATAGTTCCGGTGCAGTTAAGATCATTCGCTTCTGTTTTGGAATAGCATCCAGATACATTGCTTTAGCTAAACTATCATGGTTTTCAAATGCCTGTAATAAATCTGAAGACAGTTCTTCGATCATTTCTTCTGTCTGAGTTAAGGCTAATCTTATCTTGGAGTCCCTTACCATAATAAAATCCCATTGTTTTAAATGATTATAACTCGGTGCCTTAAGTCCAGCTTCAAGAGATTGAACTATTATTTCATTAGGGACTATTTCATTTGAAAATTCTCTAATAGTTCTTCTTTTATCAATAACTTGTTTAAATTCCATATCTCACTCCAATCATATTTTAGAATGTCATTATACGAATGTTAACTCATATTAACTCTTTCGTCCTAATCGAATGTATGTTCTTTCTCTATTGTACTACAGCTTTTCAATTTCTACAAGTGTAAATGTCTACAGGTTTCGAATTTTAATTCTTCCATAGTTAATATCTACAGAAACTATTCTATCGGTACATCAAATTCATTCTTTTTGAAATAATATATTCTGTCTTCTTCTGTAATTTCTCTCACTATTTTACATGGGTTGCCCATTGCAATTTTATTATCTGGTATATCCTTAGACACAACGCTCCCTGCACCGATAACAACATTATTCCCTATTGTAACACCAGGAAGAATTACAGCATTACCTCCGATCCAGACATTATCTCCAATAGTAATTGGAATACCATACTCATAACCTGTATTCCTCGTATCCGGATGTATTGGGTGTCCTGCTGTATAAATTGATACATTAGGAGCAATCTGGGCATTTTTTCCTATTGTAACTTTGGCCACATCCAGAATGGTCAGATTATAATTCGCGAAGAAATTCTCCCCTACTTCTATATTCCATCCATAATCACAATGAAATGGCGCTTCAATCCAAATGTTTTCTCCAGTCTTACCTATAATCTTTTTTAACATTTCAGGTACTGATTCATTCAATTTCGGTGAAAGTTGATTAAAATCATAAATTTTCTGTTTACACGCAAATCTTTCTTCCTCTAATCCATCCAGCCATGCTTTATATGGTAATCCTGCTAACATTCGTTCTCTCTGGTTCATAATTTCTTCTCCTTCTACAATTGATGAAAAATTGGCTGCATTTTTTCAAAGGTACAGAATTGTTTAAATCCAATTTCCTTTAAGACATCTTTGACTTCTTCAATATGATCACCAAGATGTTCCGTCTCATGTGTATCTGACCCTATTGTAAGAATAGTTCCACCTAATTCAAAGTACTTATTTAATATTTTTTTAGAAGGCATTAAGTCTTTTAACCCGTACTTAAAACTTGAAGTATTTAATTCTATGCCTTTACCATCAGCTATTACCTGTCTTAAAATCAGTTCCACATATTCCATTATTTTTTCATCTGGAAAATCACCATATTTGTCATAGCGTTTAATCATATCCAAATGACCAAGGACTGAATACTTTTTATAATTTTTCACCACATCCAGGATAGCCTGATAGTAGTTTTTCTGATATTCTTCCTGCGGTTTTCCTTCCTGATATTCATAATTCCAGAATTCTTTATTGTCGATCTGGTGATTACTTAAAATAATAAAATCAAATTGATAAGTATCATAGTCTCTCTCAAACTGCAGTAGTGTATGCTTTTGTACTCCAAATTCTATACCTGCTTTTATGATAATATCTTTACCATACTTTTCTTTCATTTTTTCAATTTCTGTAAAATACGCTTTATAATCGCAATTTAAGTCTGTTTTAACCCCATAATCCACATGATCTGTAAATGCAATCTCATTTAAACCAAGGCTAATCCCGCGCTTTATTATATTTTCCATCATACAGTCTGAATCGTCGCTATAATATGAATGTACGTGATAATCAGCAAAATATTTCATGGTTCCCCTTCAAATTAAGACATTAGTTATTAATTGCAAAAATTCTTAAACCTTCTTTATCGTTCATATAGTTTATCCATATCTTTCCATTTGCAAGCATAATTCCTGTAGGGTTGCTATTTAAATATTTTGTATATGCTTTTGAAAGTGCAAGTTTAAAATCAGAGTTTATTATATCATCATATTTTTTTTCGAATTCCTCTGCACTATTAATGGCAATTTTTTTATCATTTGTTTTTATATTAATGGGGTAATCAATAAGTTCTGCAAAGCCTTGTTTATTATTTTCAATAATATATTCTTTGATTTTTTTTGCAAATTCTTCTATATCCTCTGTATTAGTGCCAGGTATGGAGTAGCGTTTTTCATATGTATTGCCTATTGCATGCGTATGCACAAGGGAAAAATGGGATTTCTCAACATTTGTAAAGGTTCCATCTAATAAATCACCTTCCTTGGTATCAGGTTTAATTGTGCCTCTAAAAATTATATTATTATTTTCATTTTGCAAAATAAATGAAGCATTATCTAATTGTATTGTTCCTTGCAATTTTATTTCGCCATCATCGTCATTTTGTGTGATATAGGAAGCGGATAGTTGTTCGCCATCTCTATAAATAACCATATAGAATCCTGATTCTTTGTTTCTACATTATTATTGGAAGAAGCATATTCATTTGTATTAGTTGTAACTTCTGTAAAATCCATCTTCTGACAGCCTGAAATTATAACACAGCAAATAAAAATAAAGCTAAAAACAGCACTTTTCTTATACATTATAAAATCACCTTTAGATTAATTTAATGGGTTATAATCTTCTGTAACATTAATAGCTAACGGCAGGGTTGCAAGGTTTTCCAGTTCACCTCCCTGATTGAGAGCGTTATTAATTGCTTTGAACGTCGCACTCTGAAATAAAATATGGTTATATTTGTCTTTATCAAAACCTGTATTCAATTTTTCTCTTATTAATCTTTTGATGAGAGTTAATCTGCTTAACTGTGATAAATATACATTAGTCTTAGACCCGTCAGGCTTAATTAATACGACTTCATCGGAATATTGAATTTCAGGCAAGGTAAATTTACAATACAATTCAGGAATAAAAGAATATAGTTCAATGGCTAAGTCTATATCCCCCGTCAAGTCAGCTATACTTTCAAAAAGTCCTTCCCAATCTGCCTCAGTTGAACAATTCTCAAATAATTCTATCGTTCCAAAAACATACTTTTTCAGATTTTCATAATTATATTTTCCCTGTCTCCAAGTTTTATCGCATTGTCTAATAAGTATAAATTGCTTTTCTCCTTTAAATTGGTTCCCTGTATTCCAGCTTTGGGCATACTCTTCCATTTTTTGCTGCGCTTTTAAAAATGGTTCATTGTTAAAAGTACATTGTGTAATGATTTCCCCATCTGCCTGGCGGGATACATATACCTTAATCCAGTAAAAACGTTTTGTTCCTAATCTCGGTACGATTTCATCTTTCAATATATTGAATATTCTGCTGTTATCAATAGTATTTATGCCGTAATATCCCTGTGCATGCAATCCCCCTATTTTAGGATGCCATATCTGCTGGCGATCTCCTAATAACGTCTCAAAATCAAGTTCCGGATTATGTGTATCACAAAACCCATCAGCTATTACCTCTAAAACGTTAGAAACAAAACTGGCAGTACCATTTCTTATTGCATGATAAATGTCATTTTTCCTTCCGATTCCTGCTACAGATTCCAAAATTTCAGTATCAAAATTTTCATGCTTAATGATAAAATCAAGCTGGAGTACTATTGCATTTTGATGTTGAGTTTTATTGCTTACTCCTGCTTTTATAGTCATCTTGCATTCATTTATTACCAGTTCATTGTTTATGATTTCAGACTGAATGTTTTTTAACATCACTTCTTCCTTTAAAATTTGAAGAATAATATCATCAACCGTTTCCTCCTGGCTCTTTGTATTATCCTTTCCATTAAAAAATTTCTTGAGAAAAACCATTTTTCTTTTCCCTCTCTATGTAAAATAATATTGTGTACTAAAGTAAATAACGCGCCTTTTATACTATACTTTATTTTATGATATATTGTAAAATGATTCAATCAAATAATTATTATCCAAAGATATCTCTGCAACTCATGGTTTGTTTCTAAATTAAATAAATCACCCCTCCAAACTTTACAAATTTGGAGGGGCAAAAATTTTGAAGAGTATTTGTTTATATATTTAGTCATATCCATACATTCCTATTATTATTCTCATCTACAAACTTAAGTCCTTTCCTTTATTAAATCTATTAAATACGAGTAAGGATACAACGGTCAAGGCTGTAAGTATCGCAGACAACGCGGCGGCCGTTCCATAATTTCCTCTGACCACTTCTGTATATACTGCAACGGTCAATGTCTTTGTCTTCCCGGTATACAGAATAATTGCAGTAGACAATTCACTAATCATAGTTACCCAGCTAAGAATTGCTCCCGATAGAATTCCTGCAGACATCATCGGAACTGTGATGCGAAAAAATGCCTTCATTTTAGAAGCACCAAGTGAAATTGCTGCCTCTTCAATGCTTATGGGTATCTGCTGAAGAATCGCTACGGAAGAACGAATCGTATAAGGAAGTCTTCGTATAATCAAAGCGATTACCATAATTAACATGGTCCCGCTGATTAACAAAGGCTTTTTATTAAATCCATTTAATAATGCAATACCGAGAACAGTACCTGGTACTATGTATGGGATCATGGATAAAATGTCAACTGCGTTTGTCAGTATATTTCTTCTGCGCACTACCAGATATGCAATCACAACTGCCAGAATTACAATCACAATTAATGCAAGTACTGGAATAATAATCGTATTTTGAATACTCTTACCCAGTTTGCCAAATGCCGTTATATAGCTTTCCAAAGAATATCCAGACGTAAATATCTTTCCCTCCGTTTTTTTAAAGGATGTGTAAATCACATAGCATTGGGGTAAAACTGCAATTCCCACAATCAGATAAGAAAACAAATGAACTATCCACGAAATATGCTTATGTGCTGTTTTTTCTTCCATTGGGTGCAGAGCATTTAGTGAAAATGACTTCTTGTTCGATACATACTTCTGTGACAGAAATACGACTGTCGTAACTGCAATAGCAATCACCGCAATTGCGGCTGCAAAACCATCGTTTCCACTGACCTCATTAATGAACTCTGTGTATAGAACTACCGGGAATGTACGATAACCTTCTCCAATCAGCATCGGTGTACCAAAGTCAGCGAAGGATCTCATAAATACCAAAAGTCCTGCTGCCAATAACGTAGGCGTAATTAACGGTACTACAACTTTGAAAAAACACCGAAAGCCTGAGCACCCTAAATTCTCTGCTGCTTCGATCAGAGAATTATCTATGTTTTTCAAAGCTCCTTTCGCATATAAAAACACAAGAGGAAATAACTGCAATGTCATAACCAGAACAATTCCTGTAAACCCATAGACAGGCGGAATGGTGATCCCTATATTTTTAAAAAATTTTGTAACAACCCCGCTTCTTCCCAGTAACAGAATCCAGGAATACGCGCCTATAAATGGTGCGGACATGGATGCCACAATAATCAGAATATTTAAAATGGATTTCCCTTTTATCTTAAATACAGAGAACAGATATGCTAACGGTGTTCCAATCGCCAATGATAATAACGTCGCAGCAATGGATACCTTAAAGCTGTTAAACAGGGTATCAAAATAATAACTCTTTGATACGAACTTTGCAAAATTAGCCATTGTGATGGCCCCGGTCTCACTGTCTATCACAGACTGTTTTATCAAATAAGCCATAGGGTAAATCAGAAACAGCAGATACAATGCAATTGCAGCAAGCGTAATGAATCCCCATACATCCAAACGGAATTTGTTATTATTCTTCATAAAACCCGCTCCTTACCAGATTCGTATCACCTTTTTTATTGAATACATTAATTTTTTCTTTCTTTACCTGCAGCATCACTTTCTGGCCAGGCTGCAGTTCTTCTTTTATGGAAGATTCCTCTACGATCTCTACGATGTTCCCACCTTCCAGCTCAATGCTGTAATGTGTATTCAATCCTAAATAGGTAAATTCCTTAACAGTTCCCCTGATTCCTGTCTCATAATCTTTACAGATAACAAATTCTTCCGGACGGATGGAGCACAAAACCTCCTGATTTCCTGCATTCTTTAACACAGGAAGTTCTACTTGATACCCATCCTTAAATACAATCTTGCCAGCATCTGCCTTTGCCTCCATGATATTGGTTCTTCCGATAAAGGTTGCCACGAAAACGTTACATGGTCTTTGATAAATGTCCCTTGGAGTTCCTATGTGCTGAATCTCCCCGTCTTTCATAACAGCAATTGTATCGCTGATCGCCATTGCTTCCTCCTGATCATGGGTTACATATACAGTAGTAATACCAACATTTTTCTGTGTATGACGAATGACACTCCGCATCTCCAGACGTAGTTTTGCATCCAGATTCGATAAAGGCTCATCCATCAGTAATACGTCTGGGGATATTACAAGCGCTCTTGCAAGAGCGATACGCTGCTGCTGCCCGCCGGATAATTGATTTGGCATGCGGTTTGCATATTGCATAATCTGCATCAGGTTTAGATACTTATCTGTTTCTGCCTTTAAAGTCTCTTTTTCTACTTTTCGGTTTTTTAATCCGAAGGCTACATTATCCCGTACTGAAAGATTGGGGAAAATGGCATAATTTTGAAACACCATACCAATATTTCTTTTACTTGGATCCATATCATTGATACGGGTGTCATTAAACAGAATATCTCCCCCCTCAATGGAATTAAATCCTGCAATCATTCTGAGTAATGTTGTCTTTCCGCAACCGGAAGGACCCAGGAGCGTAAATAGTTCCCCATCTTTTATCTCAGCATTCAGTTGTGGAATGACAGTATTTTCTCCATATTTTTTCACAGCATTTTTAATTGAAATTTTGCTCATTTACCCAACCTTACCCTTTCCAGAAACTGTAAACTGATCCCTTGATTGTCTAAAGCATGGGTTTTGTTCCATGCTTTAGACGTTAATGCTTTATATTTTTAAGTTTTATTTGCTCTGTAAATCAGTGAAAATTTCTGTGTATCTGTCAACAATTTTCTGTTTGTTCTCACTTACATATGGAATATCCTCTTCAATTACTTTTATATCAGAAATAGGTTTCATGAAGTCGCTTGTCTTTGCATCCTTGATAACCGGCCTGTTTGTTAACGTACTTCCCCATATATTCTGTACTTCATCACTTAATATAAAATCGATAAATAATTTTGCATTATCCATATTTTTTGCGCCCTTGATGATCGTTGCTGATGCCGGCAGATATACGGTTCCTTCTTTTGGATATACAATTTTAACGGGTGCGCCGTCTCTTACAAGCTGCGCACACGGATCTTCATAGGAAAGCCCCACTACATATTCACCATCTGCAACTCCTTTGTAAACCGCGGAGGAGCTTTCACAGATTTTACCATCAACATTGGTAAACAGGTCTTCTACGTATTTCCACGCTGCAGCATCCTCATAACCTCCCATTGCCAGCAGCATATTGGTAAGCTGTGCAAAAGCAGAGGAGGAATTGGCCGGATCTGCAGTAGCAATCTTCCCTTTTAACTCGGGATTTAACAGGTCTTTGTAGCCATTAATTTCAATATCTCCAATCAGGTCTGTATTCACAATTAATACGCTGCCGTCTAATACGTTACCCGCAATAAAACCGCAGGTATTTTTGTAAGCATCAATCACATTGTCATTATTCACTGATACATATGGTTCCCAAAGGCTCTTATTGTCATATGCCAGTGACCAGGAACCTCCAAAAAGGACATCTGCGTATGGATCATTCATCTCTGACTGAATTCTCTTTACCAATTCACCGGTGCCTGCCTGGATTACTTCCACATTGACTCCATATTTTTCTTCAAACAGAGGAATGGTGGCGTTCATAAGTCCTTCGGAGTTAGGTGAATAAATAACCAGATTTCCGCCCCCCGGTGCCGCTTTTGCTGCTGTTGTTTCTTCTGCCGCTTTTGTTGTTTCAGTTTGTGCGGCAGTTGTTGATTCAGCCGCTGTACTTGCGCAGCCTGCAAGAGAGACTGCCGTAATCAACCCCATTAGTAACCCAATACCTTTTTTCATTATTTTGTTCCTCCCATAAAATATTGTTTTTTAGATAGCTTTATCATATAAGATCTTCAATCTGTTTCACACTCTTTATCCCGAACAAATGGAAAAAATACCGAACAATTTTGTCCGGTATTTTATAACACTCTATTCTGATATTCTTTGGCAGAGCACCCGATATATTTTTTGAATACGTGGTTAAAATATTTGTAGTCACCAATTCCACATAAGAACCCCACCTCTGATATGACAGTATTCTTGTTTTTTAACATTGCCAATGCTTTCTGTATCCGGAACCGGTTCAGATATTCGATTACTGTTGTTCCTAAGGCCTTACGAAATTTCTGGTTAATGTATCGATCTGAGTAATGCAGTACTTCTTCTAAGTCAGATAATACAATTTTTTCCTGATAATGTTCTTCTATGTATTGTAAGATCTGCTGTATGACCGGATCCAGACTTGTCTTTTCTTCTATCAGAGTAATATTCTCCAGTTCTTTTGTTTTTTCATTGCGTTCCCGTAAATAGTGAATATTCTTGGATTCTAAAACTGCCTGTTCTAAGGCTTCCTTCATTTCCTCCATATTTAAAGGCTTTAAGACGTAAGTAGATACACCATTCCGAATCGCCTCCATGGCATATTCAAAATCCGAATATCCGGTAAGAATAATTGCGACATAATCAAATACAGTCTTTGTATTGGCAATCATCTGCAGGCCATCCATGACCGGCATATTAATATCTGTGATTACAATATCCGGTTTTAACTCTTCGATCAGCTTTTTTCCTTCTATTCCATTGGAAGCTTCTCCAACAACGTAGCTTTCACAGCTCTCCCATGGAACAGAAGCACGTATCCCTTTTCTGATAATGTCCTCATCTTCCACTAACAACACACTATACACCATTATCTCCCATCCACAATTTTAATACTACCCGGAAAAATTCATTTTCCTGGCTCTCAATTGTCATTCCGCTTTCTTTTCCATATTCCAGTGAAATTCTTCGGTTTATATTCTGTAAGCCATTATGTTTTGTTTCCATTTTTTCTCTGTTTGTGATGCTTTTTAACATCTCAACAGTCGCTTTTGGCTGTCCGGCTCCATCGTCTTCTACCATAAGATACAGATATTCCTTCTGCATATAGCCGCCTATCTTAATATGTATATCTGTTTTCTTCTGAAAACCATATTTAATCGAATTTTCTAACAGTGGCTGCAGCAATAGCTTGGGGATGAAGAACTGTTCACACACTTTATCAATCTCTATTGTATAATCGAACCGGTTTCCAAAACGAATCTTCTGGATAAACAGATAATCCTCGATATAAACCATATCCTCCTGAAGAAGTACCCTCTTTTTCGTATTGTTGATACTGTATCTCAGAATATGGGTAAAGCGTTCAATCATGTTCTCTGCTTTGATTGGGTCTGATACAATAAGATATTTAATATTATCCAGCGTGTTATATATAAAATGAGGGTTCATACGTTCTTGAAGATTCTGCATCTCCATTTGTCCGTTTATCTGTATTAATTCAACATTTTTATGATTCAATTCATTAATACTCTTTACCATCTTATTAATTTGCTCTGCAATCTCTTCAAACTCATCGCCAGTACGAAGAATTATCTCATGATTTGTATCTTTTTTTCGAATAATACGGATTTCTTTGACTAAAAGTTCAACCGATTCCGAAGTCTTCTTTGACATCACACCCAGCATATGAAAAAACATAATGGTCCACACAGCACCTAATCCAAGAATCGTAATAACACCGATTAGCATATACGCAGAATTTTCAGGTGAATAAATAAAAGAATAGATACAAATGTTCTCATTCTCCTGATCTTTGCTTCTTCTGAAATAACGATTTCCATTTAATGTTACATATTTGCTCCCATCCTTTCCAATGTATTTATTTGCAGCGTTTTTCCCGATCAGACTGTTGTTGGAACAATAGATAATATCACTCCTTTCATTCGTAATAATCGTATCATACTGCCCCTGTGACAGGCAATTATTCCAATCTGTATTTTTCAGATACGCTGCCACCGTTCCGCAATAGGTTTCCTGATCGTATAGCGGCAGCATCATAAGATATTCTGGTGCATCAGCTTTAAAAAAATAAACCGTGGTATAAATACCCGTTCCATTCTCTCTTGCATTCTTAGCTGCAATCCGATTAAACTCGATCCTGTGAAGATTCATATCCTCTGCCGAAAAGTTTGTCATCACAACCTGATTTTCCTGGTTGATCAGAATTAAATTAATATCTACCTTTGCCTCTACATTATATTTGCTAACTAAATAATTAATTTCCTTTGGGCTTTTCTCATTTTTAATACAATATAGGAAACTCTGAATATTGTCTTTATCTTTTAAGAAATTCGCAGTGGACTGATATACATCCAAAAAATTTGTACTGATTACCTCCAGATGCCGTTCACTATTCACTTCCTGACTCACGGAATTTATTACAATAATTGCAACCGAAAAAAACAAGCAGCCAATCAGTATGATGATGATAATCCTTTTGGATACCATTTTCTCCAGCTCTTTTTGAAATTTGCTTTTTTCAGTTTTTAAAGCTCTTCTATAATCCATGAGTTTATCCTTCGTATTAATTTTTTATTAAAACCTGCTTTTTCATTGTATCACAACACTCTTTTCTTTTCCATGACCGATAGCATACTTAATGCAATCATTGGTTCAATATAGAAAAACCTCCTGTTTGCTATACTCTCAACAAGTAAACAAACAGGAAGTTTTATAATGATAATATCCTGATTACTCCTTAAAAAATTCCCCCATTTTTCATATCAGTCTTATTTACAAAATCCATATGGTATAATTTTTCCCAATGGTTGATGTTTAATGTTCCTTTTGTGAGATGGATTGCTAAAAAGCAGCAATTCTCGTCCTTTTCATTATTTGCCATGTCATACCACTCTGAAAAAGCGGTGCGGAGCTTGGTTCTTATTACGGCATTTTTCGGATCAAGCACCCAGCCAAGGTTTTCAGCTACTCCGTTAGCGGTAAACATCTCTAAGCATCCTGCAACAGAAACCTCCTGGTTTTCAGCAATTTGCTGCATTTTGTTTGATTTGGCATGAGTAACAACATAGAATGTGCAGTCTTCATAATAGGCATCCACACTGCGGACAACAGGGCGGGGCTTTCCATCAGCGCCCGGCTCCCGTGCAATCGTCGCAAGTGATATCGCATTGTCCTTGCCGCCGCCAAATTTTTCTTCCATTAATTTTAATCCTTCCTGGTACATACTCATTTACTTTTCCTCCAGTATATAAATTTATGTTATTCCCGTTTCTTAAACGGAATCCATAACTCTGTATAAACGATGCCAGACTTGCTTTTATAATACATTTCAGGAAAAAATCCATCAGCAGTCAAACCATGTTTTTTCAGCCAAAACCGGGTGTATTTCATGGCCTTACCCATACTGACTTTCATCTGTTCATCATTTTCAGATTCAAATCCGCAGACCACATATTCCCGCGTGGATATATTGATTACCTCTCACGAAACAATTTACCACAGACGAGAAAGAAATGCTTAACCGTGTCTGCTCTTTTGATCTAAATTACGTCATATTTCTTAATAAATTCACTTGAAAATTCAATCGTTTCAGCAGTTAATTTCTCACAGGCATGAGGTGGATCGTTTTCACTAAAACCATTTGGACGTAAATCGAAGCATTTTAATGATTTATATTTTTCGGTAAATTCATCAGCATATTGGTAACAAAGCGCAGCTATATCAGTATCAGATTTTCCTTTCTGACTGAAATAAATTCCAATAAACATCAAAGCACCTTCAACCAACCCGCATTGAGCTCTATATCCTCCTGCTCCATGCAAACCAATTGCAGCGTTTAAGGTTTGTTCCTCCAGACTAACATGAAATAATTCACATAAACAGGTCAATGTTGTTCTTGCACAATTAATATCATATTTCCAATACAATTCATGTACTCTTTCTTCTGTCGTCATTTCCAATTTGATCACCCCGTTTTATATACTTATTTTCAGCTTACTGTAATATTTACAAGAAACATATCGATACCTTGATTATATAAAATATAACCTGACAACTGCATGTCAGGTTATCGAATTTTTATGTAGAAATATCAGCATTTGTATGTATCATAAAAAACGGTGTGCTCAATGGGATATTTTTCATAGTGCATCTTACCGGGTTTTGCATCATCGGCTGGATATCCAACAGGCATGATACCAAGTATTTCGTAATGATCAGGAATACAAAAATTTTCTCTTAACAATTCTGGGTTAAACAATCCCACCCAAACACTGCCAAGCCCTAAATTATATACTTCTAACATCATATGTGTTAGTACAATGCTTGCATCAACCTCACCATATGGTCGTTGATCTCCATAATGATTGTGATGTTCTGCCTGTTTATCATAACAAACCAAAAATAATAGCTTTGCGTTAAAATGACAAGGTGTACATACCTGCATTTTTGCAATCCCTTCCTCACTGTTCACAACTAAAATTCTTTGGGGCTGGTGATTTCCTGCGGTAGGAGCTAACCTTCCGGCTTCCAGGATCTTATTCAGTTTTTCTACCTCAACCGGCTGATCCTTATACTTTCGCACAGAATATCTCTTCTTAAAAACATCTTCGTAATCCATAATAATTCCTCCAGGCTGATTTCTATTTTATAAAAATATGATACAATACTGGAATATAAATTTAAAGTACGCACTTTTTTGTGCCCTGATACATGAAAGGAATAATTATGAAAGAACAGACTAAGAGCATGAAACCCTATTATTATGAAAAATGTCCAGTAATCCGTGCGTTAGATATTTTAGGTGGAAAATGGCGATTAGCTATCATATGGGAACTCTCTCGCTATGACAGTATGCGCTACAATGAGCTGAAACGTCATCTGTCTGGAATTACAAATATTATGCTGACACGATCTCTTCAGGCTCTTGAACAGCATGATTTAATCACCAGAAACGAATTATGCCAAATTCCACCACATGTTGAATATGCGATCACTGAAAGATGCAAATCTCTTCTTCCTGCTTTAGAAATTATCAATGAATGGGGGAAACTTGAAAAGTGACCATTTTACCTTATTGGAACATGCTCAATTAATAATGTTCCCTTTGTTTTTTGCTAAATTTTCACGCCATTTACTTAATTGCGTAGTTGTCAGTTTGTTCCACTCGGTTTCCTCACCAATAATTCTTAAAGGTTCTTTTGAGCGGTAGGAACGTGTTAAGTTACCTGGAAACTTTTTGTCAGTAACATTGGGATCATTTTCAAATTCACCTGTAGGTTCTATGATATAAACGCGTTCTGTACCCTCTCCTTTTGCTAATGCCGCTGCAAGTCCCGCGCCATTGATATTGGCTGTGAAATAAATATGATTCATCTGAAGTTCAGGCTTATAATTTGAAATGCCCCCCGCTGTCAGTAAATCACCAACTTTTAAATCTGCCTTAGTCCCATGATAAAAAGGCCCTTTATCGGAGGGAACACCTTTATATAATTCAGATAATTCATAATTCCTTTTTGCTTGATCAGAGTCATGCAGCTCCTCATAACATTTGGAAATGTTTACATATAACGTTGAGTATGCACTCTTTACATTATCATCATTTATATTTAGCGCACACTGTAAAGATAGTTCCAGCCACTTCAGCTTATCTGTGATATTCTTTTGCTGACGGGCGAAATGATAAGCTGCGATAAACTTCTCATAGTCATCTGCTGCTTCATTCCATGCTTTCTGAAACATCGTGTTTGCTTCTTCAGTATTCCCGCTTTCCTCTAAACTCATCCCCATTACACAGAGTTTAATGACATTGTTATTGGGATCAAATTTTATATTCATTTAATATTACCTCCATATTTTACCCAATCACCCATTTCACCTAATTTCTTCCCAATAGAAAAATAATTATATGGTGCATAAATAGCAGGCTTTAATTCAGTCAAATCGATTTTTTCCATATCCATTGATTCATATTTTTTATCAATTTGAATATTCTTTATCTCAGCCAAAAAAAGATGGGCATTATCAAGTTCAATTACTTTTTTTACTTCGCATTCATATGCCCAGGGACATTCCTCTATTATTGGAACATCCACATATTTACCCCATTTGTAAGTATAGGATACCTGATTTTTCACTTTATCCTCACCTCGCGTATTACCAAAATAATCGGCAAGCCAAAGATTATCCTCAGTAATCATATTAGCAGAAAATTTTTTATCTCGAAGTATGTTTGTCTTGGTAAGCTTACTTCCACCTATGGTCATCATTAAATGTGGTGTTTTATCAAATGAAAATCCTAACCATGTAATAACGCAGAAATCAGGTATATCATTCTCATTTTTTGTTCCAATTATGTACATCGGCTGCGGACTAAACACCCAGTCTGGTTTCATATTAATTTTTTCCATATTATCCTTTCTTGAATCATATAGCCGAATGTATGTTCTCATACTATTCTACTACAATTTTTAGTTCACTACAAGTATAAATAATTGTTCTACACGGAAGATGCCGTAACCCCTTCCTTATAAAAATCACGGGATAAAACAATACTCATGCCCAGAATAATAATAAAAACCGCACATATAATAACCATCGTCTGAATTCTGATGACGTCAGCAAGCGGTCCGAAAACAGCCATTCCCAGTGGCATAAAACCCGTGAACATCATGTTGACCAGACTGAAAACCCTGCCAAGCATAGAAGGATCAGTCTTTTCCTGTACCAGAGTAAAAACTGCTGTCTGGGCAGCTGGTATGGTCATTCCAAGAAAGAACATAAGCAGAGCGAAAATCCAGAAAATAGTAGTAAAACCTACCGCAAGAGAAGCAACTCCATAAAGCATCATTCCCAGAAAGAATGTTTTGCTGCGGTTTTTAAAACCGCCTGTTGCACCAAGCAGCAGTCCTCCAGCTAAAGCTCCTGCAAAGCCTGCCGTTTCATTAATTGTAAGAAATATAACATTGTTTCCAAAGGTACGTTGAATCAAAAGTGCCGTAAGAAAACCAGAAGGAACACATAGAAAAATGTAGGTACCATATGTTATAAGCAATCTTTTAAGAAATCCATGATTCCAGGTAAACTGAAGTCCTTCCTTCATTTCAGCAAATACTGATGTCTGCTCTGTTCTTTCAACTGTCTGATGCTTTGGTATTTTTATAAAAGCTAAAATACTAATTCCAATAACTGCAGTAGCTGCATCAATAAACATGATGTTGTAAATGGGACCGGCAGACATGATTGCTCCGGCCGCTATAGGGGAAACGAACTGAACAGCAGATTGAATGCTCCCGTTGATTCCATTCACTCGCATCAGTCCTTCTTCAGGTACTATCTGAGGAATCAACGCATTTACTGTTGGTGTTTGTATTCCACTGCCTACTGATCGGATTGCAGCGACTACAATAATTGCCGGCAGGACAGCTTCACCAAGGCTTCCGGACATCATAAAAAAGGCAAGAATCAGGGTTGTTGCAGCAATAACTGCATCTGCAGTTATTATAATTCGCTTTCTGTTGTAGCGGTCTGCCCAGACTCCGGCAAACAACGATATTACCATTTGCGGCAGAAATGCTGCCAATGTCAGAATCGTAACCCATATTCCAGATGATGTCTCCAGTGTTACATACCAGATAATAGCCATTTGGACGATTTGTGAACCAAAGAGTGAAATACCCTGGCCAATCAGGAATCCCATAGCCTTTGTCCAGCATTTTTGTTTCTTATTGAAATCCATATTGATTCTCCTCCTGAATTTGATAAAAAAAGTATACCATCAGCTTTTTAACTGGTGGTATACTGGAGGGATTAATTACTTCCTAAAGGTCTTCCGTTCTTTTCATCATTATTTCAAGCATTTCTGTCATTTTCAATGCATCATTTTCAGCCAGTCCAAGTGCTGTAATATATCTGTCTGCCGCGCATACGATATCTTCCTCTTCACCAGGTGTATCAAGAACCTCACGGATATTCCGGTCTCCCTGATCCAGACGATTCAGCATACGCAGAATAGACATCATGGAATAATGAGCATTACGAAGAGTCCGGATAATTTTCAACCGGTTCATTTCTTTTACTCCATATTTTCTATGTCCGTTGGAACTGCGGGGTACCAGAATCAGACCATTTCTTTCCCAGTCACGTAAAACGTCTATGGTGATGCCGAGAATTTCAGCTGCCTCAACTCTTCCGCTGAAAACAACTGTTTCATCTGTTTTCTCGTTATTCTCAATGATATCCAGAGTGATGCGTATTGCTTCCTCAGCCCTTTTTCTTTCTTCCCGAAGATGCTCAAGGTACCTCTGTGTGCTTTGGTATGCTCCGCTGGCATCACCCACAGCCGCCGTTTTCACTATATCATAGACTTCCTTTCTTAATCTGTCACTGATAATTTCAGCACGGAAAGCAGTGCGAAGCAGACGAAGCTGTTCAAGATGTCTGTCGTCAAAAATACGATAACCGCTTTTTGTTCTCGGTATCACAGGAAGCAGCTGCATCTCCTCATAAAACCTTATTGTATTGGGATGAACTCCGATGATCTTTGCTATCTGAGTTGTTTTGTAAGTAGTCAATGAACTGCCTCCCTTCTTATCATTTCTGTTATTCATTATACCTTTCTTTGTACTATTGTAAATACTTAAAGCCTGCTGGAGAGTCCATAAAGGATTTTACCGGTATAAGAACAGGGATTTTTCATGATTTCTTCCGGTGTTCCCTGAGCTATAATTTCACCGCCTTCATTCCCGCCTTCCGGACCAAGATCAATTACCCAGTCTGATTCCAGTATCATTTCTGTATTATGTTCTATTACTACTACACTGTTTCCAAGTTTCACCAGACGGTCAAATACATGAACCAGTCTGCATGCATCATGGGGATGGAGTCCTGTTGTTGGCTCGTCGAACAGATACAGTGCTCTTCCTCCGGCGCTGCCTTGTAGCTCCTTAGCCAGCTTCAGTCTCTGCGCTTCTCCGCCGGATAAGGTTGCAGTGGACTGTCCAAGCCCCAGATATCCCAGTCCTACCTCCTGAAGAATCTGCAATCTGGCAGCAATATTTTTCTCATCGGCAAACAGAGCCAGTGCTTCATCAATGCTTAGTTCCAGAATATCCGAGATATTATGTCCCTTGTATCGAATATCCAGAACTTGCTTTTGGTATCTCCTGCCTCGGCAGACAGGGCAGATCACCTCCACGTCCGGCAAAAAGTGCATGGATATTGACAGCCTGCCGCTTCCCTGACATTTCTCACATCTTCCGCCAGCCACATTATAGGAGAAATGCTTTGCTGTAAGTCCGCCTGCTTTTGTCTGCGGCAGAGATGCAAATAAATCGCGTATGTCAGTAAAGAGATCGGTATAGGTCGCCGCATTGGACCGGTTGGAGCGTCCAATGGATTGCTGGTCTATGGATACAACGGCTGTAAGCTTTTCCAAACCTGATATATCCGGAGTGCTGTTCTTTTTTGTTTGATGGAAATAAGCTTCCGCTGCTTCCGCAAGGTATCCGAAGATCAGGCTTGATTTACCGCTTCCTGAGACCCCAGTCACCGTAACAAGCCGCCCAAGCGGGATATTAACATTGATGTTCTTCAAATTGTTAACAGCTGCATTTCTAATGCCAATATAGTCTTTGCTGTCAGGAAGCTTATTCCGTTTCGGCTGATAAAAGCTGTTTAAAAGATATTTTCCTGTGATAGATTCCTTGCAGCTTATGATTTCCTGAACACTGCCGCAGGCAACAATCCTTCCACCGTCTTTGCCTGCGCCGGGTCCGAAATCAATGATATAATCCGCTGCCTTCATGACTTCTGCATCATGCTCAATTACGATAACCGTATTACCCATATCCCGCAGGCGCTTTAACACCTCAATGATTCTACCTGTATCCCTGGAATGAAGACCAGAGGTCGGCTCATCAAGCACATACAGCACTCCAGTCAGACCACTTCCCACAACGGAGGCCAGCTTGATGCGCTGCCACTCCCCTGCAGACAGGGAGGACGCGGGCTGATCAAGACTTAAATATCCGGCACCTGCATCAATAATCCGGTGGATTCTGTTTTCCAAATCAGCAGCAATCTGTCTTACAATATTCCAGCCCTCCGGTGCTGCAGAATCAGGAAGCATTTTCAGCCATTTTGCGACACTGATCAGTGACATGGAGAGAAGTTCCTTTATATTGACTCCGCCAGCCTTAACTTCAAGTATTTCTGCCCTGAAGCGTATCCCATGACATTCGGGGCATTCCCTGCGAATTAAAAACTTCTCTATTTTCTGTCTGGCACCTGCAGAATTATTATCCAAATATCTTCGCATAAGACCTGTTACGACACCTTCAAACCTGCCTTCCGGTACGGTCCTCGGTGGTGCAATATCGGGAAAACGCTTCTGAAACTGTTTGCTCAGGACACCATATAAAAGTAACTCCATCTGGACGTCATTATATCGGTTCACAGGTATATCAATATCCATTTCAAAGCCATAATGCCTGGCCGCCTGAAGCATGGAAGTACCGTATCGGTCGATAAAAACCTGATCCCATCCGGAAACAGCAAATTCCCGGATACTTTTGGATTTGTCAATCAGAAGGCTGATATCCGGCGAATTCACAACTCCAATTCCCCGGCATTTTGGACATGCACCTTGTGGTTTGTTAAAGGAAAAATGGCTGGCTGTAAGTTCCACAACCTGCCTGCCGCAGTGGGGACATGGAAATGTATCCTCATACAGTTCCATATTGCCAGCTTCCTGATCCGGCATTTCTGAATAAACAGCATTTTCTGTATCATTGTAATTCTGAGCAATCATTTTGCCGCAGTGAGGACAGGGTCTTTCGCCCAGCCTGGCAAACAAAACACGCAGATATGCGGAGATTTCAGTAACAGTCCCTACTGTTGAACGCGGATTATTGCTGGTTTGATGCTGGTTTATTGATATAGCCGGTGACAATCCGTCAATGCTCTCAACCTTTGGTCTGCTTCCCATCTCCATTGTCATACCCATGGATTCCATATACTGCCGCTGACATTCCCTTTGCAGCGTTTCCAGTGCCAGTGTTGACTTACCGCTGCCGGACAGCCCGGTGAATACGACCAGCTTATTTTTAGGGATCTGTACATCAATGTTTTTTAAATTATTTTCTTTTGCACCTTTAATATTAATGAACATTTATCTATCATCTCCTTATTCCTTCTATAAAACAAAACCAGTATACCATCACTAATTCCAAGTGGTGGTATACTGGAGGGTTTCGTATTCGTATTTTTATTTTAAGTCACACATTTGCGATGTAATGGTGTTGCCAACTCGATTCCGGGAATGCAATTTCCCGTACCTTAAAGAGATACTCGTCATTCATCGCTATTATAAGTTCTTATGGACAATTTCTTTTAAAACAGGTAAAACATCATTTTCAAACCATGGATTTTGATTCATCCAGCCAAGATTCAGGGGAGAAGGATGCACCAATGGGAAATATTCCGGTAAATATTTTTGGAAATTTCTCACTGTTTCGGTTAAACTTTTCTGACGCCCTTTATTTAAATAGTATTTCTGTGCGTAGCTGCCGATTAGAATTATAATTTCAATATTGGGCATCTCATCCAGTAAACGTGGATGCCATTTTTCTGCAAAGCCTTTTCTAGGTGGGGCATCACCGGTTTTTGCTTTTCCCGGATAATAGAAATCCATAGGCAAGTGAGCAATGCGATTCGTATTATAAAATATCTCCCGGGATACTCCCAGCCACTCTCTTAACCGGTCTCCACTTAAATCATTCCAAAACAATTGTGTTGCTTCTGCTTTACGTCCCGGTGCCTGCCCAACTATGGCAATGCGGGCAGCTTCAGAAGCTTTAAATATTGGCGGAATTCCCATTTTTGTATAAGTTTCGTTCATTGGGTCATCCATAATTTCCTGTTTGATTTTTTCGAATATTGTCATACTTCACTTCCATTATTTTTTTTAACTATTTCCATTACAATATCATAAGTTCGCCATAGTTCAGAATTCACTAAGATCACTTACATCCTTTAAGAGCGAAGTAAACCATTCCAGATTCACCATATGGTGTGAAACCGAGTTTTCTAACATCCATCTAAAATTGGGGGGAAGTTGATTTTTAACTTCCAGGGCAGCCTTTAATAATAGAATTTTTGCTTCCGTCTGTTCAATCTGAATTTTAATAAGCTTGACCATATTATCTCTTTTATACTCTTTAGCAAATAAAAGTGCTGCATAAAATGACAGGTTAACATACTCTGTTTTTGTGCCGTACTCATACATCAATTTTTGAAACTCGGCTTTCCCAAGTTCTGTGATAACATAATGGCGGCTTTCCTGGTTTTTCTCTAATTGAAAAACCTGCTTAATTAAATTTTTCTCCTCCAGCTGCTGGAGATTATAATAAAATGACCCCTTTGTGAAATTTACAATATATTTATAATGTCTTTCTTTCATTTGTGTCAGAAGCTCGTATCCATGAGATCCTGGATTTTGCATTAATAGTCCTAAAATCAGCAATGGAATCATAATCTGTACCTCAATTTTCGTTGATAAGTTTTTCAAAAGAAAGCTTTCCAAGTGCAAAATCCATTTGCTTCTTAAACATCAATTCATTTGGGGTATGCGTTCTTGCAATAAGTTTATCTAAAAGCTCCACCTCATGGCTTAGCGCTGTTAAAACATGAGTTCTTCTATCGAAAGCTTCAAAGTAGCGCAGACCGAAAAATCTTTGGGATAATGCATTCACATGAATACCATCCGGGTTCGCTGTCAACCCCTGTGCAGACACAAAATAGCAATGCTCCTGCTCAAAAGCAAACTTTTGAAGGCAATCGTTTATACGATCATATTCGACGCAGTACTGCCCAAATCCCGTTTTTCCTAAGAAATCTCCTAAACCGCCAATAATAAATGGTATATCCGGAACATTTAGAATATCTCTAAGTGCTTTCACGATTACCAATAACTTGTCATAATACATTTTATATTTGCCATCTGAACTGTCACTTTCTCCCTGATGCCACAAAATACCAGTCAAGGTGCTATGCTTCATGGCGAATCTGGCTTCACTGATGGCATGCTGAAAAAGCTCTCCATCAACAGACCAGTCATTTAGCGAGCTACCGCCTTCGGCACACGGTATCAGGCCAATCGTATCCTGCGGATACTTGAAACACCACGCATCTGCAAATGAAGCCGCCAAACTTACACCAGAAACAGGACGATCATAGTTTACAGGTTCTATCATCATTTGCCATCTGCCATTGCGCAGCATTTGTACACGCTCATTTATAATAAAAGGCACGTCCTGTAAAAAGCCTCTGCCAGCCATATTGGATTGCCCTATCATCAAAAAAGATTTAATCATATACGCTCCATTCTAAGTATTTACACTAAATCAATAACAAACATCTTTAATTTAATATTTAGTCTAATTAGACCATGTGTATATTATAGTCTAATCAGACTAAATGTCAATAAAAAAATTATTTTATAATTTCATCCATCTTTTCAATCATTTACACCTAATCCCTCAAAAATTTTAGTCATGCACTTCTCTATTCGCGATACCCGGGTTACAGACTGCTTCGCTCCATTAAAATAAAAAATATAACCTCTTTGGCGCCCTGGAGTCAATGCATAAAATGCGTTTTTAAACGCTGGATCATCATTAAATTTCGCCTGCAGTTCGTCCGGAATTTTGATCTCTGTCTTTTTTTCAACAGGCACTTTTAAACCGGCTTTTTCAATTTCCACAGCTTCTCCGATATAAGCTTTGATCATCGTCTCATTCTCAGTAATATCTTCCACTGAACTGAACCGAAGCTGTCGGCCAGCCTGAACACTTTCCGTCTGCCGAACAAGAATTCCACCTTCATCCCTGAGTAATGCTCCCTTGAAGAATGACAGTGCGACGTAATTTTTAAACCCGCCGATAATAACAATATTTTTATCATTTAACATGTAACAGGGTTGCCCCCACTTTAATTCTTCTGTCAATTGATACGCCAGGCAAAGTTCTCGCAGTTTTTCATGCTCATCATGCCACTTTTCAAGGTGCTCTAAAAATGCGTCTACTAAAGAACTCTTATTGCTATCCGAAACAAATGAATCTAATTTGTCAATTTTCTCAAAGAACTCTTCCTTTGTATCGCAAACTGTAAATTCACCGTTAAGGAATCCATATACTTTTCCATTAAGTTCCGGATTCTTTTTCGAACATTTTCCAATACAGCCAATCTTTGCTTTTACTTTATTCTTTAGTTCATTGACATCAAAACCAGAACAATATGAACAAACTTCTATTTTAGGTGTTTTCTTCATGCTCGTTAATCCTCTAATTTTAGACACTCGAACGCCTCTGGGCCTTCATAATCCTATGATGTGCAAAAGCATAAACAATATAACTGATTAAAAGCGGAAAATAAAAGTTAATAATTCTGCTTAAGATCATAGCAGAAGGGAGCTGCTCACCCGGATAAAACTGGCCGAACACATTTAAATATGCTTTTTCAGCAATTCCAACCGAACCCGGAAGGGGGACTGCGGCAACTGCAATATTAATAAAGGATTGACCTGCCATCAGATCAAGGCAATCATTCTTCCTGTAACCGAAGCTTAAATAAACCAGATATGTTACAAGGCAATATGCAATCCATTGAAACATTGAAACTGCAAACACCTTTAGGAACAAATCCGGGTTTTTTATAATCATTCTTGATTTTTCACGGTAAGAGATGATCAGAATATCCAGTTTTTCTTTTATTTCCTTTGGCTTTTTAAATAGATGAAATTTTACACCAAGTTGTAATACCAAATCAATCAGAAAAGGAATCATTACTCTGGAAAACATCAATGCCGATAAAACAGCCGTCAGAAAAAGCATAACAGAGGCTCCTGAAAATAATAGCCAGATAAACCAATACGCAGACTTTGCCAAGATCGAAAATCGTAACACCGCAAAGACTCCGCCCATTAATACAATTACAATCTGACTTTCAAAAACCATTAGAAATATAGTGATGGCAGAGATATCAACATGGATTTTATCCTTATTCATGTAATACATCTGAGCAGGCTGACCTCCGCATGCTCCAGGTGTAATTGCGCTAAAATAATTTCCGATGTATGCATAATCAATACAATTTTTATACGAAACAGCCTGTCCTAATCGGTGCATAATCATAGAAAAATTCATGGCCTGGCATCCGGCATAGAAAAACATTAGTGCTATTCCGGTAAAAAGGTAAAATACATGTATGCTTTCAACCACTTTTATTAATTCCCCAATGGAATACTCTTTTAATACAATTACAACAGTAACAGCCATCAAAGAGGCCATAAATACGATACTTCTTATCTGGTTTTTTTTACTGATTATTTTTTCTCTCATTATAAATGATCCTCAAGTCAAAGTTAATATTTTTATTATTACCAGGGCTTAATGATCCTATGTTTATTGTGCTGCAATTTAATGATCCTTTAATAGATTGAATTCATTATATTATTCATTCATCTCCTTCAGTCTTTCCAACCATTTTTGAATGCTGCCATCTCTAAAAAAGCCAAGCAACGCGCCATCACAAAAACGCTCTGCGCGAACAGCGCCCATAATTAATGCCATTATACTTTGTCCATCTAATTTTGAAATATCAGCATGGCTCATAGAATCACTGCCCCACTCAATATTATGCTTATCCAAAATTTCTCTATATCGAGTCAATATCATTTCAGGATGAGTTTTCTCGAACTCATATACATCATGAACAAAGGCATTAACTATTTCTGAGTAATTAACAAAAGGCATTTGAATCGGATGTTCCGGTGTCCCATCATTTTTACGGTCTATTACCCATTCACCAAATCCATCTTCATTTATAAGTGGTATGAATTTGATCATTAACTCAAAATCACTCATCACAATTCTCCTAATCTAACCTTACGTTTGCATATACTTTAATACACAATAGAAATATTTAATTTGCTATTGCTTTGATGGCTACCCGTTCCTACAATTTTCTCGCCTTAATGGCAAAAGCGGTTGGCAGCATTAATGCTTTTCTGCCAAAATCATTATCGGATGCCATCGCTTTTTCCTTGTCAGTTTCTTCAATAAGTTCTTCGACAACAAAACCATTTCTGGCCAGGGAGTTAATATATGTACTTAACATGCGATTAGAGAGCATGATCTCTTTATCACTCATATCAGCACAGTACCATTCTTCATTAAAATAAGAATTACTAAAAACAAGTTTACCGCCTTCAACCGATACACACTTATGAATCGGATGTGACCACCCAAAAACAAATACTCCATCTTTTTTCAAATAAGAATAAATTCGCTTAAATGTTTTGTCTAAGTTCGTTGTCCAACCAATTCCATAAACGGAATAGATTAAATCGAAATAGTCAATTGGTAATCCGCATTCATCCTCCATAGGTGAGCAAATAAGTCTGGCACTGATTCCTTGTGTCCGAAGATAATTTTCGGTTCTCTCAATTTGATTTGCAGATATATCCAGCCCCCACAAATCAGTTGCCCCTAAATCAGCAACATATTTTAAGGAGTGGCCATTGCCGCAGCCAATTTCGAGCACTCTTTTATCTGACAAATCTCCAAGTAAGTTCAATTTCTCCTCAGATGGTAAATAACCTCCCCACTTTGGTAACGCCGTTACACCCAAAAACTCACTGCCTATTGTATTCCAAAACTCAATATTAGTTTTATGCGCTTCACTGACATCCATATCGATATTGGCCACCTTACCCAAATCTTTACCACCGACAATGTTCTTTTTTATTTTCTCCGCCTCTTCTATCAGTTTCATTATATTTTCCTCTGCTTTCTTTTTGTAGTCTGCATCGGTCAGTTTCTCTCCTGAAAATAACTCATTCAGATTGATTTTGAGAATATCACAAATCGGCATCATAAGGGACAATTCAGGCATCCCGTTTCCGCATTCCCATTTACTAACAGTTTTATTGCTAATTCCGAGAATTTCAGCGAATTCACACTGGGTTAACTTTTGCTGTTTCCTCAATTTTGCAATAAATCTTCCGATTTTGGCTTGATCCAAACCGACACCGCCTTTCTTTGAGGATATTATATTTCAATCACTTATAGAATCACACCCACGAATCGTAGAATTTATATAAGGGATTTGGTGAAGGTTTTTCTTAGCCATAAAGTGCACTTCTTTCTTCTTTAGAATCCTTTACCAATTATAGCATGGATATCTAAAACCTAAGCCGATCGCTTTCGTATAGTTTACAATTCAAATAAAAAATTATTTCTATAAGATGAAAGGTATTTAACAATCTTTCATATCAGTTCAAATGAATAATGGTAAAAAAGTTAGGGATAAACTTTTAAACCATTATCCCATTCATTTGATGTGGCTCATAAAATCAATTTTAAAAAGGGAGGTAAAGTTATGTTTAAAAAATTTAAGTGCATTCTTTTTATTTTTACTATTATTTTAGTGCTTTCTATCCCACAGGGAAAGGCAGGCGCAGCACCGGCAAGGCAGATGGAGTATTTAGACCGGGGTGTAACAGCCGTTAAAGTAAATAATGGTGTCTTTATCAGCTGGAGGGTTTTAGGTACTGAACAATCAAATGTTTCTTATAACTTATATCGTGGATCAACAAAACTGGCAACCATTACCGGAGCCAGCAATTATTTAGATACAACAGGAACCACTGGTTCCACTTATGAAGTAAGCGCTGTTGTAAATGGTAACGAACAAAACAAATCATCTGCCGTTCGTGTATGGGATAAAAATTATCTGCAAATTCCTCTGCAGATCCCATCAGGAGGTATGACACCAGATGGAGTTTCCTATACCTACAGTGCAAATGACTGCAGTGTGGGGGATTTGGATGGGGATGGACAGTATGAGATTATATTAAAGTGGGATCCCTCTAATTCAAAAGACAATTCTCAAAAAGAATATACCGGCAACGTATACTTAGATGCCTATAAAATGAACGGTACCCGCCTTTGGCGAATCGATTTAGGCATAAATATACGGGCAGGTGCACACTATACCCAGTTTATGGTTTATGATTTAGACGGTGACGGAAAAGCAGAGATTGCCTGTAAGACTGCGGATGGAAGCAGAGACGGCCTTGGCAGCGTCATCGGAAATCCCAATGCTGATTATAGAAATTCTTCCGGATATATATTATCAGGACCTGAGTATTTAACTGTATTTCAAGGGCTTACCGGAAAGGCACTCTATACGACCAATTATGAACCGGCCAGAGGAAACGTATCCGATTGGGGAGATTCCTACGGAAACCGGGTAGATCGTTTTCTTGCAGGCATTGCTTACCTGGACGGCGTGCATCCCAGTCTGGTCATGTGCCGCGGATATTACACAAGAGCAGTTCTTACAGCCTATGACTGGAACGGTTCCAAGCTCATAAAACGCTGGACTTTTGACAGTAACAGCCGGGGCAACTCGGGTTATGCCGGACAGGGAAACCACAATCTCAGCGTTGCTGATGTAGATGGGGATGGGATGGATGAAATTGTCTATGGCGCCTGCACCATTGACCACAACGGAAAAGGGTTATATACAACTGGCTTGCAGCACGGTGACGCCATGCATTTAGGAGACTTAAATCCAAATCGTCCCGGTTTAGAAATCTGGAGTTCGTTTGAGTCCACGAAAACGAACGGCGGAGTGGGGGCAGCTATGCGTGATGCCAAAACAGGCGGTATACTGTTTAAATATGATGCCTCACGGGATGTGGGCAGGGCCTGCACTGCCGATCTGACAGCCAGCTATGCCGGAGAGGAAGTATGGGCTTCCGGGTCCCCCTTATACAGCAGCACCGGAGAAATCATAGGCACTGCACCCTCTCAAGTGAATTTTGCCATCTGGTGGGATGGTGATGAACTCAGAGAATTATTAGACGGAACAACCATTACTAAGTATGGCGGCACAACCTTACTCCGTGCCGACGGCTGTGCCTCCAACAACGGGACCAAAGCAACCCCATGTTTACAGGCCGACCTATTTGGTGACTGGAGAGAAGAAGTTGTATTCAGAACATCCGACAGTCGTTACCTGCATATATATACAACGACTGATTTCACAACACGGCGTATTCATACCCTTATGCATGATCCTGTATACCGTATGGGGATTGCCTGGCAAAATGTGGCCTACAATCAGCCTCCCCACACCAGCTTTTTCATTGGGTATGGAATGTCTGAGCCAACAATCCCGGCAATTAAATTAACCTCAGCATCTGCTCATTAAAGGTATTTTTACGTTTAGCCGCTTCTGTTATAAATGATATCATCAGAAACAGAAGCGGCTAATTTTATACTATAAAAACGACACTTCCAATTCCGCATGATAGCCCTTCGCCGCAGGTGGTGTAAAAGCCATCGATAGAGTTGGCTTTATCTTTACCAGCAAGCGCAAGATCCCCATCGCAGACTTGGCAAAAGCCTTTGGTAACCCCAGTGGCGTTGTGTCCCCGTAAATCCCACAGGCAAATTGCGCAAAGCTTTTAAACTTACGGCCTGTTCCCAAATAGTACTGTGCCATAATACCGCCAGCTCCGGTATAGCCCAGCAGATGAATATCGTCAGAAAAATGGTCACATACATATTCATATACAGCATCCAAATTCGCTACCATATTTAGCAATGTAAAGTCTTGCGTCTCTCCGCTGCATTCACCCTCTCCCGGCACATAATCTACAGCAAACACATTAAAACCATAAATACGCCCAAGCTGTTCATAACATTCATAACAATTTTTTACTGCAGTAACGGGTGTATGCAAGACGATGATATTTTTACTGTTTACTCCGGCGAGGTAGTGAAAAATATGTACTTTTTCCGAATAGCCGGAGACATAAATATCGCTCCACCCAATTTCTCTAATAGCTTCTTCATTCAATGGATGAATTTTCATTTTATTTCCTCCTATGAAAATGCTCCGCAAATGCCTATGTACAGACTGCATTTGCGGAAGCTTCATTTTAAACTTCAAATCGTATCGAAAGGAAAATTTTTCTGTATTACTGACAGTTCTCCCATTTATCATAAGCGAAATCTTTGTTCTGTTCTATACATGTGGGAAAATACTATAATCCCGTCTTCTGTTGTATACATTCATAGATCACTTGGAACGTCTTCCTATTTATGCTTCAAAAGAGGGAGTGCTTTTCCCATTTTCTTCCATTCTCTAAATTCTGCAGCACACGTAAATAATACATCTGTAGAAGAGTTTAATGCAGTTTCACATGAATCTTGAACAACACCAATAATAAATCCAATTCCAACGACCTGCATTGCGATATCATTAGAAATACCAAACAAACTACATGCCAAAGGAATCAACATTAATGAGCCGCCTGCAACACCAGAAGTACCTGCTGCCGATACACTGGCTACTAAACTTAATACAATCATAGTCGGTATGTCAACTGAAATGCCAAGGGTATTTACTGCTGCCAGAGTCATGGTTGTAATCGTAATAGCTGCACCTGCCATATTAACTGTAGCTCCAAGTGGAATACTTACAGAATAAGTATCCTCGTCTAAATCAAGAGATTTACATAATTCCATATTTACAGGAATATTTGCTGCTGAGCTTCTGGTAAAGAATGCAGTAATCGCACTTTCTTTAAGACATTTGAATACCAGCGGATATGGATTTTGTTTCATACAGAAGAACACAATGAGTGGATTTAAAATAAGTGCAACACCAAACATACAACTTACAAGTACAATAAGTACTTTTCCATATGTTGCAAAACCTTCAATACCTGTTTCAGCAATTGTTTTAAATACCAGACCAAGAACACCAAATGGAGCACAGCTGATAACCCACTTTACAACCATCGATACCGCATCTGAAATTTCCAGTAATCCCTTTTTCGTTCCTTCAGAAGTAAACTTAAATGCAATACCTAAAATGATTGCCCAGGATAATATACCAATATAATTTGCATTATATAATGCTGCAATTGGATTACTAACGGTATTCAGCAAAAGTGTTTTTAAAACTTCACCGATATTGGTTGTAACTTCTGCTTCTGTTACTGCCAAATCTGAATTCAATGCTAAGGTAACAGGATAAATATTGTTTACTGCTACAGCTACTAGAGCAGATGCTACTGTTCCTAATGCATACAGAAAGAGAACGTTCTTCATATTATGTGCAGTTCCAGATTTTGCTGATGCAAGTGAAGACATCACAAGAAAAAAAACCAAAATAGGTGCAATTGCTTTTAGAGCGCCTACAAACATATCACCTAAAATGCCAATTACAGTAAACTGTGGTACTAGAAGACCTAAAACAAGACCAACTACCATACCAATCAAAATTCTTTGAATTAAGCCCAATTTCTTCAATACCTTCATTTTATTTCCTCCATATAGAACCTACTATTCATATTGTTATGTTAATTTAAAAAATTATACTGATTAATATTAGCAAAATTTTATCTTTTAAACATGTTTTATTTATTCACTTGGGTTTAACTATACCTATTTGTAATCCATTATTATGAATATAAAC
>NZ_QOHO01000028.1 GCF_003432035.1 Lacrimispora amygdalina
TGTAAAACGAGAAAGAATTTACAACTCCTCCTCCCGTGCTTTGTAGTGTAGCTTCTTGAAGCTATTATCTCATGTAGTAGAGGTTTTGCAAATCTTTCATTACTATTTGTGCCGCGCCCGAAGGCGCGCGGAATGGAGATTATTATGAATTTGGATTTTCATTATTATGGAACATATTGCGCTGCAAGAATTGCAGAATTTTCTCACGAACAGGCCGGGAAAATTGCGTGGGCAGCCCAGACAGTAGACGAATGTACCGAAGATTATTTAAACGCAGCAAAGATACCTGCAGAGAATCAGGTCATAACCTGTGAAACAAATACGGAAAATTTAAAAGATAATATTTATGATCTTTCCGCATTTAATAGTGAAACTTTATTAAAATTAAGAAAAATCTGGATGCCTTTTCATTTTCTTCCCGGTAACCTGGATAATCATTTAAACATAAAAGATCCAGTATTAAAGAATCAGAGAAATTATCCCGATTTACAATGCATTTGCACTCACAACAGCACAATGGTATCAAAAATTATATCTGATACCATTAACAAATTTGCATATGCTAATCCATTGAGTGATAAAATTTTATATTTAACCGGTATCCGGATGCATGTTCTGGCCGATACCTTTGCTCATGAATTCTTTGCCGGTACACCTTCCTATTTTATTAATGACGTGGGAAACAGCGGATTTAAGATTCTTAAAAAAGATACCAGCTTAAGTGACTATGTAAGCACTCCGGCTGGAGTCAGTAATTATTCTGTATTTTATCTTGGGCACGGAAGACTTGGACATTTGCCTGATGACGGCAGTATGAGTTATGAATATCATCCGCACTGGTCCATGGAAGGTTACCGTGTTATACGGTGCAATGCAGAAATTTTTGCCCAGGCATTCTACGAGATGATTGATGCTCTTAAATGCATCAGAAAACACGCTTCTTTCGAGCCTGCCGATACATACTTAGATGGTGAAAATGCTTTGTTTCAGGAACTTAAGAATCCGATAAAATGGGGCAATTTAAAAAATGTTTTAAAAAGTAAAACGGGTGATGAGGCATGTAGAGCATGGTGTCAATATATGAAAAAGATGGATTTCCCGGATTTACAGAATTATAACAAAAAACAGGCTTCACCCACCGCCATAAATGACTTTTTGGATGCAGCACGAGCACATCAGGATATGGTATGTGCAGAACTGCAGGCGGCTAATATTCCTGCTATATAATAAGATGTAGAAACCGGAATATTGCTTAAGCTGCAACATTCCGGTTTCTTCAAATATTTTTTCCTTATCTAAAATATCCACGAAAAAATGACGAACAGTATCGTAATAGTTACATTTTTAAGGTTTGGATTGAATATTATGTTAGATTAGTAACAAATTTATCAACTTAATATTACAGTATATTTACTATCTATAAATTTGATAAAAAAGAGTCTTTGAAATCAGGTAACTTTAAATAAGAGGGAGCTAAGAAAGGAGGAAAGCACAAATTTAAGAATACAGCAAAACCTGTTATTTTACGAAATGCTATTTCAAAGAATCTTTTTAAATAATCAAATAAAATACAAGGGGGTAGTTTAATGAAAAGATCATTTACAAAAAGACTAGTAACAGTTATTTCTGCAATTGCACTTACAGTTTCATCATTAGGAGTTACCCAGGCAGCCACAGCCGACCAGACTTTGTTAAATACATATGGAACCAAATTCCAAAGGTCAGGTACCTGTGTAACGTTAGCCCAGTTACAAAACGCTTCCACCTTAAATCTGATTAAGCAAAGGTACAATAGTATCACGCTTGAAAATGAAATGAAGCCGGATGCGCTGCTTGGCGGTTCACCGACTCTGATCTCAGTGGCAGAAGCAAAATCCTTAGGATACTATATTCCAAGCGGCTATACGGAAGCAACCGTACCAAAAATCAATTTCAATACCGTAGACAAAGTATTGAAAATCTGTTATGAAAATGGTCTGGGAGTCCGGGCGCACACTCTGGTCTGGCATGGCCAGACTCCAACCTGGCTGTTCCGGGCAGGCTATAACGCCGGCGCAAATCATGTGGATCAAAACACAATGAATGCACGTATGGAGTTTTATATAAAGACAGTGATGAATCACGTTTATCTAAGCAATTACGGCAGCGTTGTATACGCATGGGATGTTGTAAATGAATATCTGCATTCCCCAGCCAATTCAGACTGGGTAAGAATTTATGGAAATGTTTCAACAAGTCCGCAATTTGTTAAAACTGCTTTCCGTTATGCCAATGAAACATTAAGTTATTTTAAACTCACTGACAAGGTTAGTTTATTCTATAACGATTATAATGAATATATGGAAGCAGGCAATATAATAAAACTGATTCAGTTTATAAATTCAGAAAAGAAATTATGCAACGGTGTAGGCGGACAGTCTCACCTTGAATCAACCTTCCCAAGTGCATCCTATTTCAAACAGGCCTATACCGCATTTAAAAATGCAGGGTTAGAGATCCAGATTACAGAATTTGATGCCGGTGCCAAATCCGAACAAGAACAGGCCGCTTATGTATATGATGTTATGAAAGCAGTCTGCGAAGTTAAAAAGGAAGGCGGCAATATTACAGGCTTTACCTGGTGGGGAATGTCAGATGATGTCTCCTGGAGACGCGATAAGAGCCCGCTGCTTTTTTCAAATATGTGGACTCCAAAGGCTTCTTATTACAGAACGTTAGATGCATTTACTGATACATTTAATAAATAAGCAGTAATTCTTGAATTGAAGAAGATCTATATCAGGAAAGGAGCACGGCTGGTCTGTGCTCTTTTTCTGATTTAACCAGGTTGCGGGAGCAATTATTTTACTTTGAATCTTTCCGTGATATACTAATAAAAAGGTTATATAATTTGAAGCAAGTGAAACGGGAGGTCTAATCTGAATGAATAAATATATACAATCTATCCGTATTGACTGGGAAAAATTAGAGCGTGATTCTTATTTGAAAGATATTAGCTCTCTGAAAACTATAGAATGTATACACTTTAATAAAAATATTACTTTTTTTGCGGGCGAAAATGGTACCGGTAAATCCACACTTCTTGAAGCCATTGGAGTGGCTTATGGCTTCAATCCTGAAGGCGGAACTTTAAATTATCGTTTTTCCACCTATGATGATGTCTCTGAGCTAAGCAATGCCCTAACTTTATCTAAAGGTGCAAAACGTTCTAAATACAATTATTTTTTTCGTGCTGAAAGCTTTTTTAATGTGGCAACAAAAGCAGAAGATTATCGTGACAACACTCCAAAAGAAATATTTTATCAACAATATGGTGGAAAGTCTCTGCATGAACAGTCTCATGGTGAAAGCTTTATTCATTTTTTTCAATCTTTTTCTAAGGAAGGATTATATCTCATGGATGAACCGGAAGCAGCCTTATCTCCCCAAAGACAGCTGACTTTGCTCATGCAAATTGTAAACCTGGCTAAACAGGGGGCGCAATTCATAATTGCTACTCATTCCCCAATATTACTGGGGATTCCAGATTCAGAAATAATGCTGTTTGATAATGCTGGAATCAGCTTGTGCGATTATGAAGATACTGAAAGTTATCAAGTGACTGAATTATTTATCAATCATAGGCATGAGTTTTTAAACAGGTTGCTGGGGGAATAAGAATCGGGCGGCAAATAAGTTACATTGAAAGAGGAGCGCCAATGGGCAGCGCTCCTCCAATGGAATCGAACCCAACACAAACAATTAAGGTTCTGTCCCCCATTGCAGATTTCCGGCCAGGTAAGCGGTTATTTTATCGCAGTCGGCGTAGACGGAGCCGGTTCCCTGATAGGAATAATCGTTTGTCTGGGTATAATTCGTCCAGTCTGACTTTGAAAATCTCACCTGCAATTCCATGGATTCCCCGGCAGAAAGGGTACCTGACGCTTTATTAAAACCAATTTCAAGATAATAATCGGCATCGCTCTTTGCCTCTTTCATTTTCACAAATGTTCCTGTCACATTGGCTGTTCCCGCGGAGGACCAGTCACACCAGAATTGCTGTTCTTTCTCTCCATCAATCGTGTAATAATATCTTAATTTAACATCAGAAAGGCTGATGTCTCCGGTTCCCGTATTATACAGCCTGATCTTTGCTGCAATGCTGCTTACATTTCCGGGTGTATTCATATTATACGCCTGGACTTTCAAATCTCCTGTTGTTATAACCGAACTGTCCGTTACGGTAATTGTTAAAACAGGATCATTCCCTCCGCTGAAATTAAAGATCAAGCCTAATTTGCCAACAGATTTACCAGCCAGATAGGAACTTAAAATGGTTACTATATTATCAGATATTACATAATCGGTATCTTTCACCAGCAAATCGGTTCCATTTTTTATATTGTCAAGCGTATTTCCATTATATATAACAGTCACCGACACATCTTCAGGATTGAATTTGTCAAATGATGCAGTTACCGGACTGATGGAAGAACTGGCTGGAGAACTTCCCGGCTCATCGCCGAATACTTTTACCCCTGCGTCATATACGGGAATATAGCTAGTCTTAACAACTTTTCCGGAAGTTGCACCGCCTAATCCGGTATAGGAATAATCATTGGATCTATCTCCGGATGCCATATTTTCCGGTCCGGCGATTCGGAACTGAATTTCCTTTTTGTATGCAGACTGTCCTCCAGGATAGATTTTGGTTTTGGTGAAATCAACATTTACATAATAAATATTGTCAGCTTCAGCCCAGGGCAAAAGCCGTGATACGGCTGCTCCCTGGTTATAATTTGCAGTTATTGTAAAATCGTCCGCTGTATAGCCTGCATTTACAGCCTCTTTTATATTAACAAAATACTTAAATGATAAATGATCTCCCATCCTTGCAGGCCAGCCCGAGCAATTATTCAATACCGCCTTGATTTCTATAAAATTACTGCCTGAGGCGTTAATTCCTGCTTCTACAAAGTATTCGTCGTTCGTCACTTCTTCCATTGCCGTGAAGTCTGCAATCGGATCTCCCCCGTATTCTCCATAAAGTTTTGCAAGTGCGCCCACAAACCCGGCATTATAGTCACATGCAACCTCATTATTGACATAGTTATTAACTTCATCCGTATAACTGTCGTCTTTATCCGGTCCTCCTGCCAAAGCTCCGTAAAGGGTATGCCTGTGGTATGCGGGTACGGTCATGCTGTCCGCCCAGGAACTGTGCGATGTCCTGTGGTGAGGTCTTTTCGGAGAATTTATTCCAAAACCAACCACAAAACTGCGGCCGCTGCTTCCCAGAGCATAATCTACCTGCTGTTTGGCAAATTTCTTATAGATCTCCGCCTTTTCTTTACTGCAGCCTGACCAGTCAGCATAAACGCTGGCTAAAAAAGCTGTGGTGGTGGCATATCTTAAAGCCCCCCAGGAATCCAGCCAGGCAAGTCCCTTTGGCGTATAGGAAATACGGCTGCCGTTATATCCCGTTGACCAGTAATCCAGATGCATTTGTGTACTGTTCTTGTACACCTCTTTTCCGGTTATTTTAGCAAGAAGCAAAGCAGCGCCGTAATGCACATCATCCCAGCATTGCGCCCATTTATAGGAAATGGTGGAAGATTGAGATTCTGTGCCCCAGTGTGGTACATAGGATTCTGCTTTCTCCAGATAAGCGGAATCTTTGGTAGCAATATACAGCCATACGCAGGACCAGGACAGTTCATCATAGAAACCGCTGCTGGAAGTGTAAAAACCATTTGCTGCGGTATAACCGCTGTCACTCTTTGTTTTGTCAGCAAATGAAAAGAGCTCTTTCGCATGTTGAATGCAAGTTCGTGCATAGCCGGGATCGCGATCCGCATAAATGACACCAGCTGCTGCCAGAGCTGCCGCTGCCGCTGCGGATACGGTAGAACCGGGACTGTTAACATCCACCTTATAGGACGGTCTTCCCATCTGCATTACTTCTGCCGGTCCCCACCAGGAATGATCCGTATTGCCGTTCCCTACCTGGTAGTAAAAGACATCAACGGTGGGATGGCATTTTATAAGATAATCAGTTACCCATTTGATTTCCTTTAATAAATACTCTAACTGACCGCTTTCTTTTAAAGCATCCTCTGCCTCATATACGCTCCATGCGAGCATGGCAGCCGAATATGCCATGGGGAGATTAAATTTCACATGATCTCCTGCATCATACCAGCCTCCAGTTAAATCGATCCCCGCGTCTGAACCGTCAGACAGACCGGAATCTCCTCTCCAGTTATTCCGGATATCAGCAGGCAGTTTTCCGGAACGCTGGAACTCATAAAACATGATTGCTTTTTGTAACGCTTCTCCGTAATTATAATTTGATTCTGCCTTTGCCGGCTGAGCCGCAGGCGTGGTACTCTTTTTTATACTCATATCGAAACCTCCGGGTTTTTATTGATAGTTCTGACCCAAATCCAGTCTTCTGATATTTGGGTCAGGATTTATATAGTTAAGCTCTACGCTTTTATTTCGGCTCTACTCCCCATTTCAGGCTGCCTGAAACATATCCTGTGATTTTTGTCCAGTCTGCATAACTGCTGCCTGATTTCGAAAAGGAATAATCTCCTGTCTGCGTATAACTGCTCCAATCAATTTTATTGAATCTTACCGGTACTTCAATGGACTGCCCCTCTGCCAGTTTACCGGCTCCAGCTGTAAATCCTATCTCCAGGTAATAATCTGCACCTGGCTTTGCTTTTGGCATTTTTACAAAGGTACCCGTTACATTACTGCTGCCGACTGTAGACCAGTCACACCAGAAATTCTGGTCCTTTTCTCCGTCAATCGTGTAATAGTATCTAAGTTTCAAATCGGTAAGTGATATACTGGTTTTTCCAGTGTTGGTGAGTTTGATTTTCGGTACAATTGAACTTACCTGTGCTGTTGTGGTATCATTATACATTTGTACTTTGATGTCTCCGGCTGCTATTGAAGAATCTGTCACAGTCAGGACAAATACCGGGTCAGTTCCCGCGCTGAAATCGAAGGTGAGCTTTAATTTCCCGACTTCTTTTTCTGCCAGATAAGTTTTCAATAATACAACCGTATCATTGGTTAAGGTGTACTCCACACCCTCTGTTAAATATTTATTTCCCTCTTTGATCCCCGTAAAAGTATTTCCGTTTAAGGAAAGGGTAACTTTAATGTCTTTCTGGCTGCCTTCCTTTTTGTCAAAAACTGCTGATGTGGGATCAATGGCAGAGTTGTTTACCGGCTCTCCGCCTTCTTCAAACAGCATGGAATATACACCGTTTGCAATGGCAATATCACACTGTGCCCAGAAGCGGTGGTAATTTAATACCGGAGCTGTTCCTCTGTTGTAAGCGTTCTGAACCTTCTGAAAATCAGGATCATCTTTATATTTAGAACGGATATCTATAAACTTAACTCCCGATTTAATTTCATCTCCGTTTGGCATGGTTCCTGTCCATCCAGACGGTACATAGACTTCCTGATCAAAGAAACGGCTGTAGTCATTCCTTTGTTCGGGAACGGAAAGCCCTTTGTCACCTTTGTACAAGTTCCACATACGGTCTAATAATTCCTTGGCAAGTACTCTGGCCTCATCGTCACCAGATGCTTTGCTGTAGTACAGTAAGGTATTGGCAAGAGAGCCTGCCACGCCAAGGTCAGTGCCATAGGTGCTTACTTTTACATGCAAATTCGGATTTCCGGTATAGGTTCCTGTCCAAGTTTCAGGCTGGCCTGACCAGTCTAAATTATCAGGAATAGCAAATGTTCCGTCATCCTCCAGTTTCACTACTGTTTTAATCCATTTAACCCATTTTTCCAGTAAGGCTTTTGCCTTTAAATCTTTTGTTTTATAAAAATACTCTGCTACACGCTGCATGGACCATGCCTGGAACCCAAACCATCGGTTGCTTCCGGGATCAGCATATACAGGGTGTTCCTGATACCCCATGCCATAAAAGGTCGCGGTTTTTGAAGGCCAGCTTTCATAACGGCCGTTATTGGAATTGGAGACACCGCCCGCAATACCGCCTTCATCGGACTGCAGCCACTGATAAAATTCCAGCTGTCTCTCCAGACTCTTGCTCCAATCACTTGCACCATTTCGTGAAATTGGTTTAAATTCATCATCCTGTGACAATATCCAGGCTGCCATGGGATTCTGGTAACCAAAATGGCTGTGACTGCAGCCAATCACCCAGGACCAGTTTGCGTTTACGCCGCCGCCCCATGCATAATACCAGCTGAGCAGATAATGAGCCGCATCGTAACCGGTGCCGGCAGCAGTTGACGATCCAATTTTGCGGAAATATTTATCAAACATGGCATACCTTAAATAGTCACCCATTTTACTTGCCTTGCCAATATAGGTTCCAAGATCCACCCCGTATTCACTGGCCCACTGGTCTGCCCAGTATGTCGCCTGTATTGCCCGCGCATCTGCATCCGGTGCATCTGTATACTTAAACTGTTTTGCATAATTACTGTCTCCGGTAAACAGATCCAGGAATCCGTTTCTACCACCGAAATGCATGTCATCCCAGCACGGCTGAGGAATTGTTTCCCAGGTAGATTCCTCTCTTCCTCTCTGGAAGGTATTGATATAAGACGGTGCAGACTTGCCATCTCCCCGTCTGCCAAAACCATACCAGTTGTCCGCATCTAACAGCCAGTGCATGCCGTAAATAACAGAAGTGCCATAGGTTGATTTCAAATCATTGTAGATTGGATCTGACCCTACCGCTGCGCCAGAATCCAATTTAGCGGGATAAAGACTTGGCAGCTCCCATTCAGGCGCATAGGTGGCGGGTTTACTGGCGTTATATCCAGACATACTGCTATTGGGCTGATCTTTTTCTGTTGGGATAATATAGGTTTCTGCAATATCCCATGCTTTTTGAAAACCGGAAAAATCACCGGTAAATTTGCCATACATGGCTTCGAGCCAGATATAATAGCTTAACGTTTCACTGGTAGTTACATGACCGTAGTCGGGAGCTTCTACCATCAGAGTTTCTATGCTGTGATAAGGGACTCCCTGCGGACTGAAATATCCGTTTGCAGAATCGTGCAGTATCTCCCATAATTCCAGGAACCTTTTCTGATAAGCGTCTGTGGGCTCTTTTAATAATTGTTTTTGCATTATAAAGTAACCTCCTCTTATACTAAAAAATCAACAGAGTCTTCAAAACGATATAATACTTAAATTATCCAATGGAATCACTCCCTTCACTGAAAATTATGGTACCTTCCTTTGAGACTCAATGGTTTTTCAGCATATGCCACTTGTAGGTAAATTCCAACATAAGTTCCGAAATTATTTGCGTTGAGTGTGATGTTTGAAATATAATTCTTGTTTTTTGCAAATGCTTCAGTCAAATGCGATTTTAAATCTCATGATTTAGTTGACTATCAAATATAAATTTACTTTTATCACATTTTATTCGTCTCCAGTCAGAGTCCAAATGGTACCAATCAATGGTAATAAATGAAAATTTTTGAACTCAACTAACGGCACTTGTGTTAAAACAACCCTAAGGTAAGTATATGCCAATGGTATCATATGAGTGATTAATACCAGCCCGGCAAGGATTATTTATAAATTCGATGACCTGAAAGATAGCGATTCAGGGGAAGATATTTTTTATATTTTCTGATCCTTAACCTTCTGTTTTCCGCCCCCTGACTCAACCCTCTCAGAATACAACTCACTGAATACAGTTGCTCCGATTCAGGTTTTTCATGCCGAATCTGTTCGGGATTTATTTTGTAACTGAATATTGAAAAAAGTTAAATTATCGTTTGATTACAACTTAAAAACAAAAAAGAGAAGCTTAAATTGAGCCTCTCTAACTGTATCACGAATCTAATTTAACACGATTTCAGGGAATAATAATTGGATAAGTAAACTTTCCGAAATAGGTTCACTTCACTAAATCAACACACCTCCATGATAAAAACATTCATAAACCTTAATGTTTTGACAAAAAATTTCTTCGTAGCCCTGGAACCAGTCCATATCTCCAATTACCTTAGTTTTATATGTGTACTCTCCAGATTGATAGAATTCCGGCCCTCTATAAGGTAATTCTTTTGGTGCTGATCTTAATACCTCTTTTAAAAAATCACCGCTAAATCTCTCGTCTAAGTTTCTTCCAAAATAGTTCATCGAATAAATTGCTTTCCCATTTTTCCAGATAGCTTCCTCCCCGGAAAACTTTTCTCCCCCTAACCACGTATCATAATATTGGTAATCGCCTTTTGTGTAGGTATAATCGTTTGAACCAGGCCTTGATGACCCACAGGGTTCAGCATAACCTGCGTAAGTGTTTTTGATTGCCTCCAATTTAAAATCTATCAGTTCGTCCATGTCATTGTTATAAGTAATCTCCATCGATTTGCTGCATTGATTGTCTTTAACAAGATAATCAACCGTTATATGAAATAATTCACTTAATTGAATCAAATTCATTATATCCGGGTATACCATGCCACTCTCCCACTTGGTGACCGCCTGACGGGATACGTTTAATTTTTCGGCTAATTCTTCCTGGGTGATGCCTTTGGATTTTCGTATAATCTGTAATTTGTCTGAGAATGTCATTTTATTGATCCTCCATTTTTATGATTACTTACTTCTACAGAATACCATAGACAGCGGGACTAGAAAAGCAATTGGGGGTTACATTAAAGATACTGGTCGTTGCAATGATTGATGCTTTTATATAAAGCACTATTGGAGAACTTGCTACTAATCCCATCATGCATATAACTAGGCAAAATTTAAAATACCAAATAAGCTTGGCATAACTATTATCGGACTTTTCATCTAGATGATTTAAATCTATTCTTTTTACATCTTCGGCTCTGAATTCGGCAAACAAAAAAGACGTAGGAACAACGAACCATCAATTTGATGAATCGCTATTCCCACGCCTTATTATGGCTTCCAGGCTGTCACCTGGGGTACTCGTCAATATTTTGTTTACTTATAGATATTATACCAGAAGGGGAGGGGGTATGCAAGCGAAAAGCCTCATTCTATAAGGTTTAAATGCCAATTTAATGTATCATTTAGTAAGTCACTTTGATAATTAAAGTATAAATTTTATGATATAATTAATCCTCTTCTAAAATATCCTCAATACAAAAAAGAATATATTTATCTGAATTACTATGTACCAAACTAGCTAATACAATCCAGCCCCCCATGATAAAAAGACAAAATGTCATATAAACTTTAAATATTATAATAGATTTGGGGTCTGCATCATTAGGCATTAACGATATCATTACTGCCATTGCACTTAAGGCAACAGAGGTCGCAGAATACAAATTATCTAAGAAACTTTTTTCTTGACTAGCTTTTAACATTAAACGAAGTGCTTTCAACTTTTCCACCTCATACTCATTTAATACAGCTTTTAATATTTTATATCTTTGTTCTCTGTCATTATAAATTTTATAAACCCTACAGGCTATATCATATATATCATTTTTTCTAATTTTCTTTTCAACAACAGAAAAATATAGAGAAAATGCTATTAGGAATGCGAAAGCCAAAATAACTATTAATAAGCTTCCAGCACTTCTTTTAAAGCAGTAAATAGCAAGTGCAATTACACCAATCATAAAGCAAATTTTTGATTTAAGCATAGTTCTATTATAATATTGATATCTGATTTCATCTAATATATCCTTTATATCTATCATTTACATTTATTCCTTAGTATTTTTCTATAATCATACACCAAAATTATCCAGAAGAAAAGCACCCAGTTTCCCAGGTGCTCCCTCTCACTCCTTTACTTCAATATACGCCTTTTTAAACTGCCCTTCCTGGTTCCTGGCAACCTTCAGACTCTTAACCTCTGGCCGGAGCCTGTCCAGTATTCGCTTAAGCTCCTCTGGCCGTTCATTGGATACTTTAATCTTTACCATGATTTACCTTACCAAATAGCCGAAAGCCGCAGCCAGAAGGCAATTAATGACCATGGAACATATGGTAAGCCTGTATAAGAAAAGCATGACCGTATTTTCCCCTATACCAAACATTTCTTTGAACATGGAATGCGCCGGGGAACGAAAGACGGGGAAGTGAAACGCATCCGCCTACACGATCTCAGGCACAGTCATGCAAGCCTATTGATAGAGCTGGGCTTCTCCCCTTTGGCCATAGCTGACCGCCTGGGCCATGAAAAAGTAGAAACCACTCTAAACACCTGATGACGTATAATTAAATTCGCAAATTCATTTTATTAAAAATAGACATGGTCTATAGCCGTTTGGTAGAATTAAGTTACCACACAAAATACTCTCAAAGGAGGCTATAGAACATGTCCGATAACATTATACAATTAAATCAGGAACTTATCCATAATGAATTGAAAGATTTAGTACGTAACAGCGTTGAGGAGACCCTCAATGCCTTGCTGGATCATGAAGCAGATGAACTCGTTAATGCCGATAAATATGAGCGATCCGGTGAACGTAAAGGATATCGTTCCGGACATTACAGTAGAAACTTTCAAACCAAAGCGGGTGAGGTCAAATTAAAAATGCCAAAGTTAAAGGGCGTCCCGTTTGAAACTGCCATTATTGAGCGGTATCGCCGCAGAGAATGCTCTGTAGAAGAAGCTCTTATTGAAATGTATCTCGCAGGTGTTTCTGTTCGCCGTGTTGAGGATATTACCGAGGCATTATGGGGAACCAAAGTTTCACCTGGAACAATAAGCAATCTAAATAAAAAAGCCTATGAACACATTGAAGCGTGGAGAAGCCGCAAACTTACAGGTTCTTATCCATATGTCTTTGTAGATGGTGTTTACTTAAAGCGCAGCTGGGGCGGTGAAATACAAAACGTCTCTATCCTTGTTGCCATTGGAGTCAACGAGGATGGATGTCGTGAAATTATTGGTGCGGCTGAAGGTATGAAGGAAGATCGTGAAAGCTGGAGAGCATTTTTCGTATGGTTAAAAGAACGTGGTCTAGCCGGAGTGCGCCTAATTATTGGTGATAAATGCCTTGGCATGCTCGAATCCATTCCAGAAGTATTTCCTGATGCAAAGTATCAAAGATGTACGGTTCATTTCTATCGGAATATATTCTCAGCCACTCCTCGTAATAAAATGAAAGAAGTCTCTATGCTGCTGAAGGCTATCCATGCTCAAGAGTGCAAAACCTCTGCAAAGGAAAAGGCTAAACAAGTAGCAGATAAACTTCGCGAGATGAAATTAACTTCGGCTGCTAAAAAGGTTGAAGATGGAATCGAGGAGACCCTAACATACATGGATTTCCCCAGCCAACACTGGACAAGGATTCGCACCAACAATACCATTGAACGTCTGAACCGGGAAATTAAACGTAGAACCCGGGCTATTGGCGCTTTCCCTGATGGGCAAAGTGCTTTAATGCTTGTATGTGCCAGACTGCGACACGTAGCTGGAACCCAATGGGGTACAAAGCGCTACATGAATATGGAGCACCTGAAAGAATTGGATCTCCAAAATCAGTCTGATATCATAGCCGGCTGACTACCGGCTACCTAACGGCTGAAATACAATTTGCGAAAAAATCTTGACACTATCGCATTTCGTTTGAGTTCATTAATTGTTTTTGCAATAGAATCCGTTTGTTTTTTAGGAAGAACTACTTTTGTTTCTTGCAGTTCGTTGTAATGTATGGATACAATTTTTCCAAAATATGTTAAATAAATAATATTTTACTTGGAATAGTAACAACTTTATGATAATATTAAGTTGTTACTTTTGTTTATAAAAATGAGGAGGGCATATGAAACTAGAGAGAAGATTCATGTTTTTACTAATGTTAATATCAATTTTAATTCTTGTCACAGGCTGTAAAAAGGAAGAATCAGACAGTTTAAAACGCGTTGAGGAGGCAGGTACCTTAACTGTTGTAGGAAGCGGAGGTTATCCGCCATTTAACTATATGGAAGATGGTAAAGTTGTTGGATTTGATGTAGATACAGGGGAAGAGATAGCAAAGCGTCTGGGAGTAAAACTTAATTATGTAACATCTGACTGGGATGGACTGACGGAAGGCTTAAGAAACAAACGATACGATGGGATCTTAGGCAGTATGGCGATAACTGATGAGCGTCTTAAAGTTGTAGATTTTACAAGCCCTTATTATTACTCCGGTGCACAATTATTCGTGAGCAAAGATTCAGAAATTACAGAAGTGAATCAAATGGCTGGAAAAAAGATTGCTGTAACTACAGGGACTAATTTTGTTCAGGATGCAAAAAAGCTGGGAGCAGAAGTGAGCTTTTATCAGGATGATAATGCAACACTTCTGGAATTGATCAATGGGCGGGTTGATGGTGTAATTACGGACCGGCTGGTAGGCTTGTCTGCAATGAACGATATTGCGGGCGGTGATACGATTATGCCTGTTGGAGAGCTGTTACGACTTGAAAATATGGGAATAGCAATCAACAAGGAAGATAAGGAACTGCTGGAACGAATAAATGAAATCTTAAAAGAAATGCATGAAGATGGTACATTGACAAAGATCAGTGAAAAATGGCTGGGCGGCGTTGATATCACCGTGAAGTAGTTTTGAGATTTCGTGATAAAGGAGAAAAAGTATGAGTATTTGGGATTTTTCAATAATTCCAAAGTATTTTATGTCATTTTTAGCTGCAGCAAAGATGACAGTATTGGTGACAGTGTTCGGTATCCTGATTGGTCTGCTGTTAGGGCTTATTCTCGCGCTGATGCGCATATCCAAATATGGGATTTTAAGTTTTCCGGCGAAAGCATATATATGGATCGTTCGGGGAACTCCGCTGCTGTTACAGCTGCTATTCATTTATTTTGGTTTGGTTAATATTGTACGTCTTGGTAATTTACCCTCAGCCTTTTTAGCACTTGGACTTCATAATGCAGCATATATTGCAGAAATATTCAGAGGGTCGATACAGGGGATTGCCAGAGGACAGAGAGAAGCAGGTCTTTCTTTGGGTATGACAGAAGGGAAAGTAATGCGCCGTATTATATTGCCACAGGCATTCAAGCGTGCAGTCCCTTCATTAAGCAATCAGTTAATTATAGCACTAAAAGACTCTTCTTTAGCCAGTGCTGTTGCAATACCGGAATTATTGCTATATGCCAGGCAGCTTGGTTCTTCTACGTTCCGGCTGATGGAGATGTTAACCATAGCAGCTATTTACTATTTAATTATGACTTCAGTATTAACCATATTAGCAAATGCAGTTGAGAAACGGTTAAATGTCAGCGATTTTAAAGTAATGGAGTGATCATCCTATGATAGATATAAAAGGACTTAATAAATGGTTTGGGAAACATCAGGTATTGCATGATATTGAATTCCATGTAGATGAAAATGAAGTGGTTGTTATTATTGGTTCAAGCGGATCAGGAAAGAGTACGCTGCTTCGATGTATTAATTTTCTTGAAAAACACCAGGAGGGAACCATTCAACTGGGTGGAAAAACAATAACAACTAAGACGAAAAATCTACATTTAGTCAGACAGGAAGTAGGTATGGTATTTCAGCATTTTAATCTTTTTCCCCACAAAACTGTATTGGAAAATGTCATGGAAGGCTTAACGCAGGTTAAAAAGGTTCCGTTTGCTGAGGCAAAGGAACAAGGACTTTTACTGCTGGATAAAGTAAATATGCAGGATAAGGCGGATATATATCCTGCCATGATTTCAGGCGGACAAAAACAGCGTGTCGCCATTGCACGTGCATTAGCTATGAACCCTAAGATTATGTTATTTGACGAACCTACTTCAGCCCTTGATCCCGAACTGGTAGGTGAGGTTTTGAAGGTTATGAAAAATCTTGCCGAGGATGGCATGACCATGGTTGTTGTGACTCATGAAATGGGATTTGCAAGGGAAGTTGCTGACAGAATTGTCTACATGGATGAAGGCAGGATAGTGGAAGAGGGAACTCCAGAAGAAATATTTAATCATCCGGTAAATGCCAGAACGAAAGAGTTTATATCGCAGATTTTATAGAATTATCAGAATTCATGTTACGATTCAGCCTTACGACAGCAGTTAATGCCTGGGGTGAATCGTAACCTTGTAACTATGAAACGTTTTCATGGAGGTGTGAATGCAGAGAAATTATAAAAATATAGAATTATGGAAGAATGTTACGCAAGAACAGTGGAATAGCTGGCAATGGCAGATATCCAATCGAATTACCACAGTTGAGGAATTGGAGAAGATCATCAATCTTACAGAAGACGAAAAGTCTGGTATCATCACCAGCCTTAAGAAATTAAAAATGGCGATAACCCCCTACTATGCAACTCTCATTAATCCCAAAGACTATAATTGCCCAATTAGAAGGCAGGCGGTTCCAACGGTCCATGAATCAGAAATATCAGATTGTGACAGCTGTGATCCCTTGCATGAAACCCTTGACTCTCCAGTTCGCGGACTTACACACAGATACCCGGACCGGGTGCTTTTACTTATTACTGAACAGTGCTCCATGTATTGCAGACATTGTACAAGAAGACGTTTTGCGGGCCAGGAAGATAATACCTTATCAAGAAGGTCGATTTTAAAAGCCATTCAATATATCAAAGCTCATACGGAAATCAGAGATGTTTTATTATCCGGCGGTGATGCATTGTGTGTTTCGGATGAGAAACTTGAATTTATTTTAAAAGAAATACGGGCAATTCCTCATGTTGAAATCATTAGAATTGGAACGCGCGTACCGGTTGTTATGCCGCAGCGAATCACAGAGAATTTATGTAATATGATTAAAAAATACCACCCGGTATGGATTAATACCCATTTCAACCATCCCTATGAAATAACACAGGAATCGAAACTTGCATGCAAAATGCTTGCTGATGCCGGTATTCCCCTGGGGAACCAGTCTGTTTTATTAAAAAATGTCAATGACTGCCCATCTGTTATGAAATCCCTTGTACAGCAATTAGTAATGAACCGGGTAAGACCTTATTATATCTATCAATGCGATCTGTCTGAGGGTATTGAACATTTCCGCACACCGGTAGCGAGAGGAATTGAAATTATAGAGTTATTGCGTGGGCATACTTCCGGATTTGCCGTACCCACTTTTGTAATAGATGCACCTGGAGGCGGAGGTAAGATACCAGTGAATCCCCAATATGTAATATCTCAATCACCGGAAAAAGTGATTCTAAGAAACTACGAAGGCGTAATCTGTACGTATACGGAACCGGCCGATAAAACCCATACATGTAAACATTGTGGTATTTGTGATAAATACAAGAATGATGAATATAAGGGGTTGGAGAAACTCTTGAAAAATGAGTGCACCTGCCTGACACCAACAAGTAATGTTCGAATCGACAGGAGAGCGGGATATAATGAAAAAGTTTCAATGTGATACGGAAAATAATTGTTTTTTTACAATAGATACAGTAAAAATATATCTGGATAAAATGAATAAACGAGTAAAAATCTTTGATTCTGACAGTATAACAATTCAGACCTTAGAAAAAATAAAAGGCTTTGCATCAGTGAATCAGGCTGGTAAAATTATAGGGAATGCCGTTTTATCTCATGTGAAACTATTTACTCAGGCAGGCTTTTGCATTGAAGGAAAAATAGATGGCTTTTTCAAAGGAACAGATGCTTATTGTGTGTCGTATTTTATGGACGGCAAGCGAAAAATCTCTGAGAATCAGGAACAAAAAGATAAGATAATCGCTCAGTGCTTAATGTCAGACAGCAGGTATATTGCAGGTGGCAGCAACAATCCCCCATACAGCATCAGAACTGCCGCACAGCGAGATATAGGAGAAATCGCCGCATTATTTTCCACTGTGTTTTCCACCTATCCCACGCCTGTATATGACGAGGAATATTTAAGACAGACAATGAATGGAAAAATACTTTATAAAGTTGCTGAATATGAGGGAAAGATCATTGGAATAGCTTCAGCGGATATGGACATGGAAAACAGGAATGCTGAAATGACAGATTGTGCCACTTATCCGGAGTATAGAGGAAAAGGGGTTCTCTCAAATATTATATATGAATTAGAATCAGAGCTTAAAAACAGGAATTTTATTACTCTATATAGTCTGTCCAGAGCAGTAAACACAGGGATTAACATGGTGTTATACAAACACCAGTATAAATATAGAGGCAGATTAATCAATAATTGTAATATATGTGGTGCATTTGAAGATATGAATATCTGGATTAAAATGATTTAACTTACTTACAGGCGTTATCAGGAATCCTGGGATAGTATCATCTGCTTTAATGCATTTGCAGCAATGCTTGGGCATCGGCTGGTATTCTCCACCAGACAGATACTGCGTCTTGGAATCTTCTCCTTAAGAGGAATGGAGAAAACCTCCCCGCTTTCAAGGGCTTCCCTGGCAAAATGTTCCGGGATAAAACCGATACCCAGGTCATTTTTAATCATAGGCATCAGCTGATTCGTTGATGCAACTTCGATATCCGGCTTAAAAACAAGATCGTATTTTAAGAGAAGGTTTGAAAAAAACTCATAAGTCACGGTATCTTTACCGAGACAGACAAATGGGTACTGCAGCAGCTCCGACAGGTTGTGGGGCGTGTCTTTTAAAAAGGAATAATGTCTCCCTCCAATTAATATCTCCTGAAAAGACTTCAGACATGTTTCCTTCAGTGGAAGTCTGATGTTGGAAGGAGATGTCACAACTGCAAAGTGAACCAGCCGGTTCTTTAAAACCTGGATTGCCTGTGGAGTGGTGTGGTTAAGAATGCGCAGATGGATACCAGGATGGGTACTGTGGAACGCTGCAAGTATGGGAAGAAGATGACCGTGGAGAGCCGTATCACTGACACTGATGGTTATCGTGCCTCCGCTTAGGTTTTTGTCATTGATCAGTTCCAGCTCAGCCGCCCTAAACTGTTCCTGGGCAATTTTCACATGGGAATAGAGCTTCTCCCCCTCAGGCGTTAATGAGATACCGCGGTTAGACCGCACGAAAAGCTTACATCCCAACTGCTGCTCCAGATTATTGATGAATCGTGAAAGATTGGACTGGTTTGCTGAAAGGAGACCAGCTGCCCTGGAAAAACTTTTGCATGTTGCAACATAATAAAAAATTCTGTAATAGTCATACGTGATATCCATATACCCTCCATTTATCTTCTATATAAATATTACATAATTGATATACAATATATATATTTTACATATATTAACAGCTATTATATACTTCTAGATATAAGAAGTAAAGAGAAGCACCATTATTTTACCTCAGGACCACCTGTTCCCCGGTCCTTCACGATAACACGGATTTATATTTCCGGTTAACCCGCCTCAGATCATATCTGTTTCGTTCCAGTATAACTTTCCTTATCCGTTTATTGTCTCTCTGTATACGGCTTTTTTAGCGTTTCTAAGTTAATAAATTAACAATAAAATCCGCAAAATATTCCTTGCAAAATTTGGGTATGGCTGCCACACACTAATGAATTGGTGAATATGCCAAAAATGAACCATAAAAAATCCTATTATTTATGATAAGTTATTAGTATTTTTAAAAACAGGAAAAAGGAACTAGAATTAATCATAGAAACAATGTTAAAAAAATCACTATCTAAGGAGATAACAAAAATGAGCCAATTAATTCAATCATTAGTGGAACGTTCCAGAAATGCACAGCAGGTCCTGCGTACCTATGACCAGGAAAAGACAGATGCAATTGTAAAGATGTTTGCAAAAGTTATTTTTGACAATGCAGAACCACTGGCGAAACTTGCTGTGGAAGAAAGCCGGATGGGCGTTTACGAAGACAAGGTCACTAAGAATAAAGGAAAATCAAGAATTATATGGAATGCATTAAAGAGTAAGAAGTCCATTGGCATCATCGGAACGGATGAGCAGGCCGGACTGGTTGAGGTGGCAAAGCCCATGGGCGTTATTGCAGCCGCAACCCCGTGCACAAACCCCATTGTTACTCCCATGTGTAACGCCATGTACGCCGTAAAATGCCAGAATACAATTATTATTGCACCACACCCACGCAGTAAGAAATGTGCCATGGCAGTGGCTGATCTGTATTACAAAGAGCTGGACCGTATGGGCGTTCCGAGAGATATTTTCCTGGTAATCGAGGAACCGTCTATCGAACTTACCAACGAGCTGATGGCTGCCTGTGATGTTGTACTTGCTACTGGCGGTGCCGGCGTAGTAAAGTCCGCTTACTCCAGCGGAAAACCAAGCTATGGTGTGGGACCCGGCAATGTACAGGGACTGATTGATGAGGGAATTGATTACAAGGCTGCTGCAGGACGAATGATTGCAAGCCGTATATTTGACAATGGTATTATCTGTTCCGGAACCCAGACCATCATTGCACCTGAGAAGGATTACGATACGGTGATAAAAGAGTTTGTATCCCAGGGAGCCTTCTATATTGATGATAAGGCGGTTATTGATAAACTGGCAGAAGTGGTATTTCCAAATGGCGTGATCAACAAAAAGGTGGTTGGACAGTCAGTCAAAACCATAGCAGACCTGGCCGGGATTACCGTACCAAAGGGCACAAAGGTCCTGATTGTAAAGCCTGAGAGACATGGAGCAGGGGTTGTATGGAGCAAGGAGAAGATGTGCCCGATGATGGCTGCATACAGCTATAAGACCTGGGAAGAGGCTGTACAGATCGCATATGACAATCTGGTATATGAAGGTGAGGGCCATTCCGCAGACATCCAGTCCAACGATAAGAAACACATTGAATATGCAGGTTTGAAGCTTCCTGTCAGCCGCGTGGTAGTCAATCAGACCTGTTCCAGCATGGCAGGCGGAGCGTTTGCAAACTCATTGAATCCCACCACCACACTGGGGTGCGGAAGCTGGGGCAACAATGCAATCAGCGAGAACCTGTTCTATACCCATCTGATGAATAAGAGCCGGATCGCATTTGTAAAAAAGGATTGGAAACAGCCGTCTGATGAAGAAATTTTTGCATAGGAGGGACTGAAATGAAAGAGATTATTTTAAAATCCCAGATATCCTATTACGATACCTGCAAAGAATTTGCCAGAGAATTTAATCTTGGCAGCGGTGACCTCATATTGACGAACGAATACATATACAAACCGTATTTCGGAACACTTGGGCTGAATGTCCATACCATTTTTCAGGAGGCCTACGGGACAGGGGAACCGACAGATATCATGGTGGATGCAATCCTTGAAGCCGCTGCAAAAACAGACTGCAAACGGATTATTGCCATAGGCGGCGGCACGGTGATTGATATCGCTAAAGTAATGGCAGTGTCTGCAGGGGACCCGCTGGATTCCCTCTATGCTGCACCTGATAAAATCCAAAAGAAACGGGAACTTGTCATTCTGCCCACAACCTGCGGAACAGGAAGCGAAGTCACGAATATTTCCATTATCAACCGGACCAGGCTGGGAACAAAGGTAGGACTTGTTTCACCTCATATGTATGCCGATGATGCGGTTCTGGTGCCGGAACTTTTAAACGGACTTCCATTTGCCGTGTTTGCCGCCAGTTCCATTGATGCTCTGGTTCATGCGGTGGAGTCCAGTCTGTCTCCAAAGGCAACGCCATATACAAAGCTGTTTGGTTACAGAGCCATTGAAATGATCATCAGAGGCTATCAGAAGATTGCAGCCGAGGGAACGGATGCAAGGCTTCCCCTTATGAAGGATTTCCTGATTGCAGGCAATTATGCGGGGATTGCATTCGGAACAGCCGGGTGTGCGGCTGTCCATGCCACCAGCTATCCTCTGGGAGGCACCTATCACGTCGCTCACGGGGAGAGCAACTATGCCATGTTTACCGGGGTGCTTAAGAATTACATGGAGATCAGGCAGGATGGCGAGATCGCAGTGATGAACCAGTGTCTTTCAAAACTGCTTGGCTGCCCGGAAGATGTGGTTTATGACAGGCTGGATGAACTGCTTGGCAAAATACTTCCTAAAAAAGCGCTTCGCCAGTACGGTGTAAAGCAGGAAGAACTTGCTGTATTTACAAAGAGCGTTATGGAACAGCAGGCACGCCTCATGGCAAACAACTTTGTACCCCTGGATGCGGACCGGGTACTTAAAATTTATCAGGAACTGTATTAATAGCTGTTTATTTGGCAATGAAACTGCGCTCTGCGGATTGCAGACGAGGGTTGGAGCGCATGAAAAGGAGAAGAAGATTATGGCATTAATGACTGGTGAAGAATATGTGGAAAGCATGCGGAAACTGAAACTTAATATTTATATGTTCGGGGAAAAGATTGAAAACCCCATCGACCATCCGATTTTAAGACCGTCCCTTAATTCTGTGAAAGCTACCTATGATCTGGCTCAGCTGCCGGAATATGAGGATCTGATGACAGTAACTCTGGACGATGGACGCAAAATCAACCGGTTTGCCAACATTCACAGAAGCACGGATGATTTAATTAAAAAAGTTAAAATGCAAAGACTCTGCGGACAGAAGACGGCTGCGTGTTTCCAGCGCTGCGTGGGTATGGATGCGTTTAATGCCGAATGGTCAACCACTTATGAGATCGATGCAAAATACGGCACCAGCTATCATGAAAATTTTAAAAAGTATCTCCGTATGGTTCAGGATAACGATTTGACCGTAGACGGAGCAATGACGGATCCAAAGGGTGACAGGGGGCTGGCACCTCATGCCCAGCCAGATCCGGATATGTATTTAAGAGTTGTGGAGCGCAGGGATGACGGAATCGTAGTCAGAGGCGCAAAAGCACATCAGACAGGTATTATCAACTCACAGGAAGTGATTGTCATGCCTACCGCAGCAATGGGACCGGATGATAAGGATTATGCAGTATCCTTTGCAGTTCCTGTGGACACAGAGGGAATCGTAATGATTATCGGAAGGCAGTCCTGTGATACCAGGAAGCTGGAAGGATCCCAGATGGATGTGGGCAACAGTGAGTTTGGAGGCGTAGAGGCACTGGTTGTTTTTGATGATGTATTTGTCCCCAATGACCGCATTTTCCTGAATGGTGAATTTGAGTATGCAGGTATGCTGGTAGAACGGTTCGCCGGATACCACAGGCAGTCTTACGGCGGATGCAAAGTCGGCGTAGGTGATGTTTTAATTGGAGCAGCAGCTCTGGCAGCGGATTATAACGGCGTACCGAAGGCTTCCCATATTAAGGATAAACTGATTGAAATGACCCATTTAAATGAAACACTTTACTGCTGCGGTATCGCTTGTTCCGCGGAAGGGACTCCCACCGATTCCGGTAATTATATCATTGACCTTTTACTCGCCAATGTATGTAAGCAGAATGTGACCAGATATCCATATGAGATTGCACGTCTGGCAGAAGATATTGCAGGAGGACTTATGGTAACGGCCCCGTCTGAGAAGGATTTAAATGATCCGGTTGTAGGGGGCTATGTGGAGAAATATTTAAAGGGAATCGAAGGCGTATCCACCGAAAACCGTCTCAGGATCCTGCGCTTAATTGAGAACCTGACCCTTGGGACTGCTGCGGTGGGATACAGGACCGAATCCCTTCATGGAGCCGGCTCGCCCCAGGCACAGAGAATTATGATTTCCCGTCAGGGTAATATCGGAAGAAAAAAAGAGCTTGCAAAGGCGATTGCGAAAATAAAGGATTAAAAACGGCCATTTTAGACCTAAGAGGGAGGTTAGACACAGGTATGAATTGGAGAGAGATTTATACATCAAAATTAAAGCCGTTAAAAGAGGCTGTTAAGGTGGTAAAATCCGGTGACAAAGTGGTGATTGGCCATGCGGTGGGTGAACCCATTAAGCTGGTGGATGCAATGACTGAGTATGCGGTGCAGGCCGATTTAAGGAATATAGAGATTTACCAGCAGGTGGATATGGGGCATTCCCTTTATGCACAGCCGGGGATGGAAAAACATTTCCGGGAGAACAGTTTATTTCTTGGAGCAAAAACCAGAGACTGTGTGAACAGCGGGCGGGGGGACTTTACCCCATGCTATTTTTACCAGGCACCGGAATTTTACCGCAGCATAAAAAAACCGGATGTGGTATTCGTTACGTTATCCCTGCCGGATGAGCATGGATACTGCAGTTTCGGTGTGTCCTGTGACTATACAAAGCCGGCAGCAGAAGTTGAGGGCGCGAAGGTGGTTGCTGCAGTAAATCCCAATATGCCAAGAACGCTGGGGGACAGCTTTATTCATGTATCAGATATTGATGTGATTGTGGAAGATGACACCCCCATACCCGAGCTTGGGCTTCCCCAGATTGGGGATGTGGAGATGGCAATTGGAGAGCACATCGCTTCTATGGTGAACGATGGTGACTGTCTTCAGCTTGGAATCGGAGCGATTCCGGATGCAGTGCTTAAGTTTCTTGATAATAAAAAAGATCTGGGCATTCATTCTGAAATGATATCAGACGGCGTGATTGATTTATATGAAAAGGGAGTCATCAATTGCACAGCCAAGAATTTTAACAGAGGAAAAATAGTCGTGTCATTCCTCATGGGCAGCCGCAAGCTGTATGATTTTGCAGACGATAACCCAAGTGTTTACATGGCGCCGGTGGACTATGTCAATCATCCGGTCATTATCGGACAGAATGATAATATGGTATCCATTAACTCGTCGGTTGAAGTAAACCTGATGGGGGAGGCGTGCTCCGAGGCGATGGGACTGAAACAGTTTTCCGGAATCGGCGGACAGGTGGACTTTATCAGGGGAGCTTCTTTCTCAAAAGGCGGCAGATCTATCCTTGCATTCCCTTCCACTGCGAAGAAGGGAACGGTTTCCAGGATTGTACCGTATCTGACCCAGGGAGGAACGGTAACCACATCCCGAAATGATGTTGACTATATAGTTACGGAGCATGGTATTGCTAAGATGAAAGGCAATACCCTAAGAGAACGGGCCCGGCAGCTGATCCGAATTGCAGCACCCCAGTTTCGGGACGTTCTTGCAGAAGAATTTGAGAGACGTTTTGCTGAAAAATATAAGGAGGTGTAGCCGTATGAACTGGAGAGAAATCTATGCTTCAAAATTGAAAACTCCTCAGGAGGCGGTAAAGATAATCCACTCAGGGGATACGGTTCTGATTGGTCATGCAGCGGCGGAACCAGATGGGCTTGTGAACGCAATGGTGGATTATGCGGTGGAACAGGATTTGAGAGATATACATATTGTCCAGCAGCATGATATGGGAGCCTGCAAATTTTTTGAGCCGGGGCTGGAGAAGCATTTTAAATACTCCTCCCTCTTCATAGGAGCCCGCAGCAGGAATTATGTTGCAGAGGGGAAAGGCGATTTTGTTCCCGTTTTTTTCAATCGCATTCCTGACTATGTGACGAATATGGACCCGGCACAGGTATTTCTTGTAACATTGTCTGAGCCGGATGAGCATGGTTACTGCAGCTATGGACTCTCCTGTGATTTTGCCAAGGAAGCAGGGGAGCGGCCGGGGACAAAGGTGATCGGTGCGGTAAACCCCAACATGCCAAGGGTGATGGGAGATAATTTCATCCACGTCAGCAATCTGGAAGCAATTGTGGAGAGTGATGAACCAATCCACGAACATAGCCGTCCGGTGATCGGAGAGGTGGAGGAAAAAATAGGCGCTAATATAGCAGAGCTTGTACAGGACGGAGACTGTCTTCAGCTTGGAATCGGTGCAATCCCTGATGCAGTGCTTAAATTTCTCGGTAATAAGAAGGATTTGGGAATCCATTCCGAGATGATTTCCGATGGGCTGATGGATCTGTATGAGACAGGGGCAATTACCGGTAAAAGGAAAAACATTGATAAAGGAAGGATGGTCATTACCTTTATGATGGGCACAAAGGAGTTGTATGACTTTGTCAACGATAATCCTGCCATCTGCATGAAGCCGGTAAGCTATGTCAATGACCCGTTCATCATAAGCCGGAATGACAATGTGGTATCCATTAACTCTGCTTTGCAGACGGATTTGATGGGTCAGGTCTGTGCAGAAACAATCGGACTGAAGCAGTACTCAGCAGTGGGAGGACAGATGGATTTTGTAAGGGGAGCGTCCGCATCCAAAGGCGGAAGGTCAATCATTGCCTTCGGAGCCACCACCAAGGGAGGAACCATATCAAAGATTGTTCCGTTTCTGACACAGGGAGCGGCTGTTACTACAAGCAGAAATGATGTGGATTATATTGTGACAGAGTACGGAGTCGCCCATTTAAAAGGAAAATCCTTACGGGCGAGGGCAAGGGCTTTGATCAATATCGCGGCACCTGCATTCCGGGATGATCTGTCAGTGGAATTTGAGAAGCGTTTCGGGGAAGCACTGTAACAAAATACAAGGGGGTACTATATGAATGTAACAATGATCTCAGATTTGCTGGAAACGCTTATGATCGTGGGGTTTGGTTTATCCTGGCCGTTTTCCGTATATAAATCGTATGTATCAAGAACGGCCAGAGGCAAAAGCCTTCAGTTCGAGTTTTTTATCTGGCTGGGTTATATATTTGGCATCGCAAGGAAGTTTCTTCAGTACCATTATGCGGCCACTTACGACTGGCTGTTCTTCCTGTCATGGTTCTTTTATGTGCTGAATTTTGCTGAAATATCATTTGATATGTGGCTTTATGTAAGAAATGTGAAACTGGATAAGGCAAGAGAGGAAGAGCCGGTGGGGACCCGGGGGTGTCCCGGGTCAGATTGATACCGCTAGATCTGATGGTTCAGTATTTTATGGGCCATATCAATTAATTCGGGATTGATTTCTTCTATCAGAATCACATCATGGATGGAAGGAAAAGCAGACCGGACTTCAGCGGTGATCAGTTCCTCATTGGTACTGTGGGCAGCAGGGCAGCCGGAACATTTTCCGGTTAACCTTACCTTTAAAATATGATCCTCCAGGCTTTGTATGATCACATTACCATTATGCTCAGCTAATGCCGGACGCACTTTTGTATCAAGAACCGCTTCTATTTGTTGAATTGTAGCTTCCATTGTAACCCCTCCTTTTCCTTGTAGTTTAACAGCGGGCAGTTGGTTTGTCAATGGAAGCCATGATATGAAAACTTGATGGATAAAGATAAAAAATGATTAGAAAGAAGTAGTGGTATGACTGCAAATTTTGAACATTACAAAATATTTTATTACGTAGCAAAATATAAAAATCTTACCAGGGCTGCCAATGCCCTGGTGACCAGCCAGCCATCAGTAACCTACTGCATGCAGAATCTTGAAAATATATTAGGGTGCAAACTGTTTATCCGTTCCAGAAAAGGGGTTACGCTGACTGCGGAGGGAGAACTGCTTTACAGCTATGTTGCGCCTGCCTGCCAGCAGCTGATACAGGGTGAGGAAAAACTGAGAGAACTCCTTGGGGAGCAGCATGAGTATATCAATGTGGGAGCAACGCAGATGGCTATGCTTTCTTACCTGGTGGCCAGCTTAAAGCAGTTCCAGGAGCAGTATCTCCAGGTGAAATTAAATATTTTTAATTATAACACACCCCAGACACTCAATGAGCTGAAAGCCGGAAAGATTGATCTGGCCATTATTACCACGCCTTTTGACCATGAACAGTCACTGAAGGTGGTAAAGGTAAAGGATTTTAACAGCGTGCTGGTGGGCGGTCCGATCTATAAAGAGTATCAGGGCAGAGTTGTATATCTGGAAGAGGTTGGAAAACTGCCGCTTATAACAATGTCTGAAAATACCACCACATTTCAGTTCTTTCAGGAATTTTACCGTTCCTGCGGTCTGACCATGCGCCCATCCATTGAGGTAGCGTCCATGGATCTGATCCTCCCGATTATCCTTAAGAATCTTGGAATCGGATTTGTACCGGAGGAATTTGCGAGGCCTCTGGTGGAAAAGGGGGAAATTGTGGAGATAAATCTGTATGAGCAGATACCCCGGCGGGATATATGCATTGTCAGTGACAGCAAACGGCCTTTGAGCGCTGCTGCAAAGAAACTGCAGTGTATGCTGGAATCCCGGGAATAGAATGATGCGGGAGAAATGACATGAAAATCGGAATTAAATTCTGCGGCGGCTGTAATCCGGTATATGACAGATGCAGCAGGGTACGCAAATTCAGAGAAGCCAACCCCGGACATGAGTATGTTACCTCAGATACAGCAGCCGTATGCGACATTTGGATGGTGGTCTGCGGGTGCAGCCGCAGGTGCGCAGATGTGAGCAGTCTTAAGGATTGCAAAAAGGTGGTGCTTTTGTGGGATGAGGCGGGGTTTATACGTCTGGAACAGGAGATCCGGGCTGAGGAAAGAAGCTCTTCCTCTGGCGGCCGGGAAAAGAAAGTTCTTCACCTCCATGAGAAGGCAGTGAGGCGGAGGCTGGTGACCGGAGAGGATGTACAAAGCTTTGCGGCGCTTACAGGAGATGAAAGCCTGCTGCATCTGGATTTTGAATTTGCGGAGATGGCTGGATTTAAACGCCCTCCGGTTCACGGCATGTTTCTGGATTCTCTGGTATCCGCTGTCATGGGAACGGAGCTTCCTGGCAGCGGCACGTTGTATATGGAGCATACCACCAGATTCATCCGCCCTGTTTATCAGGGAGATACCATAGAAATCACGGTGGAATTCCTATCATATGAGGAACGGGACGACTGCTATGTGGGATTATTTCGTGGAACCTGCAAAAATCAGTACGGGGAACGGGTGCTGACGTCCAGCTGCAGCCAGATGATGATGAAACGCTTATTCATAGCAGCCGGACCTGTTTGAAGACAGATACAATGCCAGTCTCAGTGGAAGGGGATCAGACAATGACGAATTTGGAAAAATATGATCAGTTGTTTATAAAAGATTTAAGGGTTAAAAAGGAAGATTTAGAAGATTTAAAATACAGGGGCATCCGCACCTGGGATTCCATGGGACATATGGATCTGGTTACAGATTTGGAAGAGACATTTGATATTCACTTTACTACAGCAGATGTCATGAACTTTTCTTCCTATGAAAAAGGGAAAGAGGTACTGAAAAAATATGGTGTGATTATTTAAGGACCGTGACCGGCTAAGTGTCTGAAGAAAAGGGGAAGATTGACATGGATTATGAAAGGATTCTGGCAAGGAAACCATATTCCCTTTGCAGGGCAGAAAAAAGGGAATTGTTCAGGGAATGGCTGACAGAACTGACCGAATACCACAGACAGCACTGCCTGCCTTATGAGAAGCTGTTAAAAGCTCTGGAAATTCCTTCAGGCAGAAACATGGAGGAAGAGGAAATCCCCATGCTGCCCATTGGTCTCTTTAAGAGCATGGAACTGATGAGCGTTCCCCCAGGTCATATTTTTAAAACTATGACATCCTCCGGAACAAAAGGACAGGAGGTATCAAAGGTTTTTCTGGATACAGACACTGCCAGATACCAGCAGCTTGCGCTGGCCGGCATAGGGGAAGATTTCTTTGGAGATCAGCGGCTCCCGTTTCTTGTGATCGACAGTCCGGTTGTGCTCAAAGACAGGGAGATGTTTTCCGCCAGAGGGGCCGGGATACTGGGGTTTTCTGTTTTTTCCTCTAAAATATGCTATGCACTCACCAGTGACATGGAGCTGGATACGGAGGCCGTGGAAGCGTTCCTGAAACGATATAAGGATACGCGGATACTTGTCTTTGGTTTTACATATATAATCTGGAAATACTTTTACGAAGCCCTCGCCAGACAGGGAAAGAAGCTGGAACTGGAAAATGCGGTCCTTGTCCATGGCGGAGGCTGGAAGAAGCTGATAAGCCAGTCGGTTTCCTCTGATGAGTTTAAAAAGCGGATCTATTCGGTGACAGGAATCAGCCGCATCCATAATTATTATGGAATGGCCGAACAGACGGGCTGCATTTACATGGAATGCCCCTGCGGCAATCTTCATGCCAGTGTTTATTCGGACATTATAACGAGAAGGGCGGTAGATTTTACTCCCTGTGAATACGGGGAAAAAGGCATCATCCAGATTTTATCTCCCCTGCCCCGGTCCTATCCGGGACACTCCATACTCACGGAGGATGAAGGGATTATCATAGGCGAGGATGACTGCCTGTGCGGACGCCTGGGTAAATATTTTAAGGTGACGGGGAGAATCAAACAGGCCCCGGTCAGGGGGTGCAGTGATACCTATGAAGGATGAAGTGGTGATTCTGGCAGGGGTAAGACAGCCGGAGACAGAGCCGTGGGAACTATTTGCGGCTCCGGTACTGGAGTTTCTGGGGCAGCTGTCCAGTGAAATACGCAGAGAGAGAAAACAATATGAACAGCTGGCGGCCTTTGGTTTCTGGTGCCGCAGATCTCATATGGAGGAATTCGGAAAACGGTATGAAGATGGGCGGTCCCGTCTGGGCCGGGGAGTTATTTTTCATATACCAGCCGCAAATGTTCCGGTATTGTTTGGCTACAGTCTTGTCATGGGATTGCTGGCAGGCAACAGCTGCTCTGTCCGTATCTCTTCCAAATGCCAGGAACAGGATCAAATCCTGTGCCGCATTATGGATTGCATTCTAAAGCGCCCTGAATACAAGGGGATGCGCAGGCGGATATCTGTCTTTTCCAGCCAGAGAGATTCCCTGGCAGTGAGAGAGGCACTTTCGGGATGCGCAGGTTGTGTGGTATGGGGAGGTGACCGTACCATAATGGAAATCAGATCCATGCCCATCAGGCCGGATGCGGTGCAGCTGAATTTTCCGGACCGGTATTCCATCTGCATTCTGAATACCTTGCAGCTGGGATATATGACAGAGGAGGAATTAAAGTATCTCGCCCGCAGGTTTTATAACGACACCTATCTTTTGGATCAGAATGCCTGTTCCAGCCCTGTATTTGTCATATGGAACCAGGAGGAAGAATCAAAAGAAGCAGAAAACGCCAGAGTGCGCTGGTGGAGTGCAGTTGCGGGGGAAGCCCGGTCTTATGATCTGACAGCCCATAAGGCTATGATAAAATATGAACTGCTGTGCAGCTATGCCATGACACTGGACGGGGAAACAAAGATCAGCCGTTATGGGAACCGCCTGTATACAATCAGGCTGCGGGACATTCCCTCAAACACTGATCAGCTTCGCGGTGCCTTTGGTATGTTTTTCGAATACCGGGGAGACTGGAGAAAAGCCCTCATCCGTCTGGCCTCAATCCGTCTTCAGACCATAACATACCATGGAATAGAAGAACAGGAAATAGTGGATTTTGTAATAAAGAATCATCTCTTTGGAGTCCACCGGATCGTGCCGGCCGGGCGGGCGGCTGATATGGATCCTGTGTGGGATGGCCAGGATTTCATCGCTGTGCTGTCCAGACAGATCGGAAGGGAGGCGCAGGATGCATCTGTTTGATAAGGAAAAGATATATGGTGACAGACTTCTGGCAGTGGATGACAGGGACAGGAATGTTACATATGATCAGTTGGATTCATTTTCAGGAGAACTGTACCGTAAGGTTGGGGGAAAAAAACTGATTTTTATTCTCTGTGAAAATACCATAGAGTCACTGTCTGGTTATCTTGGCTGTCTGAAAACAGGCATTGTCCCTCTGATGCTGGATAGTCATATCCACCCAAGCCTTTTAAATGGTCTCATAAGGGAATATCACCCCGCCTTCCTGTACATACCAAAAACCTGCATTGAGAAGATAGAAGACAGCGAAGTCATATGGCAGTTTGGCGGTTACTGCCTTTGCGAAAGAAATGAAAAAATGCCGCCAGCCCTGTATTGTGAACTATCCCTTCTGCTGACTACATCAGGAAGTACGGGCAGCCCCAAGCTGGTCAGGCAAAGCAGCTGGAATATTGATGCCAATGGGAAATCCATTGCCTGTTATCTGGAAATTGATGCCAATGAACGGCCAATTACCACATTGCCCATGAATTATACATATGGTCTGTCCGTATTTAACAGCCATGTTTTAATGGGCTGCACACTTTTACTCACCACATATGGAGTGCTGGAGCCGGACTTCTGGGGTTTTGCAAGGAAGAAGAGGGCTACGTCACTTGCCGGTGTACCCTACACGTACCAGATTTTAAAACGGATTGGTTTTATGGATATGGATCTGCCGGATTTAAAAACCATGACACAGGCAGGCGGTAAAATGCCGCCCAGACTGCACAAAGAATTTGCCCTTTACGCAAAACGGACCAACAGGAAATTGATTGTTATGTACGGTCAGACGGAAGCGACAGCGAGAATGGGGTATCTACCCGCTGATAAAACGCTGGAGAAGTGCGGAAGCATGGGGATTGCCATACCTGGCGGCAGGTTCTGGCTGGAGAATGAACAGGGCAATGAGATCATAGAGCCGGACATACCGGGAGAACTGGTATATCAGGGGAAGAATGTAACGCTTGGTTACGCCTGTTGCAAAGACGACCTTATAAAACAGGATGAATGGAAGGGAGTGTTGCATACCGGGGACATAGCCAGTCGGGACAGTGAGGGGTATTACTATATAACAGGCAGAAAAAAACGCTTTATCAAAGTGTCCGGCAGCAGGGTGAATCTGGATGAAGTGGAACGTCTTTTGAAGGAACAATATGAAGGAATTGACTTTGCATGTGTGGGAACCGATGACAATCTAACCATTTTCATGGATCAATTAATATTAGACGGCGGTGAGGAGATTATAGAATACTTATATCAGGTAACAGGAATTGGAAACAGGACAGCAGCTGTAAAGTGTGTGGATCAGATTCCCAAAAATGAATCGGGAAAAACCCTTTATAAAGAATTGGAAACAACGGCAGATAACAGGATACAAAGTAAATAACGGCATTTATGCCGGTGTGTAAAAGGAGAAGCAGGATATGGATTTTAGTTTATCAAAAAAACATCTTCTGGCACAAACTCTGTACAGAAGCTTCACTGAAAATGAGGTGAAGCCAATGGCACATGAGGTGGATGAGAAGGAACTATTTCCCAGGGAAACTGTTGAAAAAATGGCCAGATGCGGGTTGATGGGAATACCCGTTCCAAAGGAGTACGGCGGGCAGGGCTGTGATGTATTATCTTACATCATGTGTGTGGAGGAATTGGCAAAGGCATGCGCAACCACAGCGGTAATCCTGTCGGCCCATACTTCCCTTTGTATAGATCCCATTCTTACATACGGGACAGAGGAACAAAAGCAAAACTATATACCTGATCTGGCGGCAGGCCGGAAGCTTGGCGCGTTTGCACTGACAGAGCCGGGGGCTGGAACCGATGCCCAGGGACAACAGACAAAAGCTTATCTTGACGGGGAACAATGGGTACTTAACGGCTCCAAGTGCTTTATTACCAACGGAAAGGAAGCTGATGTCTATATCATCATAGCGGTGACAGGAACCGTTGAAAAGCGGGGGAAAAAATCAAAAGAGATATCCGCTTTTATTGTGGAAAAAGGAACACCCGGCTTCTCATTTGGAACCAAGGAAAAGAAGATGGGCATCCGGGGGTCTGCCACCTATGAACTTATATTTGATGAATGCAGAATACCAAAGGAAAACCTTTTGGGAATAAAGGGTAAGGGGTTTGGTATTGCCATGCATACACTGGATGGCGGAAGAATCGGAATTGCCGCTCAGGCCCTTGGACTTGCAGAAGGAGCATTTGAATCCACAGTGAAATACGTCAAAGAGAGGAAACAGTTTGGACGTACGCTGGGACAGTTCCAGAATACCCAGTTTCAGCTGGCGGATATGGCAACCAGGATTGAGGCTGCAAAGATGCTTGTATACAAAGCAGCCCTGGCAAAGGAAACACAGAAGATATACAGCGTGGAAGCGGCAAAGGCCAAACTATATGCGGCAAAGACTGCCATGGAGGTGACAGAAAAAGCTGTTCAGCTTCACGGCGGTTATGGATATATCCGCGAATACGGTGTGGAAAGAATGATGCGGGATGCGAAAATTACAGAGATATACGAGGGAACAAGCGAGGTACAGCTTATGGTGATTTCCGGCGATGTGTTAAAATAAGGAGGATACACAGTGAATATTGTTGTTTGCGTAAAACAGGTGCCTGATACAAAAGGCGGTGTAAAATTTAATCCGGATGGTACCCTTGACAGAGGTGCCATGCTGGCAATCATGAATCCGGATGACAAGGCAGGACTTGAGGCAGCTCTCAAATTGAAAGACCAGTACGGCGCAAAGGTGACAGTGATTACCATGGGGCTTCCCAAAGCAGATGAGGTTTTGAGAGAAGCCCTGGCAATGGGGGCAGACAACGGCATTCTTGTCACAGACCGGGTACTGGGAGGTGCTGATACATGGGCCACATCCTCTACGCTGGCAGGAGCGCTGAAAAGACTTGACTATGATCTGATTATTACAGGGCGGCAGGCCATTGACGGCGATACAGCCCAGGTAGGACCCCAGATATCCGAGCACCTTGATATCCCGGTTATATCCTATGTACAGAATTTAAAGATCGAAGGAGAATATGTGGTTGCAGAGCGTCAGTTTGAAGACAGGTATCATCTGTTACGGGCGAAGATGCCATGCCTGATTACCGCTCTCTCTGAGCTTAACTCTCCCCGGTATATGACGCCGGGCGGCATATTCGATGCCTATGCTGCAGAGATTACCGTATGGGGAAGACAGGATTTAAAAGAGGTTGATGACAGCAATATCGGCCTGAAAGGTTCCCCCACCCAGATTGCAAAGGCATCTGACAAAGTGAGAAAGGGTGCCGGAGAGATTGTAAATCTGGACGCTCCGGAGTCAGTTGATTATATTATGAACAAACTTAGAGAAAGACATATTATCTAATATGGAAAGAAAAGAGGTGACAAACTATAAAT
>NZ_QOHO01000029.1 GCF_003432035.1 Lacrimispora amygdalina
CTCTACTTTCTTTCACACTATCTGCTCCTTAATCGTCAAACCGGCTCAAAGCGTCTTCCATCAGACGGTCCACGAGCTGGTCCTTGCTTATTCCTGCTGCCTCCCAAAGCATGGGATACATACTGATCGCCGTAAATCCCGGCATTGTATTAATCTCATTAAAGACAACCGTTCCATCTTTCTTCACAAAAAAATCCACTCTTGCCAGCCCGCAGCCATCCACTGCCTGAAATACGGCTTTTGCCGCTTCTCTTACCCGTTGTGCAGCCCCCTCCGGCAATACCGGATCAATGACAGTTTTTGAGTCCGCATTGTGATACTTTGCGTCAAAGTCATAAAATTCTGCTGCCGCAAGAATCTCTCCTACACCAGATGCCTTAACAGGCTGATTCCCGCCGCCCAGAACGGCGCATTCGATCTCTCTGCCGACGATCATCTCTTCTACCAGAATCTTCCGGTCATGTCTGGATGCTTCCAGTAATGCATCCTCAAGTTCCTTCCGGTCTGACGCACGGCTGACACCTTTTGAAGAACCCGCATTGGACGGCTTTACAAATACCGGATAATCAAACCGTTCTTCGACTCTGGCTATTACCTGCTCCATATTCTTTAACTGATGACGCATAACCGGTACATAGGCAGCCTGCAAAACCCCCAGGTCATCTACAATTATCTTTGTATATAATTTATCCATGGAAACAGCAGAGGAAAGAACGCCGCATCCCACATATGGAATTCTGGAAAGCTCCAGAAGGCCCTGAACCGTTCCGTCTTCGCCCATAAGGCCGTGAAGCACCGGAAATACCACATCAGCCTTAACAAGCTCTGTCTTATCCCCGTCAAGCAGTACAACAGCACCCATTCCGGCGTCAGGAGAAAGAATGGCACTGATCCGCCCCTCTCTCCACGATCCGTCTTTGATTTCCTTTACGGATTCTGTTTTAATCCAGTGTCCTTCCTCAGTAATTCCGATCAAAAGCAGATCATATTTATCTTTATTTATATGGTCTATCACATTGACAACTGACATACAGGAAACAACGTGCTCCGATGACTGTCCGCCAAATAATACAACCGCAGTTTTCTTACTCATTCCAGTCTCCTTAATAAATTCTTGATTTACAGCGTTTATATTATAGCACATATGGTTACAATTACAAATAGATTCCAGAAAAAAGGAGATACCCTATGAAACAGAAACGTGATTTATTCTTATGTATTACCTGTCTGCTCATTGCTTTTTTACTGACACTGGCAAATGACAGATCAAATGATGAGGCCCTAGCTGCCCGGATCGCTCCCGAAATCCTGCGGTTTCATGTATTAGCTAACAGCAACAGCACACAGGATCAGAATTTAAAGCTGAAAGTACGCACCATGCTTCTCAATTCAATATATGAAGACCTTGGTGAAAATGCATCCCTGGAAGATACAAAAACCTATATCCGCTCCCACGAATCCATTCTGGAGAAAAAAGCAGAAAACTACATGAAGAACCTGGGATATAATTATCCCGCACATATGGAACTGACGGATTGCTACTTTCCAACCAAGACCTACGGAGATATGGTGTTTCCCTGCGGAACCTATGAAGCCGTAAGGGTAAAAATAGGCGAAGGAAAAGGACACAACTGGTGGTGCGTCCTCTATCCTCCGCTCTGTTTTACGGATTCTTCCTATGCAGTCGTGCCGGATACCTCAAAAGAGATCCTGCGGCACTCCATAGATGAATCTGATTATTTAAAATTAAGAAAAGAACCTGTAAAAATCCATGTAAAGCTTAAAGTTTTGGATCTACTTCCTGTGAATAAAAAAACCGCTATTTCGCAGAATCCACAATGATTCCCTTTACAGCCCACTGGTAAGTAGTGTATGCCTGATACAGCTCTGCATATGCACTTTGCCTTGCACCCTCTGCCTGTAAAAATGCCATTTGAGACTGAAGATATGTAATTTTACTTAACATACCCATCTGAAAAGAACGCTCTGCTTTCTCTTTATCAAGCACTGCCTTCTCGTAGGAGGTATTGGCTGCTTCATAAGCGGTCTTTGCCTGCTTCAGATTCTGATAAAAAGATTGCATGGTGACTGCAACATTCTGTTCGCCTTCCGATACTCTTGCCTTTTTATTTTCCATTCCCGTAGAAGTCTTATCGGAATTGGTACGGCGCATATCGATAAGGGCATAATTGTTGCTTATGGCTTTTGCTGTATCGCTTTCAAGGTCCAGGTTGGAAATTGCTAACAGATCCAGTTCCGGGAGATCTCCTACATTTGGCAGAGAATCTAAGGAATACCCTGTCATTAGAGCCAGTGACCGCCGCAGACCATCAACCGTCTGTTCCAAGCTTAATACAGAAGCCTGGGTGGTAAGTACTTCCTTTTTTGCAGACAGGACATCATTTAGTGTTGCCGTACCAACTTGCTGACCTAATTGCTGAGCTTCATAAGCAGAATTACATACTTCCGATGCTTTTTGAAGCAGTGCCCGGTTTGCAACAGCGTTGTTATATCCGATCATAAGCTGATCGGCATAATACTCATATTGCCTTGAGGCCTGTGTAATACCGGAGTTGATCTTGGAATTGGATTGGTTAAGAGTTTTAAGGGTCCATTGTAACTTATCAGTCTGGGTCTTTATACTTTTTACTGTTCCCTCTAAAACCTTATATACAGGGATTCCATCTTCATTAGTTATACCAGTTGGCTTAAGTTCCTTCGCCTGATCCTCAAGTTCCTTTATTTTATTTTTCATTTCGATTCCTACAAGCTCATTATAAACGTACTTAAGATTATCTATATTCGAATTGGCAGAATCCACTATATTCTGCAAATCCGGATTAAAATACCGGACCAGGTCGGAAAGTTCACCAAATTCTATGTTGCTGTCATTTAATTTACTCCACTGTTCCGCTGTTATTCCCTCAGGGATCGGTTTTTCTGCCTGCCCCGGTCCAACAGCTCCATATGCGGGAGAAACCGAGGAAGCCGTTAACAGCGCGGCCAAACAGATTGGCCAAACTTTTTTATTTCTCATCTCATCAGCCTCCTGCCGAAGCTAGCCCGTTAACAGCATTGTCATAGGTTTGGACCGCCTGAAATAATGTAAGCTGAGCCTTCTTCATCGAATTATCTTTTGTATTATATACATTCTTTTGCTTCATGTAATCAAGTCTGCTTAAAGTTCCGATCTGCTGCTTATGCTCTGCTGTCTCCATATTCTTACTTTCCAGCTCAAATTCTCCCTTTGCCTGTTCATAAGAGGCTTTGGCTTGCTGAACAGCCTGATAGTTCTTTACAATCTCAGATTTTATATTCTGCTCATTGCTGAGAACCGTCCGCTTTAATGTTTCTTTCGTCAGTTCAGCCACCGCATTTTCCAGCTTTCTTTTATTGATTTTAAAAGTATAATTTTTTTCCAGCGCAGCATCTTTATCTGTTTCCGGATTCATCGCAGCAATATGTTCAAAATCAACAGCCGGTATATCCCTGATTTCAGGTGTATCGCTATACTTCCAGCCCAACATAACAAGAAGTTTTTGTCTTGTCTCTTCAATTGACCCGGTAAGTTTCTCAATTGAAGCCTGAGTGCTCTGAACACCTTCCTTGGCTGCAAGCACATCAGATAAGGTGGCCATTCCTGCACTTTGCTTTACAAGAATCGCCTGATATTGAGCTTCCATATATTCCAGGCTGTCTTTTGCTGACTCCAACTCTAATTTCTGTTGAAAATATGATATCATAGAGGACTGAGCAGAAGCTACCAGGCCAGCTTCCTGCTGGTCATAGGTGAGTTGGTGCACAGTTATATCTTCAGTAACCTTATCTGCAGCCTCTTCTGCCTGAGCTGCAGCCACCTGAGCCTGCGCATCTGCCACTGGATCATCGCCAGAGACATTGCTTCTGGCATCAAACGCCGCATCACGGTAGTACTGAGCATATTGATCCCGGGTAACTTTATCATCTTTTTTCTTGTCACTGATATCGAGCTGGTTTTTCTGAACCGTTACATTATATTCATGTATCAGATCTTTCAGCTCATCATACTCCATCACATTATCTCTAAGTTTAGCCCATTCCTCAGAAGTTCTTGAAAATTCCGGACTTCCGGCCCAAACCGTTGATGCCGGACCGGAGAAGGTCAGCACCGCTGCCAGTGCAAATGCACCAATCTGTTTCCATTTTCTCATCCTAAATCCTCCTTAATTGGAATTTTTATACTGTGTTCTCTTACTATCATATCACAACCTGTCAAAAGGCGGAAAACCACATTCTTCCAACCAATACGGAAGGCTGGGTTTCCAGCTGACGGCGTTTAATCCGGCAGCTGGGTTTTATCTACTTTTCCGCTCATCAGTGAATAATAAACCGGAAGCATAAGCAGCGATAATATGGTGGAAGCAGTAAGACCTCCCACGTTAACAAGCGCAAGTCCCTGCATTGTCTCTGTGTTGCGTCCGATTCCCAATGCCATAGGAACCATGGATACAATCGTAGTAAGGGTGGTCATCAATATGGGACGAAGCCTGGTAGCTCCTGCTTCTATAAGGGAAGTATTCTTATCCATGGTAGCCCGATACTGGTTAACCGTATCGACATAGAGAATACCGGCATTTACTACGGTACCAATCAGCATTAAAAATCCCAGAAGAGATGGCATACTGATCGCAACATCTGCAGCCAGCAGACAGGCAAAGGAGCCAATCAGACTGAAAGGGATGGTTGTCATAACCATGAGTGAGAACTTTGGTGATTCAAACTGAGCCGCCATAACTATAAAGATTAAAAATGCAGCGATCAGAATCGCTTTTACCAGATTACCAAGCTCTTCCTGCATGGATTCATCTTCACTGTTCTTTGCTCTTGAGACTCTTTCGTTTAAATATTTGCTAACAACTTTACTGTCAAGTTCTTTAATCGCTGCAGCCTTATCCTTCTTCGTCTTAACAACATCTGTGAAGGATCCTGTAATCGTAACCTGATACTGCTTGTTTTTTCTGTTGATGGCAGTGGGGCTGTCTTCATAACCGATACTGGCAATATCTGTCAGCGCTACAGAACCGCCTGTGCTGTTGGGCACCGTAACCCCCTCTACCTTTTCCAGAGTATCGTAGGTGCCTTCCGGATATTCAACCCTTACATCCACATTCTGTCCGTCTACATCCATGGTCGTGGCTTTCACACCACTTAACATTCCGTTCAGCATACCGCCCACTGTTGAAGGAGCCACCCCCTCCGCTGCTGCTTTAATCGGGTCTACACTCACCTTTATAACTGGTGCCGCATTCTCAAGGTCGGAATGCACCTTAATCATTTCCGGCCGGCTGCTTAATTCAGCAACCATCTGGTCAGAGGTGTTTTTTAAATGGTCCAGCTGGGCGCTTTGGAGAATTACCTCAAAATCATTGCCGCCTCCGCCTCCCGTCTGGCTGACGCTGGAGGTTGATTTCACGGTAACGTTACAGTCCGGAATCTGCCCCATCAGTTTTTTCCATTTATTAACTACCTGATCTGTAGTAAGGGTTCTGTCGCTCTTTAAGTAGGCTGTCAAAGAACCGCTTGTTCCTCCTGCAAAACTGAGTTCTCCTGAACCATAGCTTACCATATAGGATTTCAGATCCGGTTCACTGGTGACGATTGCCTCCAGCTTTTTCAAAACCTGATCCGCTTCTTCAATCTTTAAGCCCGGCTTCATCTTGGCAGTAACGGAAACCGTTCCCTGATCCACTGACGGCATCAGTTCAAAGCCCAGCTTTGTTGCAAATAGAAATGATGAAAATAATAACAATACGGACAGGATCATAACGAGAGCCCGTCTTTTTAACAGCTTACCAACGATCTTTCTATAACCGTTCTGAAGAGCTTTTACAATTCCTCCCATTGGAGAATTCTGTCTTTCCACAGGACAGAACCTGCTATAGCATAATGGAACAACTGTTATGGCAGAAACGAAAGATGCCAGCATACAAAAGACAATGGTATATCCGAGAGGTTTAAACAGCTGGCCAGTCATACCCTGTAAGAATGCCAGAGGTATAAATACAACGCAGGTGGTTAACGTTCCTCCGAGAATGGACTGCATAACAACGCCGGTTCCTTCCAGGGCCGCTGACAAATATTCCCTGAATCCGGTCCCTTTCTGCGAGCGGAAGCAGCTCTCCAGTACAACAATGGAGTTATCTACCATCATTCCGACTCCCAATACAATACTGCTCATGGTGATTACATTCAGTGAAAATCCCATGGCAGACATCATGATCAGTGATACAAGAATGGATACCGGTATTGAACTTCCAACAATCAGTGACGCTTTAATATCCCCGAAAAAGAGGAAGATAATAACCATGGAAATAATAACTGCCATAATCATGGTATTTTTAACGCTGTTCAGTGCGCTGATAATCTGTTCACTGTTATCATCTACAACTACAATATCCAGATTGGGATATTCACTTTTTAAAGAAGTAATGGTTTTAGTTACGGATCTGGATACATCAACCGCACTGTTTTTCTGCTGTTTGCTAATGGATAAGGTAATGGTATCTTCTCCATTATAACGGCCGATTGCTTTTTTCTTCTGGTTCGTTTCCGAGATGTCCGCAATATCTTCCATGTAAATAGTCTTTCCCTGGCTGATTACGACAGGTACCTTTTTCAGACTTTCCACAGTCTTTACTTCCACTCCGGTACTAACGGATAAATCTCTTTTTCCCACACCGGTACTGCCTGCGGGATAAGTGAAATCTGCTGCTTTGATCGCCTGGCTGATAGAGTCCATATTGAGATGGTACTGTTTCATCTTTTCAGGTGAAAGAGTAACTCTGACATAGCCTTCCTCACCACCGCTGATATTGACGCTGGCAACGGATGGTATCTTCTCAAGTTCAGGTACAATCTTATCACTTACATAATTATACAGATTGCTTTGTGAAGGATCATTCACTGACAGAGTCATGGATGGCATCTCATTAATGTTAAATTCCATAATGGACGGTTTTTCCACATCCTTTGGAAGATCCACACTGTCCATTTTCTTTTTTAAATCATTATATGCCTTATTCATATCGGTACCGTAATTATATTCCATGTACACGATAGAAAGATTCTGCTGGGAACTGGACTGAACATTTTTAATACCAGAAAGAGTACCAACCGACTCTTCGATTGGTTTGGTTACCAGATCGTTAACGTCTTCCGGGCTCGCCCCTGCATAAGTAGTTGTCACTAAAAGCATAGGGAAATTCATCTCCGGCGTCAGTTCCATCTTTGCTGATAAAACAGATGACAGGCCGAATACAAGAAGGCATAAGACAGCTAATACGGCAGTTATGGGCCGCTTTAAAACAAATTTTGTCATTCCCATTTTACCGCCTCCTTATTGTGCAGAAGCAGAAGTTTCTACCTCGGTTCCATTGCCTTCTGTCGTCTCTGTTTCTGTCGTGGTTTCCTGATTATTCTCTTCTGCCAGAGTTACTTTGGAACCGTCATATAATTCGCTGGTCCAGGTTGTGATCACCTGATCATCTGCGCTGATCCCGGACTGAACCTCTGCAAATTCATTATTCGTAAGACCGATGGTAACTGCATTCTTTTTCAATGTTCCGTTGGAATATGTATAAATAAATGGATTTCCTGCTTCATAATAGACACTGTCAACAGGAACTGTAAGTACATTTTCGGCTTTCTGAGCAGTTACATAAAGCTTGACGGAGGTTCCGGTGGCTAGTGTATCCCCTGCAGGTATAGAAGCTTTCACTTTGAATAATCCGCTGCCGCTGTCAACCATAGTACTTACTTCTGTTATGGTTGCTTCATGATCCGTTCCGTTTTTCTCTACCCGGATTGCATCTCCGGCTTTTAATCCGCTTATAATCCGCTCTGATACATAAAATGTAAGAGACTTTCCGCCATCTCCTGAAATTACGCAGATTGTTGTCTGAGGAGAGATCATATCGTGAAGGCTGATATCAAAGCTTTCCACTTTTCCCGAAATGGGTGCCGTCACCTGACTGCCTTCCAGCTGGTTATTATATAAAATCTTAGCATTCTCATATTGAAGTCTGGCAGTTTCAACCTTATCCACAGTGGACTGGTAATCTGCATCAGCCACATCTCCTGCAGCATGAAGAACCGTATAACGGTCTAAATTCCTCTTGGCATCCTCATATGTGATTCTGGAGGTTTCCATGGCAATCCGGGTACTTTCCACCTGTTTTGTATCGATCACGCAGAGAAGCTGACCTGCTGTTACTGTGTCTCCGGTCTTCACACCTATGTTTGTAACTTCGCCTGAGCCAAGAGGTGTCACATGAACAATACTGTCCGGTTCAATAGTACCAATCAGTTCATTGCTGATTTCTATCGTGCGGGTCTGCGGCTTTTCGGCAGTTACTACCGGCGGTGCTTCTGCTACCAGCTCTTCCTTGCCTCCACTAAGAATCTTAGGAAGAACGAGCCCTGCGAGAACAGCCACTACAACTACAGTTCCTGCAATTATAAATACTTTTTTCTTTGTCATATCAAGCTCCTTATTATCTTTTCAGTCAATAATATGATTCTAATTACTTTTTTCGAATTCCATATTGTAATATCTCTAATTTTTCCTGGAATATTTTCTTAATTTTTTCTTCATCTTCCGGATGATGGAAGGTCCAGCTTATGCACCGGGCCAGCTCAATTATAATTAATGAGATCAATTGTCCGAATGTTTCAAGATCCGTTCTCTTAAAATCTGATGTATCAATACTGCTGTACAATACCTCACACATCTGTTCAAGCCTCACATCTTTGTCAGGACAAAGATTATGAGCCGCACCAAAAAGTTTATCGCTGTCACGAATATTCTCTGCCAGTTTTAACATCTTCTTTTGTGCATTCTTAATTGAATACTCCAAAAAATCAACTGCTGTTTTCCATAGATCACCATCGTTTTTTTTCGCGCAGTGCGTCCAGCTGTCAAAAAAGCTGTCCGCAGCATCTTCAAAAATATAGCCTAAAATATCACGCTTATCCTCAAAATAAGTATAAAAGCTTCCTCTGGATATTCCTGCTGCTTTAATTATTTTATTAATGGAAGCCTTTTCAAACGGCACTCTGGTAAACTCCTCTATCGCTGCATTGCATATCACTTTTTTTTTCTCCGCCGGAAGATTATAAAACCGCTCCGTAGGCATCCTTACACCTCATTTCCCTTATTTATTCCGCATGTATTATGTTTTAATTTAAAAAGGTGACAACATGCCATTATTATAATGACACCTTGTCACCTTGTCAACAAAGTTATATTTATTTAATAAATTTCCAGATTAGTTTATTTATTCCTGTCCAGAAACTCTTTTAATGCTTCATCGCTTTCCTCAATCCATAAGTCCTCTTCCTCTTCATTCAATCCGAGGAATCTGGCAAGAGTATCCGGAGTTGAACTGTTGTTCCATTCATCAACATAATCATCAATCGCCTCAAAATCAATTTCGCCGGCCAGATATTTTTCTTTAAATGTCATATCTTTCCTCTTTCTATTCCTGTCCCTTAATATTTTTGGATACTGTAATTTCCTGATTGTCGATATGTTCCCGCATCGCTGACTTGGCGTCTTCCACTCTGCGCTGTCTTACTGCCTTCAATATGTTGTCATGCTCCAGTAATAATACCTGCCGTTTATCTTCATCCTTGATATACTCCAGACGGTACCGGTACATCTGTTCTCTTAAATTATTAATCATCTGTACCAGCCTGTCATTACAGGTTCCTTTGTAGATCACATCATGATATGCTTCATCTGTTTCCGCTATATCCATAGGTTTTCCTTTCAGAATTGCATTGCGGAACATCTCCTGCTTCATCTCCAGTTCTGTAACTTCGTCTGGTGTCATACGCTGGCAGGCAAGCTCAATTGCCAGCTCTTCCAGTGATCTGCGGACTTCCAATACATCCCTTAAGCTTTTTTCTGATATTTTAGCGACTTCAGCGCCTTTTCTCGGGATCATCAGAACCAGACCTTCCAGTTCCAGCTTACGGATCGCTTCCCTGATCGGGGTGCGGCTGACTCCAAGACGCTCTGCCAGCTGAATCTCCATCAGACGCTCCCCGGGTGCCAGTTCTCCTTTTAGTATGGCCTGTCTTAAGGTATTAAATACTACATCCCGAAGCGGCAGATATTCATTCATATTGACTTTTAAATCATTACCCATGGGGTACCTCCTTGGTATTATAAAAATTCGTTAAATATACTTGTTTAGCCAGATTCCTGCTCTCACCATACCTCAGCTCTTCATATGCTCTTCCAGCGGCAATGGGGTTGGTAAAGATGCCAAAAACCGTAGGTCCGCTTCCGCTCATCAATGCATTGACAGCTCCCAGCTCCTTCAATTTTTCTTTTATGTCTGCTATCACAGGATATTCCGGGATAGTTACAGTCTCTAATACATTTCCAAGACGTTCGGATACCTGATAAATGTTATGGTTCTTAATCGCCTCTATCATTCCGTCGATGTCCGGATGATCCTCTTGTTTCAATCCGGCCACATTCAGGTGGTCATATACGAATTTGGTGGAAACACTGACTGACGGTTTCGCTATCAGCACCTGGCACTGAGGCATATCCGCAAGAGGAGTAAGTATCTCACCGATTCCTTCGGATAGCGCCGTTCCTCTCATGATACAGTAAGGTACATCTGCCCCGATCTTTACGCCACGCTCCATCAGCTCTTCTCTGGAAAGCCCCAGCTGAAACATCTTATTTACACCAAATAAAACCGCCGCTGCATCGCTGCTTCCTCCCGCCATTCCAGCGGAAACAGGGATAAACTTTTTTAAATGAATACGGATTCCATGAGGTACATGAAACTCATCCATAAGAAGCTTTGCTGCTTTATAAACAAGATTGTTCTCATTGACCGGCAGATAATATAAGTTGGTAACAACTTCAATCCCCGGCGTTTCTTTCAAATAAATATCAATTTTATCATATAGACCTACAGTCTGCATGATCATCCGAACTTCATGGTAACCATCATCCCGCTTTCTTAATACGTCTAAACCCAGATTGATCTTTCCATAGGCCTTTAATCCCAGATGTCTTATCATAAGCAAACATCCCTCACTTTTCGGTTTTCGGATTGTATTTTTCTATTTTTTTGTATACAGTATTTATTATATAACGAAGTACATAAAAGCACAAGTGTTTTATAATCTTTTGTCCTGCCTTTCTTTCATTAAATTTTTGTTAATTTTTCATAAAATTTTATAATGTTCCTGTTAAAAAATTTTATTTGACAAACTGAAGGATCCATGTATAATGTTGTTATAACGAACGAGGGCGTTCCACAAGCGGAACTGCTCTTTTTTGCTATTATTAAATCAAGGAGGTAGTGCTGTATGAAAAAATTGGAAATTATTATCAAGCCGGATAAGCTTGAAGACCTTAAGGCAGTACTGGAAGGCTGTAAAGTCAATGGACTTATGATCAGCAATGTCATGGGTTATGGAAATCAGAAAGGTTATACTCAGATGTACCGCGGTACCAAGTATAATGTAAATCTGCTCCCTAAAGTCAAAGTTGAGACAGTCGTACCAAAGGAACTGGCTGATCCAATTATTGACGCAGTCGTTAAAGAGATCAATACCGGAACATATGGAGACGGTAAAATCTTTGTTTACGATGTTCAGGATGCAGTACGAATCCGAACCGGTGAACATGGCCGTGAGGCTTTGTAGGGGAACCTGAAAGAGATAAACTGAATATGGAATGAATATAAATTATCAATGAGGATAATTGCCTTTTCAAAGGCGATTATCCTCTTTTATTTTACATTCCGCGCTATCGCTATCCATTCTAAGAATTCAGGAGGAGTTATCATTATGGAAAATACCACTTTATTACTAAACATTATATGGACCATGCTGGGTGCAATTTTAGTCTACTTTATGCAGGCAGGTTTTGCACTGGTTGAGACTGGTTTTACAAGAGCTAAAAATGCAGGAAATATCTGTATGAAAAACATGATGGACTTTGTCCTTGGCTCCCTTTTCTTCTTCATTCTGGGCTTCCCTCTCATGTTCGGAAACAACATCGGAGGAATACTGGGCGGTTCCGGATTCTTTAATCCCTATTCGCTTGCTGATTCCGATGGATTATTCAATGGACTGCCCATTGCCGTATTTATGATCTTTCATACCGTATTCTGTGCAACAGCTGCAACAATTGTATCCGGAGCAATGGCAGAGCGTACTAAATTTTCTTCTTATTTAATCTATTCCGCCTGTATCAGCGTTTTCATCTATCCCATTACCGGTCACTGGATCTGGGGCGGCGGCTGGCTGACAAGTATTGGTTTCCATGATTTTGCAGGTTCAACTGCGGTTCATATGGTAGGCGGTGTATGTGCTCTGGTAGGAGCAAAAATTGTAGGTCCACGTATAGGTAAATACAATGAAGACGGAACTCCCAATGCAATTCCGGGACATAATATTCCTTTGGGCGTTCTTGGTGTATTTATTCTCTGGTTCTGCTGGTTCGGCTTTAACTGTGGTTCTACAACTGCCGCTACTACAACCGTGGGTGATATCGCCATGACCACAAACCTGGCTGCTGCGGCTTCCACTTTGGTAACACTGTTATTCACATGGAAACGCTATGGCAAACCAGATGTATCCATGACTTTAAATGGCTCCTTAGCCGGTCTTGTTGCTATCACTGCAGGCTGTGATGTGGTAACCCCGTATGAAGCAATCATTATTGGTGCTATTGCTGGTCTGGTAGTCGTTCTTGCAATTGAATTTATCGATAAAGTTGTTAAAATTGATGATCCGGTTGGTGCAGTAGGTGTTCACGGCTGCTGCGGTCTCCTTGGTACTCTTCTTACCGGTGTGTTCGGCGAAGGTGTCAGCTTCCTGCCTCAGTTAATCGGTGTTGTTTCCGTACTGGCTTATGCCGGAGTGATGGCATTTATTATCTTCACCATTATTAAGAAGACCATAGGTTTAAGAGTATCCGATCAGGAACAACTGGATGGTCTGGATATCCACGAACATGGAATGTCAGCTTATAGCGGATTCCGTATGGATAAATAATCAGCTTTCCCTCATATTTTATATATCATACTTCCGAAAAAGCCCCGGCAATTACAACGCCGGGGCTTTTCCTTCCTGTCAGTCGGAAAGAAACCCTTCCATCTCCTCCTCCATCTGTTTTAACGCAGCTCCATAATTTTTAAACTCTTCCGCCGCCTCATCTTTTTTCTCTCCCTTATAACAGATTCTGTGCTCCATACTGGCCCACAAATCCATGGCCATGGTGCGAAGCTGTACTTCCACCGGATAATATTCCATCCCATCCGTATGGTAAACCGGAACACCGAAAACAATGTGATAACTCCTGTATCCATTCGCTTTTGGAGTCTTAATGTAATCACTTTCCTTTATTACAACAATATCCGTCTGTTTTCGAAGCAGATCCACAATCCCATAGATATCTCTTACAAAATAACAGATCACACGGATCCCCCCAATATCAGTGAGACAGTTTCTGGCCGCGTCTGTGGTTGGCTCCTTCCCGTATTTTATTAATTTGTTTTCAATGCTCTCTCTCTGTTTCAATCGGTACTGAACATGATGAATGGGATAATTAAGTTTTTTTCTTCTATAGTCCTTATTCAGCACATCTACCCTGACCTGTATATTATTCAGCGCATCTTCATAAGGCTGAATGAAACTTAAATATTCTTCTTCGGTCATACTCCACCTCCAAAACAATCCTCATATAAGTATCTAGTATATCTTTTTTTTGTGTCCATAACGTGTCCAAACTTTGAACGATCCTGCATTCAAAAAAACAGCCCCGTATGGATTAATTCCACGGGACTGGTATGAGTTATTATCTTTATTCTTTCATGTCTTCTTTTGAGGTCTCCTGGCCGTCTGTCTCCTTATTCGTTTCATCACTCTTCGCCATCAAAATACTGCTTACCGGCTCACTGTCATCGGAAAACAGTGGTCTTAACCCGTCTTCTTCTGTCCTCTCCTCCTTCGGCATATAAATATTAAATACCGGTGACAGGATATAGGAATTGATAAATGCCAGAAGCGGAAAACCAAACAGCATGAAAATCATCAGCACAGGGGGAATCAAAAATACAAAACCTGCGGCTATAAGCGCTCCGTCAATCACGATCATTCCTATCGTCCGGAACAAATGCCGGATAGACATAAAGAATGCGTTAAAAAACGTGCGTTTGACAGGATTATAAAATCTTGACTGAAGCGGGAAAATGTACATAACTATAGCCGTGTAAATCAATGCCATGGCAAGAAACACGGTGAGCATAACGGTCTTAACAGTGGACGATCCGTTAAAAAGCCGGGCAAAGAAATACAGGTCCACTCCCAGGATGGCTCCTGCAAGAAGAATTATCAGCCATATAATGGTAGACTGTTTAAAATTCTCTTTAAAGGATTTAAAAAAGGAACGAATGGTATAGCCGTCATCGTCTCTTGCAAGCTTCAGCGTTACGTAATACACTGCAGTTGTGGAAGCTCCTATGGTAAAAACCGGAAGACTGCAGACAATCCACAGAACATTTAAAATAATCAGGTCTCCGAACTTGCCGATGAAACGCCAAACCGGATTATCATAATTAAAAAAACCAGATAACATATGTCATTCCCCTTCTCTCGTTAACGTCAAAAATCATTATAGCGGATTTATTTTTAAAAAGCAAACATTCTCCTCCATTTCATCAATTTTTTATAATTAGATGTGGAGGAAATTTGCTGATTCTGTGATATAATCAAAAAAGTATCCGGATTAATAACAGAAAGAGGCGCAGATTATGACCCCCTATGAAGACAAAACATTGAAAGACACACTGCAGGAAGAGAAAAATAAGTTGAAGAACATGAGCTTAAAGGACAGACTGTGGTATATCTGGGAATATTATAAGATACCCATAATCGGAACTGCTGTAGCCGCTGCCCTTATTGTCTCCATTTTTTCAGCTGTCCACAATAACCGGTTTGAAACCGCTCTTTCCTGCGTGATTTTAAACAGCCGGCCTTACAGCGAAGAGGATTTGGTAAGCCAATACTTTGACCAGGGCTTCCGTCAATACATCGGCCTGGCCGACGAAACGAAGATTGATGTGGATCATTCCATGTCCATAAGTTTTGACAATTCCAATATGACCGAATTCACCTACGCGGAACTTGCCAAACTCTCTGCTCTTATCTCCAGCAAAGAACTGGATGTGATGATCGGCAGAAAGGACAGTATTGACCACTTCGGAGAGATGGGCGGCTTTTTAGACTTAAAGACGGTTCTTCCCCCCGATGTCTATGATCAGGTAAAGGATCAGCTCTATGAGGTGACCAACCAGGAAACCGGTGAAAAAATTGCCTGCGGTATCAAGATAGGCAGTACGGATTTCTTAAAAAAGACAGGATTAACTATGGATGATCCTATTTTGGGAATTATAAGCAACTCCACTCGTACAGACACTGCCGTGAAGCTGATCCGCTATGTGTACGGCCTTTGAGTTGAAAGCCCAGACTTTTTAGAAGACTGACAGAGGCACGATTTTCTTCCAAAACTCTGGCATAGATTGTTTCTGTCAGGGAAGCGGCAGCGTATGTTAATATCGCCTGGCAGGCCTCTCTTGCATATCCCTGACGTCTGTAAGGTGTAAAAATATGATATCCCAGTTCCAGAGGGGTATCATTTTTTTTAATAAAGGAACTCAGTTCCTCATTATCTGCGGTATCCAGATTAAAAATCCCGGCTTTTCCCACTATGATCTTCTTATCTTTATCGTATAGAGCCCAGATTCCATATTCGTAAAAACCATACTGTTGTCTTACATAAATTTCTAAAGTCTCCCTGCTGCAAAAAAGCTCTCCATCTCTTCCTCCGTCGGGTTCCTCTGGAATTTCATCTGCATCCGGCGCCGCAAACTCCCGGATCAGCAATCGTCTGGTGCTGGTAATATTCCATGGCAGCCCTTCTTTTCTCCTCACCACACGTTCCAGAAATTCAGGTGTGAGATCCGAGAGAGATTCCACCAGATAGGCTGCCGGTGAGAGACACTGATCCGTCCTCTCCCGGTCCCATAAACCAATAACAGCCCTGCCTTCTGCCAAAGCAGAGCGCAGGGCTTCATATTCGTCTGATATGGTAACCCGGAAATTCTTCCCTTCTATGGCAATCTCCCGTTCCCACACCATAATTTATAAAGTCTCCGGTTCCGGATACTCTTCTCCGAAGGTTTCTGCCGTCATGGACTGTATCTTCTGCTCTGCCATGGGACGGTCATTGTAATCCGTCTTCACATCTGCGATCTGATTGACAATATCCATGCCTTCGATTACTTTACCAAATGCAGCATAAGCGCCATCTAAATGCGGAGCTGCCTTATGCATGATAAAAAACTGTGAGCCGGCTGAATCCGGGTGCATGGCTCTTGCCATGGAAAGAACTCCCTCGGAGTGCTTTAAAGCATTGGAAACACCATTCTGGCTGAATTCGCCTTTAATGGAATATCCGGGACCGCCGGTTCCGGTTCCCTGGGGGCATCCGCCCTGAATCATAAAACCATTGATGACTCTGTGGAAAATCAGTCCGTCATAGTAGCCTTTTTTTACCAGACTGATAAAATTATTCACTGTATTCGGTGCAATTTCAGGGTAAAGCTCTGCTTTTATTACATCACCGTTCTCCATTGTAATTGTAATAACAGGATTGTTCATGTTTTTTCCCTTTCTTGTATAAGTTTAACATATGTGTGTATTTTATCAAATCCTTAAGTTTTTGTCCAGCTGTTCATACTTTGTTTCAATTTCATTCAAAAATCTTTTACACAAACAACATGATTTCTTCACGTTTCATGGTTATACTAAAATTATAAATTAAATATGCTTATAAGATTTTTTTCATAATACTCGAGCTGGTAATTTTATTATCAGCTCTCCTCCCTTTTGAAATAACTTTTAAGGAGCTGCCTATGACAGCTCCTTATATTATTGCCGTATACTGATCGCTTCAATCAGATTTTTTGTTTCATTTTCTTTTGGATTTGTAAAAATTTCTCCTGCATTTCCGTGTTCGACTATTTTTCCTTTTTTCATTATGTAAACATAATCTGAAATTTTCTGAGCCAGTGCAATATCGTGAGTAATGTAAAGCATCGAAAATCCACTTCTATTCTGGATTTCCTTTAACAGCCGCATAAGATTCGCTGCACTGGAGGGATCAAGCATGGAGCTGATTTCATCAGCTATTAAAAGTTTTGGTTCCATAACCAGTGCCCTGGCAACAGCAACCCTCTGCCGCTGTCCTCCGCTTAATGTATGTCCTTTCCGGCTCAGAAAGCCTTCATCATACGGAAGACCGACCTTAAGCAATGCTTCCGTTACCTGCTCTCTTCGCTCACTTTGGGAACCGCTTTTTATGATATCAAGCCCTTCCTGCACAATCTCCCTGACGGTAAACTGTTCATTGGTAGCTGAAAAAGGGTCCTGAAAAACAATTTGAATACCATGTTTTTTTCCGGACTCGCTGTTTCCCAAAACAGCTCTGCCCTCAAAACGCACAATCCCAGAATCAGGAAATATGATTCCCGAAAGGATCTGAGCCAGAGTAGTCTTTCCGGAACCGGATTTCCCGATTAAAGCGGCAACTTCTCCTGACCGGATGCGTATATTGCAGTCAGAACAGACTTTCAATTCACGCTTTCCCGATTTATAGCTTTTATTCAGTCCATTTCCCTCTAACAAAGTAACAATACCTCCCCTCAGACATGCAACTTTCCGTCCATCGGATCTTACCCTGAGAGGAGGGTTTTCATTCAGGCACTGTTCCACACGCTGGTTACAGCGGCTGTAAAACGGACATTGATTTTCACTGTGAATTACAATCTCTCCTGGTATTCCCCACATATCCCGCATAGGCAGAATTGCAGGGGAAGAATAGATCAGTCCTCTGGTATAGGGGTGAAGGGGATCTGACAGAAGTTCTTTTGTATCCGCTTTTTCTAAAATGTTTCCCATATACATGACAGCCACCGAATCTGCCAGGGCTGAGATCACCGGCAGTTCATGGGAAATGACCAGAAGAGAGAAACCTTCTTTTTTCTGCATATTCTTTAAGAGGCTGATAATTTCATTTTTAGCCGGAATATCAAGAGCCATTGTCGGCTCATCTGCAATCAGAATGTCAGGATTACAGGATAATGCCATTGCTATTAAGACCTTTTGTCTCATTCCACCGGAAAGCTGATGGGGATATGCATCATACCAGAAGGTTTCCAGCCCCGTTTTCACGAGCATATCGCTGGCTTTTTCCCGGGCATACTCCTTTTGCATGCCGGTATGACAGATAATTGCCTCCGCAATCTGTTCTCCCACAGATATTACGGGATTTAAAACATCCAGACCGTTTTGATATACAATAGCAATCCTGTCCCAGCGGACAGACTCCATATCTCTGTCCGAAAGTTCCAGAAGATTCTTATTCTCAAACCAGATATTCCCTTTTACTTCTGTCCGCTTATGCAAAAGTCCCATAATTGCCAGCGCTATTGTGGATTTACCGCTCCCTGATTCTCCAATCAACCCGACACATTCTCCTTCTTTTAAAGACAGACTGACCTGATGTACTGCATCCTTTCTACTCTCCCGGTCATAACGGACATTTAAATTTTCTATTTTTAAAACAGGCATCTCCTACTCCTTATTTTCATCACTTGGTATTCATAATCTTTTCTAAATCTCTCCCTAAAAATGCAAATGACACTACCAGCACAAGTAAAAATACCAAAGGAAACAGTACCCACCATTTCCAGCTCTCCACAAAAAATATCCCCGGAAAGTTAATGGAACGGTTTAAAATAACTCCCCAGCTTTTTGAAACAGGATCCCCTAAACCCAAAAAGGAAAGCCCTGCTTCAGCAACAATGGCATGTCCAACAATCCGGATCATGCTGACAAGAATAAGGGGGTACAAACCAGGAATGAAATGCTTCATCAGCAAATGAAAAAAGCCAGCCCCATAACTCCTCGCTGCCGCTACGTATGCCTCTTTTCCCATGGAAAGCATCCTGGATCGTACAATACGGGCAGGTCCTGCCCATGACATAAATCCAATTACCAGAATTATATTTCTGGTGCTGGATCCGAAAAATGCCCCCAGAACAATTAAAAGCGGCATCTGGGGCATGGTCATGACAACATCACAAAGCCCCATAACCAGCTTATCCTTCCAGCCTCTGTAATACCCCGCAAGAATGCCAAGAATACTGCCGCCTAAGCCTGCAAGCAGAGCAGAACTTATTCCTACCAGAAGGCTCACACCTGCCCCATGGCCAATCTGCGCTGCAATATCAATTCCCAAATCATCGGTTCCCATCATATGTCTCAACCCTGGAGCTTCCAAAGATGATCCACTGGGCTGACGATACGTCTCACTGCCAAAAAGGTGGTATCCCACTGTAAAGCTTACAATTAAAAGAAGCAGTACAATGCTCACCTTTCCAGAACCGGATAAGGATTTCCATATTTTTGTCTGTCTGATCACCCACTACACCATCCTTGGATCCATTTTTTTTAGCATAAATTCTGCAAGCCCATTCATAATCAGTACTGTTGCGGACATAATCAGGAATATCCCCTGCATCAGTACATAGTCACGATTTACAACTGCTTCCCGCATCAGACTGCCTGCTCCCGGATAGGAAAATACATTTTCCACCAATACTGCCTGTCCCACCATGGCTCCGAGACTCATGAAAAACTGCGTAACAACTGGCGGAAGAGAGTTTTTAAGACCATGCTTTAATATCACAGTATGTTTTTTTAAACCTTTGCCTTTTGCTGTCCGTATGTAATCCTTGGACAGGACATTTAACATGCTGCTACGGGATAGAAGATAAAAACTCCCCAGCCGGCTGAGAGATAATGTGAGTACAGGCAGTACCATATGATGAATTATATCTTTTACCTGTTCCAAAGGGGTGCTATAGGAAGCAAATACCGTCTCTCCTCCTGACATGGGAAACCATTTCAAATTCGCCCCAAGGTAAAACAGCAAAAAGATACCAATTAAAAATCCCGGTATTTCAGAAAGTACCATCATAAAGAAATAGACACACCGGTCAAGAAAACTGTCCCGATGCCAGGCGCAGATGGTACCAAGCATCGTTCCAAAAACGCTGCTGAGCACCAAGGCTGAGATAACAATCAGCAGTGTCCACGGAATTCTCGCCGCGATCATATCAGTCACTTTTTCATGATAAAAGATGCTGTACCCTAAATCTCCTTTTACAATTCCCGTTAAATACCGGATCAACTGTTCATGCAGAGGTTTATCCAGTCCGTAATATTCCTCGTAAACTTTAATCTGCTGACTGGAGTATACAGGAGCAGTGTTCCCGTCCTCTACTGACAGGTAGAGGAACGGGTCTCCAGGCATCAGCCTGGGAAGAAAAAAATTCAAGACTATAATTACTCCAATTACAGCAATATTACTTTTCTTCATTTTTATTCCCTAATCAGGTAGGACAGCTTGTTATGATCACATTTGCTGTGATCATAGCGAAACATCCAGCCATTATAATCATCACTTCTGTAAACATAGTTATCAGTAGTACCGTAAAGCATGATCATGGGAACTTCCTCTGCAATCTTCTCCTGCAGCTGACCGAGAAGATCCTTCCGGAGTGATTCATCGGTTTGCACCGACTGTCTGGCTGCCAGATCCTCAATTGCCTCATCAGACCAGCCTTTTATTGTTACAGAGCCACTTCCATAAACAGTTCTGATGTAATCGGGATCACCGCCCATACCTCCGGAGTTGACTAACAGAAGCTGATAATCACCTGTTTGAAGTGCCTGATCCCTTGTTTTGGATTCCGCACTCTGAATGGTAACCGTAATACCGATTTTTTCCAGTGAGAGTTTTATAAGCTCAGCTGTTTTTAACCCCTCCTGAGAGTTATCTGTTAACAGCTGGAAACTGTATGTATGCCCGCCAAGAAGCTCTTTTGCTTTATTGACATCGTAGTTATATTGCTGAATCCGGGGATTATACCACTGGCTATATACCGGAATATAACCCATACTGCTTACACTACCTGCACCTCTGGCCACTTTTTCAACCAGCTCCTGTCTGTCAATTCCATATGCCATCGCCTGTCTTATATTCTTATCCTTTAACAGGGGCTCTGTCTCCATATTTATCATCAGACGGTAACTGTGATAGGAGGGACTGGATTTTAAGGTATATGCTTTGCCATTTTCATATCTTGCCAGAAGATCAGCAGAAGCATTGATTAAATCAATCTCTCTGTTTTCAAATGCCAGTACACGGTCGCTCACAGGAACCCATTCAATTGCCTCAGCAGCGGGCTTTAATCCCCAGTAATCGTTAAATGCCAGATAACGGTAAGCACCTTGCTCCGGATTATAAGATTCAAGCCGGTAAGGACCGCTTCCCACTGCTGCATCATCCCCGTCATAAGCTGCAGGATCCTGAACACCGGACCAGATGTGCTTAGGCAAAATGCGAACGGACCCGGCTTTTTCCAGAAACGTAAGATCAAAATGGGAAAATGTCACCTGCAGCGTCTGATCATTCAGTGCTTTTGCCTCTGTCACAATATACTCCCCGTCAACCAGCAGATCATTGGATACCGGAGGATGGTCTTTATAATAGGAAAAAGTAAATGCGGCATCTTCGGCAGTCAGCGGTTTACCGTCGTGCCATTTTGCATTATTTTGAAGATGAAACGTATAGACAGTTCCATCCCCGCTGGTCTCCCAGCTTTTTGCCAGCCAGGGTATCAGCCCCTTTTCATCCTTTTCCAAAAGAGAATCATAAAGAAGCTGCATTTTTGCAATTCCAGGTCCCCGGGATGTATGTCTGAACGGATTGGGATATCCGGTATCTCCTCCCTCAAGGTGAATCACACGGTGCGTATCTCCCTGTTCAGAGGCTGATTCTGTTAAAGTACTTTTGTCCGTTTCTTTTATTGCTGCAGCGTTCTGGCTGCAGCCGGTTAGCGCAATAGAAAGCAGCATAATTCCTGCTGCTGTCAGTAAAGTATTTTTTATATTAAGCCTTTTTTTCATTTTCTCTCCGTTATTTAAGCCTGAACCTTCCACAAGATTAAAGCGGTTGTCTTCTGCCTTTTAATTTTTAGTTTCGTTTCAGATTCCAGCGGTTTTAAAAATTCCTCCACTGTTTTACCGATATTTTCCAGCTGTTCCCGGTATTGCAGACCATATTTTTTTACTGCATCTGCATAATCCAGCTCCAGGTCCTCATTTAGATGTAGATATGTGATTTCCGGATTGTATCCATCAAGCCACAAAAGATTGAAAATTGCCTGAACTGACTGCCGGTCATTATGAGGACCGCTGTTTCTTTTTACTGATAAGACCTGATCCAGATACTGGGATGCAGAATCTGTATCTTTTATAAACTGATTTAACAGGCAGTATTTCCCAGAAGCCAGACTCATATTTTCAAATCCTCTTTTATTTCTTATTGCAGGACACATGGAGGCAAATACAAGATCAAATTTCTTCTCCCAGCCCAATGCTTGGATATCTGCACCGCTCCATTCCAGCTTTCGGCATTCAAGATTGTGAAGCCCTGCCTCAAATGCATTCTTTTCTGTTAAAGCGAGCATGTTGGATGATATGTCCGTGACCGTAACATGACGTGTATTTTCAGCAAATGGAATCGCATAGCGTCCGCTTCCCCCTCCCACATCAAGTATTTCTGACCCTGGAAATATCCCCTTCTCCTTCAACAGTGTCAAAATACCGCTTATGAAACCCGTTTTTTCTTTTTGCTGATTCTGGTTAAACTCCTGTGCTCTGTTATCCCAGAACGCCTCTACCATACCATAATCCTCAGGTTCTGACTTCAGCATTTTTTCGTACAGTTCCTTTTCCATTGATTCTCCTTTCCAAACTTGTGAGATGGTTTTAGTTAGTTTTTACTAACCACACTTTAAAATTTTTCTGCCATTCACTGGCAGAAAACTAAATAAAATATATCAGGATTTTTATTAAATGTCAACCTTAATTAATTAAGCGTTTGATTATTTAATTTTTATGTCTTTATAGATGTTAACTTGACATAAAACAAATGGGGTTGTATTCTATTCAAAGCACATTATTTCAATATTTTAAGCAAATACGAGGGGAAATAAAAAGATGGATAATCTTTTAAATATTATGAAAGCCTTATCTGATGAAAACAGGCTTACAATCATAGAATTATTAATGAAGTACGATTTTTGCGTGGGAGCACTTTCCAGAAAGCTGGAAATTTCAGAAGCTGCCGTATCCCAGCATCTGAAAATACTGCGAAATGCAGGTATCGTGGCAGGAGAAAAGCGGGGTTATTACACTCATTACGATGTAAACCGGCAGCTTATTGAAGCTGCCGGGCAAGCTCTGTGTGCGATGGCGGAAAAGAAAGAACCAAGAAAAGGATGCCGCCAGCATCTTACAGGGAATCATCATTATTGCTCCAATAAACTGCCTGCCTCAGCAAAAAAAGAACCGCTCACATCTTCCCCGGATTAACTGTCTGCATGACACCTGTATTGCTTTCAAACAGACCAGCCATACACACCTGAAGGCTGTCATACGTTTTAAAATAATATTCACATGAAGCTGTATTTATAAATGCCGTATACTTTGTATAATCATAAGAACCCCGGCTTGTCATGACTGCTCCTTTTGGTATGGTCACACCTTCCATGATGTGGAAGCAGGAAACTACCGCTTCCTTCCGATTCCGGGGAACCGGAAGAAATGATTTTAAATACGCGGTCCGTACAAAACGGTCCGGAGAAGTATAGCCTCCGGGAAGCGCTCTGGTTCCGCCTGCCTGACCGAACGGAGTGAGCTTTATACCACTCCAGAACGCTTCTTCTTCCTGCTCAGGACTGGCCCCCATATAATTTCGTAAATTCGTCATATGCCAGGGAAGATCAGGACTGTTTGCCAGAACGCCAAGGGGATTATCAAAGATAATCATACCTGACTCTGTCTGTTCAATTACAACACAATCACCGGTCCGGTCAGCTGCAATCCAGTGAAGAGGTGCTGCTGAACCGGTGACCGGATCTTCCATGCCGACTATGGCTACCTGCTTTGCCACGCTCTTTAATTCCTGGACGGAAGCACATTTTCCTAATATATAATGAAGAAATTCAAAGGATGCAACCGGAGTCCGTCCCTTAGCATTTACCCTGTCTTCATATTTTGCGTACCCTGCAAAATAAAGAGCTGCTGCTGCGAACCCTCTTTCATTTACTCCGTCAAAAAATCCCAGAAGACCTTCCGTCTCCTGTCCAATTCCGATAAAGCCGTAATCATCATCCATCCGGGTCCCGGTCAGAGCATTCACCCAAGGATAGTTTTTTGGAACTATAAAAATATGGGGATCTATTTCAAATGAAAAATCCATATTTCTCCCGAAAAATAATTCATTCTCTTTCGTTACCAGTGTCATAGCCGTACACATAGTTACACCTCTGGTATTGATTATTTAATTATATATATGGCGCCTTCCATGATTTATGATGATATGGCTTTTATTGCTTCCTTTAATTCTTCCATACGTTCCACAGGCTTTAGACATGTTCCGTTTTTACAGAGATAAAACTGGCTTTTTACAAGGTCTACCGGATAGTCTTTTGTAAATGGGGCAATTTTAGAAAGCACCTCTTCATTTCCCGGAGTCTTGAAAATAATATCGATACCATTAAAAACCTCTCTTTTCAATGTGAGGAGCTGCCTCTCTATTCCCCGTTCCGGTGATACTGCAACCAGCTGCGCTGCAGGATAGAGAACTGTCTGAAAAGCCAGAAGTGAAAAGCTGTGGTTAGCAGGACTGACCCCTGCTTCTTTCCCCATCCATTTCAGCTGCTTCTTTAAAATTTCCTGCCACTTAACCTCTCCGGTTAAATGATATAGTTTACCAATCACATAAGCAGCTACGGAATTCCCTGATGGAAGGGCACCATCATAAAGCTCTTTGGGACGGCTGATGAGTTTTTCCCTGTCATGTGCATACATATAAAATCCTCCGTTTTTCTCATCGAAAAAAAGAAGAACCATTTTTTCACAGATACTGACTGCTTGTTCAAAGTATGATACCTCAAAGCATGCCTGATACATCTCTAATAGTCCAAATGCATAAAATGCGTAATCATCCAGCTGTCCGTCATGCCCGGTTTCCCCATCTCTGTACCGGATGAAAAGTCTGCCTCCCCTGTTTGTCAGTTTCCTTTCAATAAAAGCCTGGGCGTTGCGGGCCGACTGCAAATATGCCTCCTCCTCCAGGACCTGATATGCCTTTGACATTCCTGCAATCATCAGACCATTCCATGAAGTAAGGATCTTATCATCCTTGTGAAGAACGGTTCTTAGCTTACGATAATCATAAAGTATCTGACACAGCCTGCTTATTTTATCATCCTTTTTTTCATAGTCTTTATTATCTATGAGGTTTAAAATATTTTTTCCTTCAAAATTGCCGTCACTGGTAATTCCAAACCAATGGCAGAAATAGGGAGCGTCTTCCTTTAATACCTTTGTAATCTCATCTTTTTCAAAAACATAGAACTTTCCTTCCACCCCTTCGCTGTCTGCATCCTCTCCACAGTAAAACCCGCCGTCTTTGTCTGTGAGGGTTTCCATAATATAACCGAGAATTCCTCTTGCCGCCAACTGGTAAAATGATTCTTTTGTTAACTCATAAGCTTCAAGAAACGCGTAAGAAAGAAGTGCATTATCATAAAGCATTTTTTCGAAATGGGGAACCAGCCATTTTTCATCGGTAGAATAACGGGAAAATCCGCCTCCGAGATGATCATAAATTCCACCCCGGTACATGTGTCTTAACGTTGATTCACATATGGTTTGGGCATTCTTATCCTGCTCATAAACAGAATGGCGAATCAGAAAAATAAGATTATGAGCCATGGGAAACTTGGGCGCTCTTCCAAAACCTCCCCATGTTTTATCATAGGAATTCATAAGCTGCCGGGCGGCAGAGAAAAACAGTTCTTTACCAGGATCAGAAGCACTGTTCTCACCATCATTCCTATCCTCATTTAAATACCGGGTAATCTCCTCTCCTGCCTGAAAAACTTTTTTCCTGTCATTTTTCCAAAGCCCGGTTATGGCATCTAAGACCTCGATCAGTCCGGTATTCCCCCATCTTGAATGCTTTGGTAAATAGGTTGCTGCGTAAAAAGGCTTCTGGTCCGGGGTCATAATGACTGTGAGGGGCCAGCCGCCTGATCCTGTGAGCGCCTGACAAACTGACATATAGACTGAGTCAATATCAGGGCGTTCCTCACGGTCTACTTTAATTGCCACGTAATTTTCATTTAAAACATCCGCTGCCTCCTGGTCCTCGAAGGACTCATGAGCCATGACATGGCACCAGTGGCAGGTAGAATATCCAATTGATAAGAAGACCGGCTTCTCCTCTTTTTCCGCCTTTGAAAATGCTTCCTCACACCACGGATACCAGTTAACTGGGTTATATGCATGCTGCAGCAGATATGGACTTTTTTCGTTTATCAGCTTATTTGGTACAACCTCTGTTTTCATAAAAACACCTTCTTTCTTTTTCTTTAGTATGCACGTTCTGTTTCCATTTCTATTCCGGCACTATCACTTCTTTCATTAAAAAAATCAGCGCAACAATATTGGGAACTGCCATTAAACCATTCCAGATATCAGAGAATTCCCAAACCGTTTCCAGTTTCGCCAGGCACCCCACAAATACAGCGCACAAATAGAGAAAGGTATATATCTTTCCTCTTAAAACCCGCTGCATCAGATAAAAACGTCCCCGTTTTTTCAGGCTTTCTGCCAGATACCCGGCAGCCTGCTTTCCCAGATAATACCAGGCAATAATGGTAGCAAATGCAAATACCAGCATGGAGCCTGACACCACATATTCTCCCAGACCGCCCAGGCGCCTGGAAAAGCTGTATGCCGTCAGGGCGGCTCCATCGTAGCCGGAGCCGCCTGCATCTCCTTCAGACATACACAGTATTACAAATGCAGTCATGGTACAAATTATAATCGTATCAAAGAACACTTCAAACATTGCCCACATTCCCTGTTTTTCCGGTGTGGTATTTTCTGCTGCCCCATGTAAAACCGCCATGCTTCCAAGACCTGCTTCATTGGAGAAAACTCCCCGGGATATACCGTATTGGAGACTCTTACTGATCCCGAAACCAGCAGCTCCTGAAAAAACGGATACAGGCCGAAATGCATCCTGAAAAATAACATGAAAAATATATGGAATTTTATCATAACAGGACATAATAACAACCATGGAAAAAAGCATATAAATTCCGGATGCCAGAGGAATCAAGCGTTCGGATACAAAAGCAATCCGGCTGATGCCGCCCAAAACAACGAAAAGAACCAGACCGGTCAGAAGGATTCCGGCTAATGCAGTTGGAACCTGAAAGGAATAGTTAAGAGTATCCGCAATGGAGTTGGACTGGACCATACTTCCCATCCCAAGTGATACCATAATACAGAGAAAGCTGTAAATCATACCAAGGACCGGCAGTTTCAAACCTCTTTCCAGATAGACCATAGGTCCGCAGATCCATGCTCCGTTCTGATCCCGGTAGCGGTAACGGATACCCAGCATGGTCTCTGCATATCCTGTCATCATGCCGATCGCAGCAGACACCCACATCCAGAAGATGGCTCCGGGTCCCCCTGCTGTCAGCGCAGTTGCCACACCCACGATATTTCCAGTACCAATGGTCGCTGCAAGAGCGGTACAGGCGGTCTGAAATCTGGTCACATCTCCTTTGTCCCCGTCTTCGTCTTCCTGTATGCTCCCAATGGTCTGCTTCCACCAAAAGGTCAGTTTCCTGATTTGAAAAAAGCCTGTTTTTACCGTATAGATGATTCCGATCCCCAGAAACAGGATTAAAAGCCAGGGTCCCCATACCAGTTCATGTATGTAATGAATCATTCCTTATGCTCCCTTATGTCCTTTTTATCACATATTCATTCTGGGAGGATTGTATGAAAATTTCCATTCATTTTTATACAAATTTCACTTTACTATGGTATAATCTTATTATGTGCCGAATTATATACAACAATACGAGGTGACAATATGCCCGGTTTTACTACCCACTACTTATTAGGTGTCAAGGTTTATAACAATATGCCAAACTCTCCTTTAAAACGAATAATATCCAAATACCGCTGGCTTTATCAGCTGGGGCTTCAGGGTCCGGATATGTTTTTTTATAATATTCCCATACTTCGTCACAGAGATTACCGTAACGTTGGTTCCTATATGCATGAAAATCATGTGAACAGCTTTTTTGTTACCTGCTTAAACCACATCGCAGCCATTGAGTCCAGACAGCAGAGAGAGCAGGCCATTGCATACATGAGCGGTTACTTTTGCCATTATATCGGAGACTCTATCTGCCACCCTTATGTATATGGAAGGATTGAGTACGATATTAAAAATTCCGGAAACTATTATCATGGGCTTCATGCCATGCTTGAGAATGATATTGATGCTCTCTTGTTAATGATATATAAGCAGAAAAAGCCATCCCAGTTTAATCAGGCTGCCACCATCTGCTTAAATGGTCAGGAGATGCAGTTTATCTCCGGTTTCCTGTCTGCCTGTATCAATGAAACATACTATCCCTTAAACTACCGTAATAATTATCAGGTCACTCCCCGTATGGTATCCCGTTCTATTCTGGCGATGCGCTTGGGCTGCCGGACGCTTGCCGATCCAAACAGCCGTAAGAAAAACAGCATCGAATTTGTGGAATCCTTATTCCTTAAAAATCCCGTTGCTTCACGGAAACTGGTTACCGATATGACTTCTGATCCTGTAATCACGTTTAATTTAAACCATGATACATGGTGCAATCCCTGGGACCGCAGACTTGCTTCGAAGGCATCATTTCCGGAGCTTTTTCATCAGTGCATGTCCAAATGCGGAAATGTATTTTTCCGGTTAAACGAGGAACTGGCTTCCCCGGTTCCTTTAAACAGTCTGGATCATAACAAACTGCTTCGTGAGCTGGGTAATTATTCCTATCACAGCGGTCTGGCTGTGGACAATGACTGATTATTGTATTCTGTTAAAAAAAGCATGGATCGTAAAACGCCTGCCGCGTTCTGGTCCATGCTTTTTTAACAGCTTTTATTTGGAAGCCTGTGTCTGCTCCGCTTCTGTTTCCGTTTCCGTTTCGTCTGCTTCTTCTGTATCGTCAGCTGCCGTTGTTTCCATCACAACAGCACCTTCCTTCGGTACAATCTTTTCATCAGAACCTTTTGGAATATCCATATCCACCAGCCAGTACTGCTGTTCTTTCATTGTATAATCGGGCATTACAATCAGATGCAGGTCATAATTCTTAAAAAAGCCGCCATAAGAGGTCTCACTTGATCTCTCATAGGAAAAATCCTGATCTGCCGCTACATCGTTCAAATAGCGCACTGCTGCATCCCCAAATGTTACTGCCTCTTCCGGAGTTGTACCTGCTTTTACAATTAATGTCAAATCAATACTTTTCTTTTCCTGATCCACGCTGTAATTAACGCTGAGAGCCATGGGATAATCTTTATTATCCACAAACTCTTCATCCATATCATTTCCAATCTGAGTCCAGTCCAATACGATTCCCTGCTGTGTTTCAAAGACAGGTTCTGCAGGACCTCCGCCTGCGAGAATATGGCTCTGGGTACAGCCCGTTAACAGCATTGCTGATACGGCACATATCATTAGCACTTTGTTCCTCATCATAATATCCTCCTTAATGAACATCACCATTATATCCGATCCAATGCTTTTTTTGTAGTGCTTTCAGCAAAAAGTCAGAAAAACTTCACAAATGCGTCAGACTTTTTTCTGGTATTAGTGGCTTGTTTTTCCTTAGATTCCATATAATTCACCAAAACTCCCCCTCCTTATGGTTCACCGCTTTTAAAGATATAAAATTATTTTATTCACCCTTGCATTTTTTTATAGTACGTGGTATCATGTTCAATAATAAGTTATAAATATTATTTTTGAACTATAAAGGAGCCGCGTCATGAACCACAAAGAGAAAATATCGTTGATAAAAAAGCTGGATATTATGACTACCCTGGTACCGTTTGCAGGGATCGTGTTATTATGCATTCTGTTTCTTACATACCCCAAGGCCTCAGGAACCGTGCTGGCTTCCATACGGTCCTTTCTCGGAGATGAGCTGGGCAGCTACTACCTTATTATAGGACTATTCACATTTATCTGCTCCCTCTACATGGCTTTTTCCCGATATGGAGCAATCAGACTGGGAGACTGCGAAACACCTCAATATTCTAATTTTAAATGGGGAGCCATGATGTTTACAGCAGGCCTGGCGGCTGACATCTTATTTTACTCTCTTTGTGAATGGCTGCTCTATGCAGGTGAACCGCACATAACGGAATTAGGCTCTGTACAGGACTGGGCTTCCACCTACCCTCTGTTTCACTGGGGTCCCATCCCCTGGAGTTTCTATCTGGTTCTTGCTGTTGCCTTTGGTTTTATGCTTCATGTCAAGAAACGGACGAAACAGAAATATTCAGAAGCCTGCCGTCCAATCCTTGGTAAGCTGGTAGACGGACCTGCCGGAAAACTCATTGATTTAATCGCTGTTTTCGCTTTGCTGGCAGGAACTGCCACCACATTTTCCCTGGCAACTCCACTCCTTTCCATGGCTGTCAGCAGGGTAACCGGACTGCCTGAATCCAGATTTTTAACCATAGCCATCCTGGTCATTATCTGCGCAGTATATACGTTTACCGTCTATTTTGGCATGAAGGGAGTTTCAAAGCTTGCTGATTCCTGTACTTATTTATTCTTTGGACTTCTCCTTTACGTTCTCATCGGCGGAGGCCAGACGAGATATACCATTGAAACAGGAATCACCGCAATTGGAAACCTGACACAGAACTTCATCGGTCTGTCCACATGGACTGATGCACTGCGCTCCTCATCCTTTCCCCAGAACTGGACGATCTTTTACTGGGCATACTGGATGGTATGGTGCGTAGCCACTCCGTTTTTCATTGGCACCATCAGCAAGGGACGGACAATCAAACAGACCGTTCTTGGCGGTTACTTCTTTGGGTTGTCAGGAACCTTTACTTCCTTTATTATTTTAGGCAATTACAGCCTTGCTCTTCAGACTAAGGGGATTCTTGATGTTATGGGAATCTATCATGCAACACAGAACCTTTATCAGACCATTATGGCAGTTTTAGTAACACTTCCATTTTATAAAATGGGTCTGGTGCTATTAGCCCTTACCATGATTGCTTTTTATGCCACATCCTTTGATGCACTGACACTGGTTGCTGCTTCCTATTCCTATAAGGAACTGCCTGATCACGAAGAGCCCCATAAACATGTTAAACTGTTTTGGGCAATTCTACTGATGTTATTCCCCATTGCCCTGATTTTTTCAGAAAATTCAATGGCAAACTTACAGACTGTGTCCATCATCGCCGCATTTCCAATTGGCATTATCATACTTCTCATCATATTAAGCTTCTTTCGGGATGCGAAAGAATATTTAAATCAGCCGTAAAAAAAGGCTGCTGCAAAATATGCAGCAGCTGTTTTTTTCTATTCAAAAATCTGAATTTCCGTACTGGAGTGAGTAGGGACCTGTTTCTCCTTTGGCGGAAGCTTTTTATAATCTCCGTAAATCCACGTAAGAACTTCATGCCAGCCCTTTGGTGCCATCAATCTGGTATCTTCAAACTCCAGATCTACCGTTTCCTCACACCACTCTTTCTTCAGCGTCACATACAAATAATCCGGCTGATAATTACTGTAGTAGCGCAGACCGCTTTTCCCCTTCCGGTCTTTTACAGCCGCCCAGTACTGAAGCTTTCTCAAGATACTCATGGGAATCAGCTTGCCGGCCAATGCCAGAATTCCAACACATATCTTGTTTAACAGACTGTATTTACTTAAATCAACCTTATATCTGTGTCCCATGGAAAGGCCATATATTACCGTATGAAGCAGCAAAGTTATGGTAGATGCCACCCGGTTTTTAGGCAGCTCATCAATGGTAAACAAATCCACCCACAGATGATTTAATCTGCCTTCATAATATTTCATCTCAGCTGTATCATCATGGGTTCTGCTTTTTTTATAGATAATTCTTGCTGTAAAATCATAAAATGCCTTCCCTCCCCGCAAATCCCCAGGTTCGAGAAGTTCCATATCTTCCGGAAGTTCCGACCTCACCACCCGTAAAAAGGCCTGGTAATTGGGACGGGTAAATGCCACATCTGCGTCATCATCCCATGGAATAAATCCTTTGTGCCTCACAGCGCCTAAAAGTGTCCCCGCATCCAGTAAATATTGAATCCGGTGCTTCCGGCAGATCCGGTCAATCTCTTTTAAAATCCGCAGATTTGCCTGATGCACCTTCGTCAAATCATACTCCTTCATAATTCCTCCATTCTGACTGAATTAAGAAACAGGAGCCTAAGCCTGCTGGTTTAAGCCTTCCTTTATGGTTTTTGCCATATAGTCGATCATGTCATCTGTCATACCGGGATAAACTCCAATCCAGAACGTATCCTCCATAATCCGGTCTGTATTCTTTAGCTCACCTACAACCCGGTATCCGCTTCCTGATTCACGCATCTGGTTGAAGCATGGATGTCTGGTTAAATTTCCTGCAAAAAGCATTCTGGTCTGAACACCTTTTGATTCCACATACTGTACCAGCTGATTTCTGTCAACTCCTTCTTTGCAGGTGATCAGAAAACCAAACCAGCTTGGTTTTGATCCCGGACAGGCTTCCGGAAGAATGAGCTTTTCCGCTGTATCCTTTAACGCCTCATAAAGGCGGCTGAAGTTATGGCGTCTGCGCTCAACAAAGGATGGGAACTTTTCAATCTGCGCACAGCCAATCGATGCCTGCATATCAGTTGCCTTTAAGTTATAGCCAAAATGGGAATAGACATATTTATGGTCATATCCAAGAGGAAGTTCTCCATACTGACGGTCAAACCGGTGGCCGCATAAATTGTCCGTCCCGGAAGGGCAGACGCAGTCCCGTCCCCAGTCACGGAAGGAACGGATAATCCGGTTTAACAGGGAATCGCTGGTGTAAACGGCACCTCCCTCTCCCATAGTCATGTGGTGAGGCGGATAAAAACTGGAGGTTCCAATATCTCCAATGGTTCCGGAGAAACGATCTTCTCCGTCTATGGTATAAACCGTACCCAGCGCATCACAGTTATCTTCTACAAGCCATAAACCATATTTATCGCAGAACGCCTTTACTGCAGATAAATCGTATGGATTACCAAGAGTGTGGGCGATCATCACAGCTTTCGTCTTCTCTGAACGCGCTGCCTCCAGCATAGTCACATCAATGTTATACTGGGGAATTGTCACGTCAACAAATACCGGAACTGCTCCATACTGTATCACAGGTGTTACAGTAGTGGGAAATCCGGCTGCTACCGTAATCACTTCATCGCCTCTTTTGATCTGACGCTCTTTTAAAAGAGGAGAAGTAAGCGCCATAAATGCCAGTAAATTGGCTGAGGATCCGGAATTGACCAGAGAACAGAACCTGACATTTAAATATTTGGCAAATTTTTTCTCAAATTCATCGGTATAGCGTCCTGAAGTAAGCCAGAATTCCAGGGAGCTGTCTACCAGATTCACCATTTCCTTACTGTCATATACTCTTGATGCATAGGGTATTCTGTCTCCGTCCTCAAACGGTTTCTTCTGATTGTGATAGGTATCACAATATTCCTTTACAAGTGCCAGAATTTCTTCCCTGGCTTCTTTTTCTGTTTTTTTATCTATCATAAAATTATTTCCTCTCTTGTTCTATTGGTTAAAAAATTCGCCGATCTGACGGTCCATCACCGTTATCATATCTGCTCCGGCCAGATAATCTCTGGTCCATTCCACGGTCTTTTGAACGGCCTCCTTCACCCCGTATCTGGGCGCCCAGCCAAAGACCTTCTTTACTTTTGAGCAGTCCAGCTTTAAAAAGTTGGCCTCATGAGGACCTTCATCCGGTTGTGCAGACCATGTAATCCCCTCGCCCCATGCTTCACAGAACAAATCGGCTAACTCTCCGGTTGTGACACAATCCTTATCGTCAGGGCCAACATTATAGTATCCCTGGTAAGAGGGGTCTTCATACTGCTTCATGGCAATTGTCATATAAACAGCAAGCGGCTCCAATACATGCTGGTAAGGTCTTGTGGAATAGGGATTTCTCAATACGATTTCCTGCTTTTTCATGGCAGACCGGATACAGTCCGGAATAATTCTGTCATTGGCAAAATCCCCTCCGCCTATGACGTTGCCTGCCCTTGAGGTAGAGATTGCCGTATTCCTTCCGGAAAAAAAGGACTTAGCATAGCTATGGGTCACAAGCTCGGAACAGGACTTGCTGTTGGAATAAGGATCATAGCCATCTAAGGGATCACATTCCCGGTATCCGTATTCCCACTCCTTATTCTCATACACCTTATCCGTAGTTACATTAAGAAAAGACCGGACCGTCTCAGTGAGGCGAACACATTCTAAAATATTGACCGTGCCCATCACATTGGTCTCATAGGTGTAAACCGGATCTTTATAGGAATCTCTTACAATAGGCTGTGCTGCTAAATGGAATACAATTTCCGGTTTTTCCATTTGAAAAACAGTTTTTAAATGGGCAAGATCCCTGATATCCCCAATTACTGAATTCATCTGCCCGGATATATCTGCCACCTCGAACAGAGCAGGATCAGTTGGTGATTTCATAGAGTACCCCGTCACCTTAGCACCTGCTTTTATCAGCATACGGCTGAGCCATGCTCCTTTAAAACCGGTATGCCCGGTAAGAAGTACTCTCTTTCCTTTATAAAACTCAGAAAATTCCTTCCAGCAGTCATTTGTTTTATTCGTCATATTATTTCTCCCATATCTTCCATGGTGCCTTCCCGGACTGCCATAAATCTTCCAGCTTTTTCATCTCCCTCTGGGTATCCATGCACTGCCAGAATCCGGTGTGATGGAAGCTCATCAATTCTCCTTCTGCAGCCAGTCTCTGTAATGGCTTCTGCTCCAGAACTGTGGAATCATCTTCCAGATAAGAGAAAATCTCCGGATTGAATACCATGAAGCCGCCATTAATCAGGCTGGCATCTGTCTCGTCCTTTTCCCGGAATGAACGCACTACATCGCCTTCATCAATGTCTAAAACTCCCTTTAACTGGGCAATATTAACCGTTGTCATGGTTGCTGTCTTACCATGGCTTTCATGGAACTTTAAAAGCGCATTTAAGTCCACATCACAGACTCCGTCTCCATAGGTAAGCATAAAAGGTTCCTCACCGATGTACGGCTGAATGCGCTTGACTCTCCCGCCAGTCATGGTATTAAGTCCTGTGTCCACAAGGGTTACCTTCCACGGTTCCGAATAATTATTATGTACCTCCATGCTGTTGTTTGCCAGATCAAACGTCACATCTGAGGTGTGAAGAAAATAATCTGCAAAAAACTCCTTTACTACATACTGCTTATATCCCAGGCAGATCACAAAATCATGGAATCCAAACTGGGAATAATATTTCATAATATGCCATAATATAGGCTTTTCACCGATTTCAATCATTGGCTTCGGTTTTAAATGGCTCTGCTCACTGATTCTGGTTCCAAGACCCCCTGCTAATAATACAACCTTCATCCTTCTTCCTCCTGTCATTCTTTTATTCATATTCGTGGTAAGCCTTCCGGTAAAAATGCATCAGCACCTTTACAACTGGTTCCGGCCACATCTTTTTAAACATCTCCGTCTCTTCTTTTAAACGGCTGTTGTCCTCTATGGCTGCCTTCGTCGCCGCCTCCTCATGAACCCGGTAATAAAGAATGGGTTTCTCCACGCAGACAAAACGTCCGGGCAGCTTAGACAGCTTATAAAGCGTATCCCAGTCCAGGGCAAAATGATAGGGGGAGGTAAAGAGTAGTTCCCCCAATTGTTCCTTATTATATGCACATGCAGGACAGCATATGGAATTTCCAAAAAGCAGGACGCTTTTTTTCACCCAGGATAAATGACTGATAAAACGCAGGCGCAGAGGCAGACGTAAAAACCGTTTGATAAATTCAACCGGTTCGAAAACCGCAAGCCTGTCCTTTTTTACAACGGTATAACCACCGGTAAATAAAGTCATGTCCGGGTAACTTCCATAACAATCCAGAAGCATCTTTACATAGTCTTTCTGATATAGATCATCCTGATGGGCGATTGTCACAAATGTGGCATCCGCCATATAATAGGCAAAATTCCAGTCGTCCCGGATACTGCTTTTCTCGTGCCTGATAAAAAGAGGAATCCCGTACTTGTCGGCAAGCCCGCTTATATAGGAGCTGGGCGTGGAAGTACACATAATTACATCGGATTCCACACTCTGTGCCTTAATAGACCGGATACAGGATTCCAGATAAGGAGAATCCATGTACGCGCAGATTGCAAATGCATGTGGTTTCATTATATACCTCAAAGAATACGTTTGTTTTTGTCTGGCTATGATTATATCATAAAAATAATAAAACATACTACCATATTCATTATTTTGAAAGAATTTACCCGGCATAATCTTAAAAAATAAATTTTTCATTAAATTAGCACTCGCCTATTGACAGTGCTGACAATGCGTGTTATATTACACATATAACAAATAAATATTTAAATCATTGGAAAGGAGATATGACTTATGATGATGCCTAGTATTTTTGGAGAGAGTCTGCTTAGTAACTGGATGGATTTTCCCTTCGACCGTTCTGTTTTTGGTACGAAAGAATTTATGAAAACCGATGTGAAGGAAGTTGATAACGGCTATGAACTGGATATCGATCTTCCTGGTTTTCAAAAGGATGATATCAAAGCCCGTCTCACAGACGGCTATTTAACCATAACAGCTTCAAAAGGGGAGAATAAAGAGGAAAAAGACAAGGAGGGCCGCTATATCCGCCGGGAACGTTATTCCGGAAGTATGAGCCGGAGTTTCTATGTAGGAAATGCCGTTAAAGAAGAAGATATCCGTGCCAGATTTGAAAATGGTATTCTGAAGCTGTCCGTTCCTAAGAATAAGAAAACTGAAATTGAACAGAACAATTACATCTCCATAGAAGGCTAAAAAGGGGGTAAACTACACCCTGATAGTACAATACTGAAAAGTGTCTGCATTTTAATAAGCAGGGTATTCTGAATCATATGGCTCAGAATACCCTGCTTTGCTATGATAAATTTATTCTACTTTGTATTTCTATGCTTATTTATTGCCACTGCAGGCTTTAAATATGGAACCAACCCGACTATTGATGTCAAAATATCCGCTGTCCATTAAAATGGTGGGTTTCACTTTTGCCGCATTTGGTCTTCCTTCTTCTAAACATTCCTCATCTGCATATGCGGCAACAATTTCTCCAAGAAACATCGTAAAATCAAATATGGGAATTGTCTGTATTACTTTACAGAGATAATTTACGGGGCATTAGTTTTTGTCATATTTATTCTCCTATCAATCTTTCATTTTTTTGCTGCAGCAATGAAGATTATATAATAGAATTTTATAAATATATAGACTTTTTCTTTCGGATGGGATATCATATAGATATAGTGCGCCCGGTATGCGTACTTTTTTATTTTGTATTTATTATTTAATATCTTCCACTGGCAGGACTGTCAAAGTAAGTATTAAATCAGCTCTATGTAAGCCTCAACGAGCTTTAACGTCTGTTCCATTCCCTTTACATGAGTCCGCTCCGTTCCATGGGAAGCATGTACTCCCTGCCCGATCAATGCTGCCCTGATGTTATGTCCTCCCCGTATTGCTGCTCCTGCATCAGAGCCGTAATGAGGGAACACATCCACTGCGAAGTCTATATTCTTTTCCTTTGCCAGGGCAATCAGGCGGCTGGTCATTTCGTAGTCATAGGGGCCGGCTGAATCAAGAGCGCAGATGGATACTTTTCGTTCATCTCCCGATAAATCATCTCCAAGTGCTCCCATATCCACTGCGATAAATTCTTCAATATCTTCCGGTATCCAGCTGGCACCAAAGCCCACCTCTTCATAGTTGCTGATCACAATCTTCAAAGTCTTTTTTGGTTTAATTCCTGATTCTCTGATATCCTTTAAAACACCTAAAAGAACGGCCACTGAAGCCTTGTCATCTAAATGACGGGATTTAATATAGCCGCTGTCCGTATGCACATACATGGGATCAAAGCTGATATAATCCCCGGGAGCGATTTCCAGCCTTCTTACATCTTCTTCGCTGTCAATCATCTCATCCAGACGTACTTCCATATTCTTTGGTTTTCTCTCCAAAGTTCTGGCATCGTCATAAGTATGAACCGACGGCTCTTTGGTGAGTATGGTCCCGGTATAGGTTTTTCCGGTTCTGGTATGTACTTTGCAGTACATGCCTTCTATGGACTCCATCATAAATCCGCCTACAGGAACCATAATGAGCATTCCCTTTGAGGTAATGGAGCGAACCATGGCTCCTAAGGTATCAACATGAGCGGATAAGCCCAGAACTTCCTTCTCTTCTCCCGGAACTTCAATGATTAAACCGCCCTTTTTATTATAACAGGTGGTATATCCGAACCCTGCAGCTTCCTCTTCTACTGCTTTTTGCACTTGTCTGGTATATCCGCTGGGACTTGGAATATTCACAATTTTTTCCAATATGTTTGTTACATATGTCATGGTTTCCATAATATCTGCCTTCTTTTCTGGTTTTTTTCTATTTTAGCAGATCTATAAAAGGAAATCTACTTAAGAATATGGAAAAAAGGCTGCAAAGCCCAGCCGGGGTAACCGGATCTGGCTTTGCAGCCTTTAATCATTCTTTCTTATACTTCAAAAATCAGATCGCCATAGCTTGGAAGAGGCCAAATCTCCTTATCCACAATCATTTCCAGTTTATCTGCCGGCTCACGGAGTGCTGCCATGGCAGGTACAACCTCACTGTGATAAGCAGCTGCCTGCTCTTTGTTCTCTCCGATTGCTGCACATTTGTCAGTGATATCAATCAGAGCAGAAAGTGCTACCTTCATATCAGAAAGATATGCGCTTACTTCAGTCAGAAGTTCTTCCTGTACACTGGTATCTGCAGCCGGACATGCTGATTTTACCTTGCCTAACGAATCTGCAAGAACGGTTGCATATTTTACAACTGCCGGAATAAGCTGCTTTCCTGCCATATCAATCATGGTTCTTGCTTCAATATTAATGGCTTTTGAATAGGTCTCATATTCAATCTCAACGCGGGACTCTAACTCAGCCTTTGTAAATACCTTGAATGATTCAAACATGCTGATGGATTTTTCTTTCGTAAGTGCAGGAATTGCATCAACCATTGCCTTGATGTTTGGAAGTCCTCTTCTCTCTGCCTCTTCTACCCATGCATCAGAATAACCATTGCCGTTAAAGATTACTCTCCTATGTGCTGCCAGCTGTTCTTTAATCATATCATGTACAGCCGTATCAAAGTCTTCTGCTTTCTCAAGTACATCCGCTGCTTCTTTAAATGCCTCAGCTGTAATAGTATTTAATACAACGTTCGGTGATGAGATGGAATCAGAAGAACCTACCATACGGAATTCAAATTTATTGCCGGTGAATGCAAATGGTGAAGTTCTGTTTCTGTCAGTTGCATCTTTAAATAAGTCTGGCAGAGTCTTAACGCCTGTCTTTAAGGTACCGCCTGATTTGGAGTGAGTTGCCTCACCAGTGCTGCAAAGCTGATCTACTACATCCTCAAGCTGTTCGCCGATGAATACGGAGATGATTGCAGGAGGTGCTTCGTTTGCACCAAGTCTGTGGTCGTTTCCAACATCTGCTGCAGACTGGCGGAGAAGATCGGCATGCTTATCAACTGCCTTTAAGATACAGGATAATACCAGTAAGAACTGAATGTTCTCATGAGGTGTTTCGCCTGGATTTAATAAATTAATACCGTCGTCACTGGTTAAAGACCAGTTGTTATGCTTACCGGAACCATTCACGCCTGCAAATGGCTTCTCATGAAGCAGACAGTTTAATCCATGACGTCCTGCAACCTTTTTTAAGGTTTCCATAACAAGCTGATTATGATCAACTGCTACGTTGGCCTGCTCATAAATTGGTGCCAGCTCATGCTGAGCCGGTGCAACCTCATTATGCTGAGTCTTTGCCGGTACGCCAAGCTTCCAGAGTTCTTCATTTACTTCCTTCATATACGCTGCAATTCTTTCACGAATGGAACCAAAGTAGTGGTCTTCCATTTCCTGTCCTTTTGGAGGCATTGCACCGAATAACGTTCTTCCGGCGTAAATTAAGTCTTTTCTCTGTAAATACTTTTCATGGTCAACCAGGAAATATTCCTGCTCCGGTCCAACGGAAGGTGTCACACGTTTTGAAGTGGTATTGCCAAACAGTCTTAAGATTCTTAAAGCCTGCTCATCAACCGCTTCCATTGATCTTAAGAGAGGAGTCTTTTTATCAAGCGCTTCTCCTGTATAAGAGCAGAAAGCAGTGGGAATGCAAAGAGTTACACCGATGGCATCTTCTCTTAAGAATGCAGGGGAGGTACAATCCCATGCAGTATATCCTCTTGCTTCAAACGTTGCTCTTAAACCACCGGAAGGAAAGGAAGAGGCATCAGGTTCGCCTTTTACCAGCTCTTTACCGGAAAACTCCATGATTACCTTACCTTCTGATGTGGGAGAGGAGATGAAGGAGTCATGCTTCTCGGCAGTAATGCCTGTCAGCGGCTGGAACCAGTGTGTATAGTGAGTTGCGCCTCTCTCAATTGCCCAATCCTTCATTGCATGAGCTACTACATCTGCAATGGAAGGATCCAGTTCTGCACCGTCTTCAATGGTTTTCTTTAACTTCTTGAAAACACTTTTTGGCAGACGCTCTCTCATAACGGTCTCGTTAAATACATTCTTACCGAACAGCTCGGCTACATTCACAACTTCGCTCATAAATTTTCCATCCTCTCATATTAATTTCCACTTAATAAAATTAAGTCTAATCGTTTTTTTTAGTCTCCTCATTATCTGAATATGCGCATAAATCAGAAAAGGCGCCCTCCCGTCATAAGGAGAACGCCATTGTTCTTAATTAAAATAAACCATTTTCCTAAAAAAATCAAGTACTTTTTGAAAAAAAAATTTTTTTAGAAGGTTTTTATGCTTTTCCAACGGATCCGAACAGTTCCATCTTCTCTTTCACTGTTGCTTTGATGGCATCAGTTCCCGGAGCAAGAAGCTTACGGGGATCAAATCCCTTACCCTCTAAATCCTTGCCTGCTTCAATGTATTTACGGGTTGCTTCTGCAAAAGTAAGCTGGCACTCTGTATTAACATTGATCTTAGCTACGCCAAGGCTGATAGCCTTTTTAATCTGATCTTCCGGAATACCTGTCCCGCCGTGAAGTACCAGAGGCATACCACCGACTTTATCTTTTACGGCTGCCAGGGTTTCAAAACTTAAGCCTGCCCAGTTTGCCGGATATTTGCCATGGATGTTACCAATTCCTGCTGCCAGCATGGTTACGCCTAAATCAGCGATCTGCTTGCACTCATCAGGATCTGCACACTCACCCATACCAACTACGCCGTCTTCCTCACCGCCGATGGAACCAACTTCCGCTTCAATGGAAAGTCCCTTTTCATTACAAACCTTTACAAGTTCTGTTGTCTTTTCCACATTCTCTGCGATTGGGTAATGGGAACCATCAAACATGATGGAAGAAAAACCAGCTTCAATGCACTTATAACAGCCATCATAAGAACCATGATCCAAATGAAGTGCTACCGGTACGCTAATCTTTAATTCTTCAATCATAGCTTTTACCATAGCTGCTACAGTTTTATAGCCTGTCATGTATTTACCAGCGCCTTCGGAAACTCCCAGAATAACCGGAGATTTCAGTTCTTCGGCTGTCAGTAAAACAGCCTTTGTCCACTCAAGGTTGTTGATGTTGAACTGTCCAACTGCGTATTTTCCATCTCTTGCTTTTTCAAGCATCTCTTTTGCTGAAACTAACATATCACAAACCTCCATATTTTTTATTGTCTTACATTTTTTCATTATATACCATTTTGTCCTATTTGGAAAGATTATTTTTTGAAGATTGTTTTTTTTATAACAAAGTTACATTTTGCTTTCAGAAACTCTTTGTTCTATAATGAATGCAAACAAAGAAAAAAATAACAGGAGAGTTTTATGAGACATAAGAGAAGATTCGGCAGTCTGAACAGCCAAAACCAAAAACAAGCATCAGAAATTAACCCGAAACACCCGGATCTGTTTACAGGTCAACAGCTGAAACGACTGATCTTTCCTCTGGTGATTGAACAGATTCTGGCTGTGTTTATGGGAATGGCAGATACCATAATGGTGGCCTCCTGCGGAGAAGCGGCTGTATCAGGCATTTCGATCGTAGATACCATCAGTGTACTCTTAATCGGTTTATTTGGAGCCATGGCAGCCGGAGGTTCCGTTGTTACCGCCCAATATATTGGAAGAAAGGATGAACAGAATGTAGCCCGGGCTGCAGGGCAGCTTTTTCTGGCAATCGGAGGGCTCTCCCTTTTTTTAATGGTTTTTACGCTTATTTTCAACAAGCCGCTTCTTCGGGTTATCTATGGATCAATTGACAAGGATGTAATGGCAAATGCGAGAATCTATTTTTATATATCCTCAATTTCCTATCCCTTTCTGGCATTTTATAACAGTGCGGCAGCACTGTTCCGGGCAGTGGGCAATTCCAAAGTCTCCATGCAGATTTCCCTGTTTTCTAATCTATTCAACATAGCCGGAAACGCCCTCCTTATCTATGTTTTTCACTTAGGTGTTGCTGGTGCAGGAATTTCTACCCTGATTTCCCGTATCATCTCGGCTGTATTAATTCTTATTCTGTTAAAAAAACAGGGGGAATTTTCTGTAGAATACCGGCTTAAACCGGATAAACGCATCCTTGGCCAGATCCTTTACATTGGAGTACCAAACGGACTGGAAAACAGTATCTTCCAGCTGGGAAAGCTGTTGTTATCCAGTCTGATTGCCGGCTTCGGAACTGTTGCCATCGCAGCAAACGCAGTCGCCAGCACCATCTGCGGGCTTGAAATCATACCAGCCAATGCAATCGGAATCGCAATGGTAACCGTAGTAGGCCAGTGCATTGGAGCCGGTGAACTTTCACAAGCCCGCCATTATATGGGCAGGCTTGTAAAAACAGCTTACTTGTGGCTGCTGGTTCTGAATCTGTCCCTTCTTCCCTTCTTAAAAGTGATCTGCGGTCTGTTCCAGCTCTCCGCTGAGACAAGTGCGCTGGCGATCGAACTTATGGTTTATCACAGCATCTGCTGCATGCTGATTCATCCTCTGTCATTTTGCCTGACCAACGGTCTCAGGGCGGCCAATGATGTTCGTTTTACCATGACTGTATCCATCTGCTCCATGTGGATCTGCCGGATCGTAATGGCATACTTGTTAAGTCTTTATTTCGGACTCGGCCTGATGGGGATCTGGATTGCAATGACAATCGACTGGCTTGTGCGCGCCATATTTTTCACAACCCGGGTTCTAAGCGGGAAATGGCGCCGCTATGCAATGCGAAGTTTAAACTAAGCCAAAAATCCCATAACGGTTTCTTTCATATTATCCACATCGCACTCGGTCTGATGAAGAACTGGTGCGGTGCGGATTTCTTCAACTGCCTGGGGAATAAAAATTCCGGATACGTTTGATAAACGGTCAATGATTTTAAACTCGTCCTCTGCAGACTTCTCCCCTTCCAAAGCCTCCAAAACACTTCCGGAAAACTTATAAGGACTGGCTGTAGAGGCGATAACCGTTTTCGTCTCATCCTTTGACTGCTCTTTATACTGATGGTATACAGAAGAGGCAACGCCCGTATGAGTATCAATCAGATATCCGGTGCGGTCAAACAGATCTTTAATGGTTCTCTGATTTTCTGCCTCTCCTGCAAATCCCCCAATAAAATCCTCCATGAACTTTTTCATGGCTGGTGTAACAGTGTAGCTGCCTGTTTCACTAAGCTCTTTCATAAGTGCTGCATTTTCCTCTGCATCACAGCCGGTGCTTAAATAAATGAGGCGTTCTAAGTTGCTGGAAATCAGAATGTCCATGGAAGGGGAACTGGTGAGAATAAAATCTCTGTTTCTGTCATAGGTACCTGACTGAAAGAAATCGTAAAGAACTTTATTCTCATTGGAGGCACAGATTAATTTTTCAATGGGAACCCCCATCTGCTTGGCAAGATAAGCGGCCAGAATGTTGCCAAAATTCCCAGTCGGAACAGCTACATTGATCCGCTCTCCATCAGATATTTCTCCGCCTGACAGCAGCTTCCCATAAGCATACACATAATAAACCACCTGAGGCACCAGTCTTCCGATGTTAATGGAATTGGCAGATGATAACTGATAACCTTTCTTTTCCAATTGAGCTGCAAATTCCTTATCTCCGAAGATTTTTTTCACGCCTGTCTGGGCATCGTCAAAATTGCCGTGAATGGCTGCCACATGGGTATTCGTACCTTTTTGTGTTACCATCTGAAGCTCCTGGACACGGCTTACTCCGTTCTTAGGATAAAAAACAATAATCTCCGTTCCTTCCACATCGGCAAATCCAGCCATGGCTGCCTTGCCGGTATCGCCGGATGTAGCCGTCAGTATCACAATCTTATTCTTTACCTGATTCTTTTTTGCAGCAACTGTCATCAGGTGGGGAAGTATGGAAAGCGCCATATCTTTAAATGCAATGGTACTGCCGTGATATAATTCCAGATAATACGCACCATCTGCCTTAGCCAGAGGAGCGATCTCTTCCGTATCAAACTTGCTGTCATATGCACTGTTAATACAGCCTTTTAATTCCTCCTCTGTATAATCGTTTAGAAACAGCTTCATGACTTCGTAAGCAGTTTCCTGATATGTCAATGTAGAAAGTTCTTTCATGGTCTTGTCAAGCCTGGGTATAAAGCATGGCATAAACAACCCGCCGTCTGCTGCCAGTCCTTTTAAAATTGCCTGGGAAGCCGTCACATTGGCCTCTTTGCCTCTGGTACTCTGATAGGATAATTCCATGGTATCGCGTTCCTTTCTGCTCTCTCTAATTAAGTATGAATCAAAAAAACCTTGCCAGCATTGTAGCACACTTTAATCCCCTGTGCAAGAAAAACAGGCAAAAAAGTTTTCTTATTACGGACATATGTTTTTGTATAGAGGACATTTTCCTGATTTGCATCTCCTGCAATGATGTGATAAGATACTGTCAGAAATACAGAAAGGAGATGCTGTTACATTGAACTATCCAAATATTGTAAAGGGCAGTTTTATTAACCGTCCCAACCGTTTCATCGCTTACGTCCAGATTTTAACAGGAAAAGCGGCAGGAAAGACGGTTGTCTGCCATGTAAAAAATACAGGACGCTGTAAAGAGCTTCTGCTGCCGGGCGTCACAGTACTCCTTCAATATCATCCGGAAGCCTCTGTCCTCGGCAGGAAAACAGAATATTCTCTGATTGGGGTCTATAAGGAAAGAGAAGAAGATATACTGTTAATCAATATGGATTCCCAGGCTCCCAATCTGGCCGCTTATGAATGGGTTCTGGGTTCGCCCGCCATCCGTGAAGTAAAAAGAGAGGTAACATACGGTCAGTCCCGATTTGATCTTGCTTTTCAGTTAATTGAAAAGGACGGCTCCGGAAATATGACGGATATCCCGGCATTCATGGAGGTAAAAGGAGTGACCTTAGAGGAACATAACCATGCTCTTTTTCCAGATGCCCCCACAATACGTGGAGTAAAGCATATCGAAGAGCTGATCCATGCGAAAAAAGACGGATATGAAGCATATCTTCTTTTTGTAATCCAGATGAAAGGAATGACCCGCTTTTCTCCTAACGGGAAAACTCATCCGGAATTCAAAGAAGCTCTGAAAAAGGCCTCTTCTGCAGGAGTTCACATCCTTGCATATGACTGTCAGGTTACGGAGAATTCAATGACTGTGGACCAGCCGGTTCCTGTTTTCATAGACTGACCGGGCATCTGCCCCTCACTCCAGATATAATTCCGGGGTGCGGGACAAAAGCTCCCCGCGGTCAACAATCCGGTATATTCTGCCTTCCTTTTTTATTACACCGTCCCTGCAAAGAGCATTTATAATGCGGAATGTCTGGCGGTAACTGGCTCCGATGGATTTTGCCGTATCTGCTAATGTCTCCAGATAAAGACCTTCCTGTTCCGCAAACAGAATATACGCACAAAGCCGTTCTTCGCAGGTATGAAGAGCAGTAATCACACTCTTTTTAGAACTTCCTAAAAGCTTTAATGCCAGTTCTCTTCCTATCTCATTGATAAAAAGCAGATTACCTTTTAATTCCTCTTCATATTTTTTATAGGAAAGACCGATGCAGATAAATTCCGTCATTGCACTGATGGTAGCGCTTGCAATGCGGGAACCTGTCATTAACTCCACATCCCCAATAATTCCCTCTGAAATATAATGGCAAAGCAGGAGAGCCTTCCCATTCGCGGAAGCAGAACAGACCTTTGCTTTCCCTGAAACAACAAGAAGGAGGTATTCCATCTCCCTGCCTTCCTGTAAGACGGTTTCTCCCGGTGCAAACCGAAGTATAGCGGAACTGCCTATATCCATGTCTGATAAATGAAACTGAAAAAGCAAACGTTTTATCCTCTGTTCTGTGATATTCATCTTCATTGCTCCCTCTTTCTCTCTTTCTGGGAGTATGACATATGTCATACCGCTTTGTCAACGGGATATGCTATGCTTAAAACCGAAATCGGAGGTGATAATATGTATAATTTTCTCTCACTGCTGGCTGGCGTGATTATTTCGTTTATGCTTGCAGTCAATGGCGGTCTGACCTCAAAATACGGTATATTTGGAGCTGCTGTCATCATTCATATTGTTGGTGTTTTCTTTGCGCTATTTCTGCTTAAGCTCCTTCCCTCCTCCAGCCGGAAGACAGATGGAAAAATCTCCTGGTGGCTGTATACCGGCGGAATAATCGGAGTACTGACTACCGCATTTAGTAATTTTGCTTATGGTAAAATAAGTATAACAGGAATCATAGCTTTAGGACTTTTGGGACAGGCAATCGCTTCCCTTGTCATAGACTGGCTGGGACTCTTTGGAATGACCAAATATCCGCCGAAAAAGCATATACTGGCAGGAGTGATGGTGGCATTTCTTGGCATTGCCGTCATGTTGAACCATTCATTTTACGGAACTGCACTGCCAGTATTTATTTCTCTTTTAAGCGGGATTACCGTAGTTCTCTCCCGCACGGTCAATGCGGGCCTGTCGGAACAGACCGGAGCGCTTAAGGGTTCCTTTATCAATCATCTGACGGGACTGCCGGTAACACTGATTCTTCTGCTTCTTTTAGGAAGAAATGAAGCAGTTTTTAAAGGGGGTATACCTTCTCATCATGTTTGGATTTACCTGGGAGGAATTTTAGGAGTTATCACTGTTCTGCTTTTTAATGTAACGGTTCCCAAAATACCTTCATTCAGACTTACACTCTTATCCTTCACCGGGCAGATTTTTACCGGCATATTACTGGATCTGATCACACAGAAAGGTTTTACAATGGCCACCTTTTCCGGCGGTCTTCTGGTCGCCGCAGGCGTAGGAATTACCATGGCAGGAGAACAATTCTCCTTGCTAGTTATAAATAAATTTCCTGCCTCTGGTAAATCCGGCTTATAAGTTAAAAACAGGATAGAAACTTAAAAATCTGTGCCGTATACAGATTTTTCCTGCTTCTATCCTGTTTTACCAAGTTTGATTATTCATAACCGTTTCCTGCTGCTTTATGTTAAAATCTTCTGCCTCCGCCTCCCATGGTGCGGCCGGAGTTTGTATGAGTAGTACTTCTCCCTGAGGATGACATGCCGCCTGAAGGCCGATTTCCTCCTGTGTTACGCGGTATGATTACGTGGGTTACACTGGTGTTCACTAAATTGTCATTCCGGCTTGAATAATGGAATTCACAATCTGCCCGGTAGGCCATCAGGGAATTGCGCGCTCTTCCTCTCTCTTTTCCCATCGAATACCGGCTCATCACACCGCCGCACACTGCTGCGCCGGATGCAGCTGCAATTAACACTGCCAAAGCAGCTTCATACCATTGTATACTGCGGTAAACACTTATTTTTCCCGTATCCGCATCGTAATTATACTGTCCTCCTGGTATTCCTTCCCGGTAATACTTCATCACTCCGTCCAGGTAAGTCCTGGCACAGGCAGCATAATCACCCTGGCTGATTTGTTTATATGCATCATCAAGAATCGAATTCCACCTCTTATCGGTCAAAAACCGGTTCATCTTACCTACAGGAAGAATATACATCTCCCGGTTATCCATATCTATTAAAAATAAAACACCACGGTAGTCACTTCCCACTCCGAATTTTCTTTCAATATAGAAGTTTTCCGCATACTCTTTTGCTGTTCTTCCCCCGGCATCATCGGCAGTTGCTATCACCACATCCATATTCATCTCTTTTTTCATAGACTGGATTGTGGTTTCAAATTCCTTCTTCTGATCCGCCGTGAAAAGACCTGCATCATCAAAAACCCTGGTTTCGTTACTGCTGGTTTCCTGATTCTGTGCAGCATAAGCCACCGGCATTCTTCCAAATAACAGAAGCACAGTATATAAAAATATTAAAATTCCGGAAAAAAGTTTTGTTATCCTCATATAAAATACCCCACAAGCAGCATCAAAAGACACACAGGAACAAATACCTGGGCAAAGAGAAGCATCAGCTTACCTTTGTCTACCGGAAGCTCACCGCATACTTTTCCGGTCTGTCCGTTAATCGTAAAATAATAAATCCGATTTCTGCTCCCATCATTATAAGTAAGTGTCCACACTGGTAGAAGTGCATATTCCCAGGTCTCATCTTCTAACCGGATATCCTGATTCTGGACTCTTACGTGATCATAAGACGAAATGCTGTTACGCAGGGTATCTTCTGCAAAGTTCCTGATTTCGGTCTTTAGCTCTTCCGTAAACTCCTGGTTCTCCATATCCCGCCGCTCTGCTACAAAACCGGAAAGATACCCCATTTGAAAGGGTTTTAATTTGTCAGTCTCAAAAGGCAGAACTCCTTCAACAAGTTTACGGTTTGCTTTCTTTAGTGCATTGCGCGGTACATATTTCACAGGCATGGAACCGGACCGGTGTACTTCATATGTCTGGGTCTCCGTATATCTTCTGTCACCGCTTTCCCATACCCGGATCCGTTCCCCACTCGCCTCCACGCTTCCCTGAGTCGTACAACTATATAAAAGATACGGAAAATATACGCCAGTGATCTTTTCAATCTGATCCTCACTGTAAAATGCTTTAGGAACATACCGCTTCTTTTTCATCCAGTCCCGGAATACTTCCACCGCCTCTTTCTTTCCATAAGAAAAGGGAATGACATAATCCGGGTGAAACTCCCCGCTCAGCCGTCCGGACAATATGACCGGATTATGGCAGTAATAACAAAATGATGCCGCAGTGGTATTATCTGTTACAATTTCAGCTCCGCAGCTGGGGCAGGTGTATAGTAACGTCTCTGCCTTCCCAGATGATTCTTTCTTTTCTTCCTGCGTTTTTTCTTCCTCATTCATGAATGCATCCTGGGCAAATTCAGATAAACAGTATTCGCAGGCATATTTCTGCTTTTGAGGATTAAACTTTAACGGTCCCCCGCAGTTGGGACACTTATATGAAATGATCTCACTCATGGCCTTGGCTTTCCGCATTCAGAACAGAATTTACCGGTGTTAACCGCTCCGCACCCGCAGGTCCATGGACCCTCCGGCTTTTTACTTCCGCATTCCGGACAGAACTTTCCTGTGTTAACACTGCCGCAGCTGCAGGTCCATGTCTCCTGTGCACCTGCACTCTTCGCTGCCTGATTCATCTGCATATGGTTTGCATTGGCCGCTGACGCAGCACCCATGAATCCACCCGCTGTATTCATTCCCATACCCATGCCCATAAAGCCTGCCAAAGATCCGTTCGCATTGCTTCCGGCTGCTTCTATTCCCCTGGCTGCCGCCCCCTGTACATAACCTTCCCGCACACCTGGATCGCTGAGCATTGCTCCCTGATTTCTCATCTGGATTAAAGCTTTTGATTCTTCATCGTAGGAGATGCTTGCAATTCCCACGGACTGGATTTCCATTCCTCTTCCGGATCTCCACTGGTCATCTAACACATTGGCCATATACTGCCCCAGTTCTCTTCCCTTTGAGGATACATAAGAAATACGGATTCCATCTGCAGACATCTGATTGATGGAAGACTGGAGCGCTTCTAAAAACTCCGATAAATACTGCCCGTTAATGTCCTCTACCTCAACATGCTCTGCATTCTTTGGCACAGCTTCTGCATAAAAAAGGATAGGATCTGTCACTTTAATGGAATACGTACCATGAGCTCTTAAAAACAGCTCCGCATTATAAAACTGGTCAAAATAATTAATGGGATTGGGTGTACCAAACTTGATTCCCTTGATTTCCTGGAGATTAATGAAATATACTTTCTGGGAGGTAGGTGTCTGACCTCCAAACCGGACACGGTCAAAGGATTCGCTTACTGCTTCCTTTAGCTGCCCGTTAAAAAGAGATGGCATGGAGGAATTTTTTACGGTAAAATAGCCTGGTTCTCCTGTATAATCAATCACCTTTCCTCCGTCAACCAAAAGCATAAACTGGTTGGGATAAACATGAATGACGGACCCGTCTGATACCGTATTATCCGTTCCCTTTGTATTGGATCCCTTCCGGACCTTTACCCCGCTGGTAAATATGGTCTGGTCTCCCATACTGCCTGCCTCTATCACTTCCAGCCACTGGTCTGCCAGTGAGCCTCCGATTGCTGAAGTCAATGCTTTCACAATTCCCATTCCGATTCCTCCTTTAGAATTTTATTTCATATTATACTGCATATATGATACTCTGGCTATCCTTTGCCGCGCATCATGGCAATTTCTTTTGCATATCCAGGTAAATCATTGGGAGTTTCCAGATAGAACGGCAGGTTTTTAAGGCTTGGATGTTCCACAATCCGTTTTAACGCATCAAATCCAATCATTCCCTGTCCAATTGCCGCATGCCGGTCCTTGTGGGAACCAAGGGGATTTAAACTGTCATTTAAATGAATGGCCTTCAACTTAGACAGTCCGATAATCCGGTCAAATTCATGAAGAACCCCGTCTAAATCTCCGGCAATATCGTAGCCTGCATCCCAAATATGACAGGTATCCAGACAGACTCCCATACATTCTTTCTCCCTGACCCGGTCGAGAATTTCACGCAGCTCTTCAAATGTTTTTCCAACCTCACTGCCCTTACCTGACATGGTTTCCAATAAAACCGTGGTTTTCTGATCCGGTTCTAAAATCTGGTTCAGCATAAGAGAAATATAATGGATCCCAGCTTCCGTCCCCTGACCGGTATGGCTTCCGGGGTGAAAGTTATAGCAGTTTCCCGGAATATACTCCATCCGTTCTAAATCATCCCTCATGGTATCTCTGGCCAGTGTTCTTAACCCTTCGTCTGCAGAGCAGGCATTAAGTGTGTAGGGAGCATGAGCCAGAATTCTGTTAATACCATGCTCCTCTGCAAAAGAGAGAAAATGCCGGATACCCTCCGGGTCAATCTTTTTGGCTTTGGTACCTCTGGGATTTCTTGTAAAAAACTGAAATGTATCCGCACCAATCTTCACAGCCTCCTTGCCCATGGCAAGAAACCCTTTGGAAGAAGAAAGATGACAGCCGATTGTCAGCATAAAATTCTCCTTCCTATTTTCTTCTCATTTTTCTTCGCTTCGACTGGCCAACCCCTCTGACTGCAATAAAAATAAATATGGCTGCCAGAAGAAGCTGGATTAAGATGCTAAGAAGCACCCAGTTCTCCATGATAAAGTTATCCGGATGAGGTCCAAACCAGGTATTTAAGCTGTTAATCACCTGATTATCACCTGCCTGGCGGTTAATCATGACATAAAAGGTTGCCACCGGATTTAAAAGAAGCAGATACAGCCATGCCCCGGAACTGGCCTGATCGGTCACTCCGTTTATACTTGATACGTATGAGCTGTTTACATTCATTCTTGCCAGTGACAGCATAAATATATTCACTGCATAAGTTCCGGCTCCTATAAAAACCAATACTCCATAGCTCACCACAGTGGCAACAGTAGACCGTTTGAACAGGGAGGAAAAACAGATTCCCATGCTTCCGCAAAGAAGTGCCACTGTCAGGTAACACAGCAGTAAAAGAAACACATCGTAAACCATCACTCCGCCGTATACAAAAGAAACTGCAAGCAAAGGGAAGCTGGATACGACCATTAAAAACATGGTGCTGAAAGACGATAAAAGCTTCCCCCAGATAATTTCTGACGGCTTCATGGTGGTAGTCATCAGAATATCAAGAGTCTGCCTCTCTCTTTCACCGCTTATGCTTCCCGCAGTGAGTGCCGGCATGATAAACATCAGAAGGACAAATTCCACGACTGCAACAAATACGTATAAATTGATAAAAGAAGAATACTGGATCTCAGCCGTCAGTTTCACCCGTTCTACTACGGAATACATATTCAGCAGAATTACCAGAGCCAGTATGGAGTTAAAAATCACCAGAATCAGTGCCAGACGGAAGCTTCTGGCGCTGACCATTGTCTCCCGTTTATAAACCGGATTCATTTTCATGTACAAGCACCGCCTTTTCTTTATCAGGATCTGTAATCTGCATAAATAAGGATTCCAGGCTTCCCTGTTCCCTGCAAAATCCATGGACCATCACTTCCGCATCAATCAGCTGCTGAAGCAAAAGTGCCTCATCCTGCTGGTCTCCGATGAAATTCACACGGATATCCCCTTCCTTCACCGCAATCGTCTGCACACAGGGCTGGCTTTTTAAAATGGTAAGTGCCTTTTCCTTACTGCCGAGAATGGAGATAACAAGGGGGTTGGTGGCATTCACCCGTTTTAAAATCTCTTCCATGCTGCCGTTTAAAACCATCTTTCCCTGATCAATGATTCCGATATCGGTACACAGTTCTGACAATTCAGATAATACGTGGGAGCTGATCAATATGGTCTTTCCCTGTTCTCTCAGTTCTTTTAAAATCTCCTTAAATTCAAACCGTGTTCTGGGGTCCAGACCGGATGCCGGCTCGTCGAGGACCAGCAAAAGGGGATCATGGATCAAAGCCCTGGCCAGGCATAAACGCTGCTTCATCCCTCTTGATAAGCTGTCTACATAGAAATCTGATTTATCCTCCAGTCCAACCTGTTCCAAAAGAGTCATATAGCGGCTTCTTGCTTTCAGACCATTAATACCGTAGCAGGATGCAAAAAATTCCATGTATTCATTCACCTTTAAATTATCATACACACCGAAAAAATCAGGTACATAACCTATTTTCTCTTTCAGCTGTTTTAAACCGTCAGATACGTCGGTCCCATCAATGAATACCTGACCGCTGTCTGCAAACAGAAGTCCTGTCATAATCTTAATGGCGGTCGTCTTTCCCGCTCCGTTAGGTCCTACAAAACCATAAAGGGAACCTTTCGGAATCATGATATCCAAACCATTTAAAGCATGGAATTTCCCGAATTTTTTCTTTAAATCTTTAATCTCTAATATCATTTATCCCTCCCCAGAACCATCAGCATGGGCAGTGTAACATACCAGTTGTTTTCCACGGTATCCTCACAGACATATTTGACTGTCAGCGTATTGCCTGGCGACAAATATGGGCTTAGTTCTCCTGCTGTATATTCTGTTTTTTCTGAATCCATGGGATCGTAATTGCCGGTATCATGATTATAAAAGTAAATTTTTCCCTTAAATATATTGGTATAATTGGTGCTTTGATTATTTAAAAATTCTTCAGCAGGATACTCAAACATGAGTTTTTCCACACTTAAATCATTTCCAAGAGAATATTCCAGGGAAACCGGATCTACACCGTAAATGGCATTGGAATCCGAATAGTACTGCCCGCTTATTGTCACAGGCATTTTCATCAGTGCAGACCGGTATGTCTCATCATTCTTTCTTGATTTCACATCAATGGTAGAAGTATACATCGTCACTCCATAAGTCTCATATCCACTGTTCGTAAGGAACTGGCTGTCTTTCTGATCCTCGCCAAATGCCACGATCCGTGCTTCCTGATTGTAAAAGGATGAATATCTGTCCAGATAAAAGCTTAATATATTGGTTCTTGACAAAGCCAGCATATAATCAGGATCTTCAATATCCGCCTTTAAATACTGATAGCTTCCTGTCACTCTGGCGGATACCTGGAATGAGTTGTTTATGGGATAATTAATTACAGGGGTACCATCAAGCTTTTGGGTCTCTCCGGGCTTTAACTCATCGATGACCACCATTTTCCCATACATGAGAATTCCCACTTTTTCTACAGAAAAAGGATATTCATTGGTGATTGTTCCGTAGACATTCCCCTTAAACAGAGTGATATCACCCCAAAGGCCCTTCCGGTTCTCATTTAAGGTTCTTTTCTTCAATGCATAGTATTTGGGAGCAAATGCAGCCGCGTTCTGTACAGAAACTCTTGTACCGTCATCCTCATAGCTGATCCGGACATTATAATCTTCACTTCCGGTAAATTTCGGAACAGGCGCCCTTTCATAAGACTTGCTCCTGGTTATGGGAAGGAGACTGTAGGAAGGATCCAGAAGTATGGAATAGGCCCGGTTATAAGGGGTCCTCATATTGATATATGTATATTCATCTTCAAATTTTTCCGAGTTATCAAAAATCGTAGCATATGTAAAAAAGGTATCTCGAAAACGTGTCCTTACCCCCATTAAATAAACCAGTACAGTAAATAAAAGGGATAAAGCCACAATCGCGGTCCGGTAATACCGTCTGCCATCCTTCCGCTTTAAATACAGATAGGTTCCTGGTCCTACAAGTGCTATATAGGACAAAATGACAATGGAATAGAATACAAGTCCCGGCAGCTTATCTACATCCCCGGTATTAAGCATATTCTGAACTGACCAGAACTGGCCGGAATTACCGCTGTATAAAAAAGAAGATAAATTATTTAATCTGGTATCCCCTAACAATGCGGTAAACAGCTTATCAACATAGGACCGCTGTACCTCACAGAATGGCGCGATATCTACAAAATCATAGGCTGCAACTCCTACGACTCCTTTCCCTCTGGCTGCTGCGGTAAGAACCGGAAACTGGTCATTTGCCAGGACACCGGTTCCTCCTTTTAAAGAAATATCAGCACAGACCAGGTTCATAAAGGAATCGCCAGGCCCATTGGTAGCATATTCCACGCCCATATCCACAGACTTTTCCGCAGGTACTGCGTAATCTTCATTCAAAAGATCTGACCGGAAGGCATACAGTGTATCATCCGCGCGGGCACCGGTTCCTATCAGAAGAGTGCCGCCTTCCTTCACCCACTCCATAATAGCCTGGATCTGATCTTTCGACAGTTTCCTGGTATCATAATCTGTTATAAGAAGAACATCAAGCAGATCCAGACCGATCACATGATCCGGCAGCTGCTCCGTCTGTAGCTGGAACGTCCTTATTTTCACAGCGCTGTAATTGACACCTACTCCCTCCATATAGGACAGCTTATCCGGCTCATCAGAAAGCACTCCTACATAAAGCTCCGCTACGTCAGTGGGGACATTCATCTTTAAACGCTTACGTATCAGTTCCGTTCCCTGGGCATCCAACAGCTTTACATATAAAATATCCGCCCTACCTACCGGAACATCAAGAGATTCCTCTGCAGACCCCATAGCCTCTAAAGAAATGGGATAATCATATTGATAGATATCATAGTCGGATTCCATCGCCTCCACACGTACTGTGCCGTTAAAGGGGGCATCTGACTGGCTTTTCAGTGTAAAATTTACCGGAACATAACGGTCTGACTTGGCATTCCCATCGTATCCATAGGAAACCTCCATGCCAATACCAGAATGATTCTCACCGCCGTATTCTTCGGAATAGGAGCTTTCCCCATTCCCTCCATTCTCCGGGCCATTCGCGGTCATGCCGAAAGCAGGCAGCAAAGTGCTGCCTGCCAACGTGAGCGCCATGGCACAAATCAGGGATATCTGTCTGACTTTCATTTTGTCACCCTATCTTTCCAAAGTTCTCTTTATTCACATCAAAATTAGTTTTCAGCTTTACCGTAAATACAGTTCCGGATAAATCACTGGTCACATCGATGGTTCCTCCATGCATATCCACGATGCTTTTGGAAATGGCAAGCCCAAGTCCGGTTCCTCCTGTATTGGTGGAACGGGATTGCTCCACACGGTAAAACTTATTGAAGATCAGAGGAAGTTCTTCTTCCGGTATCACATAACCGTAGTTTACCACCTGGATTGACACAAGGCCTTCGCTGCCATGTACCTTTACCAGGATCCGTTTTCCATCTGCTCCGTATTTGATTGCATTATTAATGAGATTATCAAACAGACGGGCCAGAAGATTGGCATCTGCTGAAACGATCTGGACGGGGACATTGCTTTGCAGCTCATAGGAAAGATTCTTATCCATAAAACTGGGATAAAATTCTTCCAGAAGCTGGCTTAAAAGCTTTATGACATCCACTTTTGTTACATTCATGGAAATCTTTCCGTAATTAAGTTTTGTAAAACCAAATAAGTCTTCGATCAGCTTTTCCAGCCGCTTTGTCTTTACGTATGCAATCCCTATGTACTTTTTCTGCACGTCCTGGTCGATGGCTCCATCCTTGGATAAGAGCTCCAGATAACCGATGATGGAAGTAAGGGGAGTCCGCAGGTCATGAGCGATGTTGGTAATCAGTTCATTCTTAGTCCGTTCTGCCTCCCGCTCCTTATCCATTAAATCCCTTAAATCCCCCACCATCTTGTTTAAACTGGCAGCCATGACGGAGAATTCGTCATCTCCTTCAATGTCCACCGTTATGTTTAAATCTCCTTCCGAAATTCTCTGCATGGCATCGGAGATTCTCCCGATATAACGCATGGATTTTTCCTGAAGAAGGAGAAACGTAACTGCAAATATGCCGATTCCAAATACAACATAGATGAGTATCACCACCACATCAAAAGAGGTGAGCATCTCAAGGAAAACATTGTCCTTTTGAGCGCTCCTCATATATGATGCAATCAGGGATACATTGGTTACCAGAAATATCTCGATCAGAACCGTAACAATTGCACTGTAAAATATATTGGCAATGACCCGGGTATGGAAACGGCGATTGATATCATTTTTCAATTTTGTATCCTACCCCCCAAACAGTTGTGATGATCTTGTTCTGTCTGGTGTCTTCCTTCATCTTACCTCTCAGACGCCTGATATGTACCATTACTGTGTTATTGGCTTCATATACCTTTTCATTCCACACTTTTTCAAATATCTCATCTGTACTGAACACTCTTCCCGGATTGGAAGCCAGCAGATACAGGATATCAAATTCGATAGGAGTAAGTTTTATCTCCTCTCCATATACCGTCACCTTATGATTATCCTTATTGATGGTCAGTCCCCGGATTCCTATTTCATTCTTTGCCGATTCGTTTACCGCACTGTTGGGATTAAGCTGGGTATAACGGCGCAGCTGAGATTTGACTCTGGCAGTCAGTTCCAGCGGATTAAAGGGTTTTGTTACATAATCATCAGCTCCCGTTCCAAGTCCTAAAATCTTATCTAAATCTGTTGACTTGGCACTCAGCATAATAATCGGAATGTTGTTGGTCTCCCGTATCTTCTTGCACATGGAAAGGCCGTCCATTCCAGGCATCATAATGTCTAAGAGTACCAGATGAATCTGATTTTTATTAAGAACCTCCAGCCCCTCTTCCGCATTATTTGCCTTGTATACTTTATATCCGTCACTGACCAGATAAATCTCCACCAGATCCGCAATCTCTTTCTCGTCATCCACAACCAGAATGCTTATTGTCTCGGACATTGAAAAATACCTCCCTTGTCGTTATGTAAGCGGCGTTCTCACGTTGAAAAAGAAAAAGCCTGCATCCATTTTACCACAAGAAAGGTATCTTTGCCTTACTATTTTCTTACAAAAAAGCTATAAAACGGTAAATCAGGAACTCTCTCTCAGCCCTGACTTTCCGTAGGTATAAATACCCTGCTGGCAGCGGGATCCAGTCTGCCAAGTTCGGCCCTGACATAAAGGGCGGCCTCCTCACAGAACTGCTCCTGGCAGTTGATCAGTGTCTTTCCTCTCTTATCCGGTTTTTCCCATGTTCCGTCCGGCTGCAGAATATGAGTCTTTACATTGTCCTCTAATTGTACTTTCAGGACATGCATAATTCTTTCCAACAGTCTTTCATCCTCTACAGGGAACATGATTTCCACCCGTTTATCAAGATTTCTCGGCATCCAGTCGGCACTTCCAAGATAAAGCTCCGGGCTTCCGTCATTTTCAAAATAGAAGATTCTGGCATGTTCCAGGAAATTTCCAACAATGGAACGCACCGTGATATTTTCACTTAAACCGGGAACTCCTGCCTTCAGGCTGCAGATACCTCTGACAATGAGCTGTATGGCCACTCCTGCACAGGAAGCCTCATACAGAGCGGCAATTACTTCCTTGTCGCACAAAGAGTTCATCTTGGCTATGATATGGGCCGGCTTACCGGCAGCCGCATTCTTCGCTTCCCGCCGGATCATCTTTAAAAATCTGGCTCTCAGCCAGATAGGAGCCACCACCAGCTTGTTCCAGTGAAGGGGTTCTGAATATCCGGAAAGCATGTTGAATACTGCAGTCGCATCTTCTCCGATCTGGGGATTGCAGGTCATCAGGCCTAAATCCGTATAGAGCTTCGCTGTAGAATCATTGTAATTTCCGGTTCCGAGATGAACGTAGCGGCGAATTCCGTCCTCTTCCCTGCGCACTACCAGGGTTATTTTGCTGTGAGTCTTTAATCCGACCAGCCCATAGATTACGTGGCAGCCGGCTTTTTCCAGTTTTTTTGCCCAGTTGATGTTATTTTCCTCGTCAAAGCGGGCTTTTAATTCCACCAGAACGGAAACCTGCTTTCTGTTATCAGCAGCTTCCAGAAGTGCTGCAATAATAGGCGAATTGCCGCTGACCCGGTAAAGCGTCTGTTTAATTGCCAGGACTTCCGGATCCCTGGCAGCCGTTTTTACAAACTGTACCACAGGGTCGAAAGTCTGGTAAGGATGGTGGAGGAGAATATCCCCCTTGCGGATATTGGTAAAGATATCATCCTCATTCATCAGCTCAGGTACCTGCTGTGGAACGTATGGAACTTCCTTTAAATGATCAAAACCATTAATTCCGTACATCTTCATAAGAAAGGTCAGATCTAAGGGTCCTGCAATCTCAAATATATCACTGGAGCTTATAGTTAACTCTCTCTTTAAAATCTTTAAAAGACGTTTATCCATTTTCTCTTCCACTTCAAGACGAATGGCCTCTCCCCACTGACGTTTCTTCAGCTGCTTTTCAATCTCTTCCAGAAGGTCCACCGCTTCCTCCTCATCAATGGTAAGATCGGCATTTCTCATGACACGGAACGGGTGGGTGGTGACTACATTGTAGTTTAAAAACAGACTTTCCATGTTCCGCTCAATGATCTGTTCCAGAAGAATGAAGGACCTCTCCCCTGATTCACCGGCCGGAAGTTCCACGATTCTCGGCAGTACACTGGGAACCTGAACCATGGCAAATTCCAGTTCTTCTTCACCGCTTTTCTTTTTTAGAAGAGCAGCGATATTTAAGGATTTATTCCGGATTAACGGAAATGGTCTGGAGGAATCCACCGCCATGGGAGTCAGAACCGGATAAACATCTCTTTCAAAATACGTATCTGCAAACTTTCCCTCTGCTTCATTTAAATCCTCATGGCTGGAGATGACACGCAGCCCGTTTAGCTTAAGTGCAGGAAGAATGGACCGGTTATAGGTGGAATACTGCACAGAGACAAGCTCATGGGTCTGCTCACTGATCCTCTCCAGCTGTTCATCCGCTTTCATACCGGCAATATCCGGCTTGGTATATTTTGCATGAACCATATCTTTCAGGGAAGCCACACGTACCATATAAAACTCATCAAGATTAGAAGCTGTTATGCTTAAAAACTTCAGCCGTTCAAAAAGCGGCAGATTTTTATCTCTTGCCTCACTCAGTACCCGGTAATCAAACTCGATCCAGCTCAGCTCCCGATTTACATAATTATCCGGATTGTAATATATTTCATTGATGTCTGCCATCAGGATAACCTCCTCTTCTGCCTGAGTACAGGCCTGATACCAAATATCTCCTCAAAAAAATCCGCCTTCTGATTAAATGATAATGCTTCCAGCGTCATATCCCCTTCATAAGAAGTGGTTACCACAAGCTTACCCTCCTTAACAATCATCCGGTTATCTGATAATTTCTGTTTATGACTGCGGTCCATGGAGTTGGCAAGCCTCAATATGGCAGTCAGCTTGGCGATTAAAATGGTGATATCTTCGTGAGACAGTTCCCCTTTTGTATTGCGGAACAATTCTTCATTGAGCTGCACCCGGTTATAATCAAATTCCACTCCGTTGTATCTTACTACATTGGCAATAATTTCCCGTTCCATATGGGACAGTCCAATAATTTCAGTTGACATAATAATATTATAAGCAGATTCGCTGGGTTTTCTCATGCTGATAAACTTACCGCAGGCATGCAGGATGGCAGCGATCTGCAAAAGAAGGCGCTCCCGCTTTCCCATACCATGAAACTTTTTCATGCTGTCAAAAATAGCCAGAACATATTTTTCCATATGGATGGTATGAGGGCCGTGGCACTTGTAGCGTTTTGCCATGTTCCTGGAGGCAGCAAGAATATCCTCGGAAAAATCATGATGAAATTTAACTGACTTTGCTTCTTCCGCATATTCTGCAGCGATGCTGTCACATAAGCGGATTCCTGGAATCCAGAACATCTCAGCTCCGGTCAGTTCCAGAACGCGCTTAAAAATAATCGCGGCCGGGACCAGGAGAGCGGCATATTCTGCATTGACTCCAAACCGGTCCTGAATCTGGTCAAGAGACATCAGCTTAATCTTTTCATGGAAAACCATGAATTCCTCTGCAGTGATCCACTCTACCGGCTTTCCTCCATGACTTTCTCTGGACAGATAGAGAATGCTTTCCCCGATGCCGATAAGATTTTTAATCTCACGGTCTCTTAAATAAACCTTCCGGAAGGTGTTTAACTCATTATCCACCATCTCTTCTATGAGGGTATTCTGCATCTGGGTACTCACCTGCATATCGCCCATCATCTCACGGATTCTCAATACTCCAAGCATCAGATTCTGAGTGGATATGAGGGCATCCTTATCAAATAAGGAAACCTGCATACTGCCGAAGCCCACATCTACGATGGCAGTCCCCTTCTGTATAATCTTGTTAAACTCTGCATCCTTGGAAGCGATAGCCTTATAACTGATGAAGCGCTGCTCGGAGTTGCTGATAATCTGTACCTCAATGCCGGTTCTTACCCGGATCTGATCCAGCACAATCTGACTGTTTTTTGCTTCCCGGAGTGCGCTGGTTGCATAGGCACGATATCCTGTCACTTTATAGGACTGCATAATATCTGCGAAGTCCTCGATCACTTTACACATTTCATCCACTAATTCATAACGGATTTTTCCATTTTTATAGGTATCCCTTCCAAGGGCGATGACATGGCGGACATGATCAATCTTGCGGATTCCCGTTTTCGGGGAAATCTCATAAATGCCAAGTTCAAGTTCAAAAGATCCTACATCAATAGCGGCAAATAATCTGATTGCCATACTTGTCCTCCTCACTGCCTTCTACAGGGCAGTTTTTTATTATTCTACCTTATTTTTTTACCTTTTGTGTCAAATATCGGTAAAATCTGCAAAAAATTAACAATTTTCCTGCTTTGCCAGAAGATAGGTAATAAACTGATTTGCCGTTCTGCCTGATAAACCGCCATGACTGAGTTCCCAGATATTTGCCTTTTCATACAGTTCTTCCAAAGGCATTGAAATCTGGCTGCGGGCTGCCAGCTGTTTAACAATCTCTTTAAATTCAGCCGGTTCAGGCGCCCCATAATAAATGGTTACTCCAAAACGGGCAACCAGGGAAAGCTTCTCCTGGACGGTATCATTATTATGTAATTCATCATCCAGCTGCCTCTTGTCACTGAATTTTTCACGGATTAAATGACGGCGGTTTGAGGTAGCATAGATTAAAACATTGCCCGGTTTCTTTGCAAGTCCTCCCTCTATGATAGCCTTTAAATACTTATACTCCAGTTCTGTATCCTCAAAAGATAAATCATCCATATAGATGATAAATTTATAATTTCTGTCTTTTATCTGTTCCTGTATCTTTGAAAGAGTATGAAACTGATGCTTATAAACTTCAATAATCCGCAGACCCCTGTCATAATATTCATTTAAAATCGCTTTGATGCTGGATGATTTTCCAGTTCCGCTGTCTCCGAATAAAAGAACGTTGTTGGCCGGTTTACCGTCTAAGAACGCTTCTGTGTTCTCAATTAATTTCTCTTTCTGCCGTTCATATCCCACAAGATCATTTAAATAAATATGATCCATGCTTGTAATAGGTATAATCTTTGGATCCGTATCAGTCTCTTCCACACGAAAGGCTTTATTTAAGCCGAATTTACCCACGCCGAAATTCTTATAAAATGTAGTGATTTTCTCTCCGAACACCTGAACATCCGGCGCCTTTTTTAACTCTACTGCAAGCGTCACAATCTGATCCCGGATACGTTTGTTATAAATTTTACTGTTTCCGTCATTGGCCCGGTAATCAGAAAGAGCTGCCCAAATGCCGCCTTCTTCCCCAAAGTCCAGCTTTGAGATGTCCTGATCAAACAGTTCCTTCATAATTTTAAAATCATGGGCAGCCAGTTCATTCAGTGTGCCCCTGACAGGTCCCGTAATTTCACAGGAGGTGCTGTAAGCATTCTCATGATCTGCAAGGCATAATGCTAAAAAACAATGCCAGAGATTCCCCTCAAAGCCATAGGACGCCGCCAGCTCGATAAGCTGACCGGCACAGGCAAAGGATTCCGGCATCGTTTCTTTCATTTGCTCCGCTTGCGGAGTCAGCTGTCTTATGATCTGGTCAAATAGTTTCTGATATTTTAGATCGCGGTATAAAATCAGTTCCTTCAATTTAATGATTCCTCCCTGTGTAAATGGAAGTCCGGCCTGGATCCAGGCCGAACTTCTTAGTAAGCATTAATAATTTCCCAAAACCCGCATATTGCGACCTTCTTCTAAAATGCCCTTTAAAGCATTCTGAATCGAGGGTTCACTTAAATTTCCTTCCATATCTACGAAGAAACGGTATTCCCAGTTTCTTCCGGGAATCGGTCTTGATTCAATCATAATCATACTGATTCCGTTATAGATCATATTGCTCAGTATGTTATAGAGAGTACCGCTTTTATGGGGCAGTTCAAAACTGATACTGACTTTTTGTGCATCCTCCCGGTATATCCGTTTATTGGACAGAATAATAAACCGTGTGGTGTTGGATTTGTTATGATTGATAGAAGATTTCAGGACTTTCAGGCCATAGAGTCTGGCAGCAGTCTCACTGGCGACTGCCGCCTGTGATGGATCTCCATCTTCTATGATCTTTTTTGCAGCAGCGGCAGTATTCTCCACACTGATCTGCTTCCAGTTCCTGTTATCATTCAGAAACTCCGAACACTGCATCAACGCCTGGGGGTGGGAAAATACAGTGCGGATGTCTTCCGGACTGGCATCCGGAAGCCCCAGCAGTGCATGATCTACAGACAGAAATGTCTCCGCTACTATATAGTTGCTGTATTTCATCAGCAGGTCATAGTTATCAATCACTGCACCTGCAGAGGAATTTTCAATGGGGAGCACGGCATAATCCGCACGTCCTGACTCCACTTCCTTCATGGCATCCTCAAAAGTCACCACATGATAAAAGCTTTTATCAGAGCCGAAATACTGAAGTGCTGCAGCATGGCTGTATGCACCCTCTACGCCCTGATAAACCACCCGGGCATCAGTTACAGGAATGGTTTTCACCGGGCGAAAGGTATCCTCCCCTTTCAATCCGTGTTCCGCCATCAGCTTATACTGATAATGGCGGCTGATGGTCATCATCTGGGTAAACAGTTCGCTGACTGCCTGTTTCATGAATCCGTCATCCACCATTCCGGTTACGGAATCAATCTTTTGCATCTCTCTTTCCTTATCATAAACCGGTTTTCCGGTTTCAATCTTAAATTCAGCCACCTCACCGCTCAGTCTCATTCTCTTTTCGAACAGCACTACAATTTCACGGTCAATGCCGTCAAGCTGTTCTCGGATCTCCAGCAAGTCTAATTTTTTCATATGTCCATTCCTCTGCCTTATCTGTTGGTCTTTTTTACCGCCCTGTCAGCTTTCCCTGATGTGAAAGCTCTGCTTCCAGCATATCTTCAATCTGTTTTTTTACATAAGCACCCGGAAATTTTTTAAATTCCGGTTCCAGCTCCTTCACAAGGAAGGGCTCTCCGAATTCAATAGTCACTTTAGAAGAACGAATAAACGGAAGGTGCTTCTCAAAAACTTCCGCAGTCCCGGTTATGGCAACAGGAACTACCGGACAACCGCTTTTTTCTGCTATTTTTAAGCTGCCTTCCTTAAAAGGAAGAAGCTTCCTAATATCTTCATTTGAATTCCGGGTTCCTTCCGGGAATATCCAGACAGAAATCCCACTTTTCACCTGCTCAATGCCCAGAAGAATGGTTTTTAATCCTTCCTTTACATTCTTTCTGTCCAAAAACAGGCAGTTGACATATTTCATCCAGGTGGAGAGAAGGGGAATCTTTTCCATCTCCTTTTTTGCTACAAAACCAATCAGACCGGGAACAGTTGTATAACCAACAAGAATATCGAAATAGCTTCTATGATTTCCCACATATAAGACTGCCTCGTTCTTTGGTATCTTTTCTTTTCCTTTTACTGTAATTTTAACACCTGCAAAAAACAGGATGATCTTAAATATCCACCGCACTTTTGAAATACTTTGTTCGTCACGCAGACGGCGGTTCTTTCTTCCGATCAGGTTTTCAGCAATCAGGACCGGAATGCTTAAGATCAGGTAACTAATAACGGTTGCTGCTACAAGAATAAATCGAATCATTGGTCTAAGTCCTCCATTCCATCTATTATATAGAATGGTTTCTTTAATTACAATACTACCTGCCTTTCTTTTTTGTAATTTGTTCAAACAATAATCCCGTAGCAAACCACAACGGCGCGAAATCAAGGCGGATCAGTCCGTCAATGTTGGTGTTCCTGCCGGTATAGTCCCAGGGGCACATTCCCCTGCCCCGCAAAAGCGATCCGGATAAGTACTCCGCCACAAAGATCAGCACCATATAGAGAAATCCGTGACGGATGGCAATATCCGTCCGCGCTGCTGCCAGACCGGTTCTGGGATTAACCCAGCGGTCAATCAGTGTTCCGATGGGCGCCAGCAATGCTCCGCAGCCATAAATAGGAAACATCAGAAGAGATGTCTGCCCAATCAGACGCCAGTCATGGCGCAGAATGGAGTCTGTTGAGGTAAACAGCACCTCCAGGCACCAGCCTGTAACCCCGCATTTACAAAAATTCAAGGGTAATTCTTTTAAGTTTAATTGTGATAGTATCTTCATAAGCTTCATTATGTGCCGGACATGGAGATATTATGTTGCGCTGTAAAAGAATTCTATAAAAGAGGAGAGAGAAGTCTGCTGCCCTGTTCCTTAATCCGGATAAAGATACTTCTGGCTTCATATCTCTCCGGTGTGATCTCTTTGCATACCTTCAAATCCTCCAGAAATAACTCTTCTAATTTTCTGGTTGTCTCTTCATCATAGATCACCGCATTGACCTCAAAATTCAGTTCAAAGCTTCGGATATCCATATTGGCAGTCCCATAGGAGCTGACCCTTCCGTCTGTCATTACGCCTTTTGAATGAAGGAATCCGTTTTCATATGTGTAACATCTGGCTCCCTCGGAAAGTAAGTCACCCACATAGGAATAAGTAGCCCAGTAAACAAAGGGATGATCCGGCTTGCATGGTATCATGAGCCTGACATCTACTCCGGATCTGGCAGCAACCCTGAGGGCAGAAAGCACCGCATCATCAGGAACAAAATAAGGAGTCTGAATGTAGATATGATGTTTTGCTTTGGAAAACAGCCGGATATAATTATCCCGGATCTGTCTGCTTCTGGCATCAGGTCCGCTGGCAATAATCTGGATACCCAGTTTTTTTTCTGTCTGGTTCATATCCACCACTCCCATATTATAAAGACAGGCTCCATCTTCGTCCTCACAGAAGTATGTCATATTTTTAAATAAATTCTCTCCTACCGCATAGTTCCAGTCCAGTGCAAAACGAATCTGAAGACTTAAAACAGAGCCGCCCTGAAGCTTTAGATGAGTATCCCTCCAATAGCCGAATTTTGGATCCTGGGAAATATATTCTCTTCCGATATTAAATCCGCCCACGTAGCCGACCCGGTTATCAATGACAACAATCTTCCGGTGGTTTCTATAGTTTATACGCAGATGCAGCCTTCCTAATACCGGGGGAAAGAAGATCCCAACCTTAACGCCGCTTTCCTTTAATCTCTCCCATTTTGATTTACGCATGAACCGACCGCCCATGCCGTCGCAGAGTATCCGGACCTCCACTCCTGCTTTTGCCCGTTCCATTAATATGGGCATGATGGAATCAAACAGCTGGTCATCCTTAATAATGTAATACTGCAGATGGATAAACCGGACTGCTTTGGACAGTTCTTCCCTGAGATCCTTAAACTTTTTCTCTCCGTCTGTGAAGATCTCTACAGAATTATCAACAGTCAGAACAGAGCCCGATGTTTCTAAATTGTATACCACAAGATCTGCATAATCCCTTGCAAGGGAGGTGTCCAGTCCAATATCATGGCTTTTTAAAAACTCTTCCTGATTTCTGGCAGAGTAACGCATCCGGTCCTCTACTTCCTTAACCCGGAACATCTTCCCCTTCCTCATATCCTGCCCCAGGATGAGATAAAAGAGGAATCCGAATACAGGTATAAAATACAGCGCTAAAAGCCAGGTCCAGACTGCCTTTGGATCCCTCCGCTGAAAAAAAACAATAATAACAGAAAGAATCAGGTTTATATAGATTAAATGCTCCATTAACCAGCTCCATACAGCTATAATCTGTTGCCAGACAGATACCATGTCAAATCCCTCCCTTCTATCCTGCTTCATTTACAATAAATGCCGATACCCTTATCCATGAAACAGTTTTCCTTTTTTCTGATCTTTCATTCTAATAATATTATGGTCCGACACCCGTAAATAGTCACAAATCATATTTCCAAAAAAGGCCCCCGCAGCTGCGACGACCCTTTTATATCCACTTCACTCACACAAACTGATTTTTTTCATTGTCATACCGGTAGTCAATGGAAGCCAGAGACTGAATGATCCCTTCTTCCTCTATCCCCAGACTCAGACAGCACTCATTTAAAGACGGATAAAAATCTCTCAGCTGAGTATTGATGTAGCTGAGAAGCATAACCGGATCCTTTGGTATATTTGCCATCACTTTATCTCCTATATCTGTTTGTCCCTCATTTTAACACAGATTTCTTTGATTTTCAAGAAATGCCCTGTACGAATGGAAAAAGAAATGCTACAATCAGGTTCATAATCCATCAGGAGGTAAATTCCAATGAAAAAAATAATGATGCTGGGAACCGGTGGTACCATCGCATGCAAAAGAGGAGATTCTGGTTTAAAACCCCTTCTGACATCAGAAGAACTCCTCTCCTATGTTCCCGATGCGGCAGATTTCTGCCATGTGGACAGTCTTCAGATTTTCAATATAGACAGCACCAATATGCAGCCAAAGCACTGGCTTGTGATTGCAAAAGCCATTGAAGATCATTACGCGGATTATGACGGCTTTGTAATCTGCCATGGCACGGATACAATGGCTTACACCGCTGCAGCACTTTCTTATCTGGTGCAGTATTCACCTAAACCCATCGTCATAACCGGTGCTCAAAAACCCATTGACATGGAAAACACGGATGCGAGAACCAATTTATCCGACAGCCTCCGTTTCGCCAGTGATGACAGGTCCCATGATGTGAATATTGTTTTCGACGGGAAAGTGATTTCCGGTACAAGGGGGAAGAAAGAACGGACAAAAAGCTACAATGCCTTTTCCAGCATTAATTTCCCCTATATTGCCACAATTCAGGATGGGCACGTAATTTTCTATCTGGATGACAAAAAGAACTGCTCCGGTACCCCTCTGTTCTCTCATAAGCTGAACTGCAACGTGGCTCTTTTAAAACTGATCCCATCCATGGGTGCGGATGTTCTGGATTATATGGCAGGGCATTATGATGCAGTTATCATCGAATCCTTCGGTGTAGGCGGCCTTCCTTCCTATGATACGGGGGATTTCTATAAAGCGATTGAAAAATGGATTTCTCTGGGGAAGACTGTGGTTATGACCACCCAGGTAACCAATGAAGGCAGCAATATGTCTGTTTACGAAGTGGGACATTCCATTAAGAAAGAATTCGGTCTGCTGGAAGCATATGATATGACTCTGGAAGCCACAGTTACGAAACTCATGTGGATTCTTGGAAAGACAACCGATCCCAAGGAAATACGGGATACTTTTTATCATACGGTAAACAGAGATATCCTCTGGACAGTATCTTAATTAAAAAGTCTGATGATTCTGACACACAAGGGAGCCGAAATCCGGCTCCCTTCATTATGCATATTATCCAGTTCTTAATCCATCCGCCTTTTTATTCCAGATATGCAATCAGTTTTTCCCCATCTTCCGAAACATCAATTACAATGGTACTGCCTGCATGTATCTCATCTCCAAGTATCACCCTTGCCGCAAGTGTCTCCACATGCTTTTGCAGATAACGTTTTAACGGTCTGGCACCATACACCGGATCATACCCCTGTTCTACTACAAATTCACTCGCCTGACCGGTCAGTTCGATACTGATCTCACGATCCTCCAGCCTCCGGTTTAGATCCTTCATCAGCAGACTCACTATGCCGGAAATATTACTCTTATCCAGTGGCTTAAACAGAATGATTTCATCCAGACGGTTTAAAAACTCCGGTCTGAAATGGGCTCTTAAGTCTCCCATTACCATCTCTTCTGCCTCTTTTCTGATATTTCCTTCACTGTCTATTCCTGTAAGAAGATACTGGGAACCAATGTTGGATGTCATAATTATAATGGTATTTTTAAAGTCAACGGTTTTTCCGGTGGAATCGGTAATCCGTCCATCATCAAGAACCTGCAATAGCACATTAAATACATCCGGATGGGCTTTCTCAACTTCATCAAACAGCACCACGGAATATGGTTTTCTGCGGACTGCTTCTGTAAGCTGGCCTCCCTCGTCATAGCCTACATATCCGGGAGGTGCTCCGATGAGTCTGGATACGGAATGCTTCTCCATGTATTCGCTCATATCGATTCGGACAATGTTGTTTTCTTCATCAAACAGGCTTTCTGCAAGTGCCTTGGCGAGTTCTGTTTTTCCCACGCCAGTAGGTCCTAAAAAGAGAAAGGAACCGATCGGCTTGGTTGGATCCTTAATTCCAGCCTTGGACCTGATAATTGCTTCAGTCACCTTTAATACGGCTTCCTCCTGTCCAATGACTCTTTTGTGGAGTTCCTGGTCAAGATGAAGAGTCTTATTTCTCTCGCTCTCAGTCAGCCGGGCAACGGGGATTCCCGTCCATTTAGATACAATCCTTGCAATTTCATCCTCGGTAACGCTTTCCCGAACCAGGCTTAAATCCTGATTCTTTACCCGTTCCTCTTCCTCTTGAAGTTCCTTCTGAAGCTGGGGCAGTCTGCCATATTGCAGCTCTGCCGCACGGTTTAAGTCATATTTCTGCTGGGCTGTCTGGATTTCCCTGTTTAAATTTTCAATTTCTTCTCTTAAAGAAGAAAGACGTTCTACCGTTGCCTTTTCATTCTCCCACTGAGCCTTCTGTGATGCAAATTCGTCGTGCAGCTCTGCAAGTTCTTTCTGCAGTTCTGCCAGACGGTCCTGGCTTAACCGGTCAGTTTCTTTCTTTAACGCAGCTTCTTCTATCTCCATCTGCATAATCCGTCTTGAAAGTTCGTCGAGTTCAGAAGGCATGGAATCCAGCTCTGTCTTTATCATGGCACAGGCTTCATCCACCAGGTCGATGGCCTTATCCGGAAGAAAACGCTCACTGATATAGCGGTCAGAAAGGGTGGCGGCGGATACAAGGGCAGAGTCTGTGATCTTCACCCCGTGATAAACCTCATACCGCTCCTTTAATCCCCTTAAGATGGAAATCGTATCTTCCACTGTGGGTTCATCCACCATAACCGGCTGAAATCTCCGTTCCAGGGCCTGATCTTTTTCAATATACTGACGGTATTCGTCGAGTGTGGTCGCACCGATGCAGTGAAGTTCTCCTCTGGCAAGCATGGGTTTCAGCATGTTTCCTGCATCCATGGAGCCCTCTGTCTTTCCTGCGCCAACAATGGTGTGAAGCTCATCAATGAATAGGATGATCTGGCCGTCGCTCTTTTTCACCTCATCAAGAACTGCCTTTAAACGTTCTTCAAATTCTCCCCGGTACTTTGCGCCTGCAAGCAGGGCACCCATATCAAGTGCAAACAGTTTTTTATCTTTTAATCCCTCCGGTATATCCCCTCTTACGATTCTCTGAGCCAGCCCTTCTACAACCGCTGTCTTACCTACGCCTGGCTCGCCGATTAAAACCGGGTTGTTTTTGGTCTTTCTGGATAGAATTCTGACTACGTTGCGGATTTCGCTGTCTCTTCCTATTACCGGGTCCAGTTTCTGTTCTCTGGCCCGTTCTACCATGTCGTACCCATACTTTGTCAGAGTATCATAGGTAGCCTCCGGATTGTCGCTTACAACCCGCTGGTTGCCTCTGACCGTAGACAAAGCTGTCAAAAAATTTTCTCTGGTTATTCCGTAGCTGCGAAACAATTCCTTTAATGTTCTAGACGGCTGCTTTAACATAGCCAGGAATAAATGCTCAACGGAAACATACTGGTCTCCCATTCCCTTCGCTTCATCCTCGGCACTGATTAAAACTTTATTTAAATCATTGCTGATGTAGAGCTGTCCTCCGCTCACTTTAGGAAGCTTTTGTATTGCCCCTGCGGCTTCATCAAGAAACTGCTCTTTTTGTATATTCATCTTTGTAACCAGTTTTAAAATCAGGCTGTCTTCAATGGTAAGAAGACTGTAAAGCATGTGTTCCTGCTCAATCTGCTGGTTCCCATATTCATATGCAAGCTTTTCGCAATTCTTTACAGCCTCCATAGACTTCTGTGTAAATTTATTAATGTTCACGGCAATTTCCTCCTTTATCCGGTTATCTGCAAACATTGCCTCATTTGTTCTATATGTAATATAACAAACGCAGAGAGTTGTGTCAAGATCCTTTTCATTAAAAACACAGATTTATAAATAATATCTTACGGTTTCCTTTCCCTCATTGTTTTTTTCCAGGGGTTCGCTTATAATCGATTCATACAATCTCTGGATAAACCGGAAGGAGGAGAATATGAACGACAGACGCCGCTTGTTTCCGGCCCCTGCCATTCACCTGGCAGCTGCCGTGCTTTTATCCGTATGGTTTGCTGCATACGGCACAGACTATTTGACCAGCTATGCCCATACAAAAGATGAATCTATCTATATTTCGGGAAATTGGGTGAAGGATGACGCCGGATGGCGGTACTTCAATCAGTGGAATTCCAAATATCCAGCCGGACAGTGGATCGAATATCAGGGTAATTCCTATTATTTTATGGATAATGGATATATGGCTACCGGATGGCGCTATTTAAACGGTCATTGGTATTACTTTAATCCTGAGGAAGGAAGAACAGAAGGTGCCATGGTGACCGGCTGGATTCGTGATAATCATTATAATGCCACATTTTATACAAACCAGATAGGGATTATGGTGACCGGATGGCATAAGGTCGACGGCAGCTGGTATTACTTTAACCCCGGGCATGACGGTGTTGTGGGACAGATGGCAGTCAGCCGTGTCGTGGATGGTTCTTATGTGAATGCTGATGGAAAGATGAATGAAGAAAAATGAGAGGGAAATAATTGATAAGAATTATTTCCCTCTCATTGAATTGCACCTATGGGTTTCGTGTCCGGCTCTGCAATTTATATTCCATATTATTACTGAAGCTCGTAGCTCTTTTCCATCTGTACTTTTCCTGACTTCTGTCTAAGTGTTGAATAAATAAAGAATAAAGTAATTAATACGACCGTAACAATGACTAATGTTGGTTTTAAGTTACGCAGTGATAATCCGATTACAAATAAAGTTACACAAAGGCAGAATATCATCAATGCATAGAATGCTGGTTTTGAAATCTTAAAGTATCTATTTTCCCAGGCATCAGGAATACGTTTTGGAAGACAAATTACAGCAACAATTGCAACAACGTCTGAGATACGGCTGATGAGAATTGAATTGCTTGTAATTGTACTAATACTAAAGTTTAACAGTACCGGAACTACCGAAATAATGTAAATAACTGTAAGTAAGATATAAGGAGCTCCTAAGTTGTTTGTTACCGCCATCTTTTTCGAGAACCAGCCATCTCTTGCCATCTGATGGAATGGACGGGAAAAAACAGTAAAGGATGAATTCAGAGTTGTTGCAAGTGCCATGATTGGTCCACCAATAATAAATGCATAATACAATGGACGGGATAGAATCTGTCCAGCTGCAAGTGTCAGTGGTTTACCAGCGACCTGATCGATTGGAAGAACACCAGAAGCAACAACTGCAATTAATCCATATACAACAAGAATAACTCCACTGGCTGCAATAATTGCAAAAGGAACATCACGGCGAGGATTTTTAGCTTCCTTACTAAAAGCAACAATAAAAGACTGACCTGTACAGGAGAAAACTAATAATAATGTACCATTAAAAAATCCGCTGGCACCGCCTGTGAAAAATTCCGGTGATGAAAAATCAAATGTACCTGGACGTAAGTTGAAAAGACCAACTACAATAAACACAGCCAGACCGACTAAAAGGCAGGCAGACATCACATTCTGTATCTTTGCCATGAATTTTACGCCCAACATATTTGCAATCCAGAATAATGTGATTGCGATAACTGCAGTTATTTTGATATTAACACTTGGGAATAAGGCATTCAGATAAGTTCCAAGGCCCAGTCCAAACATACCGCAGGCAAAACTGTTCAAAGTAAAGGCCATTCCATACATTCCGCCCCATCGTTCTCCAAGAATTGTTGCAACAAATGTATAGTTTCCACCATTTACACGAATCATACTGCTTAGCATAATATACGGAAATATAATACATAATCCAAGAACAACAGCAAATACATAAGCAAGCCATACAGATCGGCCAGTTACACCGATTGCCTGCCCTACTAATGTTACAACACCGGCACCAATTACCTGCCCTACTGCTAAAGACAATAATTCTCTAAATCCAAGAGTTCCTTTACCAGAAGTACTTTCCATATTTTTTTCTCCTATTTAATTGTCACGATTTCAGCTGTTTCAATTGCTCTCTTAGACAATTCCTGTCCAATACCTGGTAATTCAGGTAATTCAAAGTATCCTTTTACTGGCTGGTAGTTGTATTCACACTGCTGAATTGTACCACTTGTTGTATTTGCAATATGATGCTCATGAATAATGAAGTTTGGAATAGCTGCCTCCAGATGAAGAGCAATTGCAACACTGATTGGACTTGAACATACATGACACTGAACACCTATATCATAAATATGAGCCATATCAGCAATCTTCTTACACTCTGTAATACCACCGCAGTTTCCGATATCCGGCTGAATCATAGATAAACTTCCGTTTTCAAGAAATGGGAGGAATCCCCATCTTGTATATGTTCTCTCACCAGTAGTTAATGGAATGCCTGTATTCTCAGAAATTTTCTTCATAACTCCAGGATTTAATGGTGTACATCCTTCTTCCAGGAACATAATATCATACTGCTCAGCCATCTTAGCAAACTGAATAGCAGTGTTAGCATCAGTCATAGCATGGTTTTCAATTATAATATCAATATCTGGTCCAACAGTTTTACGAACTGCAGATAATCTCTCCTCTGCCAGTTTCATCGTCTCTCTGCTTAAATGACCAGTTGTATCTAAATGAGTAAGAATTTTTCCCTGTCGGTCAAAACGAAGGAAATTGATCTTGATTGCCTCATATCCCTCTTCTACAGCCTTTGCTGCTGCCTCACAGTAGAGTAAAGCATCTCCACCTTGTGTCTGTGCCGGATTGAACTTATCAATTCCCCATCCAAACTGGAGCTGACTTGCATAAGTCCTTAATTTGCTGCGCTGCTTTCCTCCAAGTAACTGGTACAATGGAAGATTTGCAACTTTTCCTTTAATATCCCAGAGAGCTGTATCAATAGCGCTGATTGCAGCCATCATGATAGCTCCATTTCCCTGCCCCCAGAAAGATACTTTAAATAGCTTTTCCCAAATCACTTCGTTAGCCAATGGATCCATACCAATAATTAATGGGCCAAAATCTTTTAACAGCTCATATGCACCTCTTGCTCCTGTCCCAATTGCAACTGCTGCCTCGCCTAAACCGTAGAATCCTTCATCTGTGTTAATTCGACAGATGACTGGACGTGATCCACCACATCCGTTGTCCTTTTCCAGGGCCATAACATCCATACTGGTAATTTTCATAGTTTTCTTCTCCTTAACATATGTTTATATGTATAAATGTAAGTTGTATGACAACTTACATATTACAGCTATGATTTATGTTTGTCAATAAGTACATTACTACCCATTGAATTTCCGTTAAAATCCCCTAATTAATCTTATATTTTTTTAGCACTTTGACGAAAATTTGTAGAAGAAGGATGCCTATGCTTTTCTTGACATTCGCATTTAATGCCGATATACTTTAATCAGTCAATAAGATATGGAGTATAAATTAAATGGAAAATTTGCCAAAAATAGCAAGAAAAAGTGTATCAGATCAGGTCTTTGACATGTTAAAAGACTATATTATACAAGGTAAGTTCAAAGTGGGTGAAAAAATCCCATCAGAAAATGAACTTACAAAAATGCTGGGAGTTAGCCGTCCTTCCATCAAAGCTGCTGTCGAACGATTGCGCGCAATGGGACTTATTGATATCCGGGTTGGTGATGGAAGTTATGTAAAACAATTTAGTACAGCTGAATATATTGCAAACTATGCAGATTTTATTATGGATGAGCAGAATGTATCTGAAATTGTCGAAGTCCGCCGAGCTTTAGAATTGGAAAGTCTCTCACTTGCCATAAAAAAAGCAGAGCCGGATGATATTGAACAATTAAAGCTTATATGTGACAACCTGGTTGATGCATTTAAACGTAAAGATTACGCCAAAGGTGCTGCCTATGATTTTGAATTTCATCTTCAGATTTGCAGATGTTCAAAAAATAAATATTTTCCAATGATGTATGAACTAATTGGAAGTCTGATTTATAAACAAATTGAGCTTTTCTCAAGCAACATATATAAAAAATATGCTTCCTCTATCCTGATTGATGATCACGTAAAAATGTATCAGGCTATAAAAGAAAAAGATTTTACACTCTGCCATCAACTTTTTACAAACATGATAGATATAAACACACATATGGATTAAAAAAAAACTTAAGCAGGCAGATTAGCAGAAATACTAAAATAGGGTTTTATACCATAAAAAAGGCAGTGCCGTTAACTAACGGACACTGCCCTTTTTTCAATTCCCCGAAACCGCAGTGCAAATACAGCTGCGCGGAAAAACCAGTCAATAAACATTCCATACCAGATCCCCATTACTCCCAAATTCATAATCTGCACAAAAAAATAGGCAGATGCAATCCGAAAGAGCCACATAGAGAAAACCGAGACAGCCATGGTGAATTTGGCATCCATGGACGCTCTTAAAGAATATGGAATCGTAAATGCTATTGGCCACACAATCATGGCATAGCTGTGTGCCTCGATCATCTGTACAGAAATCCTGGCCGCTTCTGCAGAAAGGTGGTAAATGGAAACAAGCTGGCCGGAAAATACGATCATAACAATACACAGCACCAGAAGAATTCCGTAGTTGACCATGACCAAGCGTCTGGTATACTGCTTTGCCTGCTTCCTCTCACCTGCTCCCACGCACTGGCCCACTATGGTAATCAGCCCTAATCCAATGGCATTGCCGGGAAGATAAAGCAGAGTCACGAGATTGGATGCTACTGCATAGCTTGCAATCGCCGCAGTTCCCAGTGAAGATACCAGACTCTGCAACGCAATCTTTCCAAATTGAAACATGCCGTTTTCCAGTCCGTTGGGAATTCCGACTGACAGAATGTTTCTTATCATATGAAAATCAGGCCTTAATTCATCAAGCCGTTTGATTCTGACTGAATTATCAGGACTCTGAATCAGGTAAAACATCATAACTGCCGCTACCATACGGCTTGCAAGCGTTGGAAACGCCACACCTGCCACTCCCATATGAAGTCCAAAAACACAGATGGCATTGCCTGCAATGTTTATGGTATTCATCACCATAGATACCACCATGGAAACCTTGGAGTTACCCATGGAACGAAACAGCGCTGCACAGGAATTATAAATCGCCATAAAGGGATAGGATAACGCTGTGATTCTAAAGTATATCACTGCATCACTCATCACCTGAGTTTCCACATTTCCGAATATTGATGCCAGCAAAAGCCTGTTTCCTGCCAATGCAATTGCGGATACTGCCAGTGACAATACCGTAGTCACACCTATGAGCTGGCCTGCTGCCTTACATGCATTTTCCAACTGCTTCTTACCCAGATACTGTGCTGAAATAACAGCTCCCCCGGTAGCCAGGGCAGACAGGATCTGGAGTATCAGTATGCTGATGGAATCAACAAGGGAAACTCCGGATACTGCTGCTTCTCCGACTGCTGCAACCATGACCACATCTGCCATCCCTACCAAAACTGCAAGGATCTGCTCCACAATTAAAGGGGCCAGCAGCCGTATCAAATCTTTTCTATTAAACATACCGGTATCCTCATTCGTCCTTTTCAAAGGGATAACGTATCCCCCATTGTCTTCTAAGCTCGTCCATGACTTTCATAACATGAAGAGTCGTCTGGTGAGGCATCTGCGGGCACTCTGTCATGCCCTGCTCAATGGCCGCTTTGCTTGCCAGAACCTGATATTCGTATCCGGTTATCTGCTGTGGTCTTTCATAGGTTACCACCAGCTTCCGATCTGTATCATATACACAAATAGATTCAAAATTATTGATGTTTTCCACAACCAGAAATCCTTTTGTTCCGTAAATGATACCCTGCCGGTCAGAAAGTACCTGAACCGAACTGTTAAGTACAGCCATTTTTCCCCGGGGGTATAAAAGCGTGATGCTGTTTTGGGCATCCACTCCTGAATCTGTCTTTATTACGCTGGAAGATATCTCTGTAATTTCATCACCGAAGACTAAAGAGGCAAAATTAAGGGTATAAACTCCTACATCTAAGAGCGCTCCTCCTGCAAGCTCCGGCTTAACAATCCGGGGCTTATTCGATACCAGATAGGCGAGATTGGCAGTGAGCGTCATCGGTTCTCCGATAATTCCGGAATGAAGAATCTCTTTTAATGTCTCAGCCATAGGCATATAACGCACCCACATGGCTTCCGTAATCATCAGGTTTTTCTCTTCTGCCAGATCAATCATTTCTTTCGCCTGGGAATAATTTGCTGCAAAGGATTTTTCACAGAGAACATGCTTCCCATGCTCCAGACAGAGCCTGGCATTGCTGTAATGCTCCGAATGGGGAGTCGCAATATAAATCAGCTGAATTCCGCTGTCAGCCGCCAGCTCTTCATAAGAGCCATATGCTTTTTTTATAGAATAACGTGCCGCAAATTCTTCCGCCTTTTCAAGGCTTCGTGAAGCAACTCCATACAAACAGACTTCAGGCATCTGAACCATGGTCTCTGCCAGCAGTGACGCAATTCTTCCTGTTCCCATGATTCCAATTTTCAATACTTCCATAGTTTATCCTCCAGCTGGTTAATTTCGTTCTCTTAGTATATCACATGGTTACAGCCCGTACAATATCAACGCTCCTCCATCTCCAGAACCAGCTCCATAAACGCCTTCATCTCCCTGCTTAGCCACTTATCCTTATGGTAAATTATCTGTCTCCACGTTCTTAGATGAAATTCTTTCATGGAAAGCCTGGTCAGACTTCCCAGCTCCATATCTTTTTTTATGGTAAACTCGGGAAGAAAGGAGATTCCCTCATTCTGCTTTAGAAGTTTTATGATAAATTCCGTATTTCCAATTTCCAGGAAGGGATGAAGCTTCTTGTCGTCTGATGCCAGATACTGCTCCAGTATAAACCGGTAGCTTGCATCTTTTTCTGTCAGTATCAGTGGCTGGGTAATCACCTGATCGATGGTAAGTCCTGTTTCCTTTGCAAAGATATGCTCCTTTGATGCAGCAAATATGATTTCCTCGGGTTTTTCCAATATTTTAACCCATTTGGCATCATACATTCTGCGATCCAGAAAATACACCATATCTACCTGATTGCTGTTCATCATGTTCAGCAGAGTACCCGGTGAATCAACAATAATATTGATATTGACTCTGGGATACCGGTGGTGATACTCCCTGATCAACGGAGGAAACAGTGTAGAGCAGATGGATTCGATTGTACCGATTACCAGCCTGCCCGTCAGCTCCGATGACTGTCCCAGCGCATTACGGGCATAGGCCACATTCCGCATAATTTCAGATGCATACTGATAAAACATCTCCCCCTCATGAGTCAGAGTGGTTTGCTTTCCAATCCGGTCAAATAAGTGGATATTTAATTCTTTTTCCAGTTGTTTAATCTGAACTGTGACTGCCGCCTGGGAATATTTAAGCTTTTCTGCAGCCCTGCAGAAGCTTTTCAAATCAGCCACTTCTAAAAACGTTCGTATCTCACGGAGTTCCATAATTTTCCTCTCATCATTTAAAAATATTAAACATAATCATAAAAACATTAAATTTTACATCTGGATGTTTTTATGGTACATTAAAGTCACTCAGAAATCAACTCAAAAGATGAGTATTTTCAGCACACGATCAGAAAGGATTAAAAGTATGGAAAAGGCAAATTGTAAATACCGCGCCTACGTGCAGATACTGAAGGAGGAACTGATTCCCGCTATGGGCTGTACGGAACCAATCGCCCTGGCCTACGCTGCCGCAGTAGCAAGAAAAACGCTTGGGTCCATCCCTGATAAGGTGGTAATAGGAGCCAGCGGAAGCATCATTAAAAATGTTAAATCCGTAATTGTTCCCAATACCGGTCACTTAAAGGGAATCCCGGCTGCCGTCGCTGCAGGTATCGTAGCGGGAGATCCGGAAAAGGAACTGGAAGTGATCTCCTGCGTTACACCAGAGCAGATCACCGGGATGAAAAAATTTATGGAGGACACTGAAATAGGGGTTGTACACATTGATAACGGAATCACCTTCGATATCCTTATCACTCTGTATAAAGGGTCTTCCACCTGCAATGTGCGGATTGCCAATTACCATACCAATATTGTACTGATCGAGAAGGACGGGGTGATCTTAAAACAGCTGGAAGCCGGCAAAGAAGAAGAGGCCCTGACTGACCGGAGCTTACTCAATATGGAGGATATCTGGGACTTTATTAATACAGTTGACATTGCTGATATCAAAGAAACGCTGGACCGCCAGATTAAGTACAACTGGGCCATTGCCGAAGAAGGGCTTAAGAATGACTACGGCGCCAATATTGGAAAGGTGCTTTTAAAGAGCGCTGGCAGCGACATTTCCCTTAAAGCAAAGGCCATGGCTGCCGCCGGTTCTGATGCCCGTATGAATGGCTGCGAGCTGCCGGTTATTATAAACTCGGGAAGCGGCAATCAGGGGATCACAGTCTCCGTTCCTGTAATTGTCTATGCAAAGGAATTAGGAGTAAGCGAAGAAACCATGTACCGGGCACTTGCCTTATCCAACTTAACTTCCATTCATCAGAAGACTCCCATTGGAAGATTATCCGCTTACTGCGGAGCAGTCAATGCGGGGGCAGGGGCAGGAGCCGGAATAGCCTATCTATGCGGTGGGGGCTATGAAGAGGTCATACATACGGTTGTCAATGCACTGGCCATTGTTTCCGGTATCGTTTGCGATGGAGCAAAAGCTTCCTGTGCGGCAAAGATTGCCTCCTCCATTGAGGCCGGAATCTTTGGATACAGCATGTACAGTCAGGGACAGCAGTTTCTGGATGGGGACGGCATTGTCACAAAAGGCGTAGAAGCTACGCTGAGAAACGTTGGCAGATTGGGGAAAAGAGGCATGAAAGAAACCAACGAGGAAATCATTAAAATCATGATAGGAGAATAGGTATGAAAAAATTAGTAAGTAGTTTACCATTTAAATTACTTCTGGGGGTTATCGGGGGAATTTTAATCGGACAGGTTGCTGGAGAACAACTGATGAATGTTGTGGTAACAGTCAAATACATACTGAATCAGATCATTGTATTCTGTGTTCCGCTCATCATCATCGGCTTTATTGCCCCATCTATCACAAGATTAGGCAATAACGCTTCCAAAATGCTGGGAATTGCTGTTTCCGCAGCTTATATATCTTCCATAGGTGCAGCCTTATTTTCCATGACCGCCGGATATATTATGATCCCTCATCTGTCCATTTCCGCCAGTACAGATGGCCTAAAGGAACTTCCGGGTATTGTATTTCAGCTGGATATTCCCCAGATCATGCCTGTGATGAGCGCACTGGTGTTTTCTCTTTTGCTGGGTCTTGCTGCTACCTGGACGAAATCTAAGGTTATAACCCAGGTATTGGAGGAATTTCAGGAAATTGTTCTTTCCATTGTAACGAAGGTGGTCATACCTATTCTACCTGTTTTTATCGCATTTACTTTCTGCGCTCTGTCCTACGAAGGAACCATCACAAAACAACTTCCTGTTTTCCTTCAGGTCGTGCTGATTGTAATGGCAGGGCACTATATCTGGCTGGCAGTTTTGTATCTGATCGGCGGAGCTTATTCCAGAAAGAATCCCTTTGATGTTCTGCGCAACTACGGACCTGCCTATATCACTGCCGTAGGAACCATGTCATCAGCAGCCACTCTCGCCGTCGCTTTAAAATGTGCAAAAAAATCACAGCCCACTCTGCGGGAAGATATGGTGGACTTCGGCATCCCGCTTTTTGCCAACATTCACTTATGCGGATCTGTACTCACCGAGGTTTTCTTTGTAATGACTGTATCGAAAATCCTTTACGGTTCCACGCCTTCCCTGGGTTCCATGCTTTTGTTCTGTGCTCTTTTGGGCGTATTTGCAATCGGTGCGCCGGGCGTTCCGGGAGGAACTGTTATGGCGTCTCTTGGTCTGATTACCGGCGTCTTAGGTTTCGATGAAATGGGAACCGCTCTCATGCTGACAATCTTTGCACTGCAGGACAGCTTTGGTACTGCATGCAATGTAACCGGTGACGGAGCCCTGACTATGATACTGACAGGCTTTGCAGAAAAACATGGAATTAAGAATCAGAAAATAGAATCCGGAATATCATAATATACAAAGTGCGTCCCAGCCAGGACTTTCCCCCTGCCGGGACGCACTTTTCTATCTTCATCAGTGATTTAATTCATGCTTCAGTGTTTCTCTCACTGCTCCTGCTCCCGTTATCTGAGCGCAGAACATTTCTTCAATCTTTTCACCAATACCTGCCTTGTATAGATCAATTCCAAAAATATGCTCATTAGACAGGATTTCTTTCAGCTGGCCATGATAAGTCTCCGGCTTTCCAAGTTCAATTCCTTTTAACTTCTCTGTCAGCTCCGGAATCATAGGATCAGAAGAAAGTTCAAATGCCTTACCCTCATCATCCACTGCCAGAAGATAACGGCACCAGCCAGCAATTGCCAGAGGAATGGCTTTTAGTTTTTTCGCATCTCCGTATTTTTCCACATATGCCTTAATGGTCTCGCCATAACGAATTCCAACCTTCTGAGATGTATCAGTAGCAATTCGCTGAGGTGTATCAGGCATAAAAGGATTAGGGATTCTGACACGAATTACTTCGTCTACAAATTCCATAGGAGATAGAATTCCAGGGTCCGTAACTACCGGCATACCTTCAACCGGACCAATCTCATGAACCAGCTGGTTCAGCTGCTCATCCTTCATCTCATCTGCAATCAGTGTATATCCAAGAACACAGCCGTAAACAGCCAGTGCCGTATGAAGCGGATTTAAACAGGTGGTAACTTTCATTCGCTCTACTTTATTTACAGTATCCCGGTCTGTCATATACACACCGGCTTTCTCAAGTGCCGGCCTACCGTTGGGGAATTTATCTTCAATTACCAGATACTGAGGTCCCTCTGCATTAACAAACGGCGCGATGTAGGTCTTCTTGGATGTGATTACCGGAGCCATATCCTCAACCCCAGCTTTTTCCAGCTCGCTGCATACAGAATCTGCAGGACGTGGTGTGATCTTATCAATCATGGACCATGGGAAAGAAACACGTGATTCATCTTCCAGGTAATCAACAAAGGCTTTCTCCACAAATCCTCTGTTCTCCCATTCTCTTGCAACTGTCACGATGGACTGTTTCAGCTTTTCTCCATTATGAGAGCAGTTATCCATGGATACCACTGCCAGAGGTGCCTTTCCAGCCTTAAACCGTTCAAACAGCAGCGCACATACCACTGCCATGGCGGAAACTGCTTTCTCAGGACCATTATCCAGATCTGCTAAGATAAATGGGAAATAATTTCCCTCTGTTCCCTTCAGTGCATAGCCTTTTTCTGTAATGGTGAAAGACGCCATCTGCAAGCCGGGATTAACAAAGATCTCCTTCAGGCGGTTCCACTCAGACGCAGCAGAGGACTGCGCCCTGATTGCTTCTGTCAGGGATCCGATCACCTTTTTTCCAGTGGAGCCATCTGCATTCAGGGTTACTCCAAGAACCAGATTGTCATATGGATCGTAGATTTTATCAATTACATCAAAATCAAACGTCTCTACACAGGTAATTCCTTTGGTGCTCTCTCCCTGCGCAATCAGAGTGTCTGCAATTCCTCCGATAAAGATACGGAAGATATTACCTGCTCCAAAATGCACCCACACCGGTGCCTCTTTTGTCTCTCTGACCACCGTCTCAATGTCATAAAGCGGAAGACTGATTCCAGCTGCCTCCCAGGCTTCTTTATTTTTTAAACCTTCTAATGTCAGCTTCATACCGGCACTGCCTCCTTAGTTTTTCCCTGATTCCTTATCAATGGCTTCCCATAATCCCTGGAGATATACTGCTCCCAGTGCTCTGTCATAAAGACCGTATCCAGGCATGGCAACCTCTCCCCAGATCATTCTTCCATGATCGGGGCGGATCACGCCGTCAAACCCTGTTTCATACAGTGCTTTCATAATGGCATGCATGTCCATGGAGCCGTCAGAAGAAAGATGCGCTGCTTCTTCGAAATCTCTTTCACTGTTGTATTTTAAGTTTCTCACATGTGCAAATGGAATTCTTCCCTTTGCAGCTTTAATAATATCACAGATATCGTTGGCCGGGTTGGATCCAAGAGATCCTGTGCATAAGGTAATACCGTTGTATGGCTTGTCAACAGCCTTTAACAGTCTTACAATCCATTCCTTGTTACGCACGATTCTTGGCAGACCGAAGATTGGCCATGCCGGATCATCGGGGTGAATCCCCATCCTGATATCATATTTTTCACAAACCTCACCAATTGACTCAAGGAAATATACAAGATTATGAAACAGCTTCTCTTCGTCGATGTCTTTGTATGCCTCAAATAAAGCTTCCAGACGTGACAGACGCTCCGGCTCCCAGCCTGGCATAACAAAACCGTTGGACATCTTTTCAACAGATTCCTTCATATGTGCGGGGTCGATTTTATCCACTACATCCTGGTTATAAGCAAGTACGGTTGATCCATCAGGACGTACTCTTGCAAGATCGGAACGTGTCCAGTCAAATACAGGCATAAAATTATAGCAGACCATATGAATTCCGGCTTTCCCCAGATTTTCAAGAGTCTCAATATAATTTGCAATGTGCTGTTCCCGCTTTTCGGTACCGATCTTAATATCGTCAGAAATGTTAACTGATTCGATTCCGGCGATAGTGAGGCCTGCATCCTCCACTGCTTTTTTAAGTTCCAAAATCTCTGCCTCGGTCCAAACTTCTCCTGCCTGTTTTCCCATCAGGGTTGTAACAACACCTTTTACTCCGGGTATCTGTTTGATCTGTTCAAGAGACACACTGTCATATCCTGGTCCATACCAGCGTAAAGTCATTTCCATTATTTCGTTCCTCCTGTTTTGTAATCATTCATGGTTTTAACGTATAGTGCGGCCGGCACAAAATAAGTGCTGTCCCTATTATGTGCTAGTATTGCCCAGCCAACCAAACATGTATGAATTTTTCTATTTACATGCCCTTCTATCTTGTATGGTAGTATATTACGAAGAAATATTCAATATGTAATTTTGTACATTTTCATCCTGTTTTTTTGTGCATATTCACATATTTTTACTTTTGATTCTTATATCATTGACATTTCAATGTTTTCAAAGCATGATACTTGTATACAAGTTATTTCCCCTTCCAGGCGGGTTTTTAAATAAAACAATAGATAAACTTGCTGTTCAGTAGTATACTAACCGTATGATCCTGTCAGCAGGATTTATATTTTGATAAGAGAGGTTTTTTATGAAATTGTTCGATCGGTCTCCCGGAGAGAATGCAAGAAACTATGCCATACGCGTTCTTCTCTATAATATCATTAACCTGGAGCTTGCTCCCGGCAGTGCAGTAAGTGAAAACGAGCTTTCTTCTACCTTAAAGCTTTCAAGAACGCCAGTCAGAGAGGCACTGATTGAACTGAGCAAATCCAGCCTTGTTGAAATACTTCCCCAGAGGGGAAGCTATATATCAAAAATAGATTATGAACGCATTGAAGAAGCCCGCTTTATGAGACTTGTTCTGGAGAATGCGGTGTTAAAGCTTGCATGCGAAAGTCCGGAACCAGTGGATTTAAAGAAGCTGAAAGACAATATAAATGAACAGAAGTTCTGCCTGGAGCAGGAAGATACGGCAAAGTTCTTTCCTCTGGATAATGAGTTTCACATGCTCTTGTTCCAATCTGTGAATAAAGCCAGAACGTTTGAGGTCATTCAGTCCCAGATGGTCCATTTTGACCGGATCAGAACCCTTTCCTTAAAATCAAGCAAGCCTACCAAGATTGTGGAAGATCATGAGAATATTATATATGCCATTGAACGCAGGGATTCAGAGCTTGCTGAGATCCTGATGACCAGGCATATAAACAGACACCAGCTGGAAAAGTCAGAGCTTGTGGCGTCATTCCCTGACTATTTCATTTAACAGCAAAAAATCCCTCTCAGACAACGACTATGTCCAAGAGGGATTTTTCAGATATTTTCATTTTTTATTGGTATATTTATGAGTTGGTACATATAATTATACTGGCAGGTACAAACTGCTGGCAATCGTGTATAGGGTGGTAGGCCTCGATTCTACATAGAATGGAGGTGTTGCTTATGAAGAATTATGATTTCAAGGACTTAATGTCTTTTGGTACGTTCCTTCTGGCACTGCTGACATTCGTCTTTATGACGTGTCACTGACCGCAAAAAGCCTTCCCTGTACTTTGGCCGGTCGGGAAGGTTTTTGCTTTTCTGATTAGCCAACCACCCTGTGGCGATTGCCCTTCTTTATTATATTATACCTGCTGTTTAAAATATTACAAGTACAGGCATTTATTTTAAAATCTTTGCAGAAATTTCTGCTAATCTCCTTAATTTTCATTCAGTCTGGCAAGTTTTTCTGCCTGATCTGCTGCAATCAGAGAGTCCAGAAGTTCATAAATATCTCCATTCATGATGGAATCAATCTTATAAAGAGTCAGCTTAATCCGGTGATCTGTCACACGGCCCTGTGGGAAATTGTAGGTTCTGATCTTCTCAGACCGGTCACCTGTACCGATCTGGCTTCTGCGCGCCTCCGACTCAGAATTCTGTCTCTTCTCCAGTTCAATATCATAAAGCTTGGAACGAAGCAGACGGAATGCCTTCTCTTTGTTCTGAAGCTGGGATTTTTCAGTCTGGCTGTAAATTACAATACCAGTAGGCATATGAGTCAGACGAACTGCGGAATCCGTTGTGTTGACACACTGTCCGCCGTTACCGGAAGCACGCATGACATCAATTCTGACATCCTTATCCTCAATTACTACATCCACATCTTCTGCTTCCGGCATAACTGCCACAGTAGCCGTTGACGTATGGATTCTGCCGCCACTCTCTGTCTCCGGTACTCTCTGGACCCGGTGAACGCCGCTTTCGTATTTCATCTTGGAATAAGCGCCTTTTCCTGTAATCATGGCAACCACTTCCTTAAAACCGCCGATTCCGTTTTCATTGACGCTGATTAACTCTACTTTCCATCTCTGGGCTTCTGCATAATTGACATACATGCGATACAGCTCAGAAGCAAAAAGTGCAGCCTCATCACCACCTGCTCCTGCACGGATTTCCAGCATGATATTCTTATCATCATTGGGATCCTTGGGTAAAAGAAGTACTTTAAGTCGCTGTTCCAGCTGTTCAATCTGCTTCTTGGCATCTGATAATTCTTCTTTTGCCATCTCTCGCATCTCTTCATCGCTCTCTTCTTCAAGAAGTGCCAGACTTTCTTCCACAGTCTGCTTCGCCTTCTTATACTGGGTATAAGCTTCTACAAGATCTGCTAAATCCGCCTGTTCTTTCATCAGCTTCCGAAACCGGTTCTGATCCTCTGCTACGGATGGATTGTTAAGCTCCTGCATCAGCTCTTCATAATGAATTAATATATCATCTAATCGATCAAACATTGGTATCCTCCAAAATGTCACCAAAAGGGCTTCTGCCCATTAATTTTCTAAAACTCCGCTCACTACGCGGTCCATACCCGCCGCATCGCACCATGAACGGATCTTTATAAAACCAGCTTCCTCAAGCAGTGTACTGACTGCGTCTTTCTGGTCATAACCAATCTCCAGATAGACCGCACCGCCAGGATTTAGATAATTCCGGCTTTCTGCTGCCAGTCTCCTGTAAAAGTAAAGCCCATCTTCTTTTCCATCCAGTGCCAGCACAGGCTCATGATCCCGCACCTCAGGCTGCAGATCTTTCATTACCTCAGTGGGAATATAGGGCGGATTGGACACAATCACATCGAACAACTCATCTTCCTTAAAAGCATTAAATAAATCGCTTAACAGAAATATAATTTTCTCTTTCCCTAAAATTGCTTCCCCATTCCTTTTCGCAACGTTTAAAGCTTCTTCGGAAATGTCAGCAGCCACAACCGATTCAAACCCGCCAAGCTTTGCAAGGCTTACGGCGATGCACCCGCTGCCGGTGCATAAATCCAGAATCCTGGGATTCCTGCCCTTATAATCCTTTAAAATCTGCTCCACCAGTGTCTCCGTATCCTGCCTGGGAATCAGAACATGTTCATTGACAAAAAAATCAAGACCCATAAATTCCCTGCTCCCGGTAATCTGCTGAAGGGGAATTCTCTCCGACCGCAGTCCAAGCATCCGGTAAAAATCACGTACAGATTCTCCGGATTCCTCTTTCGCACTCAGAATCCTGTTCCGTTCAATAAGAAAATGAGTCAGATCCGTATGGAATGCTTCAAGCAGCAGATATCTCGCATCAATCGCAGCTTCCTCTACCCCTGCCTTCATCAGTCTGTCTGTTCCTTCTTCCAATAACTGACTTAATGTTAAACTCATGATTTATTCTCCGGAAAATTCTTACCAAGAAATTCTCTCCAGTCAAATACTGCTTCCACAGAGGCAATCCCGACTTCAATCATGGAGTCATCGGGTTCACTGGTAGTCAGCCCCTGCATCCACATGCCCGGTCTGCTTAAAATATCCACCAGCTTTGAATCGCTCCGCCCTGCTAAACGCAGGAACTCATAGGATACCCCTGCAATCACCGGAATCAGAATAATACGGCTTATAATCCGCAGGGGCAGAGTCTTTACCTGAATCACCATAAAAAACAAAATGCTGATAATCATTACAATTAAAAGAAAACTGGTTCCACATCTCTTATGTTCCTTGGAACTGTTTCTTACATTCTCCACATTCAGTTCCAGCCCGTGCTCCAGGCAGTTAATGCATTTATGTTCGGCTCCGTGGTACATGAAGGTACGTCTGATGTCCTCCATGCGGGAAACCAGTTTAATATAAGTGATAAAAATACCGATACGGATTACACCTTCCAATATAGCCATCACAGTCTGTGACTGAATGAAACGGTGAAATATATTAGCCAGAAACAGAGGAAGCACCATGAATATGCAGATCGCCATGATTACGGAAAATACCATCACCATGCTCATCAGGGCTTTTTCCATCTTTTCACCAAAAATCCGTTCCAGCAGCTTCTCAAATCCGGAGGGTTCTAAATCCTCCTCATCATCCTCAAAAAAGCTGGCAGAAAAGGTGAGCGCCCTCATACCCAGTATCATAGAATCAGCAAAACTGAAAATACCTCTGAAAAACGGTAGAGAAAACAATTTTACTTTTTCCCCCATGCTGACATACGCATCTTTTTTCACTTCAATGGTTCCGTCCGGCTTGCGGACTGCTATGGCATACTCATCCCTGTTTTTCATCATAACGCCTTCAATCACGGCCTGACCGCCGATCCCTGAATACTTCATACGCCAACCACCTCTCTGTAAAAAAATAGATGTAACAAGATTCTAATCTCAAAAAAGGTTGAGCTAAAGTGTTTCCACTAAACTCAACCTTTTCTTTGCTCCAAACTTATTCAGCCTTAACGCCATATTTACGATTGAATTTATCAATACGTCCACGAGCGGAAGCAGCTTTCTGCTGACCGGTGTAGAATGAATGGCATTTAGAACAAACTTCTACGTGGATGTCTTCCTTTGTAGAACCAGTTACGAATTCATTACCGCAGTTGCAAACAACCTTTGCCTGGTAGTAATTTGGATGGATTCCCTCTTTCATGATTTTCACCTCGCATACTCTGATTTCTATTAAATCGCGGTTCGTAAACCGACTTTGTCTAATAAACAGCTTGTATAGTATAACATAGAAAAAAACTTAATGCAAGCATTTATTATATAAAAGATTACAGCCTTAGAAAAAGCGCATCTTCTTGGACATCTCCACAAATTCCCGGTTATTCTTGGTTTTTGAAAACAGGTCCAGAATTTTTTCTACTGCATCTTCAGGTTTTAATGTATTGGTAGCCTTACGCACAATGTCCACAGCCTCTGCTTCTTCTCTGGTAAGGAGCAGATCGTCTCTTCTGGTTCCTGACTTTAAAATATCAATAGCCGGGAAGATTCTCTTCTCTGAAAGCTTCCGGTCAAGCACCAGCTCCATGTTGCCCGTACCTTTAAATTCCTCATAAATAACATCGTCCATACGGCTTCCCGTATCAACAAGTGCTGTAGCAAGTACGGTAAGACTACCGCCTTCTCTCATGTTCCTTGCTGCACCGAAAAAGCGCTTGGGCATATGGAGAGCTGCAGGATCAAGACCGCCGGAAAGAGTTCTTCCGCTTGGTGCAACCGTTAAGTTGTAGGCTCTTGCAAGGCGGGTTATGCTGTCTAAAAGGATTACCACATCTCTTCCATGCTCTACAAGACGCTTGGCCCTCTCAATCACCATCTCCGATACCCGTTTGTGACGGTCCGGAAGTTCATCAAACGTGGAATAAAGAACCTCCACATTATTACCTACAATCGATTCCTTAATATCTGTAACCTCTTCCGGACGTTCATCAATGAGAAGTATCATCAGATGAATCTCAGGATGATTGAGTGTGATTGCCTTGGCCACCTGCTTTAATAACGTAGTTTTACCTGCCTTTGGCGGAGATACAATCATACCTCTCTGGCCTTTTCCAATGGGAGCTAACAAATCCACCACTCTCATGGCAGTGGTATTCTTTCCTCCGTCTGTCTCCATGTGAAGACGCTTGTCAGGAAAAACAGGAGTCATATTTTCAAAATTGGGCCGGCGCTCTGCCATATTGGTTGGATATCCGTTAATCTTCTTCACATATAAGAGTGCTGCAAACTTTTCTGCTGCAGTCTTTACTCTGCGGCTGCCATGAATAATGTCTCCGGTCTTCATGTTAAAACGACGGATCTGGGATGGCGCTACATAGACGTCATTCTCACCGGGAAGATAATTCTCACAACGGATGAAGCCAAATCCGTCAGGCATGACTTCCAGTATTCCATGGGCATCAATTCCGCTGTCAAGCTCCTGAAGTTCAGGGCTTGGCTGAAAATCCACCCTGGGATCTTCCGCACCATATTCCTGCCTTGGTTCCACCCTCACAGGGGTCTCCTGCTTTACCGGCGCTTCATTCCTGGTCATGCCTTCCGTTCTTGTGGAATTGTCATATCTGTTATTCCCCTCAGAAACTGCTCCCCCTGCCGGGCGGTATGTTCTCTGCTGTGTATCCTGACGGTAGGAACGGACAACCGTTTTCTTAATATTATTCTGAACCGGTGTGTTCTGCTGCTCTCCGGCGGACTGTACCTGGGGCTGGGGAGCTGGTACGGGCGGTTTGCCGGTTTCTTTCTCTGTCTGTCCGGTTACCGGCTCTCTGACCGGTTCCCTTTTTTCTGCCGAAACACTCCCGGCCGCAACTGCGAAATCAGAAGTCTCTCCTTCCTTTTCACAGAGTATATTTATAATATCGGGCTTTCTCATGGAACTGAAGCCCTTTATCCCCTGGGCTTTGGCAAGCTCCTTTAACTCCGCTAACGGCAATGTCTGTAATTTTTCACGCATATTAATCTCCTTCATGATTCCTTATACCAGTTGTTTCGTAATCTTGGGAATGATTTACGATAGAATATCGCAAACAGACGACCGGAATGCACTTCCGGTCCTAATCATGTTGAATCAGGTCGTACGATATGCCTATTATATACCTTAATATATAAAAAGAAAAGTTATTTTTTCAGAAAGCTCAAGTGTTCCCTGATTTTTTTCTCATATCCGTTTTCCGTCGGCCGGTAAAATTCCGTTCCATCCAGCCCATCCGGCAGATATTGCTGTTTCACATAATGATTTTCATAATCGTGGGCATAGAGATACCCCTGCCCATGTCCAAGCTTTGAGGAGCCTTTATAATGGGAATCCTGTAAATGAACCGGTATGGGCATGGTCTTTTTATTTTTTACCGCATCCTGTGCCTCGAATACTGCGATACAAGCCGCATTGCTTTTGGGGGCACATGCCACATAGGTAACTGCCTGGGATAAAATAATCTGGGCCTCGGGAAGTCCGATCCGCTCCACTGCCTGTGCCGCCGCTACTGCCACCACAAGCGCCTGTGGATCTGCATTCCCCACATCTTCTGACGCACAGATCATGATTCTTCTGGCTATAAATTTAATGTCCTCCCCTGCATAAAGCATCCTTGCCAGATAATAAACTGCTGCATCGGGGTCCGAACCTCTCATGCTTTTAATAAATGCAGATATGGTATCGTAGTGGTTATCACCATTTTTATCGTACCGGACTGCACGTTTCTGAATGCATTCCTGTGCCACTTCCATATCAATATGAATTTTCCCGTCATGAGGATCCCGTTCCGTTGTCATGACACCAAGCTCCACCGCATTCAATGCTGCTCTCGCATCGCCGTTTGCCACATCTGCCAGAAAATCTTCTGCCTCAGGATCAATGACTGCGTCATAGGCGCCCATTCCCTTCTCTTTATCGTAAACTGCCCGTCTGATCAGTTCCTTAATGTCTTCTTTCTCCAGTGTCTTAAGTTCAAATACCCTGGAACGGGAAAGAAGAGCACCATTCACCTCAAAATATGGGTTTTCCGTGGTAGCACCGATTAGAATTAATGTACCGTCTTCTACGAAAGGCAGAAGATAATCCTGCTGCCCCTTATTGAATCTGTGAATCTCATCTACAAAAAGAATGGTCTTCTTCCCGTACATCCCCAGAGAATCCTTAGCTTCTTTCACAATTTCTTCCATATCCTTTTTTCCAGCCACTGTTGCATTGAGCTGTTTAAAATCCGCACTGGTGGTATTGGCAATTACTCTGGCCAGAGTGGTTTTCCCGGTTCCAGGAGGTCCGTAGAATATGACTGAACCAAGTTTATCCGCTTTGATCGCGCGGTAAAGAAGCTTGTCCTTTCCGATAATATGCTGCTGGCCCACCACTTCATCCAGGGTGGACGGACGAAGCCTGGAAGCAAGAGGGGACTCTTTTTCCATCGTGTTTTCCCTCATATAATCAAATAAATCCATTTTCTTCTCCTCCATACGTTATCCCGTATCCAGTCAGATAAACAGGGCTTATTCTGATCTCTTTTTCTTTATTATGGACAGTGTCCGGTCATTTGTCAAGAACATTTGTTCTCCATGCATTTCTATGTATCATCACCTGCTTTTTCCCTAAAATCTGCTATGTAACCTATCATTATTGCCATTCATTTTATTTAACAGATATTATTGCACTTGATTTCATTTTAAACTGATACAGAACGTGTTATTCTCTAATTGTAGTAAAAAAATTTTTATAGGAGGGTATATGAGTACAAAAAACATGAAAACAACAAGTATTATGTCTGAAGAGGCAGGTCTAATGAATGAGACCGCCGCAGCAAAAGCCAGCAATCCTTCATCCATCCGGAATATCTCTTCTGCTGAACTGGTCAGGGAAATCCGTATCGGCTGGAATTTAGGAAATACCCTGGATGCAACGGGAGGCTCCGGTCTTTCTTCCGAAACATCCTGGGGGAATCCAAAAACGGATAAAGCCATGATTGATAAAATCAAGGCAGGCGGCTTTCATACCTTAAGAGTCCCAACTACCTGGGAAAAGCACCTTGGACCTGCACCGGATTACACCATTGATCCTGCGTGGCTTAACAGGGTTGTGGAGGTTGTAGATTATGGCATCAATAACAGGATGTTTGTTATTTTAAACCTTCATCATGAGGAATGGCATTTTCCTTCCTTCGCAAATGAAGCTGCTGCCACCAGAATCCTTACAAAAGTATGGACCCAGATCGCGGAAAGATTTAAAAATTATGATGAGCATCTGATCTTTGAAGGTCTGAATGAACCGCGGCAAAAGGGTACGGCGGACGAGTGGAACGGCGGTAACAGAGAAGGACAGGAGGTCGTGAACCGCTTCAATGCTGCTTTTGTAAAAACCATTCGCAGCTCCGGCGGGAACAACCCTTTAAGGCATTTAATGATACCGCCTTATGCTGCTACTTCTTCCTCAAACGCCTGGGATAACTTTGTTATACCAAAAGATAATAAGATCATTGTCTCTATACACGCTTACACTCCGTATGACTTTGCCCTGAATACTTCCGGAACTCCGGAGTGGCACCTTAATAACAGTGCAGATACCGGGGCCATAACCTATCTGATGGACAATATCCACCGCTATTTTATTTCCAAAGGTTATCCCGTCATAATTGGTGAATTCGGAGCAATGAATAAAAATAATCTGAAACAGCGTACCGACTGGGCAAATTTCTATGTAAAATCAGCAAAAGCGAAAGGGATTCCCTGCATCTGGTGGGATAATGGTGCCATAAGCGGTAATGGCGAACTCTTTGGTCTGCTTGACAGAATTAATTATACCTTTTATTATCCAGAACTTGTAAATGCAATGATGAAAGGGATTAAATAAATCAGTCTGGTCAAAGGATCCATTGCTGTGTAAAAGAGGATTCCTACCCTGATTTTAAATGTAAAAGGAAAGGTGCGGCTCAATAACTGTAATATAGTTATTGAGCCGCACCTCCGTCAAAAGCACTGGGATTATATGAACCGTCCTGGAAAATAACCAGCCTTTTTTACAATATCTCTTAGTTCACTTTCTGTTAATTTTTCTTTCATATGAATCACAACCTGCTTTTTTTCCAAATCTGCGGCTGCATAAATCCCGTTAAGGCTGTTGAATGCATTCTCCACCTTTTTTCTGCAGTTGGCACAGGTCATACCATCTACTTGAATAGTCGAGGTAAACGGGTAATGGGATTCATTGGTATCTGCAGCTTTTATTTTCTTAACTTCTTCACTGCCGCTTCCGCAGCAGCCCTGCTTTGCCCTTTTAATCGAACTTCTTAATCCAAAATAACAGATCACAATTAAAATCGTACAGATTACGGCTGTTGACATGTTAACTCCTCCTTTGTTATATAATGGACATTTCTGTTCTAAGATTATTATATAACCAAAATGCCATTGCGGAAGAGCTCTTAGTGATACTTTTTTTCAATTCCGCTAACAGAGCCTGAACCATTCATTCATTAATCAATTAATAATTCATCAGCTGTAACAAACGTATAACCCTGTCTGGTTAATACATCAATTGCCTCCAGCGCAGCTTCTACCGATGTAGGGAAAACATCGTGAAGAAGTATGATATCCCCGGGTTCCACATGTTTCACTATGTGACGGACGATTTTTTTTGTGTTCTGGGTCTTCCAGTCCAGTGTATCCACATTGCATAAAGTTGGAAAATGCGTCATCCTTTCCGTTGTTCCGTAACAGTATAACACTAGATTTTGTTAAATTTGTTTTAAAATTATGTTAATTTTTTGACATTTTTTTATCGACATTTTTTGTCGTATTTTGTCGACAAAAGATTTTTGATTTATCAAAAATTTTATTTACATTTTTGTGTAATTATAATAAAATTTATTCATAATCAGATTTTTCATTGTTATATTTTACCCCACAATACGAAAAGGAGAAAAATATGAATAACAACAAATTACAAAAAGCGACAACAATTAAAAGAAAGATACGGTCTATGATCATGGTAACGGTTTCTGCATCACTTATCTTTGTAGGTTTTTTAACATGTTTTCTCAACTTTTCGTCAACAATCTATATCTTGAAAAATAATTTAAAAACGACTGCCACAGTGGCTGCAGGTCAGGTAGAATATCGTCTGAAATCCACGTTAAATATTGTAGAAACATTAGGCACAGTAAAAGAGTTTTCAGTAGATACAATACCAATTACTGAAAAGTTGGAAATATTAGAACAATACAAAAAATCGTATAACTGGAGCCAGGTCTATTTATTTAATAAAGATGGTGTTAGTCTTGCAAATTCAGAGTTAAACGTTTATGACAGACAATACTTTATAACCGCTCTGGCTGGTAAATCAAATATCAGCGATCCGATTTACAGCAGAGACTCCGGAGAATATGTGTGTGCCGTTGCGGCTCCGATCTGGAAAGACGGTATCCGGAATTCAGAAGTCATTGGTGCAGTTATGGCCTGTATGGATGTAAGTTCTCTCAACACTCTGGTTTCTTCCATAAATGTCAGTAAGAATGGATATGCCTACATCACTGACAGCAAGGGAACGATGATTGCACATCCAAACTATGAATTAATTAAAAACCTGACTAATTACATAGAAGAAGCAAAAAAAGATCCCCAGTATGCATCTTTGGCAGCAGTGCTGAAAGAAATGATTTCCGGAAAAAATGGTTTTGGATCTTACAAATACCAAGGCCAGAATAAATATCTTGCTTATGCCCCAATAGAAGAAACAAACGGCTGGAGTATTGCAATCAGTGCCCCGGTTAATGATTTTTTAAGTGGTACGGTCCAGAGTATCGCCATGACCATTGCAGTGATTGTACTGACTCTTATCATAAGTTTTCTATCCGCTGCTAAATTAGCAAATGCCATTGGAAAACCGATTCACATATGTACAACCCGGCTTCAGAAGCTGGCAGAAGGGGATTTCCACAGTATCGTTGCAGATATTAAGACCAATGATGAGACAATGTTGTTGACTCAGTCAGCAAAGACGTTAACAAGTTCACTTCAATCTATCATTGAAGATGTAAAATATCTTCTTGGCGAAATGGCAAGAGGAAACTTCTCAGCAAGGCCTCAGATACCCGAAAGCGCCTATGTGGGTGATATGCATGAAATTTATAAATCCATCAGTTATATGAGCAATAATATAACTGATACTTTACATCAGATTGATATTGCTTCCAGTCAGGTAACCTCAGGCGCAGAACAACTGGCGGCAGGTGCAACCGGACTGGCTCAGGGCGCTACCGAGCAGGCCTCTTCCATAGAGGAACTGGCAGCATCATTCGATGAAATTTCTTCTCGGACAAAACTAAATACCTCCAATGCAACAGCTTCAGAAAAGTACATGTCAGAACTGGGTGAAAAAATTAAATTCAGCAACGATCAGATGAATAGCCTGATTTCTGCAATGAACGAAATAAATACTACCTCTGCCGAGATAGGAAAAATTATAAAAGTAATAGAAGAAATTGCTTTCCAGACAAATATTCTGGCCCTGAATGCTGCGGTAGAAGCAGCACGCGCGGGAAGCGTAGGTAAGGGTTTTGCCGTTGTTGCTGATGAGGTAAGAAGTCTGGCAGCCAAATCCAGTCAGGCCGCCAGCAGTACAACTGCACTGATAGAAAGATCCATTCTTGCGGTAGAAGAAGGGTCACGTATGGTTGATGAAACAGGTCTATCATTGAAGGAAGTTGTGGAAAAAACCGAAATCGCAGTAAGAAGTATGAGAGAAATAATTTCGGCTACAGAACAGGAAAATGATGCAATCAACCAAATGCTCATTGGTGTCGATCAGATTTCCAAGGTTGTGCAATCCAATTCTGCTGCTGCAGAAGAAAGTGCTTCTACAGCAGAAGAATTATCTGCACAGGCTGTGTCATTAAAATCACTGGTCGGATCATTTAAATTTTAGATATGAATCCCATTGGATATGTGAGCAGCTGCAGTTACTCTTTTATCAGTGAGATGCATTACTTCTTCTGAAATTTCACTGATGATGTGAGTGTCCGAATCAATTATTTTTCTTTTTGCTTAACCAATTCTTTTGCCTCTTTACCACTTATGTGTTCAATACTAAGTTCTATCATGCAGACAGCGCTTAAACCTTTATCAATTGCCTGAGACCGCTGGCCTTCTTCTATATCAGGAGAGTATCTTGCTGTTAAGATTTCAAGAGCTCTCCTTTTTTCCTTTTCCTCCATAAGACGGGCTCTGCCAAATACAATGACACTGCGAAAATATGTGGTATATTCATCCTGTACAACCTGATCCTGATCAATAACGCAAAATGAAACTTTTTCATTTCTGGCAATTCCATCTAACTTTTGACCTGTTTTTGCACCATGAAAATAAATCTTATTATCATGGTATACATAACTTAAGGGGACAGCATATGGATAATCATCATCACCAGATACTGCCAGCACTCCTGATGTTCCCCGCTCCAGAATCTGAATGCTTTCTTCTGCTGACAGTACCTGATTTTTACGCCGCATTTCTCTAAACATATGGAACTCCTTTCACAAAGACAGTGAAATGTCTGTTTCTAAGCTATATAAGGGCTGCTGTAATAATTGACATTTTATAAACTTCATCTGCATTACAGCCTCTGGAAAGATCATTAATCGGCGCATTTAATCCCTGCAGGATTGGTCCGAAGGCTTCAAATCCTCCTAAACGCTGTGCAATTTTATAACCGATATTACCGGCGTTGATATCAGGAAAAATAAATACGTTAGCCTTTCCCGCAACTGCTGATTCCGGAGCTTTCGTTTTTGCCACAACTGGAGAGAATGCCGCATCAAACTGCAATTCTCCGTCTGCCGGAAAATCCAGATTCATGGCTTTTAATTTCTCAGCTGCCATTCTCACCTTATCAACAGACTCTCCCTTTCCCGAACCCAGTGTACTATAGGATAGTAACGCAACCCTGGGATCGATGGAAAACCGTTTGGCTGTCCGGGCTGTTTCACATGCGATTTCCGCCAGTTCCTCGTCATTGGGATCAAGGTTTATCGCACAGTCACCCATGGCATACATCTCATTCCCACCTTCTGTTTTCCTGGTAAGGATAAAACAGCTGGATACAATTTTGCTGCCGGGTCTTGTCTTAATCAGCTGGAGGGCAGGCCTCACAGTGTCTGCAGTGGAATAAGTTGCTCCTCCCAAAAGACAGTCTGCCTTACCCATCTGAACCAGCATGGTTCCAAAATAGTTGGACTTTTTCAGAGCCTCGCGGCAGGCTGCTTCGTCCATTTTACCTTTTCTTAATTCCGTCATTTTTAACACCATTTCATCAAGACCATCATAATTCAGAGGATCGATCATCTCAATTTCATCAACAGGCCAGTTACACGCTCTGGCTGCAGCGTTGATCTCAGCCGGATTCCCCAGCAAAAAGGGAGTCAGAATTCCTTCGCGTTGCAGGCGGCTGGCTGCTTCTAATATTCTTGGATCAGTCCCTTCAGTAAAAACGATTCGCCTTTTTTGCAATTTCAGTGCAGCAATCATCGGTTCAAACATGTTCAATTCCTCCGTAGCTTTTTTACTATGCAGTTTTTCCATTTTCATATTTTTATATTACTTTACCAATTACAAATATTATAGCTTAAGTAATGGAATATAACAACCAAGCCAGTGTCTTTAAATCAAAACAACCCGGACTGTAAAATAACAATCCGGGCTATTCCCAAAGCATACGTATTCAAACAATAATTGATAATGAAAACGGTCTATACATCTGCAAGCTTAAACTTACCCACTTCACTATATAACAGGGCTGCCTGACCGGACAGTTCTTCACTGGAAGCAGCACTTTCTTCCGCAGTAGCGGCATTCGTTTGTACAACAGAGGATATCTGCTCAATTCCCTGGTTAATCTGGGAAATGGAAACAGCCTGTTCAGAGGAAGCCTCTTTAATCTTAAGAATAATCTCATTAATCTGAGATGCCTTTGAGGAAACCCGTTCCAGCGCTTCTGCCGTATCTTCTGCCAGTTTAGATCCGTCTGAAACTGCTTTAATGGAATCTTCAATGAGGGAAGAAGTCTGCTGCGCTGCGCTGGCAGATTTTGTTGCCAGATTCCGGACCTCATCTGCAACTACCGCAAAGCCTTTTCCCGCCGAGCCTGCTCTGGCTGCCTCAACAGCCGCATTCAATGCAAGAATATTGGTCTGGAATGCGATATCATTAATTACTGCAATGATCTTATTGATCTGACCGGAGGAACTGCCGATTTCTTCCATGGAAGCCAGCATCTGCTTCATGGAGGCATTGCTCTCTTTAATATCCATGACTGTCTCTCCGATATAATCAGCAGCTTCTGTCACACTGGCTGCATTCTTATGTACCAGCTGAGACACATCTGCAATGGAAGCAGACAACTCTTCCACAGAGCTCGCCTGCTCTGTTGTGCTCTGGGCCAGGGACTGTGCGGTATCGGAAATCTGCCGGGAACTGGAATCTATATGTCTGGAAGTATCCGCAATTGTCGTCAGTGTCTTATTCAGAGAAGAGGAAATACGAAGCAGGGAACTCTTAATAGAAGAAAACCTGCCAGAGTATTCCTGACTTAATGTAATTCTCATATCTCCCCCAGCCATAATATCCAGTACCTCAGTGATCTCATTGATATACGAATTATATTCATTCAACTGCCGAAGCGTCTGCCCGGTTGCATCACAAAGCTGCCCCAGTTCATCTCTGGTGATTTTTTTCTCATCTATTTCAAGAGATAATTCTCCCTGGGCAATCCGTTTGCTGATTCCGGTAATATACTGGATATTAATTTTTAAATATCGGACAGTCTGAATCGAGAACAGAGCGATTAAAAAAATCACAGCAGCTATTGTTGCAACTGATGTCCGGATACTTTGGGTTACACTGTTTTCAATTTCAGCAGAGCGGGTTTTGGCATAATCTTCAAGCAGTTCTGTCATCAGATTAATATCTTCTCTTGCTTTGTCAAAGCCGGACTGTGATAACTCCATATCCCCCGTACCATTTTTAATGTCATATGCATTCAGCCATGTCTGAAAGTCTGCCTGAAAAGCTGTATATAACTGTTCTAAGGTCAATTTGGCAGTGGAATGCTGATAGTTTCTGTAAAGAGCTTCATTTGATTTAACATTGTCAAGTGCGGTTGTAACCCGGTCCTGAACCTGTTTGACATTTTCATCGTAGTCTGCTATCAGTTTATTTATGTCTTCATCTGTCAATTTATCCTTATCCAGATAAATCTCTTTCTGCACAATAGCCGCCTGATAAAAATCCCGGTCTGCATTCAGGATTTTATCCGTACTGACAAAGACCTCATCGTATAAAGCTGTCTTTGAATCTTCCATAATCTGGTTCGACCGATAAATAAAAAACACCAGCAAAAATATGAGTGCGAAAACCGCAGGAAAAATAATAAGCCATAATTTGTTTGCCACTTTTAAGTTTTTTATGATGTTCATAGCCTTTACCTCCGCTCGTTTAGTCAGCTGGTATTTCTTCAGCTCTTATGGATAATATCGACAAAAGCGGAGGATAATTAAGCGTATATTCTATAATATTTTCTTTATTGTTTGACTATTAATTAACAATTACTATATATTCTATTAATAATACGGTTATCAACAATTGTAACATACATATATTTTATAGTATCAATACGGTTACAACAGTCTCTGAAACTCACAATTTCATTACAGGACATTGCATTTTCTGCTGATAAATTCTTTGAAATCACTAAAATCACCTATGGTAAATCCGTTCGGATCAATAATGATTCCACTGTTTTTAGTAAACATCAGGACAAACGAATTTCTCAGTTCATAAGTTTTTAAAATCTGAGAATATTCGATTGTCAGGAAAAATGTCCCCTGGGAAATAGAGATTTTCTCACCAAACTGAATAATTGCCTCATTCTTTTTCCCGTTATTCAGTTTCCTGTCATATTCCTGCATCTGTCTTATGGTCATTGGGGGGGTAATCAGAATCGTGAAAATAAGGATAAATAGACAAACTCCGAAAACCGCAGTCAGAATGTAATCCTGCCCGATCAGCGTTATTCCAGTCATAATAAGCGCAATGGGAGCAACTACAGCTCCCATTATATAAATTCTTTTACACAATATCTTATGTACATACTCTGATATCATTAATTTGTCAGAGTAGTATCTGTTTTCAAACTGTATATTCATTCCACGCCTTTCTTTTATCTGTGAATTTATCGTTTTATCCCATCTATACGATTTAATGCTTCTTTTATATCTTTATTAACCAATGGCTGCATACTGTCCTTAAACATTTGGGTATTTGCATTACGTAAAGCCATGCTGATATCATTTGCCAGTTCAGGTTTATATTGAGCTACCAGCGGCAACACTTTTATGCACTGTCTTGCCGTAATTGGCTTCTCATCTTCCACGTGCTTAAGAAGCTGATCAATGATTCCATCAATTTTATTTTCCCTGTCCCATTTTGCATTTGCTGCAATTAATATAATTCCTCTGGTTCTGAAATATGAATTAGGATGATCTGATAGTTCAGCAAAAAGATCAAAATATGGGTAAACTTTATCTGAAATTAAACTTTCAGACTCCAGTTTTTTCAAACACTGATATGCATATTTATCGTTTTTATCTTTTAATCCACACACAAGTTCCAGAATTTGATCCATATTGTTTATACTCCTCTCTACTGTAAAAAGCCAGAAATACTTAGTTCTTTTTCTGCCTCCAGCTTTGCAGCTCAATAATATTGCCTTCCGGATCCCTGGCATAGACAAAAACAGCTTCCGTATCATTGGGATATTCGGCTGTTACCAATTCTCCGACCTGGCTTCCTCCGGCATGTATCATTAATCCCAGGGTTGTCTCCACATCGTCAACTTCAAATGCAATATGGGCAAAACCAGGGCGATTTACTTCTCCCCTTACGTTCTCTCTGACTGCATCATAGGAAAATATTTCCAAGGTGGGATGATCATCACCGTAACCTGGAAGTAATAAGTGTTCTCCTGTGATATGGGCATTATTTAAACCTGTCAGCCTGTCCAGCCACTGTCCTTTTAAATCCCGTTTCTCCCCTATACTTTTGCAGTGAAACACTTCTTTGTAAAAGGCAATCAGTTTATCCGGGTCTTTCGCAATAATATTAGTATGTACGTATCGAAACATTTTTCTATTTCCTTTCATATGTGATATCGGACAAATACTCATCAACCAGTTCAAAGATCCAGTCTTTAATATTGGTAAAAGTAAAACCGCATTGTTTCGCCCGGTCTGTATTAATGCTGTATTCAGGTTCGTTATTGTATGGACCATTCTCTCCATCTGGCGCAAGGATTGCTTTGTTCCCCGTCCGCTGCTCCAAATAATTAAGAATTTCCCGTATTGATATCGTTCCATCAGAAGCGCCGTTAATTGGTCCGGTATAATTACTGTCTGCCAGAAATGCCATTAATTTTCCGGCTTCGTCAGATCTTATAAAACTCATCTGGTAATCCGGGTTATCAAGATTCATAGGCAGACCATTTTTTACATGCTCAACATAAAACAATAGTCTTTTTGTGTAATCATCTTTTCCCAATACAAATGGATATCGGACTGAAACGATTTTTCTGTCCGGGTATCTCTGCCATAACGCGCGTTCTGCCTGTCTTTTTATTTCATCATATGGAAAATCCATTCTTGAACACCAGACCAGTTCTTTCTCCTTAGGATTAAAGTCCTCTTCCACGGTATTCCAGTGCTTGGGATCATAAACAGTGGTACTGGACATCTGAATATACTTATCACAATCAAGAACATCAAATATCTGTTTCACATCGTTAGAGCAATATGCCAGCTTATCAATCACCACATCATAATGTGTTCCGGCAAGACTTTGTTTCAGACTCTCCTGATTGTTCCGGTCCAGAATGATTCTCTTGACACTGCTGCCAAACTTATCAGACGTGATTCCTCTTGTTGCAATGGAGACATCATGTCCATTTTTTATTAATTCATTTACTGTATGGATACCAAAAAATCTTGTACCACCAAACATCAAAATTTTCATATAATTCACTTTTTCTTTTTAATCTATAAATTCCAGCGTTTTCTTACCAGTATCCAGCCTGGCCCGAATTCCAATTGGCAGTATCCCATGGTTTCTGCCATGTCCAAAGTCATCACAGGACATGACCGGTATTCCATTTTTCTTACCAAAGCGTATCAGAACATCGGTCAATTCCTGATTAATGCTTTCAGAGTAATGTCCAAAGAGCAGGCCTTTTACATGCTCAATGATTTCATGCTGCTCAATCTGCGCTAAATGAGCACTGATCTCTGACGGCTCATTGAAGGCTTCATAATTTTCCAGAAATAATATATAATCTTTTCTTTTGTCAAAAGAAAAGTACTTATTTCCGATTAAATAAGCAAAGCGTGTTGTATAGCCTCCAATAAGAGTCCCCTCACATGCCCCTTCATTTATAGCTTTCCACTTACTGTTTTTCTCAAATACTGACGGAGTTTCACCTGTAAAATGTGCCTGAAACTGTTTAAGATTGTAATTATTCAAATCCTTAAATACACCTGGAAACTGTCCATAATAAACCGTCAGGCCGGTCTGGGCATAAACCGTATTTAAGATTGTTGTACCATTGCTGTAGCTGCAAATAATCTTTGGGTTGTCTTTTATCGCCTGAAAATTGATAGCCGGAAGGAATTCATTCCCCACATTGCCTCCGCCAAACAAAATCATTTTAACTTCGGGATCTAAAATCATATTGTTAAAATCATCTGCTCTTTCCTGTTCACTTGCCGCATAGCCATATGTATTTTTATATAAATTACTTCCTTCTTTTACCTGATATCCAAGTTTTTTGATTCCTGCAAGAAATGGAGCATAACGTTCCTGGTCTGCCGTATGGCAGGGAGAAATAATTCCTATGGTATCTCCTATTTTTAGTCTGGATGGATTCATTTCATATGTCCTTTATAAAATGGAATTATACTTATTTATAATTGTCAGAACCTGGACTTTTCATAGTTATAGGGTATACTGGTACCCACAACCACATCCTCAATCTTATCAATAATCAGCCAGTCATCCATATTCCCCTGATGATCAAAGGGCAGCGTTGGTTCAATTTGCTGAACTCCGCCAAATTCAACCAGACACAAACATTTTTTATGCCAGCGCTCTTTCTGTTTGTCCGTCAGATTAAGTTTATCCTGATTCTCATTCAAAACTTTTGATATTTCCTCATCTGCCAGTTTTACATGATTCTGGACAGACTTTACAACGGCATACGCAGAGATTTCACCGGTTCCTTTCTCCATAAAATAAACGGTTTCACCTTCAAATACTCTGCTATGAGGGATTTTACGTCCAGCTGCCCCTCTTACCACCATCATCTTCGTACCGGAGATTATTTTGTCTAAGTCACGTTCTCCCTTTTTACCTTGATTGTCGCAGTATACCAAATGTACCATTGGATCTTCCCCCTTTTATTATGGATAAACAAGCCTGCAGTTTTCCAGCTCATCCGTATCTTTTTCAGAGATATATAGTTCAGCTGACAAAGAAAGGTCATTTCCCATAAAGGATTCTTCCCTAAACAGCTTCACAATAGCTGGATAAGCGCTGATCGCATCCTCTGTCTGGAGCCAAAGTGCCAGAGCATTTTCCTCCAGATAATCATACCCATTGTCCTGAACCATTCCGTCAGTTATTTCCTCTATACGTTCTGGAATATAGTAACGTAAGTCCAAATCAGCATTTTCAAGTTTCTCCGGAGATAACCGGATAATAATTGTTTGCATGCCATACCTTCCTTTTCTATTTTTACTTCCAGCTATGCTCCTGTATCCTGGTGTACGGGTAATATAATCTCCATTCCAGCCCCTCTGTGATCATTTGGCCGGATATGAAATCCCTGTTTCTGATAAAAGCCTTCTTTCCCTATGGCGGCAAAGAGTCCCAATGTAATATTTGTATCTGGAATTCCCTGCTCCCTTACATAAGAAACAAGCCTTTCTATCATATATTTTCCAATACCTTTACCCTGGTATTCCGGTAATACAACCAGATCCTGGATATAGCAGATATAACACCCATCTCCCACAAGTCTGCCCATAGCCACAACCTGTTCCTGATATTTGACTGCTATTGTAAATAATGAGTTCTTTAATGCAGTCTCTATCTGCTGCTCTGGTAACTCGCTCCAGCCTGCAGATGTTCTAAGTTTTTGATAATCTTTTACAGTCAAAACATTTTCCTGCATCTCAAATTCCATAGATCGCTCCTTACCTGAAATCTTTCGTCATTTTATCACATAATAATCTCATGCCATTCTCTTCCACTTCGAAAATTGTAGAACCATGGCTTATGTAAAATTTAATTGCCCGTTCATTGGAAGACAAAACTTCCAGTATACAGCACTCACATTTCTGCCGTACCATTTCAGCCTCCATTAATTAACTTACATCGTTATCCATAAATACCTTTGAACCGGTAGCCCCTTTCTGCCCCTGATATTTTCCCCGGTATGGATTCAAAGCATTCTCATCCATCTTGGCAAAAACAAGCTGTCCCACCCTGCGTCCAGACTGCAGCTCAATCGCGCAGCGGTTGGCATTAAACAACTCAAGGGTTATTTCTCCCTCAAACCCCGGATCAACCCAACCAGCATTCTGGATAAAAAGCCCCATCCTGCCCAGAGAACTTCTTCCTTCAACAAATGCGGTAAGATCATCTGGCATTGCAAAATACTCCAGCGTGGTTGCAAGTACAAACTGACCGGGAAGGAGAATATATTTATCCGTCACAATTGTCTTGTATTTAATCTCGTTTTGCATTGTGATAATTCCGTCTGAAGTATCTTCCACTACGCTAAATGTGTTTCCAAGGCGAATATCCACACTTGCGGGCTGAATCTGTCCCTCTTCCAGGGGTTCTATAAACAGAGTTTTTTCTTTTAGCATTTTAATAATTGTTTTGTCAGATAGAATCATATCGGCAGCCATCCTTTTTGTCGTTTAATTATTTTGTGGTTTCATACTAAACTTTTATAGATTTAAATCATATTGTCCACATATCCATTTCGTTTTGAATACCATCTGCTACCAGAATTTCTTACCAGTTTGTTTATAATCTCTGCCAGGACGGAAATCAGCCAAGAATAGCATTTATTATAGACGCGATGTGTATTTGCATTGTATCCAGGCACGGGACAGAACTCACTTCATCATTTAAAATCAAAGGCAGTTCTGTACAACCCAAAATTACAGCCTGAATATTATTTTCATCTTTCATCTGCATAATGATTTTTTGAAAGCTCTTTCGTGTTTCTTCTTTCACTATGCCAAGTTCCAACTCCTTTGTAATTTTTTCGTTAATAAATTCCATTGATAAACTTGATGGAACCACAATCTCTATATTCTTCTCATAGAAAGGTTTTTTATAAAAATCTCCCGTCATTGTAAAAATGGTTCCAAGTAGACCTATTTTTTTAAAACCTCTATGTTCAGCCTCTCGACAGGTCGCCTCAATAATACTGATTAGAGGTATTGATGTTTGTTCTTTAAGCCTGTCGAATACGATATGCGGTGTATTTGCTGATAAAGCAGCTATTTCTGCTCCGCTACGTTCCAAATTGTTGATTGCTTCCAGAAGATAATTGGTCAATTCTTCGTGCCTATTTTCTCTGCATAATTTCAAAACTTTAAAAACATTAACACTTTCAATTGTTAATTGAGGATAATAGTCTTTACCCACTCTTTGTTTAATACCATAAACAATATCGCGGTAATAGGGAATGGTAGACTCCGGTCCCATGCCACCTATCAAACCTAATTTTTTCACAATATTCCTCCTACCATCTGAATTAATCCATATTATTTATTTAAAAATTCAACCCTAACTTATATGCAGTATTAAGATGCTCTGCCATCCGTTCCTTTCGTTGCTCCTCATCCCAATGGGTGGTGCCATCAAATATAATCATTTCTTTTTCAATGGCTCTGTCTCTGATCCTGTCACCCAGCATAACAATTCTCATCGCACTAGATTCGCCTGTTTCTTCAAGAGATTCCATTGTTTTTCCTGCAGAAACGATAAATAATGCCTTCTTAAGTATCTTCATTTTGGGATTCGGATTATATGCAAAACCGCTCGTCCATATCCGGTCAAACCAGCCTACTAATTTTGCAGGAGCCTCCGTCCAAAAAACAGGGTATATAAATACAATAGCATCAGATTCCTGAATTTTACGCTGTTCTTCAATAACATCGTCCGCCACCGGAATTTCCGTTTTATAATAAGCTTCTCTCTCATATTCGTTTTCTGATATCACCTCATTAAAATTCATCTCATATAAATCAGAGACAATAAATTCATGATTTGAGTCATTTAGTCCCTTTAAAAACTCCTGCTTAATATCATGCGTAAAGCTTTTCTTACTTGGATGGCAGTACACGACAAACACTCTCACAGTATTGTCCTCCGCTCTATTTAAGATATTTCACACCAGCGTGTTCTTCCTATTATTTCTTTCTATGAGCTGTAATTATTGTAAAACTATATGCGTTAATAGTTAAAATGCATCCGGCAGCATTCACATACCAATTCTTTCCTTTTCTGCTTATACTGTCTGCATTTTCAACTCTGTTTTTACTCCATGCAATTAAATCAGGCGTATCCAGACTCAAATTCTTCCTGATCCTCTGCTCACCTAATTCTGTTGTGTGTATTTTATCAATATTTTTTATTAAATCAGTTTCTACAAAGTCAATTTTCATAAATGCAAATCCATTAGAATTTCATCATAATATTTACCATCTATTTTAAAGAAGTTTTTATGCCTGCCGATTTCATTGAATCCCATTTTTTTATATAGTTTTACTGCTGTTAAATTATCTTCTTTCACGCCTAAATGCAGTATTTCTGTCTGACCATTTCCCTTAGCAAACGAAATCATTGTCTGCATCAGGTGTGTTCCTATACCTAAACCCCAATATTTCTTTTTCACTGAAACGGCGAGATCCGCCTGATGAGATATTCTTTTTCTTGGTGAGGTCATTATACTGCCTGTACACACTATTTTATTTTCAATTTTCCCTGTAAACAAAGCCGAAACAGTAGAATCCAGCAGGTTTTCTATGAAATTTTCTTCTGCTTCTACCGACATTTGAAAACCATTTGCTCCAAACAATAAATTATCACTCTCTCCACCCACAATATTAAGAAATTCAACTATTTCAGCTGCATCTGCTTTAACAGCCTTATCAATTTTTAATAACATATTATTTTTCAGCTGCATTACTTTCCCCCTTTAGAATCTGCCGTATCTGTTCTTTATTAACACCCACATTTTCAACTGCATCTAGTTTCAAATCCCCCATTCTATATGCAGGGACAGCCCAGACGCCAGAATGTTCAAATGCAAGTTTATTGGATTCCGCGAGTTTTTTAAGATAAGTCCCCTGTCGAATCGATTGTTTAAAGTCATTCGCATCAACCATATCACTGACATAATCACCAAGAGCATCAATATCCTCAATATTAACATGATCTTTAAAGGCAGCCTGGTACATACGGTCATGGTAATCCATATGATTAACTCCATGATCAAGAGCGTAAAAATATCCCTGAATACACAAATCACTATGAGGTCCATACCGGTCTGGTCTGGGATGAGATTCGCAGGGATGCCATACTATTGGCACATCCGGATATTCCGTCATAAGCTCCTTTAAATAGTTATGTGCCCTCAGACAAAACGGACAGATATAATCAAAAAAGACATGTAATTCATTTTTCATTGTCAGTCACCTCCCTAATTTCTAATAATCATGTAAATGAAACCGATAGATACACTTTTCCGTTTCTCCAGCTTTTCTCATTTCATTATCAACTGGTATCTGTACAATTTTTTCTAATGTTCCTCCTGCATACTCACAGGTCTTCCTTGAAGCGTGGCTATCGGGATTGCAGGTGATTATAAGGTAATCCATCTTATGTTTTTTAGCCAGCTGAAACAGTAACAGGCAGGCTTTCCCTGCATAATGAGATCCACGATATTGTTCCTCTATGCGGTATCCAATGTTGCCGCCATAATACACATTAGTGTTATGTCCGATTCTTAAATCACAACCACCAACTTCTTCCCCCTGCTTATCATATATTGCAAAATGATATGCAGGAAGCCATTGCTTATGTATGTTGCCTACAGTTGTTTTTACTAACTTGAGAGATATTTCGTTATTTTTTAAAAAGTCTGTATTCATAAACATCATCTGCTTCTCCGAACCTCTATTTTTTCAATTCCCATAAATTTTTCATCATCAAATGTAAACTTTACAATCCATGGCATTAATAACGGTACATCAGAATGATTTGAATAATCTGGTTCAGCGTGCCGAATAAAATATATTGTTGTCATACAACTGTCTCCTGATTTCCTACCTATTCATTTCATCAATAAAACTATTCTCTCTTGCCGTAACCTGCACCCAGGCAGGTCGAAACCCACTTTTTATGGCATTCCGTGCAGACTTCACATTTGACCATGCACAGCAATAAAATGGAACAATCCCTCTATCCAATATTTCTATCGCAAGCCTGCTTGTAAGACTGGAAGCAATTCCCAGCCTTCTATATTCCGGCAGTACATCAATACCGATCTGCCACATGGTATCACAATCAGCAGACCCTCCTGCAAGTCCAATCAGTTTTCCAGCATCAAATGCACCTACTGCAAGGCAGTCTAACTCTTTTCGTTTTTCACATAGTGCATTGCTCCATTCCGGCAGATAATATTCTGAAAAATGCTCCGGCTCCAGAACTCTTATTTCAAACTGGCAGGAAAGCGGCTTTAACGCTTCCAAATCCGGCAAAAAATACTCACCCATAAAACAGACATTCAGATTAAACGGCTTTAGTCTTTCTATCAATATATGTAGATTTGGTGTCTCAAAACAATGAGCAACCGGATACTTTTCTATATATTCCTCTACTATATCTTTTAATTCTCCCGAAACAGATGCAACAATGTTGTTGCCATAGGATGTTAAATCGCAGAAAAAGGGGAGTTCTAAATATTTTCTGGCTTTGGGATTTTTTACAGATAGTACGACCTTATTCTCATTGCTTCTAAAATTCTCCATACAGCAATTACTGTCTATTGCTGATTGCTGCATCGCTCTCTCAATGATTTCTTTATTATTCATAATACCCCCTACACTCCTTTCTTACAAGCCATTCTTTGGCCTTCTCCAAATCATCCATGCATATCATTAAAAAGCTGGTATCTGCTTTTCTGCCCCCATCATATTTTACGTTCCATACAAATGGAATCCTCCATCCCAGCATACTGGCCGTAATTAGGAATAATCTGATAACCCGCCTTTTTATACATTGTATGAGCTGCATCTAACTGCCTCCCGGTTTCCAGAATACACCAGATATAACCTTTCATCTTTGCCTTTGCTTCTAATCTCCGGATTAATTCCCCGCCTAACCCCATATGACGATGTGCCGGATCCACATAGACCCGTTTCAGCTCCGCATGAGTTTCATCAAACATTTTGAATGCTCCGCACGCTACCGCTTTTCCATTATGATATGCAACAATCACATCATGAATGCTGTCTCTCTGATTATACTGATCATACCTGCTTCTTTGATATTGACTTCCCACAATCTCAACCAGTGTGCGGTCCAGCCTTCCGCAAAGCATAGCAAAATCCGGATCATCTCCATCCGTGTCCCGAAACTCCAGCACAGACAGATTGCGCAGCTTCTCTTTCGCTTTTTTACTGAATTTATTTATCACGCATTCATAAGCCTCATCAATCATCTGAAAAAGCAGCTCCTGATCTGAAAACGCATCTAAATCAACCGTATTCCAATGCGGCTGCTGAACGGGAGGACAATGGTAACCCCTTACTATTATTCCCGGATAAAGCTGACGATAAAGATATGATTTTTCCGGATCGCATTTTAAGGTTATTTTATAGAAATTCTCCTGTGGATTGAGCTGCACAAATAATTTCCCCATTACCTTATAACAGATTGGGTACTCTCCAAATGGTCTTGCTTCATAGGAACCAGAATGCCCGAGGCAGTATTCTTTTATGGTGTCAATTATTTTTATATGATTTTCCATAGTACCTCCCGTTTTCAATCTTTTACACTATAATAACATATCTTTCAAAAAAATATAGTTTATTTGTTTAGTAGTTTTTTAATTTAACTCTATATAAAGGAAAAGGCCTTGTTCATATTATTGTGAACAAAGCCTTCTTAAACCTTTTTGAAATAAATTTAATTTCCTTTTTGTTTTTCACGCACAGACGCAATCATTGCATAGGCACAGGGAATGACAATCATAGTTAAAACTGTGGACAGGATCATTCCGAATATTACTGCTGTAGCCATAGGTGCCCACAGCGGTCCTCCTGAAGTCATAAGCGGAAGAAGAGAGAAAACGGTTGTTACCATTCCAATCATGATTGGGCGCATTCGCGTTTCACATGCCTTAACAATGGCTTCCTTAACGCTATCCGACTGGGGAATCAGCACCTTTATGTAATCCAGAAGTACAATACCGTTATTAACAACAACTCCCATGAGGCTGATTGCACCTAACAGCGCCATGAATCCAATGGGATACCCCATCCACTTTAAGCCCCAGATGATGCCGATAAAGGACAGCGGAATCGTACCCATTATAATCAGCGGCTCTACAAGATCTCCAAACTGGAATACCAGTATGATATAAATCAGGATAACTGCGATGATCGTGGGCAATGTCATGGAAGAAAATGCATCCGTGCTGTTTTCACTTTCGCCGCCGTATTCCAAAGTATAACCGTCCGGAAGCCTTAGATCTTTCATACTTTTTTCCACATTTTCCATTACTGCTGCCGTATTGTATCCATCTTCCACATAACTGCCAATGGTAATCGTCCGCTGGCTGTTCCGGCGGATAATCTGGTTTAACGACGACTGGGTCTGTATTGCGGCAATCTGCGTCAGCGGAACATTCTTTCCTGTCACCTGAGAAGTCAGGAATATGGTATTGAGTATTTCCCTGCTGGTTTTATCTTTATCGGATATTTTTGCAATAACCGGCAGGGAATCTTTCTCCAGATCCTTCTGCTTCATTTTTAATATTTCTAATCCGTTTACTGCCATTCGCACTGTACTGGCAACATCGTAGTTGGTGATTCCTACAAGGTTCGCCTTTTCCTCATTTACATTTACGTTTAAGCGGTAGCTGTTATCTCCATAGTTGTCCTCCACATTTCGGGTACCCGGTACAGTACGGCAGCGTTCCTCTATCTCAGCGGCTGCGCTCCGAAGTTTTTCAATATCATCACCAGATACTCGTACCTGAATGGGGTATGTCAAAGGCAAACTGATTTCCAGATATTTAAGGGTAGTACTGATCCCTGGAACTGCTTCAAGAATTCTCTTTTCTACAGCAGCTGCTTCTGAACGGGTTCCGTTAATCAGAAACTGTGCTTTGTTCGTAGCCTGCTGTTCCGGTTCAAAGGTAACATAGTATTTCATAAAACCATCACCAGCAGTGCTTGCAAAGGAGTGTACGGATTTTTCATTCTCCAGCACAGCGGCTACCTTCTGGCTTTGAGCCAGAGTTTTTTCTAAAGTACTTCCGTCCTGGGTTGTTACGTTGAGTACATACTGATCACGCTCTACAGGAGGAAACAGCTGCACGGCGAGAGTCGGTACAATAAGAGAAGAAGCTGCAAACAACCCGGCAAAAAATAACAGAACCGTGCGTGGTTTCTTTAATGAAAAACTTAATAAGCGTCCATATAATTCATTCCCTTTTTCCAGAAGCTGTTTTAAATGCAGTTTTTCTGCTATTTTTTGTATCCATACTGTAAATCTGGATGGCTCGGCTTTAACAGGCTTATCTTTGGCCGGCTGACGGTTAAGCAGATGAGCCAGAGCTGGAACAATTGTCAGAGAAGTCAGATAAGAACCTGCCAGCGCCACACTTACCAGAATCGGCAGCGTTTTTACAAATTTTCCCGCATCTCCGTTCATCATTGCCAAAGGAAGAAAGGAGGCAACCGTAGTCAGTGATGAAGTCAGAATAGGAATTCCAACCTCCTTTACACCATTGATACAGGCATTCGTGAGCGTTTCACCCCTGGCCAGATAAACTTGAATGTTATCATTTGCAACAATTCCATTTGCTACCATTAAGCTTAACGATATCATCAGTGATGCAACTGCTACCTGGTGAAGAGGAATTCTTGTCAGATACATGTAACCAAATACAAGAATACAGATAACAGGAATGGGGATAGATACAACAGCAGCTGACCGCAGTCCCATGGATATAAGAACAACGATAAAAACCAGCAGAATCCCTTCAATCAGGTTATCTGCAAACATATCAATGGAATCCTTTACAAAACTGGCCTGATTATTTAATTCTGTCAGTTTCATTCCCGCATACAGCTTTGATTTTTCAAACCCGTGAATTTTGTCCTGAAGGCGTTTTTCCACATTTAATATATTGATACCATCCGCATATTTGACACCGATCAGCACCCCCTGGCTTCCATTGACAAATACCTGCTTTTCCGGCTTTACCGGCGTCTGAAGAACTTCGGCCACATTTTTCAAATAAACAGGAGTACCGGAATCAGTGGAAACAGAAACAATTGTATTCTTTATTTCCTCCATAGACTGATATTCCCCGGAAACCTGCACCGGTATCTTAGTGCCAGTAAGTTCCAGGTTACCGCCGGGAATGTTAATGTTACGGGCTCCCAGCTGAGTGGCGACTGTGGCAGGCGATATACCATACTGCTGAAGCTTTGACATGTTTAAGTCAATTTCCACCTGCTGCTTTTCATCACCCATAATATCCACAGCTTTCACATCTGTATCTTTGGAAAGCATGTTTTTTATCTGCCTGGCAACATCTGCCATCTCCTGATTGGTGTTGTCTTCCCCTGAAAGGCCTAAAATAAGTCCGTAGGAACTTGAAAAGTCTGTTTTTATTACAGGCGCCTGTGCATCAGCGGGAAGCTCGGGCTTTATATCATCAATCTTTTCCCGCAGCTTGTCCCACTTTTTATTAATTTCATTATCACTCATATCTTTCAGTGTAATCTGAATTACTCCGGCTGAATCCACGGAGTAGCTTTCCAGCTTTTTGATTCCTGAAATGGTATCAATTTTATCTTCAATTGGCTTGACGATCAGCTTTTCTATATCCTCCGGGCTCGCACCTGGATAAATACAGGTAACGGAAGCAACCGGGCTGGTGACTTCAGGATTTTCCTGTCTCTCCATTACGACATAAGCATAAATACCAAGCATCATAAATAGTCCGGTCAGCAGAGCAAGAATACTTTTATGCTTAACGCTCCATGCAATCATGGCTCAACCTCCTCTGCAAGCTGAACAGCATCGCCGTCATATAATAAAAACTGACCTTCTGTCACTATTTGTTCTCCAAACTCCAGTCCGGAAAGAATTTCAATGGAATTACCCCTGATCTCTCCGGTTGTCACTACTTTTCTGGTCACGGTACCGCTGGCAGCATCATACACAAATACGACTGATCCATTCGCCCGCTGCAGTACGCTGTCCAGCGGAATTAAAACAGATTTTTGTGAACCGGTATGGAGGATGACGTTGGCAATCATTCCAGGTTTTAACACGCCGGCAGGATTTTTTACACGGATTTTTACAGTAAAGGTCCGGGTATTGCTGTCCGCTAACGCACCAATTCCTGAAACACTTCCCTCAAACCCAGTTTCTATCCCATATACGGAAACTTCTGCTTTCTGCCCCAGCTTAATCTCGTTGATTTGTTCATCGGGAATACCAACTTCTATGGTAACCTCATCAGTTCGTCCGATAACTACAACCGGATATCCGGCTGCTGCCGTTTCACCTCCATTCATAAGCTTTTTTAATATCACTCCCTTCATTGGGCTGTTCAGCGCAGTATCCGCCAGATCCCTGACTGCTTTATCCGCAGCTGCCGCAGCCTGGTCTTTCTGAGCCCCTGCTGCCTCAAGCTGCGCGACAGCCATATTTTTCCCTTCCAGTGCCTGGTGATATGTCTCAGAGTCCGCCGCCAGCTTTGCTGAAATCTCATCGAGGTCACTCTGGGATACTGCCTGAGCCTCATAAAGGGCTTTTACTCTGTTATAAGTTTTCTGAGTCAGCACCAGCTGGGCCTTTGCCTGTGCGATTTTGGAGGGAGCATCAGTATCCGCCTGCATCTTTGCAGTCGCATACTGAGCTTCGGCAGCCCGAAACTGCGCCTGAGCAGCCCGGACCTGCAGGGAATAATCTTCCATGGAAAGCTCCGCCACCTTCTGACCCATTTCCACCGAATCACCTTCCCGAACATATACTTCCTTCAGCTTTCCGTCCAGCTTAAACGACAGATTCGCTGTTTCAACCGGAGTTACGTTACCACTTAAATTAAGTGTGTCCGTATAAGCCGCTTCGCTTACTGTTGCAACAGAAATACTTCTCATTTCTTTTTTTTCCTGTCCTTTATCACCGCTGCACCCCGCCAGCAGCAATGCGCACAAAACAGGTACAGCCGCCCATTTGGGTATTCTCTTCCTCTCTATCATCGCCATTCTCCTTTATCATCACCGCTGTATCTTTTCGGTATTTTTTGTTTACACCTGTCGATTTGCATGATATTATTTTTTCAGAGAAAAAGCAAGAAACAAACTTTGTAAAGTGTAGCCTAAACTACATTTTATCAATAAGTGTAGATTGGAGAACTATATATGGAAGATCAGACAATTGACCTGCGTATGCTGAGAACCTACCGGTTTCTTAGTGACGCCCTTTTTGAACTGGTTCTGAAACACCCCTTTGAAGAAATTACCGTGACCGATATCTGTAAAAAGGCCATGGTACACCGCACCACATTCTATAAGCATTTTGAGGATAAATACCAGCTGTTGGAGACTATGTTTTCAGATGAGCAGCGTAAATTTATAGAATTACAAATTGAAGAGGGAGAATCAGAACAGGAATATTATCGGCGTATCATACGCCAAATGTTTGAATATGCCAAAAATTATAAAGATTTTTTCGTTCAGAGTGCCTCCCATATTAAAAATGACTTTATGGCCGACCTTTTAAGAAACACTGTCAGCGCCTATCTTGACCGGTGTTTTCGTATGGATGAAACACGCTCAGGTGTTCCCAGTCCGGTTCCAATCGCCATCATGTCGGAATACTATACCGGCGCAGCGATTTCGCTGATTATGTGGTGGCTGCAAAACGGCATGCGGGTCTCCATAGATCAAATGGTTGATTATATGAGTTCATTGATTGTATGGTAAGTCATGTTTTGTTATTTCTTCCATATCAAACTGATATAATCTTCGTAAACCACAACTGTTTCCAGATAAGAGAATGCTACAGCCCGTTTATCTTCTTTATTTAACTGGGAAAAAATAATTTTTTGCGGAAATTCAGATTTCCTGACCATTTTTCCTTTCTCCTCTAATAATTTTGTTTTCGTCTGCGTCAGTTCTTCCAACTCTTTATTAATATAATCGACGGTGAGTGAACTGACTGATTTTGTCTTTAGAACCTGCATTAAATTGGTAACAGCTTCATCAATACGGATCAATTCCAGCTCCAGTTCATTGGTTTCATTCACATTTTCAATGGGAGCCGGTTTGCAGCTGTCAAGAAGCTTTACCAATTCTATCTCAACAGCCCCCTCAATCTGTTCAATCCTCAACTGAGGTTTTAAATTACAGTCAAGAAAATCCTTTCCCCGGCATCTTAAAGTCCGGACTATTTCTCCATCTGATTTGCGCTTGTATTTTCGAACCATAACTGCCCTCCCACAGTCACCGCATTTTATCAGTCCCGTCAGCCAGCTGTTACGCGGACCATCGTTTGAGGCTACTTTCTCATTTGTGTCCAGTTTTTTCTGGCACCGGAGCCACAACTTAGAATCAATATATCCAGGCCAGTTACCAATGGCGAAGGTAGCCTCCTTTGTATCCAATGCTCCTTTTGTCACTGCTCCCTTTTTCCCCACCAGCATGCCGCCATGTTCCCCGTTAAAATCTTTCAGTGGATTTATAATATTTACTCCAAGTTTTTTAAAGTACGAATAGACAGCATGATCACATTTTACGCTGGCAGGATTTCTAAGCACCCGCCCAATGGAACAGGGGGACCATTTTTCACTGTTTGGTCCAGGACACTTTCTTGCCGTCATCATTCGCCCGATATCTCCCAGACTGGTAGTTGGATAAGCATAAATCTTCATAATCTCTTCCAGATTCTTTATGTTATCTTCCAGTTTCAGCGAAGAAACTTTTTGTTCCCCATATGAGATTGCTGTATTGCTGTAACCATAGGGTGCGGGACCTCCCGGCCAGCGCCCCAGTTCAATCCTGTCATAATAATTGTCATAAACTCTTTTCGAAATCTGTTCCCGCTCCATCTGGGCAAACACGGCCATAATAAATATCATTGCTTTCCCTATGGGTGTTGAGGTATCAAAATTTTCCGTAACGGAAATAAACTCTACCTTGTATTTGCTCATATATTCCCAGGTGTTTGTAAAATCCAGAAGCGAGCGGGTAAAACGGTCAAGCTTGTAAACAAGGATTCTGTTAATCGACCCTTTTTTTATATCATTTAACAATTTTAAAAATTCCGGTCTGTGTACCACATCTTTTCCCGAAATACCCCTGTCTATGTATAATCTCGGCTCACCAACTGCAATACTCCTGGCGAAACTCAGCTGCGTCTCAATGGAGAGACTGTCTTTTTTATCAATTGACTGTCTTGCATAAATCGCATCCATATGGCTTAATTAATTTCCCTTCTTTTCATCAACCGTCTGCTCTTTCTCTATGAGAGAACAATTCTTTTCAGATTGTGATTTATGATAAAAAATTAATTGAAGCTCTTCATATATCTTCTGCACTGATTTCTCCCTGTCACGATTGCTTTTGTAGATGGGATAAATATTTTCTACTCTCATGCAGTACGATTTCACCTCATTCATGCAATTACTTGTTTCAATATATGTCAGCCGACGATAATTAATCCACATAGACAGGCTTCTTTTTTAACCGGAATTTAAATCAGATGCCGGATTCGTTTTTGATCTTTTTTTCTTTTTGTGCAGAATCAGTATCATTATTAACAATATCAGGAATCCCGTCAGTAGAACTGTTTTTGTAAGAATGGATCTTAATATCTCTGAAAATTCCTCCCTGGTCTGACGTTCATAAACAGCTGTTACAATTTTCTTATAAAGCAAAAGATCTGTCTGGTTTTCCACCCCCTCTTCCACATAAGTTCCCCGATATACCTTAGCCTTTACAGCAGGAAATGTGACCTCCCCTCCATATATACTCCTTATGTTTTTTACCGCCTTCCTCCCACGCGCCTGTGCAGTACGGACCAAATCTCCATTTTGCAGCTCCGGTTCTCCAGTCCATGCAATACTTGTTATTTCATAATAATCCGGAGGTAGATTGAGATACTTTAAAAATGCGTCTGCATAATCTATTAAAGGCACTCCATTTGGTATTTCCGTATCTCCCAGTAAATATGATTTTTCCTGATAACCTGATACTGTTATGGGAAAGGTAAAACCGTAATCCCAGTAATTACTTTCTTCTACATGAGAAACTGCAGGCAATTCAACTATTTGCTCCTGGTTTAAGTCTTCATCTGTCACCCGTACCTGTGCCCGCTCTGGGATTTTGTCTATATACTCTACACCCCTATATAAAATAGACGTTTCTGAATACTCCGTTTTTTCTTCCATAGAAATATCAAGAATCTCGCTGGCAGTCAAATGATACTTCTTTCCACCTTCTTCCACAGTTTCCTGGGGGATATACCTTTCCGGGTTTCCCACAAAGGGCGGGGAATCAATTGTTAAAACACTGTCAGGATAAATTATCTCCTCATAGTCTGTCTGCAGGGACATTAACTGATATTTGATTCCATTTTTTTCGATGGTCCTCTCAAAATGGCTGCTTCCTTCATCCTCCTTATTAGTTGTCCGGAATTCTTTCTTTATTTCAACTGTTCTTTCTGAACCGAAAGAAACGTGAAAGAAACCTCCAGTAAAAACAAGAATGGTCAGTAAAGCAGTGTTAAATTTAATTAAATGGTAAATCCGGATCATCAAGACCATCAGGGATATTTAAAAACCCATCTCCTATTGCGCTGGCAGGTTCCTGCCTTGTAACCGCCTGATTTCCTCCAGCAGACATGTTCTTACTGTCAGCAAACTCCTGTTCATCAACAATGACCTCAAACGTGTATACCTTAACTCCGTCTTTATTTATGTAGCTGCCTGTTTGAACTCTTCCAGTAATCAATACTCTCATTCCCTGATAAAAGTATTTTTCTGCAAATTCACCTGTTTTATCAAACGAAACACAGTTAATAAAATCAGCCGTTGGCTCATTACTATCCTGATTTTTACGTCCTCTGCGGTCAACGGCAAGTGTATATCTGGCAATCGCCATTGTACGTTCTCCTTGTGAATATCTCACTTCCGGGTCTCTGGTTAATCTTCCCATTAAAATTACTCGATTCATATTTTCCTCCATTCTTTCTGATTACAAGCATCCCTCTTTTTCCTTTGATGCATCTGACCATTGGCTTTCCCCGTCTTCTTCTTAGGTCTTAAAACAACAATACAGAATATTAGTGTTACACCCAAAACTACAGCTGACGCATAAATAAAACCGACTATTAAATATGAAACCATCATGGTGATCAACATTGCTTAACCCTGCCTGATCGCCATATAAACCAATTTTTTATTTCCATTCCAAATATTCATCATCCTTTCTGGTCTTACTGCTTAAATCATTATGCCTCCTTCACTTCATTGATTGGTCTGACACCTCCTCTCAAAAAATATGGTTAAATATCTGGTTATGTCTCTTACATACACTACCCAGTCATGGAATAAAAGAATTAGAATACACAAAAAAAATGGGAATAACCAGATAAAGCCTGTTACTGGAAAAAAAGAGAATAATCCTTGATAAATTAAAAATGCAATAAGATAATATAGAAAATTAGAAAATCAAATAAAAAATGTAAGGGGAATAAACTTTAATAACCTGGAATATAAAACAGATATTGCAATCATAGAAATGAATTTAGATTTAAGCATTATCATTTTATCAGATATATTACGTTTAGTAAAGCCCTTTTACGATTCTTAAGATAGATTAACCGCCATATATCTTTCATTATTTCTATATTCTATATGTGGTATAATCTTTAATAGCAAGAACTTTATCAGCAAGGAGAGTAGTGTGAAAGAAAGTAGA
>NZ_QOHO01000003.1 GCF_003432035.1 Lacrimispora amygdalina
TAAGCCGGTGGTCATGATTTTCTTTTCTACAGCAACCCATATCTCACAGGTAAAACCAGGATTCTTCACATCAGCTGACGGATAGGCTTCAAAGTCCGTACCGCCGCAGGGCTGATAGTCGCTGGTAGGAAAAAATTCGCTGTAAATTTGCTGATACAGCCTGGTAAATGCTTCCGGCATTGAACCAATGCATGGGAACACAGCGTAAGTATGGGCTGGTATTTCCCATACTATCAGATCTTTTTTAGCAGCTGGAATGCCATTATAATGAACACCAATGGCATAGGGGAAGTTGGAATCAGAGGCATCCTTGCCAAAGCCCGCCCCGGCAATGCTTTCACCAAATATATTAGCTTCAGAAATGTATCTGGACAGTTCCGTAATTGTTCCATCCATGCGGCACTGATGCCAGAAATCAGATATTCTGTCAGAGGTCAGTTCCTTTTTACCGGACACGCGCAGAGGTCTGCCAATCATTTGAAAGCCTTCTCTCTTTTCAATTCTGTAATTGGTCACATTGGCACCTGCCAGTATCAGTTTTACAGAAAGACGGGAAAAAGATTTTAAACCGGCTCCGTTTCGCGCCTGAGAAGGAGATACGCCATGAAAACGCGTAAAAGCGCGGCTAAAGCTTTCCTGAGTGTCGTAGCCATATTTTACAGCAATATCCAGAATCCGGGTGTTTGTTGCCGCCAGCTCCAGGCCTGCAAGAGTAAGTCTCCGCATACGGATATAGTCTCCCAGCGTGAATCCGCAGAGAATTCCAAATACACGCTGAAAATGAAAGCCTGATGAATAAGCCTGTTTTGCAATCTCACTAAAATCCAGATCCATGGTGATATGTTCTTCCACGTAATCCACTGCCTTTTGTATTCCGCTGATCCAATCCATCTTACTTTACCTCCAGCCTGATTTCTGATAATGTTACGGTTTTATTCAAACAAGGGAATAATCTCCCTGGTAACCAGTTCAATTTTAACTTTGTATTTCGGCACAAACCGGGATGCTATGGCGACAACAATGCTTTTATCCTGGTTGACAAATATAAAGTTCCCTCCGTCACCAATCGCTGCGTAACAGTGGTATCCATCATAATCAGCAATCCACCATAAATAACCATAAGGCAGTTCTCCCCATCGGCTTTTTTCCTTTGTGCTGTCCGCAATCCATTTACTGGGTAGGATCTTCCGGCCTTCATAAATTCCGTTGTTTAAATATAGCTGCCCGATTTTTGCCATATCCCGGGGCGTCAGGCAAAGCCCCCAGCCAGCCGTATTCACGCCCTTTGGATCTACAGCCCAGCCGCTAACATGTCTGTCCTTTAAGAAGGCAAAATGTTCCTCTTTATTGCTTATTCTGGTATTGCCAGGAGCTTTTATGCCAAGAGGATTAAACAAATACTGCGCTGCAAAATCGGACACTGGTCTGCCTGTAGCATTTGTAATGATCCCTGATAAAATCTGTGTTCCTACAGTGGAATATTTAAATTCCCTGGTGATACCAGCTTTGCCTCCTAGTAAATCCAGGGCAGCTTTTGTCCAGTCATCACTGGTATATACCTTTGTGTAAGGCTCTGATTTATACTTATACGGTGCTGTCATAGTAAGCATATTTTCTATGGTAACATGTTGTATCGTTTTTTCTCCCCGCTTAAGTTTGTATTCAGGAAAAAATTCCAAAACCTTCTGATCCGGGCTTTTGATATAGCCTTTATCTATAGCAATGCCTGTCAGTGCCGATATGATACTTTTTGTCACCGACATAGTATGAATGGTATCATTAGAGGCGAAACCATCAAAATATCGTTCATAAACGATTTCACCCTTTCTTTGTACAACAATACCTGCAATATTATCATAATCCGTTTTAATTAAGTTCTCTAAATTCATAATAGCATTGTTCATGATCTTTCCCCGCCTGTGAGTTTTTAGTTTTATGTGATAGTTCGTATAGAACCTATAATACGGGAAAATAATTTTAGCCGCCTGACAATTTGTGCGGAGCGGTGTTATTTCTGGCAGATATTATTTTTGATTGACAGCTATATTTTTCTCAGATAGTCCCAGTATAGCATAAAGTATAGTTTTTTCAATCTGAGAGAAAAAACTATGTGTTAGTTCAGTTTTACTTGACAATTAATACCCATGGGGGTATATTTGACGAGTAAATACATATACCCCTATAGGTATACATGGAGGAAGATTATGGTTAAATTAAAAGAGATTCTGGAATGGGGAGGTCCTTTAAAGGAAAAAGCAAGTCTGGCAGTTTCCGCACTTGCACTTATTATCAGCTTTTTTCATCTGGCCCCGGTTTCCTTTGATCCAGCGTGGGCTGCAGTTCTTCTTTGTGGAATTCCTATCATTTTGGAGGCGTTTATTGGTTTAATCACTGAGTTTGATATCAAAGCTGATGTGCTGGTATCCATTGCTCTGATTGCTTCTATTGTAACAGGAGAAATATTTGCTGCCGGAGAAATCGCCTTTATCATGCAGCTGGGGGCATTTCTGGAAGAGTTTACTGTGAAAAAAGCGAGAGAGGGGATTGAAAAACTGGTTCATTTAACGCCCCGCACAGCAAGGCGGCTGGAAGGATCCAAGGAAACCATTATACCGGCGGCAGAGGTTCTCAAAGGAGATCTTCTGAGAGTGCTTCCGGGAGAGACGGTTCCTGCTGACGGGGTCATTAAATCTGGCAGAACCTCTGTGAATCAGGCTGTTATGACAGGTGAATCCCTTCCTGCTGATAAGGGTCCGGGAGATGAAGTTTCCAGCGGTACAGTCAATCAGTTTGGTTCCTTTGACATGGAGGCGTCCAGGGTAGGAGAGGATAGTTCCATACAAAGAATGATACGTCTGGTTCAGTCGGCAGATGCAGGAAAAGCGAAAATAGTAGGCATCGCAGACCGATGGGCTACGTGGATTGTGGCAGCAGCCATGATTTCTGCTGTACTGACCTGGTTTTTTACAGGGGAGCCAATGCGTGCAGTTACCATACTGGTTGTATTTTGTCCATGTGCGCTTGTTCTCGCTACCCCTGCGGCTATTATGGCAGCAATCGGCAATGCCACAAAGCATGGATTTCTGGTCAGAGAGGGAGATGCATTAGAACGCCTGTCTGCAGTCAGTAAACTGACCTTTGATAAAACCGGTACCTTAACCTATGGCACTCCAAAAGTAGTGGCTGCAGTCAGTTTTATGAAAGAGTATGGGGGAGAGAAAATATTTGCACTTGCTGCAGGTGCGGAAGCCCGCTCTGAGCATCCCCTGGGAAAAGCGGTTCTTCGTTCGTTCAAAGAGGAAAAGAAAGAAGATATCATGTCTGCAGAGGAATTTGAGATGATTCCGGGACGGGGAGTTAAGTCAGTCGTTATGGGAAAGGAAATTCTGGCTGGGAATCGGGAACTGCTGTGGGAAAACGGGATTGAATTAGACGGGCAGCACAGAGGAAAGGCAGAATCTTATCTTCAACAGGGCTGTACTGTCATCTATCTGTCTGTGGACAGGAATCCGGCTGGCTTCCTTGCATTATCCGATACGCTCAGAGAGGAGGCCGGTGAGGTAATCAAACAGATAACGGAAATCGGAGCAGCGCCTGTGCTTCTGACAGGTGATCACAAAAGCGCAGCCATGCATATTGCCGGACAGCTTGGGATTATGGAAGTTCATGCAGAGTGCCTGCCTGAGGATAAACTGAGCTGGATTAATACCTGTGAGGGAGATCAGAACCGGGTCTGTATGATTGGAGATGGTATAAATGATGCTCCTGCTTTAAAACGGGCTTTTATTGGAATCGCCATGGGCGGAATCGGAAGCGATATAGCAGTGGAAGCAGCAGATATTGCTCTTGTGAGTGACGAGATAAAGGAAATTCCGCATCTGCTTTCCCTTTCTAAAAAAATGATGAGGACGATCCATTATAATCTGGGGTTTTCCATGCTGCTGAACTTTGCGGCAATTATTCTTGCAGTAACCGGAGTGTTAAATCCGGTAGTGGGAGCTCTGGTACATAATGCAGGATCTTTAGCAGTGATTATTAACTCGGCGTTTTTATTAAAGTGGAGTGTGAAATAAATAAGCAGCATTGGAAATGCGGGGAGTACTAATAAAATCCTCTCATTTCCATGCTGCTTAACCGTTATTCTTTTTCTCTGCCGTTTACAAAGGCTTTAATTGCTGCAAAGCTTTCTGCACTGATCACATGCTCAATCCGGCAGGCATCCTCCAGGGCGATCCTGCGCTCAACGCCAAGAGCCATAAGCCAGTCGGAAAGGAAGGTGTGGCGCTCGTAAATCCGTTCTGCGATTTCCTGACCTTTTTCCAGCAGTGTAATATGTCCATTTTCATCCATATCGATGAAACCATTCTCCCGCAGATTCTTCATAGCCACACTGACGCTGGGCTTAGAAAACTCCAATTCTCCCGCTATATCGATTGAGCGGACATATCCGTTGCGTCTGTGAAGCATCAAGATTGCTTCCAGATAATTTTCAGCAGATTCCTGTATTTTCGTAACAGCACCTTCTTTCAATAGTTCTTTTAGTATCTGTTTATTATAACACAAACAGCCTGGTATTTTCAAGTCAGGTTATCCAAACCTTTTTCGTGCTTTTTTATCATAGTCCTAAACTGGCTGATAGTGATTCCCAGGACTTCGCTGCCGGTCCGCAAAGAATAGTCCCGGTTCAGCCATTTTTCATATACCGGGAAGAATTCATCAGGAAGGGGGGAAGGATATCTTCCCAGATGTTTGCCGTTTGCTTTTGCTATGGCAATTCCTTCTGCCTGTCTCTGCCTGAGCTACATATGAAAGCAGCTGTAGGACAATGTCAGATATCAAAGTTCCTATTAAATCCTTATTTGTCCGTGTGTCAAGAATCGGCATGTCAATAATTACAATATCTGCCTTTGTCATTTTAACTATGTCTCTCCATTCTTGTTGTATATCTTCATAGTTTCTTCCAAGACGGTCCAGGCTCTTGACCACCAGTACATCACCCTCTTTTAGTTTTCGCTTCAGCTTCTGATACTGAGGCCGGTTGAAATCTTTTCCCGATAATTTATCACAGTAGATGTTTTTCTCTAAAACTCCCCATTTAATCAGCTCAATCAGCTGCCGTTCCACATTTTGGTCCAGTGTGGATACTCTTACGTAACCATAAAAATTATTCATATTGTTCTTTAACCTCCTGACCTTCTTATTATGGCAGAAAGGGTCGATTTTAAAATGAGACAAGCATATTGTAATGCTAAAAAGGTGTACCTTTCTATATCAACATCAAAAAAGCCCTTTCTGTTATTTTTTTGTTGAAATATGTCGGAATTTTTATTATAATATATTATGGTTGATTTTACTCATTTAACAAGCATATTGTAATGCTGAAAAGGTACACCTTTTTATCACCAAATATAAGAAAACTTATAAAAATAAGTTATTTTAATCGAAAATAAGAAGGTTATAACTGCATTTTGTAACAAAGAAAGGGGGGGGCCGGTGTAAATCCGGTACATAACTATGAAAAGATCATCAATGAAAAAGGCATTTGCTCTGCATTTTCTGGCAAATACCGTGCTTAAAACAAGTGTCAACTCATGATTGAAGGTGTAGTAAATGACGGAAAAAGATGCCTATGTTCTTCTTGAACAGATTCGGAGTATTATGTTAAACAAACCGGCGGTAGGAGAACTGGAAGGAGAAGCGCCAGTATATAAGGAACTGCAGGAGACAATATCCTGTCTTTCCAGATGCATGAAGGAAATGAAAGTAAGAGAGAATAAGCTGATAGAGCAGGCGGTTAGAAGCAGGGGATTCAGTTCCCTGCTTTTGTCCATAATTAACAGCTTAAAGGACTGGGTTGTTGTAACGGAGGAAAAGACAGGTAAAGTCCTTTATACCAACAATCTGGTCAGAAAGCGTCTCTATAATCAGGAAAACGGGCATTTTATCTGCGGAGAGACGTGTGGACTGATGGAACGGCTTCGGTCATCAGAAGAAATAACAGATATACATAAATATGAGTTTAAATGCAGCAGAGAGAAATTTTTTCAGGTGGAATCCCATCCGCTGAAGTGGGAAAATACGAAAGCGGTCATTCATCTGATCACAGATGTGACTTATCAGAAAGAAACAGAAGCCTATCTGGAAGTGATGGCATATAAGGATGAACTGACGGGGCTTAATAACCGGAGATGCTGTATCAGTACCATTGATGAGTATATCAAGGATAATTCTTCATTTGCCTTGTGTATGGTGGATTTAGATGGATTAAAAACCATCAATGATCAGTATGGTCATTTAAATGGAGATAAATATTTAAAATGTGTATCTCAGGAATTAAAAGAGTCTGCCGGTAAGGGTGATTTTGTCTGCCGGTTCGGCGGAGATGAATTTGTGGTCCTTTACCGGGGATTAACGGAAGGTGAGGCTGAGAAAAGGCTGGCCGGAATAAACCGGAATCTTTCTGGCATTTTGTCAGGCTACCCCATGTCTGTCAGCTATGGAATCATCTGTATTAAAAAAGAAATGAATCTGCTGCCTGAGACTGCCTTAAAGATAGCGGATGAAAAAATGTACAGGTTAAAAAGACTGAGAAAGCAGAAAAATAAGGAGTCTTAAGAAAGCAGTAACTGGCAGGTGTATCTTTTCTTGTGTTTTTTATGATTTTACATTATAATGATAGGCAGGTAAAATGAAATGGGAGCAAGAAAAGAATGAGATTTATTGGAAGCAAGACACTGCTGCTGGATCAGATTAAGAGTGTAATTGACGAGAAAGCACCGGAAGCGGAAAGCTTTTGTGATATATTTTCTGGAACCGCTGCGGTTGCCAGATATTTTAAACAGTGGTACCAGGTCTGTTCCAATGACCTGCTGTACTTTTCTTATGTGCTTCAGCGGGCAACCGTTGAGAACGATCAGATGCCGGAGTTTGCCCGTTTGCAGGCAGAGACAGGGATTGCAGATCCTCTGGACTATTTTAACGGGTTACAAAAGAAGGAATTGGAAGAATTGCCTTTGGAACGGCGTTTTTTTCAGAATACATATGCACCTGCGGGCGGCCGGATGTATTTAAATGATGACAATGCACTACGTATCGATTTTGCACGCTGTACTGCAGAGGACTGGAAGACAGCCGGAATGTTAAGTGAAGATGAGTATTTTTATCTGGTTGCATGTATTGTGGAGGGAATCCCCTTTGTTTCCAATACATCAGGAACCTATGGCGCGTTTCATAAGTCCTGGGAGAGAAGAAGCTATAAGCATTATGAGCTTTACCGGCTGCCGGTCACTCACAATGGGAAGGAAAACCGCTGTTATAATGAGAATGGTTCGGATTTATTAAAGCGGCTGGAAGGTGATATACTCTATATTGATCCCCCTTATAATTCCAGACAGTATTTTTCTAATTATCATGTTCTGGAAACAGCTGCCAGATATGATTATCCAAACGTGCGTGGAGTTACAGGACAAAGACCGGAAACAGAAGGACAGAAGTCAGAGTTCTGTATGAAAAACAAGGCAGTTCCTGCCTTTGAGGAATTGCTTTCTAACGCCAGGTACCGCCATATCATACTGAGTTACAGTACAGATGGACTGATGTCAATGGAAGAGATAGAAGCGGCCATGAAAAAATATGGAAAGCCGGAGACCTATCAGGTTTATGAGATCCCTTACCGTAGATACAAAAGCCGGAAAGTTAAAGAAACCGAACGTTTAAAGGAACTTTTGATTTACATTGAAAAGCAGGTGCCGCCATGTACATAAAAAGTCCTCTAAATTATACAGGAGGAAAGTTTAAGATTCTGGAACCTGTTTTTCAGGCATTTCCGGCTGATATCCGCACATTTGTGGATGTGTTTGCAGGAGGGTTTAACGTAGGGATTAATGTAGAGGCTGAGACGATTATCTGCAATGATCAGATTAATTATTTAATTGAGATGTTTCAGATGTTTCAGGCTACTGAGACGGGAGAACTGTTAGAAAGAATTAAAGGCATTATCAGCACCTACCAGCTGACCCAGCAGAATAAAGACGGTTACTATGCACTTCGGTCTGATTACAACCGAACCGGTGATTTAACAAAGCTTTTTGTTCTGACCTGTTATGCGTTCAATCACCAGATCCGCTTTAATAACAGCCACGAATTTAATTCTCCCTTTGGGAGAAACCGAAGTTCCTTTAACAGCAATATCGAAAAGAATTTAACACAGTTTTGCCTGGCGCTTCAGAAAAAGAATATTCAGTTTACCAACAGGGATTTTACGGAACTGGATTATTCGAAACTTGGGCCGGAAGATTTGGTTTACTGCGATCCGCCTTATTTGATTTCCACTGGAAATTATAATGATGGTAACCGGGGATTTAAAGACTGGAAGGAAAAGGAAGAACGGGCGCTGTTAGACCTGCTTGACAGAATGAATCAGAATGGAATCCGATTTGCTCTGTCCAATGTATTTTACCATAAGGGACTATCCAATGAGCTTTTGATTGAATGGAGCCGGAAGTACCGCATCCATTATATAGATAAAACTTACTCTAACTGTAATTATCAGTTTAAAGAACGGAATGCAGTTACGGTTGAAGTGCTTATAACAAATTATTAATAAAAGCGGAATCTCTGATTCGTAACATACAGAGATTCCGCTTATTTTATTTATCTGATTCTTTCTCCACCTTAATCTCCCAATGGATCAAAAACGTGAGTGCAGCCCTAAGAATTATGATGGCAGCAACCAGAACCACCTCAGAAAGCTCCCGTACAACTACAGTTCTTAAAATCTCACTTCCAAGCTTAAATTCCAATCCAAGTGCCATGCCCTGGGCAAGATGCAAACGTATGGCAGGATTGTGCTTAACATAGTTGATGATACCCTTTATACCAGATACAATGATGACAATTACTCCCATAAATTCAAAGAGAAGAATAGCCATATCGACCACCTGCCGCAGCAAAAGTTCCAGATTTCCTACCATGTGTTTCTCCTCCGTCTGGTATTATTAATTAGACTTAACTTCCTTCCAGGCTTCGTTATAGAGACTGTCCGGCTGATCCCCCAGGTATTGATAAACTTCGCTGTTCTTTAACACGCTGTCATCTGGGAATAAAGCCTTATTATTTTTCATCTCCGGATCAAGAAGGTCAAAAGCACCTTTATTTGGTGTGGGGTAAGTGATGTATTCAAAGTTCTTCTTTGCAATATCCGGACGGCATAAGAAGTTGATCCACTTTTCTGCATTTTCCTTGTTGGGAGCATTGGCAGGAATTACCCAGGAATCAAGCCATAGATTGGTTCCCTCTTCCGGAATTACATATTCAAGTGAATAATCAAGGCCAAGTTCCTTTACTTCGTTCTGAATGTAGAGCATCTCACCGGAATAGATTACGCCCACAGCCGCTTCGCCGCCGATCATCTTGTCGCGTACCTGATCGATAACATAAGCCTGTACCAGCGGTTTCTGCTTAATTAAAAGCTCTTTCGCTTCTTTAATTTCTTCTTCATTGGTGGTATTCATGGAATACCCCAGTGATTTTAATGCTACCATAAATGCATCCCGGACACTGTCCTGCATCAGGATGTTGTCTTTGAATTTTTCATCCCACAGATCGGACCATTTGGAAGGAGCATCTTCTTTCGCCACCATGCTGGTATTGTAAAGAATTCCTACTGTTCCCCAGCAGTAGGGGACGGAATATTTATTTTCCGGGTCAAAGCTCTTTGACATCTCTAAGTACTTGGGGTCGATTTCCTTAAGGTTTGGGATGTTGTCAAAATTAATTTCTGCAAGCAGGTTGTTCTGTGCCATCTTCTGAATCATGTAGTCAGAAGGGCAGACAGCATCGTACTTTACACCGCCTGCTTCAATAACAGGGTACATCTCTTCATTGGTTTCAAATAAGTCATATACAACCTTAATGCCCGTTTCTTTTTCAAATTCCTCAATGACTGATTCGTCAATGTATTCTCCCCAGTTGTAAACGTAGACCTCTCCGTTGCTTCCTGCCTTAGTCTGGGATTTCCCGCAGCCGCTTAACAGGGAAATGGAAAGCAGGGCAAGGGTGCTGATTGTCATAACCGTTTGTACTCTTTTTTTCATATACGTGATCTCCTGTTATTTTTTTCGCTTTGGTGCAAAGTTGGTAATTAAAAGAAGAACCAGCACCGTTAAAAAGATAATCGTGGAAAGTGCATACATGGAAGGCTTGATTCCCCTTCGCACTTCACTGTAAATTAAAGTCGATAATGTATTAATGCCGGCGCCCTTTGTAAAGTGAGTGATAATAAAATCATCAAGAGACATGGTAAATGCCAGCAGGAATCCGGAAAGTACACCTGGAAGAATGTCCGGGAATACTACCTTGAAAAATGCGGAAACTGAGGTGGCTCCCAAGTCCATGGCTGCCTCGTAGGTACTTTTATCTGTCTGCTTTAACTTCGGCATGACACTTAATATGACATACGGAATGTTAAAGGTAATATGTGCGATCAGTATGGTATTAAATCCCAGAGAAATTCCAAAAGCAATGAATGCCAGCATTAAGGAAATACCCGTCACAATATCCGCGTTCAGCATGGGAATGTTGGTGATGCCCATGAGAAAAGAGCGGGGAAACGGCTTCATGCTGTTGATTGCAATAGCTGCTGCTGTTCCGATCATAACTGCAATCAGAGACGAGACAAATGCAATCAGCAGGGTTGTGTAAAGTGCATCCATAATTGTGCTGCTTGAGAACAGCTCTGCATACCATCTGGTAGTAAAACCGCCCCACTGGGTGCGTGATTTTGAATTATTAAAGGACAGCACTGTCATGGTAGCAATCGGTGCATACAAAAACAACACGATAAAAACCAGGTAAAAATCCTGGATAAAACGTTTGATAAAAGCAGTTTTTCGATTCATCACAGTACCGTTCCCTCCCCATTTTTATCATACTTGGCAATCAGTGCCATGCTGATTAAAATAAATACCATAAGGACCAGAGAAAGGCCGGAGCCTAAGTTCCAGTTGATCCCTTTCGTAAATTCCTGTTCGATTACATTGCCGATTAAAAGAATCTTGCTTCCGCCTAATATATTAGAGATTACGAAGGTTGTAAGGGCAGGAACAAATACCATGGTAATGCCGCTTACGATACCAGGTATGCTTAAAGGAAGGAGAATCCGAATGAGCACCTGGGCAGAATTAGCACCTAAATCCCTGGCAGCATTGATCACATTGTCATCGATTTTCATCAGCACGTTGTAAATAGGAAGAACCATAAATGGAAGAAAGTTATAAACCATACCAAGAATAATGGCTCCCGGTGTGTTGATCAGTCCCTGGTTTGGCAGATGGAGTGTGGATAAGATTCCGTTAATCACACCATTCTTCTCCAGAAGCGTCTGCCATGCAAGTGTGCGGAGAAGAAAATTCATCCACATGGGAAGGATAAAGATAAATACGATAAAACTTCCCTGTCCCATGCCTCTGGAGCGGAGGACAATTGCGAGGGGATAAGCCAAAAGCAGGCATAAGACCGTACTTAAAAGGGATAGTCCCAGGGAAAGCCACAGTGCTTTTGCGTGTTCTTGCGTGGTAATAGAAAGAACATTGGAAAGCGTGAAAGCCCCGCTCTTGTCAGTCAGTCCGTAAAATACAATCAGTGCAAGGGGTATCAGGATAAACCCGATCATCCATAGAAGATACGGTCCGGACAATAGTTTCTTATTCATTGACTCCCACGGCCTCCTCATCCTCTGAAGCCGGCTTATTCATGATCTGGATATCAAAAGGATCGACATGAATGCCCACCTTTTGTCCGACCGGGAATAAGTCCGTACTATGTACCAGCCATTCAAAGCCATCCGGTGAAGTCACTTCCATTTCATAGTGAACACCTTTAAATATTAAATGTGTCACCACTCCCTGAAGGCTTCCGTTCTCCGGGGCAACCAGGTCGATGTCTTCCGGTCTGATTACCACATCGACAGGAGTGTTGAATCCAAATCCCTTATCCACACAGGTAAATTTAGCACCGAATATTTCCACCAGCTCATCTCTTAGCATAATTCCAGGCACGATGTTGCTTTCTCCAATGAAATCAGCTACAAATGCATTCTCCGGTTCATTATAGATATTTTCCGGAGATCCCATCTGCTGAATATAGCCCTGATTCATGACGACGATGGTGTCTGACATAGTCAGTGCCTCTTCCTGGTCATGGGTAACATAAATAAAGGTAATGCCAAGCTCATTTTTTAAACGGATCAGCTCATACTGCATATCCTGACGCAGTTTTAAATCCAGTGCACCCAAAGGTTCGTCCAGCAGAAGGACCCGGGGTTCGTTAACGATGGCTCTTGCAATGGCGATTCTTTGCTGTTGTCCGCCGCTTAAGGAACTGACGCTGCGGTTTTCAAAACCATCTAAGTTTACCAGCTTTAAGGCGTATTTAATCTTATCCTGAATATAGGATCTGGATTTATTCTTAATTTTCAAACCGAATGCAATATTTTCCGCAATGGACATATGGTTGAAAAGTGCATACTTCTGAAAAACCGTGTTCAGCTGCCTTTTATTAGGCGGCAGATTGGTGATATTCTGCCCGTCAAAGATGACTTCGCCTTTGCTGGGGCTCTCAAAACCTCCGATAATTCGCAGGGTAGTGGTCTTTCCGCAGCCGCTTGGGCCCAGTAATGTAACAAAGGTGTTCTCCTTTACGGAGAGATTTAAATCATCAAGAACCATAGTTCCGTCAAAGCTTTTTGATATATTTCGTAAATCAATGAGTGGCTGACCCATGAGCTTTATCCTCCTGTTAAAAGCTTGGAGGTGAACTTACCCAGATTAAGGAAGCACCTGCCTTGCTGCTTAAGTAATGTTTTTTATCTGGTATAAAGTAAAAGGATTCCCCCTTTTTTGCTTTATATGTTTTGTTTCCTATATGAATGGAGACGCTTCCCTGCAGCACATATCCGAATTCCTCTCCTTCATGAGGATTGTCCGGATAAGTCTGTCCCCCTGATTCCAGGGTCAGTAAAATGGGCTCCATCATATTTTTCTGTGCGTTTGGAATGATCCATTTGATTTCGTTTTTCAGATCCCCGTCGTGCTTTTCAAAATAATCAGTTTTGCCGAATACGATCTGCTCTTCCCGGCTTTCATTGAAAAATTCTCCGATGGAGGTTCCCAGACACTGTAAAATATCCATAAGAGTCGCAATGGAGGGGGAAGTTAAGTCCCTTTCCAGCTGAGATATAAATCCCTTTGAGAGCTCCGCGCGGTCAGCCAGTTCTTCCTGAGTCAGCCCTTTTAAAACGCGCAGTTCCTTTAATTTTGTACCGATATCCATGTGCTCCTCCTTCTTATTATGTTAAGCTGAAAGTTTACTAATACTAACTGACGATAAATATAACTATAAAGTTTAGTAATAATAAACACGCAGCAAGATACATTATACTTGTTTTTCCATGTATGTCAATAGTTTTTAAGGAAGTTTTTCCTTAACAAACAGGGAAACTTATGATATGATATTTCTAGTTTATACAAGGAAGATTCGAGGAGGAAAAGTGTTATGACAGGTAAATATATGGCGTATGTAGGTTCCTATTCCTACAATGGACAGGCCAAGGGCATCACTGTGTATGATGTTGATGTGGAAAAGGGCCGTTTTATCCCAAGATGTGAAGTGGAAGTAGACAATTCTTCTTATGTTATTGCTTCCAACAATGGCAGGACACTTTATTCCATAGCAGATGAAGGCGTGGTATCCTTCCGCATTCATGAGAACGGTTCCATAACAAGACTAAACTCTGCAAATATTAAGGGTATGAGAGGCTGTCATTTATCTACGGATCAAGATGACAGATATATTTTTGTATCCGGCTATCATGATGGAAAGTGCACCGTCCTCCGTTTAAATGACGATGGTTCCGTTGGTGAGATTGTGACCGGAGTGTTCCATAAGGGACTTGGCAGCGTGGCAGAAAGAAATTTCCGCCCCCATGTAAGCTGTTCCAGGCGGACTCCGGATGGAAAGTTTATCATGGTTGCCGATCTGGGAATCGATCAGGTGAAGATCTACCATTTTGATGAAAAGGACGAAGAGATGCTTCTGGTAGATGCCATAAGAAGCGATTTAGAGTCCGCTCCAAGATGTTTCCGGTTCAGCCAGGATGGAAAGTTCTTTTATCTGGTTCATGAACTTAAGAATGTCATTGATGTATTTACCTATGAAACGGGAGTACACCAGCCAAAGATTGAAAAGATACAGACTATAAAGACGACTGGCCCCAAGCCGCTGACACAGCTGACTGCAGCAAGTGCCCTCCGTTTCTCAAATGATGAAAAGCACATGTTTTGCGGAAATGCAGGAGATAATACGGTTACGGTATATGACCGTGATACCCGGACAGGTCTGTTGACCTATTTATGCTGCCTGCCGATCAGCGGAAGCTATCCAAAAGATATCTGCGTATTCCCGGATGACAGGCACATCGCTTCCATTAACCACGAGACCGGAAGCATTACCTTCTTTACGGTGGATTACGAAAAAGGACTTTTAATCATGAACGGCAAAGAACTGAAGGTTAATGAGCCCAACAGCTGTGTAATCGTACAAGTCAGCAAATAAAAGGAGAGACAACTATGGCGGGATCGACACTTGGCACAATATTTAAAATCACAACATGGGGAGAATCCCACGGAAAAGGAATCGGTGTGGTAGTAGACGGCTGTCCTGCCGGTCTTTCGCTGGAAGAAAAGGATATTCAGTGTTTTCTTGACCGAAGAAAACCGGGGCAGAGTAAATTTACCACAATGCGCAGTGAAGGAGATCAGGTGGAGATTTTATCCGGCGTATTTGAGGGAAAAACAACCGGAACTCCCATCTCGATGATTGTCTGGAATACAGACCAGCGCTCTAAGGATTACGGGAATATTATGGAAGTTTACCGTCCTGGCCATGCTGATTACACTTTCGATGAAAAATATGGTTTCAGGGATTACCGGGGAGGAGGGCGTTCCTCCGGAAGGGAAACCATCGGCAGGGTTGCGGCAGGTGCCATAGCTGCCTGTTTTTTAAGAAGCCTGGGAATCACTGTCACGGCATATACCAGATCTGTAGGACCGTATGAAGTAAAAGAAGATAGTTTTGATTTAAACGAGAGGGACCAAAACCGTCTCTATATGCCTGATAAGGAGACATGTCTTCTTGCAGAACAGTATTTGGAAGAGATGATGGGAAGAAAGGATTCTGTTGGCGGTGTGGTGGAATGCGTCATCGACGGAGTACCTGCCGGAATTGGAGATCCTGTATTTGACAAATATGATGCTTCCCTTGCAAAAGCAGTTATGTCCATTGGGGCGGTAAAAGGCTTTGAGATCGGAGATGGGTTTATGGCATCCCGTGCTTTGGGCTCTCAGAATAATGACGGTTTCTGTATGGATGCAGAAGGCAGGGTGAAGAAAGTAACCAACCATGCCGGAGGTGTGCTGGGAGGATTCAGTGATGGGTCCAGAGTCGTTTTCCGTGCTGCTTTTAAACCCACTCCCTCTATCGCACAGCCCCAGAAGACAGTTACCAGACAGGGAGAAGAAACGGAGATTGAAATCAAAGGCCGGCATGATCCTATCGTAGTGCCACGGGCAGTTGTGGTGGTGGAGGCGATGGCAGCTCTTACAACCGTTGATTTACTGCTTGCCAATTTATCTGCCAGAATGGATCGTATTGTTACCTTTTATGGCAAAGGAACTGAATAACTTGATTATATCCGGTATTTATGCTATGTTAAATGCCGGATATATTACTGAATATTTATATGGATACGAGGAGAATGACAATGAAGATTGCAATGGGTAATGATCATACAGCGATAGAGATGAAAGAAGTGATTAAAGAATTTGTGGAAAGCAAAGGCTATGAAGTAATTGATTTTGGGACCAATTCCACGGAAAGCTGCGATTATCCAGAATATGGAGAGAAGGTAAGCCGCGCGGTAGTAGAAGGAAAGGCAGATTTGGGAATCGCAATCTGCGGAACAGGAGTTGGTATTTCTCTTGCCTGCAACAAAGTAAAAGGAATCCGTGCCTGTGTCTGCAGTGAGCCATATACAGCGAAGCTTTCCAGAATGCACAACGATTCCAATGTCCTCTGCTTTGGTGCCAGAGTTATTGGTGTGGAGATGGCCAAGATGATCACGGAAGAATGGCTTGACGCCAAATATGAAGGCGGAAGACATCAGCGCCGCGTAGATATGGTAATGGATATCGAAAAGAGAAATTAGCCGTGTGAAAGGGGGGCCTATGAGCTACGAACCGGAAAACAGGACAAAGCAAACCCTGGCGGAACAGGTGGCAGAGCAAATCCTGAATGATATTGTGGATAAAGATCTGGAGGTAGGTGCAAAAATTCCCAATGAATTCGAACTGGCTGAAAAAATCGGAGTAGGCAGGGGAACGATCAGGGAAGCTGTGAAGATTCTGGTTTCCAGAGAGATTCTTACCATACGAAGGGGAGCGGGGACCTTTGTCTCTGAACGCCAGGGACTGTTAGACGACCCGCTGGGACTTTGCCTTTTAAAGGATAAAACCCATCTGGCCCTGGATTTATTAAGCATCCGACTGATGCTGGAGCCCGAAATCTCTGCGCTTGCTGCGGCAAATGCCAGACCAGAGCAGCTGAAAGAACTGGGAAAGTTAAGAGACCAGGTGGAAGAACTGATTAACCGGGGAGAGGACCACACCCATGCAGATATTCTTTTTCACCGGCAGATTGCCGCATGCAGCGGCAATCTGGTGATGGAAAAACTGATTCCTGTGATTCATTCTTCTATTACCCTGTTTGTGGATTTAACGAATGCCAGACTTAAACAGGAGACCATTGATACGCACAGGGAAATCACGGACTGTATTGTCAGAAAAGACCCGGAGGGGGCCAGATGCGCCATGTATATGCATCTGACAGTGAACCGGAGACTGATTAAATCTCTTGAGGGGAATTAGATGGTTATTTCAATCTGGTTCCCTTCCAGACCTACAATACAGCTTTCATAATATCCGTCACCGGTCGTACGCGGACCGCTGATCACTTCATAGCCATCCTGCCTTAGTTTGCTGGTGAGCCTGTCAACATTCTCTTTGCTCCCTGTGCTGAAAGCGATATGGATGAAACCGGTGCGTGCCAGTGTTTTTTGTGGATCTTCCATAACCGGTTTGTTCATGATTTCCAGCCGGCTGCCGTCTTCAAAAGTCAAAAAATAGGACCGGAAATCTGTTTTTTGATTGTGGTATCCGTCATTTGCTTTTCCATTAAAATAAATGGTAAAGAATTCCTTCGCTTTTTCCAAATCATTTACATACATGGCAATATGCTCAATCTTCATTATGATCCTCCTCATTATTCCGGCATTTCCCGTCTGATTAAAATTCCCTTCATGTATCTATTCCCTGTCCATCCATGGAAGATGTGTTCTTTAAGTATCCATAATCAACCCTGTAGATAAAATCAGGATATTTAGGATGAGCGGATCCCTTAGGTCTGTCAATAATGATTTCGGAATTATTTGCAAGCTGTTCCAGAGCAGCCCAGAATTCAGGATTCAATTGGATCACTTCCTTTCACACTGGCGGCTATATCCCCATGAAGCTGCCAGACATTGTCTCCATAATTACTTACTAAGGTTACCAGTATCTGATTTTCCTTATCAAAAGAAGAAATAAAGCTGACACCCGGATCACAGCCTTCAAAATGGGGATTATAATCATTGCCTGTTTCTGTTAACCAGACTCCATAGCCATAACAATGGCCTTCGCTGCTATGATTGGATAACATAGTTTCTGTCATGGCAGGAGAGAGCAGCTTGTATGACAGAAGGTTCTCCCAGAATAAGCGGATATCTCCGATTGTTGTAAAAGCACCTCCTGCACCTGTCCCTTTTACATCAACACTATATATATTTGTCCGGTAGTCATTTCTTTCCCTGTCAAATATGTAATTAAAAGCGCATTTAGCTGGCAGTCTGTCCAGTTCGTAATATCCGGTATGTGTCATATTGCAGGGAACAAATATTGATTTTTCCAGATATTGGTCAAATTCCATTCCTGTAATCTGCTCCAGAATCATTGCTAACACAACAAAACCAGTATTGTTGTATTGGAATTTGGTCCCTTTTGGATACATCATGGGTTTATGTATGAAAAGCGGAAGCAGATCTTTGTTGGAACGTATCCTGTAGTTGGGAAAGTCATACCACAAATCTTCATATTCCGTCATTACAGATTCATCGAAATAGTCGGGTATCCCGGAAGTGTGGGTGAGGAGCTGCTCAACTGTGATTCCCGGGTCGATCTGCTCCCAGTCAAAATCAAACAGTGTTCCGATTTTATTTTCCAGATGAAGCTTCCCTTTCTCAACCAGCTGCAGGATTCCTACAGCAACGAATATCTTTCCTGCAGAAGCTGTTGCAAATCTGGTTTCAATATCATTAAGAACTTTATTGGACAGATCTGCATATCCGTATGCTCTCTGGAAAAGCCTCTCTTCTTTTTTATAAATGGATATACAGCCTCTAAAGCCGGTTGGAATTATCCTTTCAATATTCATACAAAAGCCCCTCTCCTGTTTCTGATAATTTTATCTTAATAGTAGCAAAAAAGTGAAGAAAAATATAGTGCTTTATTCATCATATGTGTTTAGAGGCTGTTTGATATTGACTTTTAGACAGAAAAATGTTATTTTTTAATCATAAATACATCATACGTATTATGACTATGAAAAAGGAAGTGGCCGCAATGGAATTAAGAAGTCAGCAGGTAAGAAAGATTGCTCCTGAAATGGACCCGCTTAAAATGGGAATGGGCTGGTCTGCGGGGGATTTGGAGAAACCCCAGATTATAATTGAAAGCACATTTGGAGAGAGCCATCCGGGAAGCGCCCATCTTCTGGAGCTGGTGGATGAGGCAGCAGAGGGAATCTATGAGTCCGGCGGCAGGGGAGCACGTTATTTTGCCACAGATACATGTGACGGCATGAGCCAGGGGCATGACGGAGGAAATTATTCCCTGGTATCAAGAGATATGATCTGTAACATGATCGAAATACACAACAACGCAACCCCTTACGATGCGGGGGTATTCATAGCAAGCTGTGACAAGGCAGTACCTGCCCATTTAATGGGAATCGGCAGAATTAACATTCCCTCCATCGTTATAACAGGAGGTGTGATGGATGCCGGTCCGGATCTTTTAACTCTGGAACAGATCGGGATGTACAGTGCCATGTTAAAGAGAGGGGAAATCTCTGAGGAGAAGCTTACCTGGTATAAGCATCATGCATGTCCCTCCTGCGGTGCCTGTTCCTTTATGGGGACTGCCTCCACCATGCAGATCATGGCAGAAGCGCTGGGGCTGATGCTGCCAGGAACAGCACTTATGCCTGCCACCTCAAAAGAATTGAAAATTGCGGCAAAAGAAGCAGGTGCACAGGCAGTATGGCTTGCAAAGAACGGTCTTACTCCCAGGAAAATGATAACCATGGAATCCTTTGAAAATGCGATTATGGTACATGCAGCCATCTCCGGGTCTACCAATTCCCTGCTACATATCCCCGCTATCGCCCATGAACTGGGACTCACCATTGAGGCGGATACCTTCGACCGGATCCACAGGAATGCCCGTTATCTTCTTGATATCCGTCCCGCAGGAAAGTGGCCTGCACAGTACTTCTACTATGCAGGAGGTGTACCCAGGATCATGGAGGAGATAAAATCCATGCTTCACTTAGAGTGCATGACAGTAACCGGAAAGACGTTGGGAGAGAATCTGGAGGATTTAAAAAAGAAGGATTTTTATGAGACATGTGACGACTACTTGCAAAAAATTGGAATTAAACGTACCGATGTAATCCGCTCCTTTGAAGACCCGATTGGAAAGAACGGTACCGTTGCCATTTTAAAAGGGAATTTAGCACCTCTTGGGGCGGTCGTCAAGCATAGTGCCGTAGCAAAGGAAATGCATCAGGCAGTGTTGAAGGCAAAACCGTTTGACAGCGAAGAAGAGGCCATGGAAGCGGTACTCCAGGGGAATATCCACCCGGGAGAAGCTGTGATAATCCGGTATGAAGGTCCAAAGGGAAGCGGGATGCCGGAAATGTTTTATACCACTGAGGCAATCTCATCCGATCCCGTTTTATCAAAATCCATTGCGCTGCTTACAGACGGAAGATTCTCAGGTGCCACAAAGGGTCCTGCAATCGGACATATTTCGCCGGAGGCGGCGCAGGGAGGCCCCATTGCGTTAATTGAAGAAGATGATCTGATTGAGATTGATATACCGGGGAGAAGTCTTCGGATTACGGGAATAAAAGGGAAAGCGGTGAGTGCGGAGGAGGCAGACCGGATTTTAGAAGAACGGAAAAAGGCCTGGAAACCCAGAGAAAGCAGAATGAAATCCGGTGTTCTTAAAATCTTTTCCCAGCATGCAGTATCGCCCATGAAGGGTGGATATATGGAATAGCAAAACCGGCTGAAGGAAAGCGGGAATTGATCCCGTTTTCTTTCAGCCGGTTTTTTACTGAAGCTGTTTGATTGATGGGAAATAGCGGAACAACACTTTGGCAATAATCTTGTCCTTTTTCACATACTTATTTTTCCACCTTCTTGCATCAGCCGAATAATTCCGGTTGTCGCCGAGCATGAAGTAAGAATCGTCAGGCACCTCATAGTGGGCGTCCGGTTCCGGCTCCATGGGTTCCGGCAGATACGGCTCCTCAAGAGGGGTATCGGAATTATTGATATAAACCTTTCCGTCTCTGATATCAATGATATCCCCAGGGAGTCCGATGATACGCTTCACATAGTAAGTCTTACCAGTGGGATCGTCAGGAAAATGGAAGATGACAATGTCGCCCCGTTCCGGCTCTTCAAAGTAATAGGATAGTCTGGAGCCGATAACCCGGTCGCCGGTCATGATGGTCTTTTCCATGGAACCGCTGGGGACTCTGCTGTTCGCAATGATGAAATTGTTCAGCAGAAATGCAATAACGGCAGCTGTAATAATAATTTTGATCCAGCTGATAACTTCTTCCTTCCAGTTAAATGGTTCCTGTGGCATGTTTTCTTCTCTTTTCATATGGTTTCTCTTCTTTGCTTTCTTCATAGTTCTGAATCAAAGTTTAAATGAGAATGGAAAATTGTGCAAGGGGTTTCACAAAATGGTAAGAAAATATTCACAATCATTCACGGTTTGTCCATAATCATGTGGTAAAGTTTACTCCATAAAATCATTCACATCCGGGGGACACAGGATATGGGAAAAAGAGGGAAAATTACTGATAAAAGATTGATTATAAGTTCTGCAGTTTTGTTTCTGCTGTCGTTTGCATTTCAGATTCTGGCCAGATCTGTTCCAGGGACCGGTGACCGGTATGCGTTACTTATTTATCCGGCAATTGTAGGAATCGCAGGCAGATTTTCAGGTTTATTTCCCTTTGCAGTGGTTGAACTGCTTTCTTATGCACTGGTACTGTATTGCGTTGTATATGGAATCAGGCATATTAGAGAAGGGAAGCGACTTCTTGTCCGGACACTTTTTGTGATTGCGTGTCTGTTTTTCCTCTTTACCTTTAACTGCGGGATTAATTATTACAGGACGCCGTTTTCAAAGACATCGGGACTGGAAGTGAAAAAATCTACAGAAGAAGAGCTAAGGAATCTCTGTCTTCAGCTTACCAAGATTGTCAATGGATTGTGTGAAGAAGGAGTAACCGGGCAGGTGGATACAGACGTTATAAAAAAAGAGAGTGTGAAAGCGATGGGAAAGCTGGGAGAGACCTATCCGGACTTATCCGGATATTATCCGCAGCCTAAGCCGCTTCTCTTATCCCAGTTTTTTTCTGTTCAGCAGCTTTGCGGACAGTATTCTCCTTTTACCGTGGAAGCAACCTATAACCGTTCCATGCCCGATTATAATATTCCCCATACAGTCTGCCATGAGCTGTCCCATTTAAGAGGGTTTATGAGAGAAGATGAGGCGAATTTCATCGGATATTTAGCCTGCATTGGTTCGGATAATGAAGCCTTCCGTTACAGTGGGTATCTAACCGGCTGGGTCTATGCCACCAATGCGCTGTCTAAGGCAGATGCTGTCTCTTACAGGGAGATCTGCCATCTTCTTGACCAGAGAGCATGGGAGGATTTAAGAGATAATAACGAATTCTGGGGGCGGTATGAGAGTAAAACAGCAGAAGTTGCAAACCAGATGAACAATACGTATTTAAAAATGAACAGCCAGTCTGACGGAGTAAAAAGCTACGGCAGAATGGTGGATTTAATGCTTGCTTACGCCAGAACAAAGTAAAGGAAAGCCATTGGAACTATTGAAAAATACTTTCTGCTTTGATAAAATTACGGTACAGAATCAAAAAAAGCGGGAGGAGCCAGATATGGATAAAACTTTATATGAGTTAATGGATTGGGCAGGTATCGAGGAAATCGTATATTCGGAAGCAGCAGATCCCCACCGGTTATTGGGACCTCATGTGACAGAGGCAGGGCTTTTGATTCAGACATTTATTCCTACGGCTGCAGATATCGTGGTGAAAGGAATGAATAACGGCAGGCTCTATCCGATGGAGCGGGCAGACGATGCCGGGTTTTTTGCGGTGCTTTTACCGGAGAAGACGAAAATATCCTATCTCTATCAGGTTACCTATGATAATGGCACCACCGGGGAACTAGTTGATCCTTACTGCTTTGATCCCTGCTATACGGAAACAGACATTAAAAAGTTCAGTTCCGGAATTCACTACAGCATTTTCGAGAAAATGGGAGCGCACCCTATGACCATAAAGGACACGAAAGGCGTTTATTTTTCTGTCTGGGCCCCCTGTGCCATGAGAGTCAGCGTCGTGGGTGATTTTAACCTGTGGGACGGCAGGCGGCACCCGATGCGAAGGCTGGGTGATTCCGGAATTTTTGAATTATTTATTCCCGGCTTACATACTGGAATGATATATAAATTTGAGATAAAGGCAAAGGATGGGGCTGTTCAGCTGAAAAGTGATCCCTATGCGGGCTTTTGTGAACTGCGCCCGGGCAATGCTTCTGTTATCTGGGATATGGAAGGCTATTCCTGGAATGATGATGCGTGGCTGAAAAAAAGAGCCTCTGTAAATCTTGCCAGGGAACCGTTTTCCATCTATGAAGTTCATCTGGGATCATGGCTTCGCAAAGAGGCGGAATATGATGAAAAAGGTTCCCCTTTGAATGGTTCAGAATTTCTCAATTACCGGGAGATTGGTAAGAAGCTTGTTTCATATGTGAAAGAAATGGGATACACCCATGTGGAGCTGCTTCCTGTTATGGAACACCCCCTTGATGCTTCCTGGGGATATCAGGTAACCGGTTATTACGCGCCTACCAGCCGTTTTGGAACGCCTGATGATTTTAAATATTTCGTGGAGCTTCTGCACCAGGAAGGAATTGGTGTGATTTTGGACTGGGTTCCGGCACATTTTCCAAGGGACAGTTTTGGTCTTGCCTGTTTTGACGGCACCTGTGTCTATGAGCATAAGGATCCGAGGCAGGGAGCCCATCCCCATTGGGGAACACTGATTTATAATTATGGACGCCCTCAGGTGACCAACTTTTTAATTGCCAATGCCCTGTACTGGGTAGAAAAATACCATGCAGACGGAATTCGTATGGATGCTGTGGCCTCCATGCTCTATCTGGATTACGGAAAAAATCCTGGAGAGTGGATCCCTAATATATATGGGGGGAATGAGAATCTGGAAGCGGTAGAATTTTTAAAGCACTTAAATTCCATTTTTAAAAACAGGAAAGACGGTGCGGTTCTGATTGCAGAGGAATCGACTGCCTGGCCCAGAGTTACTGGTGATGTGAAGGAAGACGGACTGGGATTTGATTTTAAATGGAATATGGGCTGGATGAATGATTTTACGGGTTATATGCAGTGTGATCCTTATTTCAGGAAAAATCATTACGGAGAACTGACCTTTAGCCTGCTGTATGCTTACAGTGAAGATTTTATTCTGGTGTTTTCCCATGATGAGGTAGTTCATTTAAAGGGATCTATGATTGGTAAGATGCCGGGAGATACGATGGAGAAGAAGGCGGCCAATTTAAGGGCTGCTTATGGATTTATGACAGGGCATCCGGGAAAGAAGCTTTTATTTATGGGTCAGGAATTCGGCCAGGTCCGGGAATGGGATGAAAACAGAAGTATAGACTGGGAACTTTTAGACGAAACTCTCCACAGTCAGATGAAGGATTATGTAAAAGCCCTGAATCATCTCTATATAAGCCAGCCGGCCCTGTATGCGTTTGATTATGATCCGGAGGGTTTTGAATGGGTGGAATGTACGAATTCCGGGGACAGCATCATTGTTTTCTTAAGAAAGACAAAAAAGAAGGGAGAAACGCTTCTCTTTGTCTGCAATTTTGATACCATGCTACATGAAAAGTATCCGGTGGGCGTCCCGTTTGAGGGAAAATATAAGGAACTGATCAACAGCAGCGATACTTCGTTTGGCGGAGAAGGATACCAGAATAAGAGAGTAAAGATTTCTAAAAAGAAAGAAGCCAACGAACGGGAGAATTCCATAGAGATTACGGTGGCCCCTCTTAGTGTGGCTGTCTTTTCCTGTACGCCCGTAAAAGTAAAAACAACAAAAAGAGTTGCAATAAAAAAGGATAAGAAAGTGAAACAGGAGAATCTGACATGATAGTTCATTTCATTGCCGCTTCAGCGTCTCAGGAGTCTCTTGCAGCGCTGCAGCAGGAAGTTCAGGAAAATTTAGAACAATTAAAACCCAATGTTTTGATGGACACGATAAAAGGCTGGCTGCCGGCAGTCATTGCATTTGGCATTAAACTCTTACTGGCACTTTTGATTTTTTTTATCGGATCCAGAGTGATTAAGGTTTTGCATGGTATGCTGAACCGTTCTTTTAAAAGAGTGGATATGGAGGTGAGTGTAAGAAAATTCCTTCTTTCCGTCTTAAATGCAGTCATGTATTGCCTTCTGGCATTTATCATTGCAGGGCAGATTGGTGTGAATTCCGCTTCCATTGTAGCGCTTCTGGGTTCTGCCAGTATTGCCATTGGTCTGGCTGTTCAGGGAAGTCTGGCAAATTTTGCGGGAGGAGTACTGATCCTTCTTATGAAGCCGTTCCGGGTGGGTGATTACATTGTATCACAATCAGGTGAAGGAACCGTCCGTACTATCGGTCTGGTCTACACTATTCTCAACACGGCAGATAATAAACAGGTGGTAATACCAAACGGAACTCTTTCCAATTCCCCCCTTACCAATGTGACAGCCATGGATAAGCGCAGACTGGATATCCTTGTAGAGATCGGTTATGGGGCGGATTTAAAGAAAGCAAAAGAGCTGCTGGAATCCATCTTTAACAGTCAGCCTGAGGTGAAAAAGGAAGAACCGGTTGATATCTTCGTCAATGATTTATCCTCCAATTCGGTAACCATCGGGGGAAGGGGCTGGACTTCAGTGGAAGACTACTGGACTGCAAGGTGGAAGATTTTAGAGCGGATTAAGCTGGAGTTTGATGAAGCGGGGATTGAGATTCCTTACAGCCAGCTGGATGTTCATATTAAAGACGGGGGAAGATAAAAAGAAAGCTGTAGCAGCCTGTTCCCGGAGATATCTCCGGGCGGGTGCTTCAGCTTTCTTTTATTTATTTAATACTGTAGGTTACGGTAACCTGCGCTGTTATGCTGATCTGACCAGGTTCAATAGCTATTTGTTTGGCGCCTGCTTCAAGGGAACCTGCGGCGGAGTCTGCAGCATAAGTTGTATATCGGTTCTCATTGTAAGAACTGATTTCCTGTACATTTGTAACCTCGCCAAGAGATTTTCCGCTTGCAGCTGCCATAGCCTCCGCTTTTACTTTTGAGGACTCAACAGCTTTTTTTAAGGCTTCCTGATAGGATTCATCATATTTGCTGGACAGGTAAGATATACGGTCTATGTTGTTGATACCTGCATCGATGGAAGAGGTAAGGAGCGTACCTACCTGATCCATAGGGATATCTGAAACAACAATACCTGTTCGCATCTCGTAACCGGTTATTTTCTGTCCATCGTTCCAGTCATAAATAGGCTGCAGACCGAAACTGGAGGTCTGAATGGATTTTTCATCAATACCGGTGCTTTTCAAAAAGCTGATTACTTTATTTACGTCAGTGCTGTTTAAATCCTGAACGGATTTTGGGTCTGCAGCCTGGGAGGAAACAGCAAAGCTGACTTCTGCTTTGTCGGGAACAACCTTTACTTCCTCTTCGCTTTGTACCTGTATATTGTTCTGGTTCTGTGCATTAACAACCGCCTGCGGGGCGGGAGCAGAAGCACCGGCTGTCTGAGTGCAGGCAGTTAAGCCGAGAACTGCGGCTGTAGCAGCAGCTGCTGCCAGTGTTTTATTCATTCTTCTCATAATTAAATCCTCCTGATTTTATAGTAGTTGCTGCGTTGTTGTGACATCTTCATTCTACATGAAAACAGAAGAATTAGTATTTCTTTTCTCTTAACATTCCGGGTCGAAATTCCTATGATTTTTTTACAGAAAAATCCTGGGAAGGCAATGGTTGCCATTCCTGTGGCTTTATGCTATTGTTAACCCATAAGATTGTTGAAACATTGGAAAAATGTGTGGATAAAGGAGACTGGTTTATGCGGAAATGCGGTATGTTGCTTCCGGTTTCAGGCCTTCCGTCCAAGTACGGAATCGGAGCGTTTTCAAAAGAGGCTTATGAATGGATTGATCTGTTAAAAAAAGCGGGACAGCATTACTGGCAGATTTTACCCCTGGGACCTACGGGTTATGGGGATTCTCCCTACCAGTCCTTTTCTTCCTTTGCAGGAAATCCATATTTTATTGATCTGGAAGAACTGGTCAGGGAACATTTGATTTCAGAAGAACAGTGTGATTTACAGGACATTGGAGATGATCCCTCATCTGTAGATTATGAAAAGATATATGAAAGCCGTTATCCTTTATTGAGGCAGGCATATGAGTCGTGGAAAGATAAGGGGAATTCTGCCGGAGAGTTTCAGGAAACTCTGGGTGGGGAAACGGTATGGTATTGCTTTTATATGGCATTAAAGGATCATTTTCAGGGAAAAAGCTGGATTGACTGGGATGAGGATATCCGCTTAAAACAAGACGCGGCTGTGGAATATTATAAGAAGACTCTTTCGGATGAGACAGGTTTTTATATATTCCTTCAGGTTAAGTTTTGGGAACAATGGGAAAAATTAAAGGCCTATGCCGGTGAACAGGGGATCCGGATCATCGGAGACCTTCCTATTTACGTGGCATTTGACAGCGCAGATGCCTGGGGCCACCCCGAGCTTTTTCAGTTTGATGAAAGCGGATATCCGGAGGCAGTTGCGGGCTGTCCGCCGGATGCGTTCGCTGCTGCAGGCCAGCTGTGGGGAAATCCCCTTTACCGCTGGGACTATCACAAGGAGACGGGGTATGAGTGGTGGATGAAACGTCTGGAATACAGCTTCCGTCTGTATGATACGGTAAGGGTGGATCACTTCCGTGGCTTTGATGAATATTACCGTGTTCCGGCAGGAAGAGAAGATGCCATGGTGGGGACCTGGGAAAAGGGACCAGGCATTCAGCTGTTTCAGCGTTTAAGGGAGAAATTCGGGAATCTTGATATTATTGCGGAAGATCTTGGGTTTCTGACTCCGTCGGTACTGAATCTGCTTTCAGAAACAGGTCTGCCAGGCATGAAGGTTCTGGAATTTGCTTTCGATGCCAATGGCGAAAGCATTTATCTTCCTCATAATTACTCCAAAAATTGTGTTGTTTACACCGGCACCCATGATAACCAGACCTTAAGAAGCTGGTATGAGGACCTTTCTGAGGCGGACCGGAATTTCAGCCACAGATACTTAAACAATTGGAATACTCCTTACGATGAGGTTCACTGGGATTTTATCAGGCTTGCACTTGCAAGCGTGGCAGACCTTGCTGTAATACCGGTTCAGGACTATTTAGGAACTGGCAGAAACGGAAGAATTAATGAACCGTCTACGCTGGGAAACAACTGGAAGTGGCGTCTGAAACAAGGGGAGATAACGGAAGACCTTATTAATAAATGCAGAGAGTTGGCATTGCTTTATGGACGAAAATAAAAAAAGGATCCGTGCCTGTTTTAAGCGCGGATCTGTTTTTTTGCCTTTATAAATTAATTTTTCTTTTTGTTAGAATTTGATTTCGACGGAGATTTCGAGGTATCTGTATTTTTAACGTTTTCTTTCGTTGCTTTGGCAGCAGTAGTAGCTTTAGCAGCAGTGGTAGCTTTGGCTGCCTTGGTATCATTGGCTGCCTTGGTTTCTTTCGCCGCCTCTGTTTCCCCGGTGGCTTCAGTTTCTACAGTATCCCCGCTTCCTTCGGCTTCCTCATTTTCCATCTCAGCCTCCTCAAAGCTTTCTCCCTGAGGTGTGAAAGTAACGTGAAGTTCATTACCGATCTTATCCTTTGCGGTAATAGTGATGTTCTCTTTCTTAATTTCAAATGTCACAAGTCCGGTACTGCGGTCAATAGATAGGGGAAGAATATCGGTATTCTCCTCATCAGATGCTGCAATGGAGGAATAATCGACGCCGGACTGGGTATCTTCCAGACGGAATGAAAGAATGCCATTCTCCAGTACATTATCTTTAACTACAGGAGGCGTATCATCCAGTACACTGACCTGTTCATACATAGCTGTTTTCATTTTGTTAAATCCGGTTAATTTCACTTCCAGCATGCCATTATTGGTTAACGTGGCTTTGTAGGTTTTTCCCCCTGTTTTAGTTAATTCAATAGGAGTGCTGTCCAGGGCGACTTCCATGGTTTTTATGGGAAGAAGGGATTTGACCTTTAGTTCCATCGTGGTGGTAATATAATCGCTGCTTTCACCAATGGTAATCTCCGCTTTCGGACTGGAGGTTACCAGTAAAAAGATGAGTCCGTTAATTACGATGAAAGGAAGCACATAAAACAGAAGGACCGAAAGAAAACCGCTTTTTCCATTGTCACGCCGGTATCCGGAGCTTGTCCTGCGGCGGTCCGGTCTGGGTTGGTTGTTATACTGATTCATATGAATTCAAATTCCTCCTGATAATTATTCCGTTACCTAGCATAGCAGAAATTGGGTGATCTTACAAGTTTATACGGGAAATTGTAATAATTTAATTTATTCTTACGAAACGCCGTTTCTATGCGTGTTTCAGTGGTTCCATTTTCTGCATACCTAAAACTGGGCACAGGTGTCACATGTAGACCTTCGGCTTATGATTGATACTTATTATAGTAACAAATGTTGAAAAACATGTCGAAATATGTTAAAATGAGTAACATGAAAAGGGGGGATTAAAACTATGGTAAACTTAATATTTTTCTTGTTGGTAGCTGTAGCGTTAGGTTCTGTGATAGTAAAAAAGTTAAAGAAATAAAAGTGATTAAGAGGCGGTTAACCCGTCTCTTATTTTTCCTGGCAGGTTGTTGACATTATTAAGTCTAAAAATTACTATAAGGGAATTGCAAATGCTATATTAATGATGTATATTATATAATCGTATTTTTGACGAAGGCATTGAACAAGTGCCTCTTTCTTATCTGGTGATATAACCGGCTATTTAAGGTTATTTAAGCTTTTTACAATACGGACTGTTAAATTGTCACAATTTGTGTTAATATATAAAAAAAGATAAGGAGATCAGGTATGGTGGAGAAAGCTGTTGCATTTGCGAGCAAATGCCATGAGGGGACCTGTCGGAAGGGAACTCAAATCCCTTATATTGTCCATCCTTTGGAGACCGCAGTGATTGCATCATTAATGACTTCAGACCAGGAAATAATCTGCGCTGCGCTGCTGCATGATGTGATTGAGGATGCAGGCGTTACGAAATCACAGCTGGAAAAGGAATTCGGATGCCGGGTTGCACAGCTTGTCATGGAAGAGACAGAAGATAAGACCAAAAGCTGGAAAGAACGCAAAAGTGCGACATTAAAGCATCTGGAACAAGCCTCAGAGGAGATTAAGATTCTTGTATTAGCGGACAAGCTTAGCAATCTAAGAACAACTGCAAGAGATTACCTTCTTATGGGGGATGAGATCTGGCAGCGTTTTAATGAAAAAGATAAATCCCAGCATGCCTGGTATTATTTAAATATAGCCAGACTCTTAAGCGAATTAGAACAGTTTGGTGTTTATCAGGAATATAAAACATTGTGTGAACATGTATTTGGTAAGATCTATGAGTGAGAAACAACATAAACTTTTCCCTAACCTTTACGAACCTGCTGACAGACATTTTTGAACTCATTTGTTGCTGTATTTGTGAACACTTATATGAAAATCTTTGCTGGATACATAGATTAAGTAAAATTATAAATGGATTGGTTAGAAACCTTTACTTTCAGGTAAACTACCAGATAAAAGCTTTATTGTATGAAGTGTGACCGAAAGGAGTAGGTCGTATGAACAAACTTTGTATTGTTGTGCCATGCTATAACGAGGAACAGGCGCTTTTGTACACCAATGCGGAATTGACCGGAGTTGTGGCCCGGCTGGTGAAGTCTGAAAAGATTGATAAATCCAGTTTTATTCTTTATGTGGATGACGGCAGCGAAGACAGCACCTGGAAAATCATTGAGAATTTCCGAAAGCAGTCTCCGCTTGTCTTTGGTTTAAAACTTGCCAGAAATACAGGGCATCAGAACGCTTTGACAGCTGGTCTTTTAACAGCCATGAATTATGCGGATATGGTTATCTCAATTGATGCCGACTTACAGGATGATGTCTCTGTCATGGTAGAGATGGTGGACTTATATCTTCAGGGTAATGATATCGTATATGGTGTACGTAAAAAGCGTGATACAGACACCTTTTTTAAAAAGTTCACTGCCCTTGGTTTTTACAGACTGATGCAGCTGATGAAGATTCAGATTGTTTACAATCATGCTGATTATCGTCTTATGTCCAAGAGAGCGCTGATGCAGTTTTCTCTGTATAAGGAACGAAATCTGTTTTTAAGAGGAATCGTTCCTTTGATTGGATATCCGTCTGCCACAGTAACGTATGACCGGAAATCCCGTGTTGCAGGTGAGTCCAAATATTCACTGGGCAAAATGCTTTCCATGGCTTTTGAAGGAATTACTTCATTCAGTATACAGCCCATCCGCATGATAACGGATTTAGGTCTGATCATTGTACTCTGCAGTATCTGTGCAGCTGTTTATGCATTTTATTCCTTTATTACGGGGAGAGTGGTTGCAGGATGGACTTCTACCATCCTGTCCATCTGGTTTATCGGTGGAGTGCAGCTTCTATCGGTGGGACTCATTGGCACGTATGTGGGAAAGATTTATGTTGAGGTAAAGGAGAGACCCAGATATGCAATTGAGGTAAATGATTTGGCGGAGATAAAGCATGAAGAATCGTGAGGATAAAGGAGCAGCTTCCTATATTACATTTTTAATAAAGTTTCTGCAGAGAGTAAGAAGCAGGATAAATAAGATTAATTCCATTATGGAAGGAAAATATTCTCCTGCCCTTCTTGCATTTGCTGTTACAGTCCTTGCAGCGCTTACAACAATTTTGATTCTTTTTCTGCCTAATTATCTTGGTGTGGCAAATGACGGATCTACAGATGAAGTGATGAGATCTGCAGGGATTTATTATATGGAAAAAGATCCGGAACAAAATTACGGGGATTATTTTAATAAAACTTATACAGAAGTTGCATCTGGAACGGAGGTTCACGGGAAGGTATTAAATAGCCAGCTAATCTTTTTTAAGGCAGCAAAGGCTCTTGACCATTTGTTTACAAGAGACAGTATTTTTGATATTCGTTTTTTGGGTTTGATCTATTTCCTGCTGTATCTTCCTGCTTTGTATCTCATTGTCCGGCAGACTTGTGAACGGGTGAAGAGCTTCTCAGAAGGGATCCTGATCGCAGGAGCGGGACTGATTATTTTTTCAGATGTAGGGTATGTGACTTATTTTAATTCTTTTTATCCGGAGGCGTTATGGTTTCTTGCCATGCTTTATTGTGTGGGTGCCTTTATGTCTTTTCAGAATAAGCGCTCTGTGTATAAAGATTTAGCTGCCCTGATTCTGATTCTGGTATCAGGAAGTGTACTGATCAGTTCCAGACGGCAATGTGCTGTAATGGGTTTTATTCTCGCGGTCACGGTTATTCGTCTGATCTCTGTCCGAAGAAGCTTTATCTGGATAGGAGGCTGTGCTGCAGGGGCTTTTATGCTGAGTCTTCTTTCGTTTATTTGTATCCTGGGCTATCCGTCTGATTTCAGTGAGACCAGTAAATTACATGCCATGACGAGAGGCGTTTTGTTTTGTTCTGCTGATCCTGCCCGGACTCTTGCGGAATTTGGTATTGATCCTTCCTATGAATTGCTGGCTGATGCTTCTGCCTATGATTATCTGCCTTTTGTAAAATCAGGTGACAGTTCCTTATACCATGGTTTCATGGATCAGTATTCGATTTCCGATATTGGGGTTTATTACTTAAGACACCCTGGCAGTCTGATTGGTATGATTGATGTTTCCATCAAACAGGGGATGGATATGAGACGAAGTAATTGCGGAAACTATGAGAAAGAGGCAGGCTTTCCGGAGAAAGCAAAGAGTCTGTTCTGGTCAGGCTGGAGCAGTTTTAAGGAATTGTCGGTACCCAAAACGGCAGGGTATTTATTTTTGCTTACAGGTTCCATTATTTTTTTGTTTTACAGAGGATATTCCATACGTCCGGTGAAAGACAGAAGAAATGCGGTTTTTTTAGATATGCTTTTCATGGTCCTGTTTTCTTTGCTTTCCCAGTCCATTGTGGTAATTGTTAACAGCGGTGATGCGGAGATGGTGCAGAGACTGTTTCTTGTGGGGCTGTCAATTGATATTATGACCTACTGTGTTTTCGCAGAATTACTTCATAAACTGGGAATCGTTTAGAATCCGCTTTATGTGTTGAAATGTGAGGAAATTAATATGATGACAAGTAAAAATTCGTTTGGTTATCTGCTGCAGGATTTTGGACTGGTGATTTTGCTGTTTTGTCTGTTTGCCGGATCGATGATAGTCAGTTATTCGGAAAAGAGCATGATGTTTGAAGCAGTTATTATGCTGCTTGGAACCTTTTTTGTAATTCTGTTTTCCGGATTTAAGCTGTTTTCCCTGTCACTAATTCTGGCAGGAATAGAAGTTACTTTTTATACCGCTTACCGGTTGTATCTGTTCCTTTCCTATGATGTTGAGATTCCCCTTTACAGCTATCTCTGGATTATCATACCGATTATTTCCGCTGCGGCCATGTATCTGTTTGTATCCGGAACCCACAGACTGGAGCTTGAAAATGATATTTTAAGAAACCAGGTGGAAGAACTGGTTGTGCTTGATCCGCTCACTAAGCTGTATAATCTAAGAAGCCTGTACAATGATTTAAATGTGCTGACAGCTTATGCGGAAAGAAACCAGATGTCACTTTCCTTAATGATCATAGTACTGAAATATGAGGCAGAGTTAAAAAGCATTTTATCAAGACAAAACTATGAGCTTGTCATACAGAGACTGGCCGAACTTGTGGTGGATACGGTGCGGGTGGAAGACAAAACTTATTCCATTGACAAGAAAGGATCTCTCGCAGTCATACTGACCTGCGGCAAAGAAGGAAGTGAAATTGCAATGAGAAGGATCAGAAGCCGGATTTCCAACCGGGAAGCCTTTCATGGTATTACTGACGCTTCTATTAAGATTGAAGTAAAGATGGCCAGCCTGGAATATAACAAAGAGGTATATGAGAACAATATGATTCTGTTCAAGCAGAGGGTAGAGAATGAATTGCAATATGATGTATAGAAAGTTTTTTGCATGTGTGGGCGTATTCCTGTATTTTTCTTTCGTCAGTATGGGCGGTGTTTTAACTTCTTATGCAGAGGACATGCCCCAGGGAGATATCCTGATTATCTACAGTGACAATGCTGGTGAAGATACAGTGGCTGCAGTCAATGATCTTGTGGAGCTTCTGACCTATCAGAGCTTTAAAATCAGCTATGGACCGGCTTCTTTTGGAATGCAGTATATGGACCGGTTTTCCTATATTATCTGTTATGATTTAGATCAGAGTCCGGCTGGCTTTACTGAAAGGCTTAAACAGTATGAAAACAGCGGCATAACAGCCGGAAGAACAGAATCACCCCATATTTTATTTACAGGCAATGAGTATTTCAAATACTATCTTGATCATACAAAGAGATCGGATCAGTATGAGCTGTTAAACAGCACTGTGGGACAGCTAAAATATTCCTTTGATGGTTTAGACAATAAGACCGGACTGGTCAGGGAGAGCTGTTTCGTATTCTTAAAAAATTCAACATATCGTAGCGGAATGTTAACAGTCAATGATAAAAGGGGATATTTTTGTGCCGGGAACGGAAGATTAACCCATATACCTGCAGCCGATATAACCAATCAGTTAATAAGGGCTGCTATGATAAAAGAGGTATCCCAATGGAAATGGCCGTTTAACGGAAGTCCTCACGTATATGCGCAGTACATTTTAATAGACAGGGTTTATCCCTATGAAGATCCGGAGAAGCTGCTTAAAACAGTAAACCTGCTGATTGAGAGAAAAACTCCGTTTGTAATCTCTGTGATGCCAATGTATGTAAATGGAGACTATCCTTCCATGGTGCATTTTTGTGAAGTATTGCGTTTCGCACAGGCAGGCAAAGGCGCAGTGATCATCAATGCTCCCATTAATCAGATGAACCGTCTGGATAAAGACGTTATGCTTGACTATCTCAACCGGGCGATAACCATATACAATAAGCAGGGAGTTTATCCTTTAGCTTTGGAAGTGCCCCGCAACTGGATGTTTCAAAAAGATACCATTGAGATTATGAGCCATTTTAAAACAATTTTTACTTCCAGTGAGACGGATCCGTATTTAAAGCCGGAAGATAGGAACACCAATGAGGTTTACAAAGACGGACATCAATGGGTGGGGACATCAATTCCTATCGATGATACAAAAATCAGCTATGTATCAGCTTATTCCACGTCACTACCCATCAGCCTGCAGGAGGATTATGAGGAAATTGAAAGAAAAGTAAAAGCCTGCAGGGACTCGTTCGTTCCGTTTAAAAGCCTCTGGGATATGGAACATGGTTATTGGCTGGATAAGCAGCTGATGACTTATAAAAACGGGGATTTGATTCTGAATAATAAAAAAATGGATTTAAAATTTACGCCTTCTGTTTATCCGGACCGTTATAATTACCGCCGCAATATGCTTCAGCGGTTTTCCAGGGATTTAACTTCCCAGAGCAGGAGACTGGTCATTGCAGTGGGACTTACTTCGGTACTTTTTTTGCTGCTGATTCTCTGGGCCAGGTATAGAAACAGGAAAAACTATTTCTTTCATGATTAGGGAGGGGCCATGTCATTTATTGATGTTCTCGCAATCTATTCAATCTTTGCCATTTGGAGTCTGCTGTTTTTAAATATTGTACTTTCCATAGGGGGTTATATCTATATTATGGGAATGTACCGTACGGACGGGCATCAGCCGGTTTTGGAATATCCCATGGTGACGGTTATGGTTCCTGCCCACAATGAGAGTATTGTGCTGAGAAAAACGATGGAAGCTTTATTAAAATTTGATTATCCAAAGGACCGGTATGAGATCATCGTGGTGAATGACAATTCTACCGATGATTCAGCCCAGGTTTTAAAAACCATTCAGCAAAAGAATCCGTCTGCCAGAATTATTATCATCAATACGGATCATGTAGCAGGAGGAAAAGGAAAATCCAATGCGTTAAATATCGCACTTTCTATGGCCTCTGGCTCCGTAATAGCCATCTATGATGCGGATAATACACCGGAAAAACAGGCCCTTAGGATTCTTGTGGAGAATCTTATGTCAGACGACAGGCTGGGAGCTGTAATTGGCAAATTCCGTACCAGAAATAAATATGCATCTCTGCTGACCAGGTTTGTAAACATAGAAACTCTGGCTTATCAGTGCATGAACCAGGCAGGGCGGTACTTCTTTTTTAAATTGTGTACCATACCTGGAACAAATTACGTGATACGCCGGGAACTGATTGACCGGATGGGCGGGTGGGATGTAAATGCACTTGCAGAGGATACAGAGATCAGCTTTCGTTTATACAGAATGGGTTATTATATCAAATTTATACCTCAGGCAGTCACCTGGGAGCAGGAACCTCAGAAACTGAAACAGTGGTTTAAGCAGAGAACACGGTGGGTAAAAGGCAATTTATATGTTTTAAAAAGTAATTTTAAATATGCCTTTGATCCTGAGGCAGGAATCATGAGACTGGATGTGATCTATTATGCCCTGGTTTATCTGATGATGTTCAGCTCTCTTATTTTCTCGGATATGATATTTATCATTGGAATTCTTGGGCTTGGTCATGTTACCCTGGGCGGATTTTCTTCCCTGCTGTGGGAGATGGCAATTTTACTTTTTGTATTAAATGTAGCAATTACTTTATCTGTAGAAAGAAATGAATTTAATTTGAATAATATACTGCTTACATTTGTCATGCTGTTTACTTATGCAAAAATGTGGGTACTGGTTGTAGCAAATGGCATGATTCAGGGAATCCGGGATGCACTTTATCAAAGGGAGACAGTCTGGGACAAGACGGAGCGTTTTGAGGAATTGGCAGAGACAGTTACAAAAAATACGAAGCAGATGTGGAAGTAAGGAGACGAATATGACAACATTGACGGATAAACATAAGAAAAAAACAGCGGCGCCGCGGAAAATATCAACCGCCTTTCTGCTGCTGTTTATCGTGATAACAAATCCTCTGGCTGCATACGGCTCCAATGCAAATGTTCCTGAACCTGGAAAAACTCAGGAAACTACACAGGAGAGCGTACAGCAGGAAAGCCAGCCTGACACGCCTGAAGCTCAAAAAGAGGACCAGTTAAACGTTCTGCCAGCAGCAGATCCTGACCTAGCTCAGATACCAGACCAGAATGAACCTGTGTACGAGCCTGTCAGTCATACCCAGGATACCTTTTTCTACAGGAAAACGCTGAAAGGAATTTATTCTTCCACAGATCTGTATTTTTATGTGGAAGATTACTGGGATACAAAGTATGTATATGCAAAAATACAGTATGATGTCAGTCAGCTCATTGAGAGCGCGGCATCATCCGTTACCTTTTCTGTCAATGATGTCCCTGTTCAGTCTTACAAATTGGAGTACAAAGATGGTAATTCCCAGATTCTCTATGTGAAGATTCCCATGGATCAGGTTCATACCGGTTTTAATTCGCTTTCTGTATCTGCTTATGCAAGACTTTTTGATGAACAGGGCTGTGTGGACGATTATTCAGATGCCAACTGGCTGAGCATTGCAGATACATCCTATATCCGATGCGGATATGAAAGCAGGGATCCTGAACACAGGATTTCCTATTACCCCTATCCGTTTATGGCAGCTTATGAGCCGGCTGGTAAAGGGCTGGTGATTGCTGTATCTGATAAAGCCGCATCAGGGGAAGTCGCTGCCGCCATGAACCTGATGGCCGATTTGAGTAAGCATACCGGGAAAAGAAATGATATTGAACTATGCCGGATATCTGATTTAAAGAATTATCAGCCATCAGAAACTATACTTATATCGGATTATAACGATCTGCCTTCCGAATATAAAGATAAAATCACAAAGGCGCCGGATTCCTCAGGAAATGCAATTGTAAATTTTATCGATGATTCCAATGCAAAACCATTGCTCATAATCACTTCAAATGATGATTCAAGCCTTATGGAGGCAGCTGACATGCTCATGGATGAGAACCGCCGCAAGCAGGAGACTGGAAATCTTGCAGTCATAGAAAAGGGAAGCGGGCAGCTGGCGGTGAATGCAGCAAAACAAAGTGATATGACTGCGTGGAACTATACTCTTGAGGATATAATGGGAAGCGGGCTTTCCTATGTAGGACCGTTTCATCAGGAGAAATATATCTATCTTCCTGTGTCAAAAGATTTTGTACTGGCACAGGGCGGTAAGGCAGTTTTAAAGTTCCGCTACAGTGAAAATCTGGATTTTAAACGTTCTCTGATCACTGTATTTTGGGGAGATGTGCCTTGCGCCAGCAAACGCCTCAGCCAGGAAAAGGCTTCCGGAGATGAGCTGACATTTGAGATGCCGGGGGATGTGACAGGAACATCTGCGTCCAGTTTAAAAATAACATTTGATTTGGAACTTCCTGATTTGCTTTGCACCCCCAGACAGAGTGACATGCCATGGGCTTATGTCTCCAGAGAATCTGCCATATTTTTGCCGCCTGCTGCTGATATTACGCTGTCTTTTGATTCCAGAGTATCTCCGTTTAGCAGAAATGGAAAATTTAATGATGTGCTGCTGATTCTCAGTGATGAACCGACTTCTGTTGAACTGAATCTGCTTGGACAGACACTGGCAATGTATGGTGAGGAGGCAAAACCCTATGGAACCATTCTTGTGAAAAGAGCGGGCGAATTTAATGGGAAGGAGGGAGATTACAATATCATTACAGCAGGTACACGCAATGGGAATGCTTTTATTTCCCAGATTAACAATAATCTGGCATTTAAGTTTGCACAGGACGGTGCCTCCTTTGAAAGCAATGAGCAGTTGGTTTTATCCAGGGAATATGCAGGGAAGATCGGGATTATGCAGCTGTTAAAATCGCCTTATTCCCTTAACAGGGGCATGCTGGTTCTGACTGGAAGTAACGATGAAACCCTTAAGAATCTTCTTGATTATCTAAGAGACAGCAGTAAGAGAGAAGAACTGAAAAAGGACTGCGTCATTATAGATGCCAGTCAGAATATTACGGCTCTTAAGTTTATAAAGGATGAGGAAGGTAAGGAGGGGCCGACTCTTGCCGAAAAACTGGTCAGGAATAGGAGATCCCTTGTATTTACAGCTATTGCAACATCAGCCATGTTTTTAATGCTGCTTGCAGTAATCATAATATTGCTGCGGATGCGCTCATACAGAAAAAAGAATGAAGAATAAACGGATACTTTGGGGAAGGGGTGAGGAAAAGGGTGAAATTAGAGAAAAACTGGTTTTATAGTTTTTGCATTGCATTATCAATTGCAGGCATGGCATATATCCTGATTACCGGCGTTTCTGATGTACAGGGCAATCAGGAGTATCCTTATGCAATGAAAGGAATGCTCATTCTTTTCTTTTTCCTCACCTGGGCCGGAGTAAATTTCTTTGCGCTGCTGTCTGCAAGAATAGGAATTACCGCAAAGCTTCGGAAGTATTATAAATACTTCTCTGGTATGGAGGTGGTCTATGTTTTCCTGATTCTGATCCTTGCATTTGCCGCAAGAGTTTTTGTGATACGGGAACTGCCCATGGATCTGGAATCTGATTATAAGACTTACTATGAGATTGCTAAAATGTTAAAGGATGGAGTTCTTCAGGAAAAGGGAGAGGGATATTGCAGCTATATCGGGATGTTTCCCATATATTAGGGTATAGTTATATTTTAAAGATTATTTTTGTTGTATTTGGGACTAGTATATGGCACGGACAGGCTGCAAATGTCCTGTTTTCCGTAGGAACTGTATTTTTAATTTACCGGATCGCCAGACGGCTGGGAGGCAGAATGGCAGGATTGACAGCGCTTACAGCTGCGGCGCTCTGGCCCTCCCAAATCCTCTATATCAATATGCTGGCTGCCGAGTACTCGTTTACCTTTTTCTTTTATTTATGTGTTCTGCTTTTTCTACATCTGGTCATGGATTATGATGGTGCCACAAAGCATGGGGTCAGAGGGGTTCTTCTTCATATTCTGCTCGGCTGTATGATTGCAGTGACAGCCGCAATCCGCCCTATGGCTCTGATACTTTTGATAGCAGTCCTATTATTTTTGATACCCATTAAGACCAGATTACCGGGAATACCGATCAACAGCATTTCCATCTGGGTGAGATTTCTGGCTAAGGGCTGGCTGCGGGCAGCACTGATTCTGGCGGCTTATATGACTGTATCAAGTATCATTAATACAGATATAGAACTTACTATCAATCAGTCAATTCCTTCCTTCAGCCAGTCCTTTGGATATAATTTGCTGGTGGGACTTAATGCGGATTCCAATGGCGGATGGAATGAAGATGATTCCAGGTTCTTATATGAAAATCTGGAACGGACCGGTTCTCCAATCCAGGCACAGCTTGCGTGCCGGAATAAAGCGTACCAACGGCTTACAGCTGATCCGGGCGGGGTATTTAACCTTGTTATAAAAAAATATGAATTACTTTGGGGAAATGATAATTATGGTGCTGACTGGAATCTGGCTTTTTTAAAAGAACAAAATGAGCTGACCCCAAACCGGGCAGTATTTCTGAATCAAATGAAAAGTGCCAACCAGATTGCTTATCTGGTGGCTGCGCTCTTTTCCTTTCTGACTTTGATTTATCTGCTGCAAAGGAGCGCTTCCGCCCTCTATGTTCTGGTTCTGGTTTATCTTGGAACGGCAGCCATACATCTTATGGTTGAAAGCCAGAACAGGTATCATTTTCATGTTCTGCCGGTTTTCATAATTATTGCATCTGTTGGAATAAAATATATTTTTGAGAATGCTGTGACGTTTGTAAAAGCATCAGATTTGGAACGGCAGCAGAAGGAAAACCAGCAGACGAGAGAAGAGGCCGTATTAAAGCAATTTGAAATCGAAGAACATAAAGCCATTGAGCAGCGTTATAAAAGTATGACCAATTCATTTGATATGCAGTCTGCCATACGGAATGGCAATGTAACTGTCACTGTTTCGGAAGGTTATATGGGACCTGATATGTTAAAAAAAGATAAAAGCGTGGTTACTGCAGCTGAAACTCTCCCTGAGAGGAATACAGCTTCTGCAGCTGACGAAATTCCTATTAGAGAAAGTGCAGAGCATAATCCTGCGCCGAAGATATTTCAGGAAGAAAAAACGAAATTTGATAACACAGATCTTGAAGAATTAATCCTGGAGCTGGAAGAAATTGCTGAAACAGGCAGGGTACCGCATAAAAATGTTGAGATACAACCCGCTCCCGAAAGTCCGCAGGATGAGACCTCTTTGCAGGAGGATAAAAAGGTATCTGAGCTGGAAGAAATACTGGATAAAATCAAAAAACTTGAGAAAAACCAGAATGATCTTCTGGAAGGGTATACAAAACTGAAGGAAGAATTGGAACAGGTTAAACTGGACCATACAGAAGCGGCACGTAACGAAAGGGGACATACCATATGAAAAAGGCTCTGCCGGGGAGCAGAACGGAGAAGGCATTAATCATCATTCTTTGCATACTGACGGTATTCACTGCAGGCGGTCTGCTATTACTGTCTCATTATTTCAATAAGGAAGAAGAGCTGCTAAGGAGGCAGAAGGAGAGCGCAGAAGAAACCTCTCTTGACGATATTACGGCAATCCTGCCGGAATACTGCAATTTAAATGAAAAAATTCCTGATATCGGTTTTACCAGTGAGACAGGAAAAAAAATATCCATAAAAGAATTTGAGGGAAAGCCGGCTATATTAACTTTTTGGGCCAGCTGGTGTCCGGATTGCCAAAACGAGCTTTCACATATAAATGAATTTTTAAAAACCGCAAAAAATTATGGAGACATCAATTATATCCTGGTGAATAAAACAGATAACAAAAAGGAGACAAAAGAAACGGCAAAAAAGTATTTATCAGATCAGAGGATCAGTTTGAATACTTACTATGACGAAGGGCTGTCTGCCTATAACGAACTCGGTATTCATGCCATCCCAACCACATTGTTTCTGGATGAGCATGGGGTGATACGGGCATGGAGCACAAAGCCGATTGTAAAAAATTCTGTGTTTGAGGGATATCTGAAAGATCTGACAGAAGGAAGCGCAAAAGTGACCGGTGATTTTGTACTGGGCAATCTGATGGATGACAGGGGAGGTGTTCATACTACCTATGATCCTTCTCAGGGGAATGCCATAAACAGCGATGTATTAAGCGAAACACAGGGAGTGATGCTGGAATATGCGTTATTGCGAAAGGATCAGCAGCTGTTTGAAAAAACGCTTTCTTACATCACAGGAATGATGCGCCCAAACGGATTAACAGCATGGAAAGTAAACGGAGATAAGCCGTCGGAGGTGAATTCGCTTATGGATGATTTCCGGATCATGGGTGCACTTCTTTCTGCAAATGATTTATGGGGCGGTTATGACCAGCTGATAAACGATTATTCCGGAGAAATAGCAAAATACGGACTTCACAACAGAAATTACGTGGATTTCTATGATGCCCGTTATAGGAAGTATGCAGACCGCTTTACTCTTTGTTATGGTGACTTACAGACGATGTCCCGGCTGGCAGACCGGGATGACAAATTCGCAGAACCTTATGAATCGGCCAAAAAGCTGATTCTTGGCGGAAAAATAAGCGATAGCTTTCCTTTGTATTACAGCTGGTATCATTATAGTACAAATTCCTATGCTTCCGATGATTTAAATGCTGCAGAAGCCATGATTACGCTGCTTCATTTAGCAGAAGCCGGGCTGCTGCCGGATGATTCAATGTCCTGGTTAAAGGCGCAAATGGATGCAGGAGGAGTGAAAGCGCGTTATAAAACAGATGGTACGGTTGTAGAAGGCTATCAGTATGATTCAACAGCTGTTTATGCTCTGATCGCGATGATTGGGGAGGTTAAGGGGGATAAAAGACTCCAGGGGAAAGCTCTTAAAAAAATAGAAAAAATGAGAATTATGGATACTGCTTCCCCTTATTACGGAGCTTTTGGTATGGAAGACGGAAGCGGGATTGCGTCATTTGATCAGGTTATGGCAATGCTGGCCTATGAGTATACAGGTAAATCCGCTGAATGAAAGGAGTTTAATCCGTGAAAAGTATCATGCTTGTATTTGGGACAAGACCGGAGGCCATAAAAATGTGTCCTTTGGTACTGGAACTGAGAGGCAGGGAAGAAGCCAGGGTATGTGTCTGTGTAACAGGACAGCATAAATCCATGTTAAAGCAGGTTCTGGACGCGTTTTTAATTGAACCGGACTATGATCTTTCCATAATGAAGGAAAAACAGACACTTTTTGAAATTACCATCAGTATCTTAAATAAAATCAGCGGCGTTTTGGAAAAAGAAAAACCGGATGTGGTTCTGGTTCATGGGGATACGTCAACAGCATTTGCCTGTGCACTTGCCTGTTTTTATTTACAGATTCCCGTAGGGCATGTAGAAGCCGGGTTAAGGACTTATGATATTTATTCGCCTTATCCTGAGGAATTTAACAGACAGGCAATTGGTATCATAGCAAATTATCATTTTGCCCCGACAGAAAAGGCCAGGCAGAATCTGATTGGTGAGGGGAAGAATCCTTCCACCATATTTGTCACGGGTAATACAGGGATCGATGCGCTGAAAACTACGGTCAGAGCGGATTACAGCCATGAACTTTTAGAATGGGCATCTGGAAGCAGACTGATTTTACTCACTGCTCACAGAAGGGAAAACTTAGGGGAGCCGATGAGGCAGATTTTTCGTGCCGTAAAACGGATAACAGAGAAGTATCCTGATGTTAAGGTCATTTATCCCATTCACTTAAATCCGCTTATCAGGGAAATTGCCGGCTCTGTATTCGCCGGAGAGGAACGGATCCGTCTGATTGAACCCTTAGATGTAATAGATTTTCATAACTTTCTTGCAAGAGCTGCGCTGATTCTGACAGACAGCGGAGGGATACAGGAAGAAGCACCAGGCTTAGGAAAACCGGTGCTGGTTCTGCGCAAATCAACGGAGCGTCCGGAAGGCGTTGATTCAGGAGCATTGCTTTTGGCTGGGATTGAAGAAGAGAGGATATATAATTCGGTATCCGGTTTGCTGAATGATAACAATTTATATAACAGGATGAGCAACGCAGGCAATCCATATGGAGATGGGGAAGCCAGCAGAAGAATTGCGGATATTTTACTGGGGCAGAAAGATAAATAAATAGTACAGACTCTACAAAGGAAACATGTATAGCCTGTACTATTAATAAAAACTTATAACGTTTTTGCTCTGTCTGCTATATTCTTATTAAAATTAATTACCTGATGTTCATAAGTATTTTCCATGAGAGGAGAGGTAATGATGAAATCAGCGGTTGCTCTGGTATTGGCAATTGGAATATCATAAACCTGGGCAATTCGAAGCAGTGCCTTTACGTCCGGATCATGAGGCTGTGCAGTCAGAGGATCGGAGAAAAAGATAACCAGATCAATGCGGCCTTCCACAATCTTTGCACCAATCTGCTGGTCACCGCCTAAAGGACCGCTGTTGTAGCCTTTTACCGGAAGGCCTGTCTGATCTGTAATCATGCGGGCAGTCGTACCCGTACCGCAAAGCGCATGGTTCTTTAAGATCTCTTTATGCTCGGTGCACCATTCGATTAATGCATGTTTCTCGTTGTCATGGGCGATCAGCGCAATGTTTTTTTGCTTTTGAAGCGTCAGTGTAATAAAATCATCCTGTAACATCATATTCCTCCTGTAGTAGGTATTAATAGAGAGGTATCACCTCATTTAAAAGGCAGAACACTTTGAAGAGAATAGGTAATGGACAAATCTTTCCGGGAATATTCCTTTTTAAAATTCTGGATAATCCGTTTTAAAACCATCTCTCCGTTTTCATAGGTTGCAGTAGGAAGAAGCATTAAATACTGGCTTACACTGTACCTGCTGTAAACATCTCCTCTGCGCAGGGAATTACGGATGGAACTGCCCAGTTCATCCATGGCACGGGTCTGAACCGCCGGCTTCAATAATTCTCCCTTTAAATTGCTGATGGTAAGCAGACATAAAAAGATGGAATCTCCCGTTCGTTCGATGGCTCTGGCCTCCAGCTGGTAGATATCCCTGAATACGGAAGGCTCACAGCAAAATGCTCCCTTATTGGTTCCTCCCTCTAAAAGGATCTCCCTGATGGTGCTTAAATCCATGGTTATTCCATGCTTTTTGTCGCTGATCATCTTATACAGCTCTTTAAAGCGAATGGAGGGAGTGATGGCAAACTCGTTGTAGAACATGTCGTTTACCCGTTTATAATGCTCCAGGGACATCATCTGGTTGCCGCTCTGATACAGGGCATAAATCAGATAATAATGGGCATCTTCCCCATACGGATCGATGGAGATTGTCTGCTGGCAGACATCAATCATTGTTGGATAATCCTTCCGGTCATCTAACATCAAAAGGATTTTTTTCACTAATTTCTGATAAAGGGTATGATAATAGGTGTGAATCGGAATCACCCAGGATTCCCATTCAGATTTTGGAAGGAAGTTTCCCTTATAAAGATTAAATGCTTCCATTGACAGCTTCAGGCGTATCTCTTCCGGAAATTCCTTGCTTTCAGCCTGAAGACAAAGCTCTTCAAACTTGTCCGTGTCACACACGGTGGTAAGCTCCCTTGTCCAGCCGTAAGCTTTTCTGTTTTGAAATACCAGTTCCTGAGTTGGAAGTCCAAGAGGCTCAAGGAGCTTTCGGACGCGGAACATCAGAGTCTTTAAAGCGCCGGCAGGATTGTTGCTGGCTTCATCTTTCCAAAACAGGTCGATTAATTCCTCAACAGGAATATCCCTTCCCCGAAAAGTAATTAAATACTCCAAAAGACTCCAAGGTTTTTTTGCCTGATTATTTTGATCAACTATTATTTTGTCTCCGATGGTAACGGAGAACCCGCCTAGCATGTTCACATAAATGATCGTCTCTTGATTTTTCATAATATTCTCCAAAGTAACATTTTCTTTCCTTAGTATATAGAAAAAAACGTTAAAAGTCTAGCGCAGCTTATAAAAGATTGAGATTTTTATTAAAATAAGCTATACTGAAGCAGAAGAATATAAAAAAGAAAGCAGGAGAGTGCCATGAATAGAAAAAAAATGTCAACAGGAATTCTCACATTTGCTTTCCTGCTTCTGGCAGCGGGGGCAGGAGTACTTTATTCTGATTACCGGGAAAAGCAGGATTCTAAACACCTTTACGAAAGTCTTGCTGAGCTGGCCGGGGGACAGGAAGAAAGCGTTACTGCTGAATCAGACACAGAGATAAAAAAAGAAGAACCTTATGTATCCCCCATTTCTTTTGATGAACTGCGAAAGATCAACCCGGACATCGTTGGCTGGATCCGCATCGAAGATACCAGCATCGATTACCCCATAGTCCGTACTGACAATAACGATACTTACCTGGATACGGATTTTGAAGGGAAGAAGAATCCGTCAGGAGCCATATTTCTTGACTGTGACAGTGAACCTGATTTTTCCGGAAGGCATAACATAATTTACGGGCATCATATGAAAAATGGATCCATGTTTAAGGATATCATAAAATATAAGGATGAGTCTTTTTACCGTGCCCATCAGAACATTGTAATCTATACACCGCAGCGGGAATTTCATCTGCGTCCGGTCACTGTGCTTTATACAGATGCGTCCGGAATCCGCAGAAAAACGAAATTTGAATCGGATGAGAGCTTTCAGTCATATGTTGACGAGATGACAAAGAACGGTATGTTCTATCAGGCACCCCAGGAGCCGGTTGAGACTCTTTGGTCGTTTGTCACCTGCAGCTATGAATTTGATGATGCAAGAACCATTCTTTATGCAGCTTTAGTCCCTTAATTTGAAAACAGGGCATTAATATGGTATAGTACATATCACTTTGTATCACCGCAGATTTTTAAAGGAGAATAATAAAATGGGAAAATATTTTGGAACCGACGGTTTTAGAGGAGAAGCAAATGTTACGCTGACTGTTGAGGATGCGTTTAAGGTAGGCCGCTTTTTAGGCTGGTACTATGGACGGAAAAAGCCGGCTGAGGTATGCAGGATCGTAATCGGAAAAGATACAAGGCGCAGCAGCTATATGTTTGAATATTCCCTTGTGGCAGGTCTTACTGCGTCAGGAGCCGATGCGTATCTGCTTCATGTAACCACCACTCCCAGCGTTTCCTACGTTGTCCGTACAGAAGGCTTTTCCTGCGGCATCATGATCTCTGCCAGCCATAATCCATACTACGATAATGGAATTAAAGTGATCAATGAAAAGGGAGAGAAATTAGAAGAGTCAGTAATTACAGAGATAGAGAGATATTTAGATGGAGAGATGGAAGAACTTCCATTTGCCACACAGGACAGGATCGGCAGAACCGTGGATTTTGCTGCAGGAAGAAACCGCTATATCGGATATCTGATTTCTACGGCAACCAGATCCTTTAAAAATAAAAAGGTGGCGTTAGATTGTGCCAACGGAAGTGCCTCCGCTATTGCCAAGAACGTATTTGATGCTCTTGGTGCAGAAACCCATGTAATCAGCAATGAACCCAACGGATTGAATATCAATACCGGCTGCGGTTCCACTCATATGGATCAGCTTGTAAAGTTTGTTAAGGAAGTGGGAGCAGATGTGGGATTTGCCTATGATGGAGATGCGGACCGCTGTCTTGCAGTGGATGAGAACGGAAATGTGGTTGACGGAGACGGAATTTTATATATCTGCGGTAAATATATGAAAGAGCAGGGACTCCTTAAAAATAACAAAGTGGTAACGACCGTGATGTCTAATTTCGGATTATACAAAGCTTTGGACCGGGAAGGCATTGAATATGAGAAAACCGCTGTTGGAGACAAATACGTCTATGAAAACATGGTTACCTATGGAAACTGTCTGGGTGGCGAACAGTCCGGTCATATTATATTCAGCAAACATGCCACTACCGGAGACGGAATCCTAACATCCTTAAAAGTGATGGAAGTGATCCTTGAAAAGAAAGAAAGCCTGGGAAAGCTGGTATCTGAGCTGGAAATTTATCCACAGGTATTAAAGAATGTCCGTGTACATGACAAGACAGCAGCCCAGGATGATGAAGCCGTGAAGGCAGAAGTGGAAAAAGCAGCACAAGGCCTTGGAGACAGCGGAAGGATTCTTCTGCGCCAGTCTGGTACGGAACCGGTTGTCCGTGTAATGGTAGAAGCTGCGGATCTGAAAACCTGCGAGAAGTACGTGGAACAGGTGATTGATGTGATGAAAGCAAGGGGACACGTCATTTCCTGATTGTAAATATAAGTCATTGAAAACCGTGAGTAAAAGCCGGTTTTTCAATGACTTTTTCAGTATTTATAAAGGTGTCTGATTGTAAATGACAACAATTCATGGTATGATTGTACGTATCTGCAAATTTATTTTGGGAGATCGGAAATATGGATAAAAAAGATAAATCAAACTTAGGAGAACAAATCCGCAGTACGGTGCAAAGTGCCATTGATTCCAGAGATTTTAACCAGCTGAACCGAATCATATCCGATTCCGTAAATTTTGCGCTTGATGAAGCAAGAAGCCAGCTGGTAAAAGGTACGAAAGGCTTTACCCGGACGCAGGGGCGGGATAACAGGAGCGAAAGCGGTGAGTCGGGGGACGAGACAGATGACGGACCTGGATACAGGGCGTTTCAGACCAGCCGTTCCGTAAAGGAACGGACAGGCGGTTCTTCGGCCGGAACAGGCAGGCAGGAGATCAGGATCAACCAGCAGGGGCGTGTATCCGGAATACTTTTAACCATTTTCGGAAGTATCTTTCTGGGCTTGGATTTTATCGCCATACTTGCTGCTCTTTTTGTTTCCCTGATGTTAAGGCCTGTTGCATGGGCGGCAGCCAGCGCTTTTACATTCCTTCTGGCGGCTTTCATTGCTTCCGGGTGTATGCTTTTTGCCGGACTGTCTGTAAACGGAAGATTAAAAAGAGCCCGGATCTATGCCAAACAGTCAGAAAAACGGATGTATTCCAATCTGGAAGAACTGGCGGCAAGTGTTGGGAAATCCCGTGAATATGTACTAAAAGACGTGGAGAAAATGATGAAGCTTGGTATTTTCCCTCATGCGTATTTAGACGAGCAGAAAACCTGCCTGATCTTAAGCGAAGCCACTTATAACCAGTATCTGGAATGCCAGAAGGCATTAAAGGAGCGGGAAAAAGAAGAAGAACTGAGTCAGATTTCAGATAATGCCTTTCAGGAAAACAAGGCTTTTCAGGAGATGATGACCCAGGGAAGAGATTATTTAAGAATATTAAGAGAAGCCAATGATGCGATTCCCGGAGAAGTCATTTCCCGGAAGATATCCATGCTGGAAGATGTAATACAGAGAATTTTTGATACCGTTTTAAAGCATCCGGAGCAGATGGGTGAGATGGAGCAGTTTATGGATTATTACCTTCCCACAACTGTAAAGCTGGTCAATGCATACAGGGATTTTGAAAGCACGGGGATAGAGGGGAATAATATTGTCAGTGCAAAAAGGGAGATAGAGGGAACTCTTGACACCATCAATCAGGCATTTGAAAGGCTGCTTGACGATCTTTACCAGGACGCGGCCATGGACATTACCACTGATGCATCGGTGCTCCAGACCATGTTAAAGAAGGCTGGCTGGACCGGAAGCGATTTTACAGGAGGAACAAAGAATGAGTAAGGATATGGAAGAGATGATAAAAGAAGCGCCCCAGCTTACGCTGACACCATTTGAACAGACAGAAGGTGTGAAAGAAGGGAATGAGCTTTTAAAAAGCAATGAAACAATCACTGCTGAGGCTGATCCGGTTCCGGAGCTTACCCCGGAAGAAGAGCGTCTGGTTTCTGATTTTGCAGAAAAAATCAATTTAAAAGATTCCAATATGGTACTTCAGTATGGTGCCGGAGCTCAAAAAAAGATTGCTGACTTTTCCGAGTCTGCTCTTGACAATGTAAAGTCTAAGGATCTGGGTGAAGTTGGCCAGATGCTCACTAATGTGGTGACGGAATTAAAAAGCTTTGAAACGGAAGAAGAGGAAAAAGGCTTTTTCGGCTTCTTTAAAAAGAGCGCGAACCGGCTTGACAGTATGAAGGCCAAGTATGCCTCTGCAGAGACCAATGTCAACCAGATCTGCAAGATTCTTAAGAATCACCAGATTCAGCTTTTAAAGGACATTGCCCTCTTAGATAAGATGTATGAGTTAAATGCTACTTATTTTAAAGAACTGACCATGTATATTCTGGCAGGCAAGAGAAAGCTTTTAAAGGTCCAGCAGGAAGAACTCCCGCTTTTAATGGACCGGGCAGCAAAAAGCGGTCTTCCGGAAGATGCCCAGGCAGCCAATGATTTGTCTGCCATGTGCGGACGATTTGAAAAGAAAATCCATGACCTGGAACTGACCCGTATGATTTCCATTCAGATGGCACCTCAGATCAGGCTGGTTCAAAATAATGATACCTTAATGACAGAAAAGATCCAGTCAACTCTTGTCAACACCATCCCTCTCTGGAAGAGTCAGATGGTTCTTGCCATCGGAATCAATCATTCCGAGCAGGCGGCAAAGGCACAAAGAGAAGTCACCGATATGACCAATGAACTGCTGCGCAAGAATGCAGAGGTGTTAAAGACTGCAACCATCGAGACGGCTAAAGAGTCAGAGCGTGGAATTGTGGACATGGAAACTCTTAAAAAGACTAATGAATCCCTGATTACAACCCTTGATGAAGTGGTGCGTATTCAGGCAGAGGGAAGAGCGAAACGGAAAGAAGCAGAAGCAGAGCTTGCCCGTATGGAAGGGGAATTAAAGACCAAGCTTTTACAGATGAGCAGGTAAAAGATTTTATTGGTTTGAAAAGTTTTTGTTGTAAGTCATTTTTACTCGTGCTATAATAGCATAACACTTTACCGTGGTGGTTTGTCAGAGCACGGCATGTGATTATAATGCAAAGGAATGATGATAGATGGGGTTAGACCTTTAAAACCCACGTTGTTCATTGTCAAGAAATACAGCGTGATTTATCGACTCCAAAGCCTGGACTGATTTTTTATGAAGGAAATACAGAGAAAAAGGAATATGGAGGAGATCAGACATGTTGAATTATGAAAGATATAAGCGGGTACCGGTAGTGAACTATCCGGAAAGACAATGGCCGTGCAGGGAGATTAAGAAAGCGCCGATCTGGTGCAGTGTGGATTTGAGAGACGGAAACCAGGCTCTTATTGAGCCTATGGTGGTGGAAGAAAAGATTGAGATGTTTAACCTTCTGGTTAAACTTGGTTTTAAGGAGATTGAAGTGGGATTTCCCGCTGCTTCCCAGATTGAGTTTGATTTCTTAAGGCAGCTTGTGGAACGGAAGCTGATTCCCGATGATGTGGTGATTCAGGTTCTGGTCCAGTGCAGAGAGCATTTGATTAAGAGAACATTTGAGGCCCTGGAGGGAGTAAAGAAGTCAATCGTTCATATCTACAATTCCACATCTACATTACAGCGTGATGTGGTATTCCGCAAAGAGATGGATGAGATTAAAGAGATCGCAGTACAGGGAACCCAGTGGGTGAAACAGTATATGCAGGATTTTAAGGGAGAGGTTGTACTTGAGTATTCTCCTGAAAGCTTTACCGGAACAGAGCTGGAATTTGCCCTTGATATCTGTACGGCTGTGCAGGATACCTGGGAAGCAACTCCGGAAAAGAAGATTATCTTCAATCTTCCTTCTACTGTGGAGATGACAACTCCCAACGTATATGCCGATCAGATTGAATGGATGAATTCCCGGTTTAAAAACCGTGACAGCATTATTTTAAGCGTTCATCCCCACAATGACAGGGGAACGGGAATAGCGGCCACTGAGCTGGCTCTTCTTGCAGGTGCAGACCGTGTGGAAGGAACCCTGCTTGGGAATGGAGAACGTACCGGCAACGTGGATATTTTAACAGTTGCCTATAATATGTTTTCCCAGGGCATTAATCCGGAACTTCATCTTGAGAATATCCGTGAAATCGTGGATGTTTACGAGCGCTGTACCAAGATGGAAGTGGAACCCAGACATCCATACGCCGGCAAACTTGTTTTCACTGCATTTTCAGGTTCTCACCAGGATGCCATTAATAAAGGCATGCAGGCGATGCATGAAAGGAAGAATCCGTTCTGGGAGGTACCTTACCTTCCTATCGATCCTTCCGATATTGGCAGGCAGTATGAGCCCATTGTCAGGATCAACAGCCAGTCCGGCAAAGGCGGCGTAGCATTTGTTATGGATACGTTCTATGGCTTCAAGCTTCCGAAGGGTATGCACAAGGAATTTGCTGATGTCATTCAGGCAATTTCTGAAAAGCAGGGTGAGGTTGCGCCTGAGCAGATCCTGGAAGAGTTCAAAAGCTGCTACACCGAGAGAAAGGAACCAATCCATTTCAGAAAAAGCCAGATTACAGAGGCAGAGGAAGACGTGGAGTTCTCAACTCTTGCAAAAGTCCGTTACACAGACCATGGTGTGGAGAAAGTCTTCGAGGGTGTGGGAAACGGACCCATCGATGCGGTACAGAAGGGTCTGGAGAAGGAGCTTGGTATCGAGATCCGGGTGCTGGATTACTACGAACACGCACTTACATCCGGTTCCGGAGCCCAGGCTGCATCCTATATCCATCTGCTTGATGTAAAAACCGGAAAGGCAACTTACGGTGTGGGAATCAGTTCCAACATCACCAGAGCGTCTATTCGGGGTATCTTCAGTGCGGTAAACCGGTTATTTTATTAAGATCAGATAATGAAAGGGATCCTGTCTTCTTTTACAGAGGCGGGATCCTTTTTTTTCTGTCATTTTATTCGTTTCTCAAAGCAGACTGCATCGACGCGCCCCTGATATTTTCCATAATTGTGCCTCCTCCTCATGAATTGATCTCAATTATAAAACAGATCATGTCCCCAGACAATCATTATTTCGAATTCCGCAAATGGAACCGGCGTTTACTTTTGTTACAGACTTTAGTATAATTAATGCAGTTTATAAAATGACGGGAGAGTAAAAATGAAGAAATATGATTATGTTCTTGTCGGAGGCGGTCTTTACTCCGGCGTATTTGCCTATCTGGCCGGAAAGCAGGGAAAGAAGTGCCTGGTCCTTGAAAAAAGGGATCATTTGGGAGGAAATCTGTATTGTGAGGAGACAGAAGGAATCCATGTACACCGGTATGGCGCACATATTTTCCATACCAGCAACCGCAGAGTCTGGCATTTTGTAAATGAACTGGCGGAATTTAACCGGTATACCAACAGCCCGGTTGCCAATTATTTAGGTGAGATGTACAACCTTCCTTTTAATATGAATACCTTCAGCAAGATGTGGGGCGTGTCAACTCCAAAACAGGCAAGGGAAAAGATCAATGAACAGAGACAGGTAATTACAGGAGAACCCCGGAACTTAGAAGAACAGGCAATCAGCCTTGTAGGAACGGATATCTACGAGAAACTTGTTAAGGGTTATACGGAAAAACAGTGGGGCAGAGACTGCAGGGAGCTGCCGGCTTTTATCATTAAGCGGCTGCCTGTACGCTTTACTTATGATAACAACTATTTCAATGATTTATATCAGGGAATTCCGATTGGCGGTTATAATGTAATCACAGACAAGCTTTTTGAGGGCTGTGATGTGGAGCTTTCCGTGGACTATCTGGAGCATAGGGAAACGTATGACAGTATGGGAGAAAAGATCGTGTATACCGGAATGATCGATGCCTTTTACGGATACAGGTTTGGAAAGCTGGAATACCGCAGTCTGAAATTTGAGACTGAGACGCTTGATACAGACAATTATCAGGGCGTGGCGGTTGTAAACTATACAGATCGTGAAACTCCCTATACGAGAATCATTGAGCATAAGCATTTTGAGTTCGGAACACAGGAAAAGACGGTTATAACCAGAGAATACCCTGTTGACTGGAGTGAAGGGATGGAACCCTATTATCCGGTTAATGATGAAAAAAATCAGAAGTTGTATCAGGCATATGCACAACTTGCCCAGAAAGAGGATCGGGTTATCTTTGGAGGCAGGCTGGGAGAATATAAATATTACGACATGGATAAAGTGATTGAGTCTGCTTTCAATATGGCCAGATCCCAGCTCGCACTTCTTCCCTAGCCCCCGGCTGTTTACTTTTCTAATCAGATATAGTACAATACAACGGAAAAATCGGTATGCGGGGAGGTTATTATGAACGTAGTTTACGCTTCCAACGATAAGTTTGCCAGACATCTGGCAGTTTCTCTCTATTCTCTTCTGGATCGTAATAAAAAGATAGAAACGCTTGATATCTGGGTATTGTCCATGGGACTGTCAAGGGAAAGCAAAGACCGTTTATCCGGTATCGCACAGGAATTTGACCGGGAGCTTTCTTTGATAGAACTGGGGAATTTAAAGGAACGGTTTTCCCATGAGGTGGATACAGGAGGTTTTGATTTAAGCATTATGGCACGCCTGTTTTTGGGAGAGGTGCTTCCTGAACATGTGGAACGGGTTCTTTATTTAGACTGCGATACCGTTATTCTGTCTTCTCTGGAAAAGCTGTGGAAAGCGGATCTTGGCCCGTTTCTGCTGGGCGCTGTCATGGAACCCACCATTTATCCATGTATTAAGGAAGAGATCGGATTAAGACCGGAAGAACCTTATTTTAATTCCGGGGTGCTTCTGATTGATTTAAACCGGTGGAGAGAGGAGAACGCTCAAAAGCTGCTTCTTGACTTTTACCGTTCCAAGGACGGAAAACTGTTTGCCGGTGATCAGGATACGATTAACGGAAGCTTAAAGGGCAGAATCAGGCCATTGTCTCCCCGATATAATTTCTTTACGAATTACCGGTATTTCCATTACCGGCATTTAGTCCGGCTGTCCCCGGTGTATGCACTCATAACTGAGAATGGCTTTAAAGAGGCAGGCAGACATCCGGCGATTCTCCATTTCATGGGAGATGAAAGGCCCTGGAAGGAAGGAAATTTAAACCACTACCGCAGAGCATACGAGAAGTATTTAGCAAAAACTCCCTGGGCCGGAACTCCAAAGGAGAAGGGAAACCGGTTTTATATGGCAGCTTATCATCTCATGAATTACGGTACCTATTTGTGTCCGCCGTTTCGTGATTTTATCAGCAGCCGGTTTGGAATGAAGCTGGTGAATTCCAGAAAAGGATCTTAAAAGGAGAAGATATGAATGTAAGCTGTATCATCCTGAATTATAATGATGCCGATACTACCATGAGGCTGGTTCGTTCGATTAAAGATTATTCTTCTCTGGACTCCATTGTCATCGTGGATAACCATTCCACTGATGATTCCGCCGCCCGATTGAAGGAATTAAGTGACGGCAGAATACATGTGGTCAGCTCCTTAAAGAACGGCGGATATGGCTATGGGAATAATCTGGGTATCCGCTATGCTTACAGGGAACTTGGTGCTACCCATGTTCTGATTGCCAATCCCGATGTCCTGGTTTCAGAGGAGACGATTGCTGCCATGAAAGCAGCATTTCAGACCGGCAAAACTGTTGCAGTGACGGCCGCAGTTCCAGTCGATCAAAAAGGCAGGACAGGTCTGTCAGGATGGAAGCTTACTGGTCTGTTCATGGATTTACTGGATACGGGACTGGTAACACGGCGTTTGTTGAAACGGTGGCTCAGTGATAATCCGGGAAAACGTGCATTTTTGATAACTTCGCCTGAGGGGACAGAACGCTGTGCCTGGGCTGATGCAGTTCCGGGCTCCTTATTGCTGGCTGATACAGATGCTCTGCTGGCATGCGGGCTTTATGATGAGGAAGTATTTCTTTATTACGAAGAGAAGATCCTTGGACATAAGTTAAAGGCAAAGGGGTATGGGACACTCCTTCTTCTTGACCGTACCTATGTCCATCTTCATTCCGTATCCATTGATAAATCCGTAAGTTCGATCTTGAAGAAGCAGGCGCTGCTCCATAAAAGCAAGCTTCATTACTATAAAAAATATCTAAAAATAAACCGGTTTCAGGAATTGGCTGCGAGAGGATTCCTGGAATTTCTCATGTTTGAGATCTGGTTTTTAACAAAGATTCTGGGAATGTCATGGTAAATGGCGTTGGAAGAAGGGATAGAATGATAACAGTACTTTTGGCTGCCTGGAATGGGGAAAAATATCTAAAAGAACAGATGGAATCACTGCTTGGTCAGACGAATCAGGAGTTTACCATTTTAATTTCAGATGACGGTTCTACTGACCGGACCCCTGAAATAATTTCAGAATATGAAAACCGGTTTCCGGACCGTATAAAAAGTTTAAAAAACATAAAGCCGTCTGGCAGTGCCAGGGATAATTTTTTCCGCCTTTTAAAAGCTGCTTCCGATGAATATCTGATGTTTTGCGATCAGGATGATATCTGGCTGCCGGATAAAGTAGAAGTGACATTCACAGAGATGAAGAAAATGGAGAAAGAATGGGGCAGGGATATGCCTTTACTGGTTCATACAGATCTTTCCGTTGCAGATCAGGCGGGAGCGGTTCTTTACCCTTCCATGGCCAGATATCAGAAGATTGGAGTTTATGATAACCGAACCAGTCATTATCTGGTTGAAAATAATATCACAGGCAATACCATGATGATTAACAGGTCTTTAAAAAATCTGATGGTGGATATTCCAAAAACATGTATCATGCACGACTGGTGGTTTGGTCTCATTGCAAGCTGTTTTGGGAAAATCTCCTACATTGACCGTCCTCTGGTTCTCTACCGGCAGCATGGAAGCAATCAGGTAGGAGCAAAGAGCGGAATGAAACAGCTGTCGGAGAGAAGGAACAGCCGGGAAAAAGTAAGGGATAATTACGGCAGTTTATTTGAACAGGCAAAAGCGTTTCTTTCCATTTACGGGCAGTACATGACTCCTGATCAGAGAGAATTGTTTGAAGAATTTCTAAAACTTTGCAAAAGAAGCAGAGCCGGAAAAATAAAGACCATTTTAAAATACAAATTGTTTAAAAGTACCCGTGTCAGAACGCTTGGACAGATGCTTTCTATCTGACCGGAGGCGGCCCATGGAAAATGAGGAGAATGGCAGAATGATACCAAATGAAAAAGAAATACTGGTAACGAGGGCATCCATGCCTTCTTACGAAGAATTTATTACTGAGATCAAACCGATCTGGGAAACTGCCTGGATGACCAATATGGGAGAATTTCACGACAGATTGAAGGATCAGCTGAAGGAATATTTAAAAGCGGAAAATCTTCTGCTGTTTGTGAACGGACATATGGCTCTTGAGATGGCGCTGCAGGCGATGAACTTAACCGGAGAGGTAATTACCACCCCCTTTTCCTTTGCTTCCACCACCCATGCAATCGTAAGAAATAATCTGACTCCTGTATTCTGTGATATCAGAGAGGATGACTATACCATAGATGCAGATCAGATAGAAGCGCTGATTACGGAGAAAACAACAGCTATTCTCCCTGTGCATGTGTATGGAAATGTCTGTGATGTGGAAAAAATAGAGTTTATTGCAAAAAAACACAATTTAAAGGTGATTTATGATGCGGCCCATGCATTCGGGGTAGAGGTGAATCACCGCGGAATCGGAACCTATGGAGACGCTTCCATGTTCAGCTTTCATGCTACCAAGGTGTATAACACCATAGAGGGGGGAGCGGTCACTTTTAAAGATCCCTCGCTGGAGATTTTATTCAATTACTTAAAGAATTTTGGTATAACCGGAAAAGAATCTGTTGAATACATAGGCGGCAACGCAAAAATGAATGAATTTCAGGCAGCCATGGGAATCTGCAATCTGCGTCATGTGGATGAAAACATTGAAAAGCGCAGGCTGGTGTCAAAACGGTACAGGGAACATTTAGAAGGTGTTGCCGGTATCCGTCTCAATCCGGTAAAACAGGGGATCAGTCAGAATTATGCATATTTTCCTGTGTCATTTGAAGGGTTCGCACTATCCAGAAATCAGGTGTATGATCTGCTGGCATCCCATCAGATATTTGCGAGAAAATATTTCTACCCGCTGATTACTGATTTTGACTGCTACAGGGAGCGCTTTTTAGGTCTTAACCTTCCCATTGCAAAAAGAGCAGCAGACAGTGTGCTGACTTTGCCCCTTTACGCAGACCTGTGTCTTGAAGATGTAGACCGGATATGCGAAATAATTTTAAGTGCCGCGCAGGGAGGAAAATAATAAGTATGAAAACTGCAGTTGTAACCGCAATCGGATCATTTTCGGCTGACATTGTGATTAAAAATTTAAAAAAAATGGGGCTTAAGGTGGTCGGTTGTGATATATATCCGGCAGAATGGATTGCTGATTCTTCCAATGTTTCCGCATTTTATCAGGTGCCCCTTGCAACGAAAGAAGAGCAGTACACAGAAAAGATTCTCAGTATCTGCAGGAAGGAAGCTGCCGATGGGCTGATTGTCCTTACCGATGCAGAGGTGGATGTGTGGAACCGCAACAGAAAAAAACTGAAGGAAGCCGGAGTGACTTTATGCTTATCGCCGGAAGAAACCATAACGATCTGCAGGGACAAAAGGAAGCTTTATGAGTTTCTCTCCGAAAATGGTATTGGAAATCCCATACCTACCAGAATGCTTGGCTGTATTTCTCCGGAGTCTGTTACCTATCCGGCAGTTGTAAAACCGTATAACGGAAGAAGCAGTCAGGGGTTGTGCTATCTTCGTGATCAGGAAGAGATGGAACGCTTCCTTGCTGGCTGTGAGCCGGACGATTATGTGGTACAGCCCTATTTTAAGGGAAGTATCATCACGGTGGATGTGGTGCGGCAGGCGGACACCGGGCAGTCGGCAGCTGTCTGCCGTAAGGAATTGCTGCGGACCCCTAACGGTGCAGGCACTTCTGTTCTGGTATTTTCAAATCCGGCTCTGGAAGCTTTATGCAAAGAGACTGCCAGGGCTTTGGGGATCACGGGATGTGTTAATTTTGAATTTATAGAAGGGGAAGACGGAACCTTCTCCATGCTGGAATGCAATCCCCGTTTTTCAGGCGGTGTGGAATTTTCCTGTATGGCGGGGTATGACTGCGTCTCAAACCATGTGAAGTGTTTTACAGGAGAGGAGATTGAGCCGTTACCCCTTGTAACAGAGATGTATATTGCAAGAAAATATGAGGAATACGTGACAAAGGTACTTAAAAAGGCAGGAACTGAGGTATGAGAGACGGATCAAACAGTGAAATCATGGCAAGCATCAACTGTGTCACCTATAACCACAGTGCGTTCATCCGCCATGCTCTTGACAGTTTTCTGATGCAGAAGACAGACTTTGAGTATGAGATTCTGGTTCATGATGATGCGTCCACGGACGGGACAGGAGATATAATCAGGGAATATGCTGAAAAATATCCGGATAAGATCCGGCCTTTAATTCAGACAGAGAACCAGTATTCCCAGGGAATTGATAATATAAGCGGTGCTTTTAACTTTCCCCGTGCAAGAGGGAAATATATATTTATGTGTGATGGGGACGATTATTTTGATTCCCCGGACAAGCTTCAAAAGCAGGTGGACTATATGGAGTCCCATCCGGACTGTACCCTTTGCATCCACAGTGCTAAAATCCAGCTGATGGGAAAAGCCGTTACAGAACGCCAGATGAGGCCTTACCGGAAAACTACAGTTATTAAGCCGGAAGAGATCATAGATAAAGCTTCCGGTTATGCCATGTCTTCCATGGCATTTCCCGCAAGGCTTGTGAAAGAACTTCCCGATTACTATACGGACTGTCCGGTGGGAGATACCCCCCTGCAGCTGATGGCTGCAGCAAATGGATACGGGTATTATATAGATGAACCCATGAGCGTATACCGGGTGGGGGTCTCCGGGTCATGGACTGCTGAGGGGAAAAAAGGGAATTATGCTAAGAAACAGCAGGCATATTATGAACGTATGAAAATAGTTTATGAAGAATTTGACAAAGCAACAGGCGGCCGTTATAAGGCGGCCGCCATGAGTGCATCCAATAGAACCTATTACCAGACGAAGGTCAATACAAGGGATTTCAAGGAAATATTAAATCCCTTATACCAAAGGTATTATAAGGAACTTACGCCCCTGACCCGGTTCTTTATTCAGTTTCAATACCGGACCCCCGGAATATATCATTCACTTCGAAGATTAGTTACCGGAAGCAATGATTAAAATAACACGCTGCTATCACATGTTGGGATCAGTTGGATCCCAGGTCTGTGTCTCCGGAATGATCTGTTCAATAGCCGGCCGTTCATATGGACCGGGAACCGGCGATTCGTAAATGGTTACGGTAGTTCCAAGCGCACAGTGATCGTAGATCCATTTGGCATCGCCGGAAAGGAGACGGACACAGCCGGCCGATTCGGCAATACTTAAATAATTATATGTTGTGGGATCAAGAGTCATCTTGTTGGGGCGGCTGTAAAGAATCGAGTGGATCAAAAAGCCCTTCCAGATGCGGGTTGCATACTGAGTGAAGATTCCGTGATTCATATCCCGCCAGCGGTATTTTTCAGGTGTCTGGAATGTTCCCAGGGGAGTATCCGGACCTGTAGAGGTAAGGAATGACTTTACCGGAATGATAAACCCGTTTGCACCATCTTTTGCAAAGACCGTCATGCAGTTCATCTGTTTGTTGATGCTGATAAAAAATGGTCCGTTGTTTCCAATAATAGGTTCTAAATCGGTAAGCATCTTGCCGGAATTTAAATCAAAATAGTATTTGAAGCCATCGATGTACTGCCAGCCTACAACCGGAAGAGAGTCCTTAAAATAGTACCGGTCATTTTCAATCCATGCCCAGCCGGTAAAAGGTGTGCCGTCTCCGTTAAAGTAGCGCAGTCCGCCGTCAACAATCTGCATTCCGTCTTTTGTAGCGGAAATCAGCGGTTTATCTGTCTTATATGGAAAGGCAGAGTTCTTTGCATAGAATGCCATACGAAAACCTGTGATATAATGTCCGGTTCCCATGGTTCCCGCACTGGTTCCGTTCTTTGCCCAGTCAGTGGTGGTACCGTCCTCTAATTTTGCTGAATAATAAAGATTGAACTGGTTGTTTACATAACCGGAAAACCTCATCTGTATGGCTTCAATGTTTACGTCATTGGGGTAATTGGTTGTCTGCTGACCGTTCATGACCCATGGGGACCAGCCAGTGCCTGAGGTGTAGGTACGGTAAAGCACATTCCCTACAATATTCGTGAGAAATGTAGACAAACCATGAAAGCCCTTTCCGTCGTTGGTGATCCAGGCATCGTTGACAAAAGGCTGTGTCCAGTTGCCGTCACCAGTCATAACAGTGGTCTGAAGACGCGGAAAGTTGGCTTTTAATGCTTCCTGGGCGGCTTTCGTCGCTTCATCAACAACACCGTTTTCTCCACTTCCATCCCCTTCCTGTCCGATATCTATTCCTGCATTTGCCAAAGCGGTTTCTGCTTCCTCTGTAGTTACGCCTTCCGCAGTCTCAGCCGTAGTCTGTTTTTCAGACTTACTGGTATCGCTGATGCTGACGCCATTCCTGTAGCCTGGTCCATATGCCTCATCCGCCCGCGTAAGGGCAGCCTGTCCCAGGACAAGAGCAGCTGTCAGGCAGATTGCCGCCAGGCCGCGTGTCAGTTTACGCATGATAAAACCTCCTGTAAATCATTAATAATTTTATGGTGATTCCATAATACTTTAACATAACTAACTGGAAAATGCTATAAAAGATTTACATTTATTGGTCAATATAGTACAATAAGGCGAAAATGTAAATTGGATAATTGAGGAGAAAAGCCAGTATGTACCAGGAAAATATGAAAGAGAGAGTGCTTTCCGGACTGTTTTGGAAAGTCATGGAAAACGGGGGAACACAGGGGATTCAGTTCCTTGTATCCGTTCTTTTAGCCAGGCTTTTAACGCCGTCCGAATCCGGGGAAGTCATGCTGATCATGATATTTATTACCATCGGCAATGTATTTGTCCAGAGCGGTTTTAACACTTCTCTGATCCAGAAGCAGGAAGTGGATGAAAGGGATTATTCTTCTGCTTTTTGTGTGAGCTTCCTGATTGCCTTTGTTCTGTATGTAATTCTGTTCTTTTCTGCACCTGCAATCGGGGATTTTTATGGACAACCGTTGTTCGTTCCGGTATTAAGGATTTTATCCCTGACCTTATTTTTCGGTGCAGTCGTATCCGTTCAGTCCGCGTCTGTTTCCAGAAATATGGAATTTAGAAAGCTTTGTATGGCAAGTCTCTTTGCTGCGGCAGGTTCCGGCATGATCGGGGTGCTGATGGCATTAAACGGATTTGGATTATGGTCTCTTGCCATGCAGCAGTTTTTTTACAGTTTTTTTCTCATGATTGTGCTGCATGTTTTAAAAACCTGGAAACCCAGCCTGAATTTTTCTTTTCAGAAAGCTGGGGAGTTGTTCTCATATGGCTGGAAAATTCTGATGTCCGGTCTCATTGACACAGTTTTTACCAATGTTTACGGGCTGGTGATCGGGAAACTATATAATTCGGCTATGATGGGGCAATACTCAAGAGGAAACCAGTTTCCTGCCCTTATTGCCAATAATTTAGGGGCTGCCATACAGTCAGTGATGCTCCCTGCTTTTTCTGCATGTCAGGAAGACCGGGAGAGGGTGAAAAACATGGTAAGAAGGTCCATCGTTACAAGCTCCTATCTTGTCTTTCCTATGATGGCGGGATTAATTGCAATAGCAGAACCCATGGTGAAGCTTTTACTCACAGATCAGTATTTACCATGTGTTCCCATGCTTCGTCTTTTGTGCATCGCCTATGCCACCTGGCCGCTTCATGTTGCGAATTTACAGGCGATCAATGCCCTTGGAAGAAGTGAGATCTTCTTAAAGCTGGAGATCATTAAAAAAGCTGTCAGTGTGGCGGCTTTAATCATCAGCATTCCATTTGGAATTTATACCATGGTGGCGTTAAGAGCAGTGACGGATTTCATATGTACATTTATCAATGCATACCCCAATAAGAAGCTTCTTAATTACAGCTTTCTCCAGCAGTGGAGGGATGTATTCCCTTCTCTGATTCTGTCAGGGCTCATGTGCGCTCTGGTTTACAGCGTTCAGTTTCTGGTGAAAGGCACTCTTCTGACTCTGACGTTGCAGATTACCACAGGAGTTCTGTTTTATGCAGGTCTTTCCTGGCTGTTCCGTATCGAAAGCTTCTTTTATTTATGCAGGACAGTAAAGAACATGAGAGGGTAAGAAGCCGGTTGTTGGTTTACTTTTTTAGGCGGATCATGTAGAATAAAAGGAACTTCTTAAATGAAATGAAATAGAGGAATAATAATGGAACGTAAAAATGTGGCATGGAATATGATTGGAAGCCTGGTTTATGCGGGTTCCAGCATGCTGCTGACCGCCCTGGTCAATCATCTGGTAGGAACGGATCAGGGAGGCATCTTTGGTTTTGCTTTCAGTACATTCGGCCAGCAGATGTTTCTTGTGGCTTATTTTGGAATGAGACCCATCCAGAGCACGGATGTGAGAGAAAGCTATACATTTGGGGAATACCGGCTGGCCCGTATGGCCACCTGTGGTATGGCCCTGATTTTAGGTATCTGCTACATTATATGGAAGGTTTTCTTTTCTTCTTCTGACTACACTTATGAGAAAACCCTGGTAGTGTTTTTTATGGTTCTTTATAAGGTGCTTGATGGTTTTGCTGATGTATACGAGTCGGAATTTCAAAGAAAAGGAAAGCTTTATCTGACCGGACAGGCCATGACATGGCGGACATTGTTTTCCGTGTGTTTATTTTTAGGCACTCTGGCTTTTACAAGGGATTTAATTACCGCTTCGGCGGTTGCCGCCGCTTCTCAGGCAGTGGGAATCTGGCTGTTTGATAAAAGGACTGCGGACCGGATACCGGATATTACTTATTTACATGCAAAGGGAAGATACAGGCAGCTTTTACAGGACAGCTTCCTTTTGTTTTTGTCTGTATTTTTAGACGGTCTCATCTTTGCAATGGCAAAGTACGCCGTTGATTCCCAGATGACTTCCGCGGATAATGCCATTTTTGTGGCAATATTTATGCCTACATCCGTGATTAATCTTGCGGCTAATTTTGTAATCCGCCCTTTCCTCACCAGACTTTCCATTCTTTGGGAGGAAAAGAGGACTTCAGAGTTTCTTATGGTTTTGAGGAAGCTGTCGGGAATTATTCTGTTTCTCACTGTAATTGCCCTGGCTGGAGCCTGGGTAATCGGGGTTCCTGTGCTCTCCGCTGTCTTTAATGTGGATCTGGCGCCTTACCTCTTTGGACTTCTTGCTATTATTCTGGGAGGCGGTTTCTTCGCAGTAATGAACTTATTTTATTATGTCCTGGTGATCATGAAGAAACAGAGACTGATATTTTTTGGATATGTTCCGGTCTGCATTCTTTCGTTTGTCCTTTCCTACCATTTTGTGAAAACAGGCGGAATTAACGGCGGTGCGTACTCCTACATGCTTGAAATGATGATTCTTATGTTTTGTTTTATGGGACAGGCAATCCGGATTATTCATACAGAAGAAAAAGAAAGGAGTAAACAGAGGATATGACAGACCGGGTACTGGTAGTGATACCTGCATACAATGAAGCTTTAAATATTGAGCGGGTAGTGGGAGAGGTCATAGAGAATTATCCCATGTATGACTATGTGATTATTAATGACGGTTCTACGGACAGTACCGCCAAAATCTGCAGGAAGCATGGCTGGAAGATCATTGATCTTCCCATGAATTTAGGTCTGGCAGGCGCGTTTCAGACCGGGCTTAAGTATGCACACCGAAAGGGCTATGGATATGCCATACAGTTTGACGGAGACGGACAGCACCGGCCGGAGTTCATTCTTCCCATGAAGGAAAAGATGGACCAGGGATATGACATCGTCATTGGCTCCCGGTTTGTAACAGAGAAAAAACCCCGTTCTCTCCGTATGCTTGGGAGCCGGATGTTAAGCGGCGCCATCTGGTTTACCACAGGAGTAAAGGTGAAGGATCCTACATCCGGAATGCGCATGTTCAGCCGTAAGATGATTAAGGAGTTTGCAGACGGACTTAATTACGGTCCGGAACCGGATACTATTTCCTATCTGATCCGTCACGGTGCGAAGGTTGCTGAAATACCGGTTGTGATGGATGAGAGGATACTGGGAGAGAGTTACTTAAATCCCCTAAATGCGGCCCGGTATATGGGAAAGATGCTGTTTTCCATTTTACTGGTACAGAGCTTTCGCGTTCGGGACAGAAGATAAAGGAAGGGAGTACGTGATATGACGGTATTACTTCGCTGCGTGCTGATATGCGTTTCCCTGGTACTTAGCATTTATGTACTGGGAAGAATACGCCACTCAAAAATGAAGATAGAGGATTCCATTTTCTGGGTAATGTTTTCCCTGCTTTTGGTAGTTTTCAGCATTTTTCCTAAAGTGGCGGATTTTATATCCGGCCTGGTGGGAACCTATTCCACAGCTAATTTCATTTTTACACTGATGATCTTTATTCTGCTCACCAAGGTCTTTTTTCAGTCGATCAAAATATCCCAGTTAGAGCGCAGAGTGACGGAGTTAATCCAGATGCTGGCGCTGGATAAGGAGGAAGCCATAGAGAAGGAGGAACATAAACTGTGAAGCGTTTGTTAAAGACGAAAGGCTTATGGCTTGCAGCGGGAAGCATTCTGCTTTTGATGTTCCTGTTTGTCAGAACCTATTTAAAAACCATAGTGGGGATTCCTTCTCCGGAGTTTGAGCCGGTCCGACGGTTTTACTGGTGGTTTATTGTCTTCGGTTGTGGATTTCTTGGTGTTTTTGCCTTTCTTTTGTGGATAAAAAATATTTTTAACCAGTGGCTGTTCCCCCTGGTTGTTATTGGACTTGGTGTTTTTTATCTGTTCGCTTTAACACCTTTTTCTGCACCCGATGAAGCTGCCCACTTTGTCAGTGCCTACCGTCTTTCCAGCCAGATTATGGGCAAACAGGCAGTGGCAGGAGAAGACTTTTTAAAGCATGCTTCATCAGAAGAAAAAGAGCGGATTAAAAAAGGAGCCAATGTTCTGGTTCGTAACGGGGATGATGTCACCGGTCTATATACAGAGCCGGGGCAGAGAACGTACAACCGTGTCCTGACAGAACTGTTTTCCCCGGATGACAGCCAGTCGGTGACAGTCCGGGAGGAAGTTCCGGTGAATACCACACCTGTGGTTTATCTGCCTCAGGCAGTGGGAATTACGATTGCCAGACTTTTACACCTTGGCTATATTCCCCTGGTATATCTGGGACGGTTTATGAATCTTCTGGCATTTGCAGCCATGGCAGCGGTTTCTGTCAGGCTGATGCCGTTTAAAAAAGAAGTTCTCATGGCAGTATCCTGTCTGCCCATGACTCTTCATCTGGCGGCTTCCTACTCCTATGATACCGCATTTATCGGTCTTTCCATGCTTTTGCTTTCCTGGTGCTTTCATCTGGCTTATGAAAAGAAAGAGATAAATACAAAAGACCTTTTGGTACTGACTCTGTTGCTGGTACTGTTAGAGCCCGGAAAAATTGTATATCTGCCAGCAGCCGGAATCTGTCTGCTGATTCCAAAATCAAAATTCAAATCTCAGAGACATTACTGGATTTCCGTGTTTGGTGTCATTGCAGTGATGCTGCTTGCAGTATTCCTTGTAAACCGCCTTGTACTTTCTGCATGGGCCGGGGCTACGGAAAGCTACGTGGGCTGGAGTGAGGCGGCAGGCTATAATTTATCTGACGTGTGGCAGAGACCATTTAACGTATTTACGGTCTATTATGAAACCCTGGTGACCCAGTACGACTATTATCTGGTAACTATGCTGGGAGGATTCCTGGGAAATTTAGATCCGAATCTGACGATTCCGCCGGTCTGCCTTACCCTTCTTTGGTACGCCCTCTTTATCAGCGTAATAAAGAGAGAGGGGGAAGTGGTGAAGATGACGGACGGACAGAAGCTGTGGGTATTAATTCTTGTATTTACCAGTGCAGTTCTGGTTCTGACTTCTATGTTTTTGGGGTGGACTCCCAGAAATTTAACGTATATTACGGGAGTTCAGGGGCGTTATTTTATTCCTCTTCTGCCTCTGCTTCTGCTGACTCTATATGACCGCCGTCTGGTAATCGGTGTGGATTTAAGAAAAAGTGCCTGGTATCTGGAATGCTTTGTAAGCATTTATGCCCTGATCCGTATCTGCTCCACATCATGTCTGCGTTACTGACAGGAAAGAAGGAAATTTAAATGGAAGAAATAAGAGGGGAGCAAAAGACCGTTGACGTAATTATTCCGGTTTATAAGCCGGACGAAACGCTTATGCGGCTTTTTCACAGGCTGGAAGAGCAGTCTTATCCCATACGGAAAATTATTGTGATGAATACGGAAAAATCCTACTGGAAGGATTCTGATTATGAGCATGTAAAGAATTTAGAAGTTCATCATGTGACGAAAGAAGAATTTGACCATGGCGGCACAAGAAACAGAGGAGCCGGCTATTCTAAGGCTGATATCATGGTGTTTATGACGGATGATGCGGTTCCTGCTGACAAAAATTTAATCAGTGCACTTGTAAAGGCGTTTCTTAAGACCGGAAAAGGCGGGGAAAAGGTAGTGATGGCTTATGCAAGGCAGCTGCCCAATCAGGACTGTGCTCTGGCAGAACAGTATACCCGTTCCTTTAATTATCCTTCTGAAAGCAGGGTTAAGACAGAGGCTGATTTAAAAGAACTGGGAATCAAAACATTTTTTGCATCAAATGTCTGCTGTGCTTATGACAGAAGTTTATTCTTAGAAGCAGGAGGATTTACCAAAACCACAATTTTCAATGAAGATATGATCTATGCAGGAAATGCAGTGCGCTACAGAGGCGAGGCTGTGGCATATGCTGCAGATGCAAAGGTAATTCACTCCCATAATTACGGCTGTATTGCCCAGTTTAAGCGGAATTTTGATTTAGCCGTGTCTCAGGCAGACCATCCGGAGATATTTGGCGGAATCCGTTCTGAAAGCGAGGGAATCCGGCTGGTGAAAAAAACCTGCATCTGGCTGGTAAAACAAAAGAAACCCTGGATGATTCCCGGTGTGATTATAAAGAGCGGTTTTAAATATATGGGGTATCTTATGGGAAAACGATACCGCACCCTGCCCAGGCGGCTGATATTAAGCTGTACAATGAACCGGTCTTACTGGGGGAAACATAAAACTGAATAAGATGGTATACCCTTTACCTGTCATAATGAACATGACTAAATGGAAAGTGAGAAAATTTATTATGAGCTATTTAAATGGACAGACAGGATACCGTGATGAATTATTGACTACCAGATCCGTCGTAAAAAAAGAAAATTATGTTTTAATAGAGCCGGATGGAATTGTAAAAAACATGATTCCAGGATATGAAAAATGTGATGTTACGATTCTTGGATCTCCTCAAATGGGAGCTTCTTTTGTGGATTACTTAATAACCGTCCGCGATGGCGGATATAATTCTGCATTTGGTGGGGAAGGGCTGGAATCATTCATTTATGTAATGGAAGGTTCCATTAAAGTGAAAAATGCAGATAAAGAAGAAGTACTCACAGGGGGCGGGTATATTTATTCTCCTGCCAGTAAGAAGGTGTCTTTTGTAAATGCGGGAAAAGAGGATGCGAAGCTATTTGCCTATAAGCGCAGATATGAAGAGTTGGCTGGTTACTGTGCTTATACCGTAGTGGGCAATTCAAACGATCTTCCATGGATCCCTTATGAAGGTATGGAAAACTGCTATATTCGGAATTTACTGCCTGCAGCAGAGAACTTTGGATTTGATATGAATATGCATATTCTTAAATTCCATTTAGGGGCATCCCATGGTTATATAGAAACTCACATACAAGAGCATGGCATGTATTTCCTTACTGGAAGTGCGATGTACAGACTGGATAATGACTGGGTACCTGTGAAAAAGGGTGATTATGTCTTTATGGATGCATATTGCCCTCAGGCCTGTTATGCAGTGGGGCGGGAAGAGGATCTGACCTATCTTTATTCCAAAGACTGCAACAGAGATGTAAAGCTTTAATATCAGTAGAAATTGTTAAAAGGTAGCATTTTACGAAAAAATGCTACCTTTTAACAATTTTCTCCTGCTTTTGTTTTGCCCGGTCATTTAGTATAATAAACTTATTGGAAAGACAAGGAGGACATAATTATGGAAAACGGAAAAAGGGGCCTGCTTTTTTTAATGCTTGCCGGTTTGGCCGGAATAGTATTTCTTACACTTTTAACCTCCTCCTTTTATGGATATGTGCTGAAAAAGATCGGAGTGGAGCATGCGGAAAATACCGTTACATACCGATACCATTATGTAATGATAATTGATAACCTGGATTCCCAGTTCTGGAATGATGTGTATCAGAGCGTGAAGGAAGAAGCGGCACAATATGATGCCTTTGTAGAACTGAAAGGGAAAAACCAGTCATCAGAATACTCCACTCTGGATTTCATGGATATGAGCATAGCGGCCAGAGTTGACGGGATTTTGTTGGAATACACCGGTGAGCGTATGTTAGAGGACCGGATCAATGAAGCGGCGAGAAACGGGATTCCGGTTGTCACTATTTTAAATGATGCCCCCAATACGGAGCGGAAAAGCTATGTAGGAATCAATTCCTACCAGCTTGGACAGGAATACGGCAATCAGATTTTAAAGATCCTGCCTGACCATGGTGGGATCACGCGGGTTATGATGCTTCTTCATGATAATTCCATAGACAGCAATCAGGCCCAGATATTTAATCAGATTAATAACCGCATGGTTACATCCAAGGAGAATGCGGACAGAATCAAGGTTGAGGAAATCAGGATTCCATCGGGAAGAGCCTTTGAATCAGAGGAGGTTGTCCGCAATCTGTTCCAGAATGCCCAGGGTCCGCCGGATATCATAGTATGCATGGATGAGGTGGATACGGAAGCTGTTTATCAGGCGGTAATCGATTATAACAGAGTGGGTAAAACTCAGGTGATTGGTTATTATAAGTCTAAAGCGGCACTGGAGGCAGTGGAGAAGGGTACCATGGCGATGACTCTGTGCATTGATACCAGACAGATGGGCAAATACAGCGTACAGGCACTGACGGAATCCATAAAGGACGGACGGACCAACTCCTTTTACAGCGTGGATTTACAGTTTGTAACAGAGGAGCAGGCGCCTGAATACATGAAGCAGGAGCGGAAATCCCATGAAAATTAAGCGTAATCTAATCTGGGAGAATTTACCCATCACCAAAAAACTCTTTCTGGAAATAGCGGTGACTGCAGTGGTCCTCTTCGCCAGCAATTTATTTATCTATGCCCAGATTAATCAGATGGTGGAACGGATGAATTCTGTTTATATGAGCAATGTGAATTTAAATGAATTATCCGATGCCCTGACTGATGTACAGAATTTCATGTACAAATACTTACAGGTGAAAGACTCAGAGTCATTAACTGATTACTATCGTGCAGAGCAGGATTACAGAAAGCTTTTAGAAGGGCTGAATGTACTGGTTACGGACAATCCCGTTCAGATTCTGGAGAAGAATATCCGGAATATGTCTGAAAGCTATCTGGCAGTCACAGATGAGACGGTACAGGCAAAGCGGGGTCAGAATGTAGAGAAGTATAAAAGCTCCTATGAATCGGCCTTAAAACTTTACCAGTTTATTAACCACGATATCTCCGTGTTAAACAGCAGACAGTTTAAGAACAATTCCGCAAGCTATCAGACTCTGCAGGCGGCACTTCAGTACCTGGAAGTCATCAGCTCTGTCATACTGGTTATCGTCATGATTATCAGCCTGACGGTTATGATAATGATGACCAGGGACATTGTTACACCCCTTACCAGTCTGGCACATACAGCCAAGCTGGTGGGTCAGGGGAATTTTCATGTAAAGGTGCCGTATATCCGGTCGGGGGACGAACTGGGAATTGTGACGAAGACATTTAACCAGATGGTGGACAGTTTAGCTGATTATGTGAATAAAATTAAAGAGAGTGCTGAGAAAGAGCAGGAGATGAAGGAACGGGAACTTCTGATGGAAAACCATTTAAAGGAGGCCCGCTTAAGATATTTACAATCCCAGATTAATCCCCATTTCCTTTTCAACTCCTTAAATGCAGGCGTACAGCTGGCAATGATGGAGGATGCGGAAAAAACTTCGGTATTCATGGAAAAGATGGCGGATTTCTTCCGGTACAATGTAAAAAAGAGCTCTGAGGATGCCACTATTCGGGAAGAGGTGGATACGGTTGAGAACTATATTTATATTTTAAATGTCCGGTTTGCGGGAGATATTCATTACGAATCCAGAGTGGAAGAGGAAGCCCTGGATTATTCCATACCAAGTATGACTTTGCAGCCTCTGGTTGAAAATGCAGTAACCCATGGGATACGCAATATCAGCTGGCAGGGAAATATCCGTCTCTCTGTTAAAAATCTGGAAGATACCATAGAGATCCGGATTGAAGATAATGGAAAAGGAATCGATAAAGAAAAATTAAAGCACATTCAGGAAGGCGTGAGAATCCAGGAAGACTCGGCATCTACAGGAATCGGTATTTACAATGTGATCTCCCGTCTGGAACTTTACTATAATAAAAAGGATTTGTTTTCCATTGTCAGTGAGGGGGAAGATCAGGGGACTTCAGTCATTTTAAGGATTCCTAAAAAGGGGGAAGAGGTACATGTTTCGGATACTGGTTGCAGATGATGAAGGAATTATGCTGGAATCCATACGGAGTATTATTGAATCAAACTTCAAAAGCGAATGTGAAATTGTCTGCGTAAAGACTGGAAGAGCGGTGATTGAGCAGGCCGGGCTGTTCCGCCCGGATATTGCTTTTGTGGATATCCAGATGCCTGGATTAAGCGGAATCCAGGCAATCAGGGAGATACGTAAGTTTAATCAGACCATGGTTTTTATTATAATGACAGCCTTTGATAAATTCTCTTATGCCCAGGAAGCGGTAAACCTTGGGGTGATGGAATTCATTATGAAGCCGGTTAACAAGAAAAAAATTCTCGATGTATGTGTAAAGGCCATGCATCAGGTTGAGGAGGCAAGACAGAAGATAAGTGATGATTTAAAGATAAGGGAACGGCTGGAAATCGTCATTCCCATGATCGAAAGCGGCTTCATTTACACCATCCTTCAGGAAGATTCGGACCCTCTTCACAGCGGATATCCGGAGATGCTTGATATCCGGAAATCCTACGGCTTTATCGTAGTTCTGGAATTTGGAGACAGTATGGAGGGAGGAACCATGACCAATGCCATCGGGGTGGGGGTAAAGGTCAATAAATATTACAGTACGATCAGGGAAATTGTCAAAGACTATTTTGAATGTGTCATTGGTCCTGCCATGGGAAACCGCCTGGTCCTCTTCCTTTCCTTTGATCAGGAAAAGATGCAGTATGAGAAGCGGGTGGAAGTGATCACCAGAACCAGAAATATGATTCATAAGCTGGAAAACAGCATGGACATTAAATGCAGGGGCGGAATCGGCTCTGTAAAGGTTCTTGCGGGAATCAGGGACTCCTATACAGAAGCCTTGAAATCCCTTCGGGAAAGCGACAGCCATGTGGTGCATATCACCGATATTCCGGCAGTGGCGGAATACGACGGGGAATATCCTCTGGAACTGGAGAACCAGTACCTGCAAAGAGGCATAAAAGCAGACAGGGAAGGTGCGTTATCCTGCGCCAATGAATTTTTTGACTGGATGCTGGTGCATGACGGAAATGTGAGATCCAATATTGAAATCAAGATTCTGGAACTGGTGATGAGACTGGAGCGAAGGGCTTTTGAAGCCGGCAATGTGCGCTATGGGTTCCGTTACCGGGAAAATTATATGGATGAACTGAAGGAAGCAGCTGACGGGGAGGGGATGCGGCGCTGGTTCTTAAACAAAACCAGAGATATCTGCGACAAGATCAGTACATCCAGGGAACGGGAATATGAAAATGTGGTATCCAGAGTCAAGGGATATATTGACGAGAATTATGCCAAAGACATCTCTCTTGATGACGTATCACGAATGGTGGACATCAGCCCCTATTATTTCAGTAAGCTGTTTAAGCAGGAAGTAGGGGAGAATTTCATTGAATATGTTACCAGAACCAGAATCAGGAATGCCAGAAGGCTGCTGGAGGATCCCAGATACAGCATTAAAGAGATCTGTGTGATGTCCGGCTACAGTGATCCCAACTATTTCAGCAGAATTTTCAAGAAATATGAAGGGATGACACCAACCGAATACAGGGAGAGGTAAGTGTTATGAAAATGTGGGGCGGGAGGTTATTACTTACAGTATTAGCCTGCTGCATTCTGACGACAGGATGCAGACAGGCAGAATCGGAGACTACAGTGCAGGCGCAGGAAAAGGAAGGGGACCGGCCTTTGCAGATCGGACTGAGCATTGACTCATTTGTCATTGAACGGTGGATCAGAGACCGTGATGTTTTTGTATCCGCTGCAAAAGAGATGGGGGCTGAAGTCAATGTGCAGAACGCCAATGGAGACGTGAATGAGCAGATTGAGCAGATCCAGTACTTTATCAAGAAGCAGATGGATGTAATCGTGGTAGTGGCAGGTGACTGCGAAGCGCTGGCTGACGTAATGAAAAAGGCAAAAGCGGCAGGGATAAAAACCATGAGCTATGACCGCCTGGTTTTAAATGCTGACAGTGATATGTATATATCCTTCGACAACAGGGGCGTGGGGAGCCTGATGGCGGAGAATCTGGTTAAGAATATTCCTGATGGCGGTAAAATTGTCATGATACAGGGGCCGGAATCCGATCACAATGTGGCAATGATCCGTGAGGGTTTTTATTCCGTTCTGGAAGGGAAAAATTTAGATGTGATCTATCAGAACAACTGTGAGGGATGGCTTGCGGAGAATGCTTATAATTACGCCAAGGAAGCCCTTGAAAAATACCCGGATGTCAAAGGGATCATGTGCGGAAATGATGATCTGGCCACCCAGGTTTTTAAAGCGCTTTCCGAGGACCGGCTGGCAGGAAAGGTGTGCCTTGTGGGTCAGGACGGAGATTTAATGGCCTGTCAGCGGATTGTGGAGGGCACTCAGAATATGACTGCTTTTAAATCGGTGGAAGAGGAAGCGAGACTGGCAGCAGAGTATGCGGTAATGCTGGGGAGAGGTGAGCCCTTAAAAGGAATTGACCAGACCATTCATGACGGGACCTATGACGTGCCGTATCTGGAACTCAAGCCGGTGGCAGTCACCCGTGAAAATATGGATTCCGTTATCATCCAGGGAGGTTTTCATGCCCGGGAGGATGTATATTTAAATGTCATACAGCAGTAGCATTTTTTTGCCTGATAAAAAAGTCCTGTTCATTCAGGGCTTTTTTTTATGTGGATGAATCCGTGCTAACGGTTGGCAAACAAGTCCTGATTATCCCATGCTAATATAGGAATATCAAAAACAAGTATTGGAGGAGGATATTTCAATGAAAAGAAAACTTTTAGCAGTGGCGATGACACTTGCCATGACAGCAGGAATGCTGGCCGGGTGCAGCGGGGGAAGCAAAGCACCGGAGACCAAGGCTCCTGAAACCACTACGGCAGCAGCTGCTGAGACAACCAAAGCAGCAGAGACCACTGCGGCAGAAACAAAAGCAGACAAGAAAGACGGAGTTTTAATCGGTGTTGCCATGCCGACCAAGGATTTGCAGAGATGGAACCAGGATGGCGCCAACATGAAAAAGGAACTGGAGACAGCAGGCTATAAAGTAGATCTACAGTATGCCAGCAATGATGTTCAGACACAGGTTTCCCAGATTGAAAACATGATCTCCAATGGCTGCAAGATGTTAGTTATCGCATCCATTGACGGAAGCTCCTTAGGAGAGCCTCTTTCCCAGGCAAAATCAATGGGAATTCCGGTTATCGCCTATGACCGTCTGATCATGAACTCCGATGCAGTTACTTATTATGCCACCTTTGATAATTACAAAGTAGGCCAGAAGCAGGGCGAATATTTAGAGAAGTCTCTTGGGCTTGACAAAGCCGGCGATCCGAAGAATATCGAATTCTTCACAGGCGATCCTGCTGATAATAACTGCAAGTTCTTCTTCGGAGGAGCTATGGATGTTTTAAAGAAATATGTAGACAACGGCAGACTGGTTGTCAAATCCGGCCAGACAGCATTTGAGCAGGTTGCAACCGAGAAATGGGATTCTGAGAAAGCCCAGAACCGTATGGATACCATTATTGCAGGCAACTATTCAGACGGAACCGTACTTGATGCAGTTCTCTGCTCCAACGATTCCACCGCTCTTGGTGTTGAGAATGCACTTGCTTCTTCCTACACCGGAAAATATCCTGTTATCACCGGCCAGGACTGCGACATTGCCAATGTAAAGAACATGCTTCAGGGAAAACAGGCCATGAGCGTATTCAAAGATACCAGAACTCTGGCTACCCAGGTAGTTAAGATGGTAGATTCCGTTATGCAGGGCGGCAAAGCTGAAATCAATGATACCAAGTCCTATGACAACGGAACCGGAATCATTCCTACTTATCTTTGTGACCCGGTAGTTGTTACAGTTGACAACTATAAAGAGATGCTGATCACTTCCGGCTATTATACAGAGGATCAGTTAAAGTAATCAGGCGGATTTCCTTATGGGGGACGGCTTTTATGAATGAAAGCCGTCCTCTGAATATATAAAGAGGGAGGGATATTCTTGGCAAATATACTTTTGGAAATGAAAAACATCACCAAGACGTTTCCGGGTGTGAAAGCCCTGGATTTAGTGAACCTTCAGGTAGAAGAAGGGGAGATCCATGCTCTGGTGGGCGAAAATGGAGCGGGTAAGTCCACTCTGATGAATGTACTCAGCGGTATCTATCCCTATGGATCTTACGAGGGAGACATTATTTACAACGGAGAAATCTGTAAATTCAGTCATATCAGCGACAGTGAAAAGAAGGGGATCGTCATAATCCATCAGGAACTGGCACTGGTTCCCTACATGACAATTGCCGAAAACATGTATCTTGGAAATGAAAAAGGAAAAAAATTCGCAATCAACTGGAATGAAACCTTTGGGGAGGCTGACAAATACTTAAAGACAGTAGGACTTTCCGAATCCTCCCATACGCTTATTAAGGATATCGGGGTAGGAAAGCAGCAGCTGGTAGAAATAGCAAAAGCTCTTGCAAAAAATGCGAAGCTGCTGATTCTTGATGAACCCACTGCATCATTAAATGAAGAAGACTCAAAAGCGCTTCTTAATCTTTTGAAAAAATTCAAATCAGAGGGTATGACCTCTATCATCATATCACATAAACTGAATGAAATTGCCTATGTAGCGGATAAAATCACCATAATCCGCGATGGCTCAACCATAGAAACACTGAACAGGAAGACAGATCAAGTTACAGAGGACCGGATTATAAAAGGAATGGTTGGAAGAGAGCTGGTGGACCGTTTTCCAAAGCGCACCGGCATTCAAATCGGAGAAAAATCCATGGAAGTGGAGCACTGGAATGCCAGCCACCCGCTTTATTCCGAACGTAAGGTAGTCAGTGACGTCTCCTTATATGTAAGAAAAGGGGAAGTGGTGGGAATCTGCGGACTGATGGGGGCAGGAAGAACAGAGCTTGCCATGAGTCTTTTCGGAAAAAGCTATGGAGTAAATATCTCCGGTACTTTAAAGATTCATGGCCAGGAAGTCCATCTTCGTTCCGTACGGGACGCGATCCGGCATAAGCTGGCCTACGTAACAGAAGACCGGAAAGGAAATGGTCTGATTCTGGGAAACCCCATACGAATCAATACCACACTTGCCAATCTGCGCGCAGTCAGCTTCAGAACTATCATTGATAAGGATAAGGAAGTTCTGGCTGCCGAGGATTATATAAATAAGCTGAAGACGAAATGCCCTTCCGTGGAACAGTCAGTAGGAAATTTAAGCGGAGGAAACCAGCAAAAGGTTCTTTTATCTAAATGGATGTTTACAGAGCCTGATATTATGATTTTAGATGAACCGACCAGAGGAATTGATGTAGGAGCTAAATATGAAATTTACTGTATTATAAACCGCCTGGCTGCCGCCGGAAAATCAATTATCATGATATCTTCAGAATTACCGGAGATTCTCGGAATGTCGGACCGTATTTATATCATGAATGAGGGGCGTATTGCAGGAGAAATGAGCGCACAGGAGGCCACACAGGAAAAAATTATGTCATGCATTTTAAAATCAGATAAGCATCCTTCGGGTATACCTTTAACCCCGGATAACATGGGCATGGAAGAGGAAGGGAGAGTAGAAGATGGAGAATAAATTAAAATTGTCGGAAGGACTTAAAAAATATACGATGGTTATTGTTCTGGCAGTAGTCGTTATCCTGTTTACGGTAAATACAGGAGGGAAAATGCTTCTTCCCCAGAATGTAAACAACTTAATCGCACAAAACGCATATGTATTTATTCTGGCAACCGGAATGCTCTTCTGTATTCTGACAGGCGGCAACATTGATTTATCTGTTGGATCTGTGGTCTGTTTCGTAGGAGCCATAGGTGGAAGCATGATGATTAAGATGGGAATGAATCCTTATCTTTCCCTTCTTTCCATGATCATTATCGGCGTACTGGCCGGAGCATGGCAGGGCTTTTGGATTGCTTATGTACGGATTCCGCCATTTATCGTAACTCTTGCAGGAATGCTGATCTTCCGGGGACTTTCAAATGTAGTTCTTCAGGGAATGACTCTGTCCCCTGTACCGGACAGCTTTTTAAATCTGTTTAATACTTATGTTCCAGATGTGTTTGGCATGAAGGGCTTTAACCTCACCTGTTTCCTTGTGGGAATTTTGGCCTGCGTAATCTTTATTGTAGCAGAACTTATCACCAGAAAAAGAAAACTGAAAAAGGGATACCGGGTAGATCCTCTGAATAGTACGATTTTAAAAATGGTATTGATGACTGCTGTTATACTCGCCTTTATGTATAAACTGGCCCTGTACAAAGGAATCCCCAATGCTCTCATCTGGGTTGTTGCAATCATCGGAATTTACAGCTACATATCTTCCAAAACAACTACCGGACGTTATTTCTATGCAGTGGGAGGTAATGAGAAGGCAACAAGACTTTCCGGTATTGATACAAATAAAGTTTATTTTCTTGCATATTTAAATATGGGCTTGCTGGCAGCAGTGGCAGGCATGGTTACCCTGGCCCGTTTAAATTCTGCCAATCCGACGGCAGGAAATAACTATGAAATGGACGCCATCGGAGCCTGCTTTATCGGCGGAGCTTCCGCATACGGCGGAACAGGAACGGTACCGGGCGTTATTGTAGGTGCTACGCTGATGGGTGTCTTGAACCTGGGAATGAGTATCATGGGAGTGGATCAGAATCTTCAGAAGGTGGTAAAAGGAACCGTTCTCCTGGCGGCGGTTATTTTCGATGTGGTAAGTAAGAGAAAATCATTTATTGTGAAGCAGTAAGACGTAGGCGTGGGAATGGGATAATTGTCCTGTTCCTGCGTTTTTTTACTATTTGGAGTATTAAGTAAGCAGTGGGAACGAAGTAATTAATTATTGTGGACTAAGGAAATATATGGTAAGATTTATTCAGGAGTAACCGAATACAGGGTGGAACCTTCCAGCTTTTATATTTACATGTCGTAACAAGATGGGAGGTGTGCAGATGGACATATACCAAACTTTAAGCATATTGTTTTTAGGAGGTACGTTTCTAATTGCATTGCTGACTTAAATAGGAAAAAAATAGCCTACCCTGCTGCGAACAGGATAGGCGTGCTCATTGCTAGATGAGCATTTAACCAATCATGGAAGCTTCCACCTTGTGTGGCGGTTGCTCTTTTGTAATATAAATATACCACACTGCAGATATGGTTGTAAAGAGGAAAATCATCTGTGACTGATTACCGCCTGTTAATTATTAAGGATAATAAAACGTAAAAACCGCCGTTCAGCTGAAAAATCTTTAGCTGGGCGGCATTTATGCATACATGTATCACAATTGAGCCTCTGACCGGGCTAAAACCAATAAAAATTTTCCTTTATATAGAAATCTTGGCTGAGTTGTGGTAGAATGCTACAAGTAAAAGAATGTTTTAAAATGTAAAGGAGCATAAAAATATGGGAAAGATAAAAGTAACATCATGTGAGATAGAAGGGCTTTATGTCATTGAACCAACGGTTTTTCCGGATTCCAGAGGATATTTTATGGAAACCTACAACCAGAATGATTTTAAAGAAGCAGGCTTGAACATGAATTTCGTACAGGATAACCAGTCCATGTCCGTAAAAGGGGTGCTAAGAGGACTTCATTTTCAGAAGCAGTTTCCCCAGGGGAAACTGGTCCGTGCAGTGAGAGGAACCGTTTTTGATGTGGCAGTAGATTTAAGAGCTTCTTCTAAAACTTATGGAAAATGGTTCGGCGTGGAGCTGTCTGCAGAAAATAAAAAGCAGTTCTATATTCCCGAAGGCTTTGCCCATGGCTTTTTAGTTCTCTCTGATGAGGCTGAATTTGCATACAAATGCACAGATTTCTACCATCCGGGCGACGAAGGCGGAATTCTTTGGAGTGATCCCGAGATCGGAATTGAATGGCCTGTTTCAGAAGGAATGGAGCTGATTATTTCCGATAAGGACCAGAAGTGGAACGGTATCCGGGATACGTTTAAATTCTAACGAGAGGAGAAAACCATGAATTATCTGGTTTCCTTATTAAAAGAAATCTATATAAAGAGAAAGCTGATTCTGGATTTATCCAAGGCAGATTTCAAAAAGCGGTTTGTAGGCTCCTATTTCGGTATTGCATGGATGTTTCTGCAGCCGATTGCGACGGTCCTTGTTTACTTTTTTGTGTTTCAGATGGGATTTAAAAGTGTACCGCCGATTAAGGATTATCCATATGTATTGTGGCTGATCCCTGGTATTGTGCCCTGGTTTTATATCAGTGAGGTCTTAAATATGGGAACCGGCTGTCTCCAGGAATATAATTATCTGGTAAAGAAAGTAGTTTTTCGAGTGGAGATTCTTCCATTTATTAAGATGCTGTCCTGTCTGATGGTACATGGCATATTTGCTGTAATTATGATAGTAGTATTTTTATGTTATGGTTTTTTACCAAAGGTCACCTGGATTCAGATTATTTACTACTCCTTTGCGGCATCCATGTTGTCTCTGTCCATCGCCTATTTTACCAGTGCCATCAATGTGTTTTTCAAGGATATGGCACAGATTGTGGGTATCTGCCTGCAGTTTGGCATGTGGATGGTACCGATTATGTGGGCACCGGAGATGTTTCCCAAAGCACCTGAGTGGCTTCCGACCCTGCTGAAGATAAATCCGGTTTATTATATTGTGGCTGGATACCGTGACAGCATGTTAACAGGGAACTGGATTTTTGAACGTCCAATTCTTGGCCTTTATTTCTGGTTTGTGACCATTGTCTTATTTTTAATAGGACTGAAAGTATTTAAAAAGCTGCGCCCGCATTTTTCCGATGTGCTGTAGGCAGTTACCATGGAGGATTCAATGTCCGTAGAGTCGAACAACAAAGCACTATCTGTTAATAATGTAACCAAAATATATAAATTATATGAAAAACCCATTGACCGTTTAAAAGAGGCCATGAGTCTGACTCATAAGAATTACCACCGGGATTTTTATGCCCTAAACGGTATTTCTTTTGATGTGGAAAAGGGACAGACCGTAGGTATTATCGGTACCAACGGTTCTGGAAAATCCACGATTTTAAAGATTATTACCGGAGTTCTGACTCCGACTACCGGAGAAGTGCAGGTAAATGGGGTGATCTCTGCTCTTTTGGAACTGGGAGCGGGATTCAACATGGATTATACAGGGATTGAAAACATCTACATGAACGGTACCATGATGGGATTTTCCAGAAAAGAGATGGATGAAAAACTGCAGGACATCCTGGATTTTGCCGACATCGGAGATTTTGTCTATCAGCCGGTAAAGACCTATTCCAGCGGTATGTTTGTCCGTCTTGCATTTGCCCTTGCCATTAATGTAGAACCGGAGATTCTGATCGTTGATGAAGCGCTTTCCGTAGGAGATGTTTTCTTTCAGGCAAAATGCTACCGCCGTATGGAGGAAATCCGCAAAAATGGCACTACCATTCTCATGGTTACCCATGATATGGGTGCTATCATCAAATATTGTGACCGTGTCGTTGTGTTAAATAAAGGCAATTTCATCGCAGAAGGCGAGCCGGGGAAAATGGTGGATCTTTATAAGAAGATTCTGGCAAACCAGATGGATGATTTGGATGAAGAACTGAAAGCTGCGGACAACGGGCTGTATAATGATTTTTCCGGCGACCAGGCAATTGCTGAAAGAAGCAGGGCGGCAGCAGGCGGAATGATGAAGGATAAACTGACCATCAATCCAAACCGCACGGAATACGGCGATAAGAGGGCTGAGATCATAGATTTTGGTCTTCTTGATGAGAGAGGAAATATTACTAATCTTCTGTTAAAAGGAGAACGTTTTACCATAAAGGAACGGATTCATTTCCATGGAGAAATCGAAACACCGATTTTCACTTATACCATCAAGGACAAGCGGGGGGCTGATCTAACCGGAACCAATACCATGTTTGAGTCCTCCGATGTGAAATCTGTTAAAAAAGGCGATGAATATGTCGTGGAATTTACCCAGAAGATGACGCTTCAGGGTGGAGAATACTTACTGTCCATGAGCTGTACCGGTTTTGAAAACGGCGAGCATGTGGTTTACCACCGTCTGTATGATATTGTGAATATCACCGTTATATCCAACAAGAATACGGTTGGTGTTTACGATATGGAACCGGATGTAAGCTTAACACTTATGCGTGCAGAAAAGTAAGGAGGAATGATGCATGAATGATATCAGCCCTGAACTTAAAAAGCTGTATCAGAATTATAATGGAGATATCAAAAAGCTGCTGCAGGAAAATCCAAGGCTTGATTACTTATACGCTTTATCTGAGATAAGAGAAAATCTTCTGGACTGGTTTGAATTTAAACCAGATGCAACCCTTTTGCAGGTGGGATCCGACTACGGCTCGCTTACAGGCTTATACAGCAGACGGGTAAAAGAAGTAACCGTATTAGACCCCAGTCACAATAATTTATCTTTCAACCGCCTTCGTCATCAGAAACAGGACAATATCCACTACGTGAACGGTGATTTACACTCTTTTACCAGTGATGAGGGCTTTGATTATATCGTTTTTGCAGGCTCTCTCTGTGAACCGTATCAGGACATGACACAGAAAGCTAAAGAACTTTTAAAACCGGACGGAACTATGATTGCTGCAATTACAAACCGGCTGGGATTAAAGTATCAGGCTGGTGCAAAAGCGGAGCAGTTTTGTCTTTCCAGGACAGAGCTGAAAGAACTTTTATGCGGCAGTGAAGGCGAGGAAGGAACTGTGAAGTTTTATTATCCCATGCCGGATTACCGTCTTCCCGTAACTATTTACTCCGACGGGTATCTTCCGGGAAAGGGAGATTTAACCCACGCCATTCTTGCCTATGATTATCCCAAGTATTTACGTTTCGATTTAGGTAAGATGTTTGATGAAGTGTGTGAAGGAAAACAGTTTGAAACATTTGCCAATTCATTTTTAACCGTTTGGAGCCGTCATGAAGAAAATTAATTTTGTAAAATATAATAAAACAAGAAGAGAAGCTTTTCAGATACGAACCAGTCTTGTGGAAGAGAATGGACTGCCGTATGTGGAAAAGTCTGCCCTGACGGCAGAGGGTATTCCTCACATCCGTTCCTTTGAAGAAAAATACAGAAATTTAAAGGAACAGAATCAGGGGTTAAATGTGGCAGACGTGACTGTCAGTGCCGATGGAACCACAGCCCGTTTTTCTTTCTTAAAAGGTGAGACTTACGCCGAGCTTCTGGGCCGAGAGATTCAGAATGGAAAGGTACCCGAAGCCTCATTGGAAGAAGGCATTTCCATGATTTTAAAGGTGCATGATGATTATATGACGCCATTCCATGTTACTGAGGAGTTTGAAGAGGTATTCGGTGTGCTGCCTGATACCGGAGAGCAGATTAAGAGGGACTGGGCATTTAAACATTCAAATATTGACTGCCTCTTTGAGAATATCATGATGACAGAAGACGGTCCTTACTGTCTGGATTACGAATGGGTATTCTCTTTTCCTGTTCCCGTTAACTTCATAAAATTCCGGGTTCTGTATTATTTTTATGAGCAGTATAAAAGCATCCTGAGCTATGATTCTATGGAAGCATTTATGGAAGAACAGGGAGTGGACAGGGAGCTTATCGGGATTTATGAAGACATGGAACGTCATTTTCAGGAATATGTCCACGGTGAGAACCAGCAGATTTATCTCTTAAACTATATGCATGAGACGTTTGCACTGCCTGACAGCATGTTTGAGGTATCCCAGATCATTGATGATACCAAAGACCGCATTGCCCAGATGAAAGCAGAGTTAAAAGAAAAGGATTTAACCATAACAAAACAGCAGGAAGAAAAACGCTTAACGGATAACCATGTTACCAATCAGGAGATGATCATTGCATCCCTTAGAAAGGACTGCGAAACCATGCAGGGGATCATCGAACAGTTAAGAAAGCATGAATCCTTCTTTTATAAGGTATGGCGCAGACTGGGAAGAATTTTTAATGAAAAATTCCCGAAAGGAACCAAAAAGCGGAAGATCCTGTTTTATATGAAGGAGACCATTCTCCACCCCATAAAGTCCATTTCCCTTTATACAACAGATGAGGGAAGGAATCTCATGGAAGGGGATATGAAGATCGGTGAGGAATACCGGATTCATGGAAAGCTTCGTTTTGTGAAAGAAGGACACCCCATGGTATCCATCGTCATTCCGGTTTATAACCAGATCCATTATACCTATGCCTGTCTCCTATCCATACTGGAGCATACAAAGAATGTGGATTATGAGGTGATCATTGCAGATGACGTATCCAGTGATGCCACAGCAGAGCTGTCCAAATTCACAGAGAATGTGGTGATCTGCCGTAATGAGACCAATCAGGGCTTTTTAAGAAACTGCAACCAGGCGGCGAAGTCGGCAAGAGGAAAATACATCATGTTTTTAAACAATGATACTCAGGTGACCGATGGCTGGCTGGACAGTCTGGTGAATTTAATCGAGTCAGACTCTTCCATCGGAATGGTGGGTTCCAAGCTGGTTTATCCTGACGGACGCCTTCAGGAAGCTGGAGGCATCTTATGGAGTGACGGCTCCGGCTGGAATTACGGACGTCTGGACGATCCGGAGAAGCCTGAATACAATTATGTAAAAGATGTAGATTACATTTCCGGTGCCGCAATCCTTCTTTCTAATGATTTATGGAAACAGATTGGCGGCTTCGATGAACGCTTTGCACCGGCTTATTGTGAAGATTCCGATCTTGCCTTTGAGGTGCGTAAAGCCGGCTACCGTGTGGTTTATCAGCCCCTTTCCAAGGTAATTCATTTTGAAGGTGTTTCAAACGGTACTGATGTCAATGGTTCCGGATTAAAACGCTATCAGGTGGAAAACAGTAAAAAGCTGAAAGAAAAATGGGCCGCGCAGTTCAGCCTGCAAAGCGAAAACAACGGTAACCCTGATCCATTCCGTGCCAGGGAAAGAAGCCAGGGAAAGGACATCATCCTTGTGGTAGATCATTATGTACCTACCTATGACCGGGATGCGGGTTCCAAAACTACATTCCAGTATTTAAAGATGTTTATTGATAAGGGATATGTGGTCAAGTTTCTGGGAGACAATTTCCTTCATGAAGAACCATACTCCACCGCTTTACAGCAGATGGGAATCGAGATTCTTTACGGCAGGGAATACCAGGCAGGTATCTGGGACTGGTTAAAGTCACATGGAGATGATATCAAGGCAGCTTATTTAAATCGCCCCCATATCGCTCAGAAATATATTGATTTTCTCCGGGAACATACCAGCATGAAGCTGATTTATTATGGTCATGACCTGCATTTCCTCCGTGAAGGCAGGGAATACGAGCTAACGGGAGATCCTAAAAAGAGGGAGGCGTCCGAATACTGGAGATCCATGGAACTGCGTCTCATGAAAAAGGCGGCGGTATCCTATTATCCCTCCTATGTTGAGAGAGAAGCCATTCATGAAATTGAGCCTTCCGTACCGGTAAAAGCAATTGTAGCTTACGTTTTTGACAAGTTTTTAAATCATATCCCTGATGATTTTGAAAAGAGGGAAGGACTGCTGTTTGTGGGCGGTTTTGCCCACCCGCCCAATGCAGATGCGGTATTGTGGTTTGCCAGGGATATATTTCCGTTAATCCGGGAACAGATACCTGTTAATTTCTACATTGTCGGCTCCAAGGTTACTGATGAGATTAAGGCTCTGGAACAGCCGGATAACGGAATCATCGTAAAAGGCTTTGTGACTGAAGAGGAACTGGCAAGTTTATATGCCAGCTGCCGGATTGTGGTAGTCCCGCTGCGCTATGGAGCAGGCGTGAAAGGAAAGGTAATTGAAGCCCTTTATTATGGCGCCCCTGTTGTTACCACCTCCATTGGAGCAGAGGGAATTCCTGAGGCAGAAAAGGTGATGGTTGTAAGAGATGAGCCGGAAACATTTGCAGAAGAAGTAATCACTCTTTATAATGACCCGGACAGCTTAAGGCAGATGAGTCAGAATACCCAGGACTACATTCGGACGTATCACAGCATTGATGCGGCCTGGAGCGTGGTGGGAGAGGATTTTTAGAACAGATAAAGTAAGAACAGATGATAACAGATGATAACAGATGATAACAGATGATAACAGATAAGGGAGGACATGAAGATGCAGGCAGTTTTGCTGGCAGGCGGGCTGGGTACCAGACTTCGTTCCGTAGTAAGTGACCGGCCAAAGCCCATGGCGCTGATAGAAGAGAAACCTTTTATGGAATATGTGGTGAGACAGCTCATCCGTTATGGTGTAACAGAAATTATCTTCGCTGTAGGATATAAAGGTTCTATGGTGGAAGATTATTTCGGAGATGGTTCTAAATGGGGAATCCGTGTTTCTTATGCTTATGAGGAGGAACTCTTAGGAACAGCCGGAGCCATAAAAAATGCTGGTAAACAGGTAACAGAAGATATGTTTTTTGCTTTAAACGCAGACACCTTCTATCAGATCGACTGCAGCAGCTTCACGGAACTGATGGAGGAAAAGGACCTTGATATGGCTCTGGTTCTCCGGAAAGTTCCTGATGTATCCCGTTACGGGCAGGCAATTTTGGAAAACGGCCGTTTAACAGCCTTTGACGAAAAGGTTAGTGAGTCTAAAGAAGGAACGATCAACGGTGGATTTTATTTAATGAAACGTGCTCTATTAGATACCATACCGGAAGGTAAGGTATCTCTTGAGCATGATATGATTCCAAAGTGGCTCTCAGAAGGAAGAAAGCTTGGCGGTCTGGTAAATGACGGATATTTCATTGATATCGGTATTCCGGAAGATTATTACCGTTTCATGGAAGATGTAAAGGAAGGAAAGGTGATCATATGATTATCAGAGGACGGGCTCCCCTGCGTGTCAGCTTTGGAGGAGGAGGAACAGATGTTGCTCCCTTCTGCATCGAGCAGGGAGGAGCCATAATTGGCAGCACCATCAATAAATACGCCTACTGTTCCATTGTACCCAGACAAGATGACCAGATCATCGTCCATTCCCTGGATTTTGATATGACGGTAAAGTATAATACAAAAGAAAACTATGTATACGATGGACGTCTGGATCTTGTTACTGCTGCATTAAAAGCCATGGATATCAAACAGGGCTGCGAAGTTTATTTACAGTGTGACGCACCTCCCGGATCCGGTCTTGGAACGTCTTCTACTGTAATGGTAGCACTTTTAACTGCCATGGCAAGATGGAAGGGCGTGGAGCTTGACAGCTACGCTATGGCTGATCTTGCTTATCAGGTGGAACGGGAGGATTTGAAGATAGACGGCGGATATCAGGACCAGTATGCCGCTACCTTCGGAGGCTTTAACTTTATCGAATTCCATGGGCGTAATAACGTAGTTGTCAATCCCCTCAGAATCAAAAAGGAAATCATTCATGAACTGCAGTATAACCTTTTGCTTTGTTATACAGGAAATGTTCATGTATCCGCCAACATTATCAAGGATCAGGTCTCAAATTATGAGAAAAAGGACCCATTTGAAGCCATGTGTGAAGTGAAGGCGCTTGCCTATGCCATGAAAGATGAGCTTTTAAAGGGCAACTTATACAGCTTTGGAAAGCTTCTGGATTATGGCTGGAAAAGCAAAAAGAGAATGAGCAGCAAGATTACCACACCCCAGATTGATGAACTTTATGAAGAGGCTCTGAAAGCAGGTGCACTTGGAGGAAAGCTTCTGGGAGCAGGCGGCGGCGGATTTTTGCTGGTTTATTGTCCTTATAATGTACGCCATAAGGTGGCTGCAAGAATGGAAGCAGCAGGAGGCCAGCTGACAGACTGGAACTTTGAGTTAAGAGGTGCCCAAAGCTGGATTACCGATGAATCCCGCTGGGATTATCAGGATGTCAGTGTTTCCATACCAGGAGGGCAGTATCAGTTCCATTTATAATAAATAAGAAAATCAGGCAGCAGGAGAAGGAACAAAGATGGATAAAATTGTTTTTTTAGATCGGGATGGAACAATCAATGAAGAAGTGGAGTATTTACACAGGCCCTCGGACCTGGTGATCCTTCCCGGTGTCTCTGCTGCATTAAAACGTTTAAAAGAGCAGGGCTTTCGTCTTGTGGTAGTTACCAATCAGGCAGGGGTTGCCAGAGGATATTATAGTGAAGCAGATGTAGATCAGCTTCATCAATATATGAACCGTCTTCTTGCGGAAGACGGAGCAGAAATAGACCGTTTTTTTTACTGCCCCCATCACCCGGTCCATGGAATCGGAGCTTATAAGAAGTCCTGCCATTGCCGCAAACCGGATATTGGTATGTTTGAGATGGCTGAGAACTATTTTCAAGTGGACAAGTCCCATTCCTATATGGTCGGAGATAAACTTCTGGATACGGAAGCGGGACATAAATATGGCGTAAGTTCTGTCCTAGTAGGCACAGGATATGGAAAGGAATTATATAAAGGCCTGACCGAAGAGCAGAAAAAGAAAGCCTTTGATGCTTATGCCAAAGACATGACAGCAGCAGCAGAGTGGATTTTACAAAAAGAAGGAGCGTGAGTTTGATGGAACCAATGAACTATTTGGAGGAGCTTCTTACACGTTATCCGGTGTTAACCAGTGTGAAGGCTGAGATAAAAGAAGCGTATGAGATTCTGGAAAACTGTTATAAAAACGGAGGAAAGCTTTTGATTGCCGGAAACGGAGGAAGCTGTGCGGATGCAGAACATATCGTGGGTGAGCTGATGAAAGGTTTTGTAAAACCCCGGAGTGTTTCCGGTGATTTTGCCCAAAAGCTTTTAAAGGCTGACCCGGTCCGTGGTAAGGAACTGGCAGATAAACTTCAGGGAGGGCTTCCGGCCATTGCTTTAACAGGTCACCCTGGACTTTCCACTGCCTATTTAAACGATGTGGACGGCAGTTTAATCTATGCCCAGCAGACATACGGTTACGGAAAAGAGGGAGATGTTCTTCTTGGCATTTCCACATCTGGAAATTCTAAAAATATCATGTATGCCATGGCAGCAGCCAGAGCCATTGGCATGAAAACCATTGGCCTCACCGGTAAGGATGGCGGCCAGCTAAAGGAGACGGCAGATGTATCCATCGTGGTTCCAGAGAAGGAAACTTATAAAATTCAGGAGCTTCATCTGCCTGTATATCATGCATTATGCCTGATGCTGGAGGAACGGTTTTTTTAATTTTACGAGAACAGGAGGAAAAGATGGAAGAGAGACAATGGATGGGTAAGGAAGCTTTATGGAAGAACGAAGTCATTGCAGCTCTGCTTTTGGTTTCCTTTGCTTTTTTCATTAACAGAGGGATTAAAATAAAAGGTCTATATATGGATGATCTCTATCTTTGGTCCTGCTACGGTGAACAGACCTTCCGGCAGTTTGTATTTCCATTAGGGAGCACCCGGTTTCGTTTTGTTTATTATCTGGCAGCCTGGCTTGAGATGATGATTCTTGGAAGTCATACGGAATGGTTTGTGCCGTTTAATATTCTGCTGAACAGTTGTATTGCGTACACCATATACCGGTTCGGAAAGCGTCTTTCCCATCGGTGGCTTGTGGGATTTGGCTGTGGATTCTTATATCTTCTTTCCAGAATGTCCTACTATCAGATCAGTCAGGTGTACGGCCTTATGGAAAGCATGGCTCTTTGGATGGCAATCGGAATTCTATACTTTCTGTATCGCTATTTATCTGGTGAAGAGCAGCCGGACCGGTATATCCGGACAGCGGCGGGGCTGTATTTTTCCGTATGTTTTGTTCATGAGCGTTATATGGTTTTGCTTCCTTTGTTTTTCTTTGCATTCTTAATGAAAAAAGAGAAGAAGGTATCCTATTGGCTTGGTATAACCGGCGCTTTTCTGGCAGTTCAGTTCATACGTTTTCTCACCATCGGAAGCATATCTCCTGCCGGAACCGGAGGCACCACAGTAGCCGATACATTCAGCATATCCCAAAGCATTCAGTATGCCATCAGCCAGGTGCTTTATATATTCGGAATCAATGCAGGACCTGATTATTTAAGTGGTTTAAGCTGGAGCCAGTCTCCCTCCTGGGTGCGGGTTCTTATTATGCTCGCCAATTTTTCTCTTTTAATCATGATTGTCAGATTTTTATTTGTTTTATTTAGAGACAAGGAGAAATTAAAGGAACGTCTTCCGGTTATTGCATTATTCATTATTTTTATAGCACTGTGCATTGGATCATCAAGCGTTACCATACGTGTAGAAACCAGATGGATCTACGTTTCCATGACAGCTGCATGGCTGTTTGCCGCATATTTATGCGGGGAGGCAGTACCGCCGAAAGAGGGACAGGCATATTCTGTCAGGCCTGTTTTATACTGCGGCCTGTTTGTGCTCTACGGACTCCTTATGCTTCCTGTTGAAAGTTTTTACAGGGGCAAGTACGATAATCTTTACTACTGGTCTTCTCAGCTCCGTTATAATTCTCTCGCAGAAGAGACCTATGGAAAGTACGGAGATGATATATTCGGGAAAAAAATCTATATTATCGGAAATACTTACAAAATGAGCGATTTTACAGCACGGACCTTTTTTAAGACCTTTGACAGCAAACGTCTGGCAGAAGGAACAGAAGTCACATTTATTGATTCCATCAGAGATATTGGTCTTGTGCAGCCAAACATGCTGATCTTGCGGGAAGATCCCGCACATAATGCGTTTCAGGATGTAACTTCATTTGTAAAGGATCTGAAATTCCAGCGGGTTTACGGCAGCTATGAAGATGGCTGGCTGGATGAAAATGCAAAGATCAGAATTATGGCTGGAAAAGAAGGGGTAATCAAACTGAAATTCTATTACCCGGGTGTGATAACCGGACTGGAACACATCACTGTTATGGCAGAAGGAAAAGAAAAAACGGTTGTTTCCATCAATTCCAGCACTGCATCTGCAGAGATTGATGTCCCACCATATAAAGTCTCAGAATTAACGTTTGAAAGTAACTTTTATTATCAGGCGGCAGCGGAGCAGCGAAGCGATAAGCATCTGGCTGTTGTTGCAGAAATTACAGCCGATTAAGCGACAGAGGTGAATTGATGAAACAAAAATATCTTTACTATACAGTCCCTGTTCTGGGAACGATTTTCTGCCTCTGGTACATCTTTGCGGCAACCTGTGACGGAATCTACTCAGACTATGTACGTCTGGTAAACAGCTATCTTCCCAATGTGTTTAACCCGGGACTGTTTTTCGTGCCGGATATTCTGACACGGATTCCCATCAACTATCTGGCAAGAATCATCAATGTAACCTTATTTGATTACAATGTCATGTTTGACCGCGTACTGGGTGTGCTGGCACTGGGACTTTCCGGTGCCGCCATAACTGCTTACTGCGTACGTAAGAAGCTTCCTTATGGCTGGTTTCTGGCACTGATGGCAGTATTTTTCAGCCTGAATAAATGGGAGATGCTAAACAATGGAAGCGGATTTGCACATTTTCTTTCATTTGCGCTTTTTTACTGGCATTATGAAGTTCTGGACCGGGTATGGAGCGGCAGAGATAGCTTTCGTGACCGGATCAGCCTGATTGTAATTCCGTTTCTCACAACCCTTCTTGTGGCAGGACCATATTGTGCCATCTATACTGTGACAGTGCTTCTGGCCTGTATCATGATGTTTCTGCTTAAAAGGAGTAAACTGGGACTTCGGCCGGTTATTTACGGACTTTGCACCCTTGTTCCGTTCCTTTTATATCTATGGAGCAATCACTATGCAGTAGAAGATCACGCTGCGCCTGCGACTGTCTCACTTATCACCCAGCTTATGGATACCCCCGGATTTTTCGTCCGATTTTTTATAAAATCATTTTCTTCCATGGTAATCGAAGGAGAGAGGGCGGAAGAGATCTTTCGCACAAATGGTCCGTTTCTGGCTATGGGACTTCTGGTAATCGCTCTTTATGCACTTGCACTTTGGTACAACTGGTATTACCGTCTTTATGAGGAAACCATTCTTCCGGTTATTTTAATTATGTCAGGAGGTTTGAATCATGTGCTTATCGTGTTGTCCAGATGGATCTTTCTTATGGATAACTACGGTCTCAGTTCCAGATATGCCCTGCAGTTTCAGACCGGTATACTTGGAATTATTCTTACCTTTGCACTGCTTTTAAGACAGCGGAGATACCGGATTGGTTCTGGTGTGAAGCTTGCAGCGGGAATTACCTGTTTTGTTTTTCTGGCAGGTAACTGTTATACCACTTATACTGAAATAAAAAAAGCACCTTACCGGAAGGCTGCTTACGAACAGAGAGCAGAACTGTCCCTTAGATTTGAGCAGGTGACAGACGAAGAACTTCGTGCCAATTTCGAATACCGGCTTAGTCGTGAGGACAGCGGACAGAAAGTGAGAAGTGCACTGACTATATTAAAAGAAAATGGTTACAGTGTATTTCGAGAGGGTAACCAGTAGCTAAGGAGTAAATTTATGAAAAAGACATTATCGGTGGTTGTATCATGCTACAATGAAGAACTGGCTCTTGACCGGTTCTATGAGGAAACTGCCAGCATTTTAAAAAAACTAAACTGGAAGTATGAGCTTATCTTTGTAAATGACGGAAGTCAGGATCAGACACTTTCCGTACTTACCCGTCTGTCCGAGTCAGATGACCGGGTAAAAGTTATAAGCTTTTCCAGAAACTTCGGTCATGAAGCAGCCATGATTGCCGGATTAGATTACAGTCAGGGTGACGGAATTGTGTGTATGGATGCAGATTTGCAGCACCCACCGGAATATTTGACTGAGATTGTTAAAAAGCTGGAAGAAGGTTACGATGTGATTAACATGGTTCGTACCAGAAATGAATCCGCAGGCTGGTTTAAAAATTTTGCTTCCTCCGCATTCTACCGACTGATCAATGTACTTTCTGATGTGAAATTCGAGCCAAACGCCTCTGATTTTTTTGCGGTATCAGGAAAAGCGGCAAAGGTGCTTAAAGAGAATTACAGAGAAAAAGTCCGCTTTCTGAGAGGATACGTACAAAACATCGGATATCCCAGAACTACGATTGAATATGAAGCCAGAACCCGGGTTGCAGGAGAAAGTAAATACAGTATTAAGAAATTAATTGCTTTTTCTGTGAATACCATTATGTGTTTTTCTAATCTCCCTCTGAAGCTTGGGATTTATGCCGGCTGCGGGGCCGGTATTCTTGGAATTGTCATGATGATTTATACCATATGGAGCTGGGCAAGAGTGGGAACGCCAAGCGGGTATGCCACGATTATTGTTCTGATGTGCTTTATGTTTGCAGTTTTATTTTTGATTGTTGGAATTATTGGAAATTATATTGCGATTCTGTTTGCGGAACTGAAGGACAGGCCGATTTATATTGTTGAGGAGACCAAAAACATTCATTGATTCCTTTTTCCGGGAATGGTAAGGAGCGGTACCTGAATTATAAGTTACAAATTAATTGAGTAAGAATAAAATCAAAAATATGAAAGGCCTGGGAGTTCATTCCCAGGCCTTTTTCTTATACAGTTATTTAATGAATTCCAGGTCCGATCTCCCTGCCCGGTGCAGTTTCGCTTACTGTTCCCGAATTGCCGGAATTTGTATTGCCTGTTCCATTGGAATTATTCTGTGGAGTTGTTGTACCAGGTGCGGCAGGTTGTGTTTCGCCAGTCGTTTCCTGAGTTGTTTCAGCAGGAGTCAATGTGCAGACACCGTCTGCATTTGCCGTATAGGAAACACCGTCTGCTGTAAAGGTTTCTGATACTTTCATCTTACCATCAGAAGGATTTAAGTAATACTGCTTGCCATTAACCGTTATCATACCGGATGCCATAGCACCGCTTTCTCCGAAATAATACCAGCTGCCGTCAACCTGTCGCCAGCCAACGGTCATCTTACCTGAAGAATTGCTCAAGTAATATTTAGCACCCCGGTCATCCAGCCATCCGGAATGCATCTTACCATCGCCTGCCAGGTAATACCAACTGCCGTCGGCATTAACCCAACCTGTGCTCATAGTGCCGTTGGTGTTAAAATAATACCAGCTGTTATCCAGCTGCTTCCATCCGGTAGACGCACTGCCGTCATCAGCCATGTAATATTTAGACATTCCATCTGTATGCCACCCTGTTACCATGGTGCCGTCATTATTTAAATAATAGCGTTTGTTATTTAGATCAATCCACCCAGTTGCCATAACGCCGCTATCCTGTAAATAATACCGCTTCCCGTTTAAATCCATCCACCCGGTCTTCATCTGACCGTTGGTATCACTCATATAGTAATGCTGTCCGTTTAAATCAACCCAGCCCGTAGCCATGGTACCGTCAGAATTCAAGTAATATTTTGCACCATTATCCAAAAGCCATCCGGTATTCATGGAGCCGCCTGCATTGAAGAAGTACCATTTGTCGGAAAGCTGTTTCCAACCGGTAAACATACGTCCGTTGGTATCATCAAGATAGTAACGCTGCCCGTCTTTATCAAACCATCCGGTAGAAGCCTGCCCCTCATTGTTCATATAGAACCAGCCTGTTCCGTCGTTGATCCAGGTGTTCTTCTGCATGGCGTAGTTCTGATAATAGTATGTCTTGTCTCCGATTTTTCTCCAAAGATTGCCTGGCAGCTTTGGAGTCAGATCCTGATACAGAAAATCAATATCCACATTCCCGTTAATGCCCTGTATCTGTCCGGTGCTGGTAACCTGCCACATAACCGGGTTCTGGTATGTATGCTTTGCTTCATAACGGGCAACCCAAATATCATATTTCATCTGAGATAAATCAATCTTATTTGCCAGCCAGTAATCATTAGCATAAACAAGGGGATGATACCCGGCTTCTCTAATGCGGTCACAGAACGCGTTGATGATCTGGCTTACCTGATAGGGCGGGAGAGTTCCCAGTGTGGAACTGTCCTCAGCATCAAATGCAATTGGAAAAGAAATGGGATAGTCCTTGACAAGATCCAGAACAAAGTCCGCCTCTGCTCTTGCCATATCCGTAGTGGTAGCCAGGGAATAGATATAGGCGCCTACCTTCAGCCCTGCTGCTGTGGCACCCTGTACATTTGTATGAAAATTAGGGTCAATTACACCTTTAGAGCGGGTTCCAAGCATTACGAAACTGACATCATTGGCGGCAACTGCGGTCCAGTCCACATTCCCCTGCCAGCGGGAAACATCAATTCCTCTGGCGATTGCTTCTTTTATGACGGTACCGTCTTTTAACTGATAATAACCATTTACCCGTTCATAGGGCGCTGCCTGAGTGTTCATAACCGGGTAAAAGCCCGCCGACATGCCGATGAAAGCGCTGAGTGCAGCAGTGGCAAAGCGCATACTGATTTTCGTGTATCTCAAAGTGATATCCTCCTTTGTTCCTTAAGTATTATTAGAGAAAAATGTTTCTATGTACACAAGAAGACGAAAAAATAAGTGCGGGCATCTGCGGAAAGGTGCAGATACCCACACAGAAAAATCCGGTCAATGATCAACCTGGTCCATTGGTTAATCCAGGTGCTAACTGATATGTACCGCTTCCGGATGGATTCGTGGTTCCGCCCGGTGTGTCGTTGGTTTGACTGGTGGGAGGGCTGCTTAAATTATTCGCTCCTGTAGATGATCCGCCCGGTCCTCCGGAATTGGTTGTAGAGGTGCCTCCAGGGGCGGTTGTGTTGCTGTTGCTGCCCGTGCCTCCGGGAGCATTGCTGCCTGTCGTTCCCGCCGGCGTTCCGGAAGAGCCGTTCTGATACGCCCCATTGGAACCGAAGCTATAGCTTTTACCATCAATGGTGAGTGTGGTATTTGCTGCCATCTTGCCAGTTGACGGATCAAGATAATAGTAAACGCCTGAAAGCTGAATCCACCCGGTAGTCATATGTCCGGAATCGCTGAAATAGTAATAGGAACCTTCAATCTGTTTCCAGCCATGAGCCATCTTTCCATTGCTGGTATCCATATAGTACTTGTTGGTGCCGTCACTGAGCCAGCCTGTCATCATCTTACCTAATACTGACTTGGAATCAGCATTCAGATAGTAATAGGCATTGTCAATCTGTTTCCAGCCGGTGACCATCTTACCGTCAGAACCGAAATAGAACCAGTCGTTGCCAACCTTTCCCCAGCCAAGGGTACAGGTGCCGTCTTCTTTAAAATAGAACCAGCCGTTGTCCATCTCTCTCCAGCCGGTAGCCATAGCGCCGTCACCTTTCATATAGTAGTAACTGCTGCCAATCTTTAACCAGCCCTTTACGAGAACTCCGGTATCGTCCATCAGATAATAATATTTTCCGCCGTCCTTGATCCACTTGGTAGCCATGGAACCATTAGAATGGAAATAATACCAGTTTCCATTGATCTGCTTCCATCCGGTAGCCATGATACCGGTAGTTAAATCAAGATAATAAAACGTACCGTCAGATGTCTTAACCCAGCCTTTATGAACAGATCCGTCCCCATCTAAATATTTCCAATGAGAACCTTCCTGCACCCATCCCGTTGCGGCCCAGGCTGTATTAGCCGGTATTAAAGCTGCGGTCCCTACAAGTCCTGCAAGCAGCAGAGCCGCTGTTTTCTTTCCGTATCTCATACCGTTTACTTCCTCCTGTTTTAGCCATTTCTATATTGCACATAGAGACATTATAACATAGTGCTATTCATAATACCTAAACATTTTATTACGATTTGCAGACAAATTTCCAAAAATGTCAAAAATTCGGAAGCCCCTTACATTTTTTATAATATGTTTTGGCATACCGGTACATGATTATGGTGTATTCGCCAAATTCCTCCCCCAGAAAAGCCTTATAAATAGCCCAAAGGCTCCATAAAAATCCACCAAGGGCCATATAGGCATAAACAGTGAACCGTTCCTCGGTGGTCGGATTCCGTTGAAGATATATCTCGATAAGCCGGTCAGTTTCTTCTTCATTATAATAAGAATATATAGCGCACATGGAAATATCAACAAGAGGATCACACATACCGGCATATTCCCAGTCTATCAGACGGACCGTTCCATCCGGAAGCATAAGGAAGTTGTCCACCACCGTATCCAGATGGGACAGAACCTTTTTATGCCCCAGCCTGTCTAAATTCTGTAAAAGTTCAGCCATCTGACTGCGGATCTCAGAATAATCCTCAAAGGGGACAGCTCCATACCGCCTGCAGAGATTTTCATAAAAATCAATTCGTTCCTGGAAATCAAAGCTGTGGGAAACTTCGATTCCCGAATTATGAAATTCCCGTACAAGTGCCATGCAGCGGCTGATCTCCTTTAAACTGTCAGGGTTGGCATTATGGGCACCCTCATAAAACTCCGCAATCTTATATCCGGATTCTCCATTAAAATAAATAACCTTTTCCGTAATATCATATTGAGAAAGAGCATCGTAAACCGATTTCTCCTGCTGCCTGTTAATCAGCAGTTCCGTACCAGGTCCGGGAATCCTGCAGATATAATGCCGGTCCTTAATCTTAAACAGAAAGGATTTGTTAGTCATACCTGCTTTTAAACATCTGATTTCTGTAATGTCAGATTCCGGAACAGCAAAAACTTTGGAAACCAGCTCCAGAGCTTCATTGTCAGAGCGGTGCTGGTACTTGATATCGAACCGCCGAAGCTCTTCCAGATTCTCAAATTCATAAACCTCATCAGCCGGTCTCCGGTTGATATACAGTTCGATTTCACGGCCTGCTTCAGAGATTTCAGGAAGTCGTTTTGCAGCTTCGCCTGAGAGCATTTCCATTAAGACATTTTCCCAATAAAACTGCTCAGTTCCAGGAATCTCATAATAAGCTTCCAGAACAGGCAGAAACTGATCTGAGAAGGATTTGGAGAAAAATACAGGTCCGTACATCACCCATTTGTCCTGCCCCCCAACTGTCACGTTTAAAATGCGTCCCTTCTTATTATAATCAAAACACCATTCAGAAGTTTCTCCTTCCATATAAGAAGAGGAGTACCAGGCGCCACCTTCGTAGGCATGATACATATTATGGCGCATCCAGTTATCTGAAGAAAGGAGATACATATTTCTGTTCCTAAATAATTCTCTGGCGTGGTATATGGTAGCCAAAGTATTCTTCTTAGAGTATTCAGGATTGTAAAGAAGTCTGACCTTATATTTATCTATAAGGTATTCAAACTTTTCTTTCAGATATCCGACTACGATTGTGATGTCAGTGATACCTGCCTCATGCAGCTGCCGGATCTGGCGCTCGATCATGCGCTCGCCAAATACTTCTAAAAGACCCTTAGGGGTCTCGAAGGTCAGAGGAACAAAACGGGACCCGAAGCCGGCCGCAATAATTACTGCTCCATCCACCTTATGCTGGTCAAGAAGAGTCCTGCCGGCTGGAAGCAGTTCATATGATTCATTCATTTTACCAGGTGCTATCAGTTCTTTTTCTATACAGTCCTTTACCAGGCTGTTTGCAGTTCCAAGAGAAACCATAAGTTCCTGAGAGATCTCTCTTTGTGTGACTGCCGGATTTTCCAAAACAAGACGGCAGATAATAACATTACGATTCATATTAATTTAACCTCCACATACAGTAAATTGAGTTTGATTATGCGTTCAAAAAAATATTAGTCCATATTTATATGAACATTATACCATTGAACTGGTAAAAATCAATAGATGATTGGCGCTGGAAAAGGCGTAAATAACACCGATAAAATAAGACTTTCCACCAAAAAACGAAGCTATGTATTTTTAAAAAACAATTTTTCTTAAAAAAAGCCATTTCGTAATATTTACGTAAGAAAATGAACAGATAAATGTTATAGCATTTTTACAAAATATGTATTATAATGTTCCATGTGATGGAGGAATTGATAGCTTCTTCCGGAATTGTAAATATTTTTTTGAATTTGCAAAATATGCAAAAAAAGTAAAAAAAGTATTGATAATTTCCATTATAGGAAGAA
>NZ_QOHO01000030.1 GCF_003432035.1 Lacrimispora amygdalina
TCATGAATAATTCGGGTTTAAGTATACAGTATAATTGGGCCCTCAATTCCGAAAGGCTCTATGACCAGGTATTGAGACAAACCATCCCTGATCTGTGTTCCAAGAGTATTGGTCACTTCTACCCTCAGTAAGTGCTCCCCCTGTTCCACCATTCCGGTTAAATCAAATACATAGGGCGGGCACAATTTCACTCCGGCAGATTTGTTATTTACAAATACTTCCGCAATTTCGTAAACAGTCCCTAAATCCAGAAAAACCTCGCCTGGCGCTTCCTTAACGGTAAGAACCGTCTCATACGATACAGTCCCGCATTTATCCCCATATCCGTCAATCGTATTTATTGTGACCGCTTCTCTAACTGGCAGCGTTTCTTTAAAATCCGGATAAGAGAAGCTGTCTGCAAAGGAAATCTTCCACTCCGCCATCAATTGCTGCGGTTTTCCATGACATGCTGGTTTTACCGTTTCTCTGGCATTGGCAATAGGCTCTTCCGAAAAAATCCAGACACAGGATTCATAAGGAGCCAGTTTAAGCCGATAACCAGATTCATCCTTCTTCAACTTGTACAAAGTATTGGAAAATGCGTCATAGGAGTATGCATAAACAGCATCCGGGATCTCTATTATTGTATCAACAGTTCTTGACAAATGTTCATTAAAGAACATCCAGTTTTGTGTTCCCTGATCATAGTGGTAACAGACCAGCTCACGAAATGGGGATACGAGCCTTATATCTGCCAGATCTTTGCACATATCTGCCAAATCGCTGACAGCTCCTGTCAGGCAGACTCGTTTCAGCATGCGCCACTCTTCCTCTGGCAGTTCCCCTCCAAGCGTTCCTGACGGATAATCCTGAAGAAATATGACCCGTAATCCTGACTGGGCATATTCAGTCACTTTCCTCATTACGCTTACAGGGACCACCTCGCCATAGGGAATAATTAAAGTCTTAAAAGATTCCTTATGAATTTTAAGCATATTATCTTCGACCACAGCGTTTAAAAGATAATCCGCGGATACAATATCACAGTCGATCTGATGTTCCAGAAGTTCTCTCACCGGTTTTTCCACCGGCATATAGTTCCCTGCCCATTCCTGCTCTGCCGGATATAAAACCGCGGCAGGAGCTTTGTGTATTCCATCTTGAAACAGATTCATAAGACGGTTTGCATAATCGCTGTAGACATTAAAATACCGAAACTGAGGATTATGTCCCTGGGCATAAAAGTGAGGCGGGCAGTCCCAGTCTGGAAATTCTTTAGGACTGAACGCATGGGGCACCAGATAATTAATTCCCCGCACAACCAGATGATCGGTAATCCATTTCATCAGCTTAAGCCCCTCATTCCAGCCATAAGCGCCGAATGCCTCACACATGGCCCGCCCATTTTTCGCCGGATCCAGATGGGCAGCGGAAGACCCCAGCTTTGCAAGGGCAAAATGATAAAACTCCCCGTCACAACCGCCTGTGGAAAAAGAATCATGATGATACGGCATACCCGGAACAATCTGGGTTCCGATCACATCAATTCCTGAAAAATCCTGTTCTGTCTGCCCCCGGAAGTAGTGGCCGGTTCCATATCCCAGTCTGGCATGAGCCCCGTTGTCTTCAATATTATGTCCCAGATAGCAGATTCCTCTGTCATGACACCATTTTGCCAGTACACCTGTAAAATTCTCATGATATAATCTTGTAATAAGATTCATGTACTGATACCGGATTTCCCCTTCCAGACCCTGTCCCGGCACCCACAGCAGGGGAAGAAATTTCAGTTCAAAGGGGAGTTCCTCCTGAAGCCCCAGTCTCCATGGAAGGACCATATCCTGTCCTATACCCGCTAAAAAGCCTTTTTTATTTCCGAACCTTGGTTCATCTGAAAAAAATCCTGTAATTGTTTTCCCAAAATCGGCGTTATATTTTTCATAATGGGGTTCATAAACGGTATTGAGCAGAACCTCCGTAGCTTTGGCACACAACGGATTCAAATAATCAGCCGTCGTCTCCTCTCCTCCGTTTCTGGTATAAAATACAGTAAATATACTGAAATCACCCTCTGGAATATCAAGGGATATGATGCCGTCTTTTAATGTATCCGTTATATCCACCAGTGTATGAACGGCGATCTCTTCTTTGCCTGCATTTCCATCAAGCACACGCCTTGCCATGTAAATTCCAATTACATGGCTGATATCTTTACTGACCCCATCCCATGGCCGTCCTGCCAGATAACTGATGTTAATTCTTGCTCCCTTTAACGGGCCGGCTGTATCAAAACGGCGCATGTAAAGATACCATTTCCTGTGCTCCGGGTATTTTTCTTTTATGGCGCCGTTGGCATATCCTGTAGGGAAATGGGAATCATCAAGAATCCACACTTTCATATCACGTTTTCTGGCTTCATCCAGTATGATATCTAAATCAGTCCACCATTTTTCTCCCAGAAAATCCGGGTGAGGCCTGGCCTCGATGCAAACTGCTTTCATTCCGCTTTCCTGTATTTTTTCCATATATTGGCGGAGCACAGCCTCTGTTTCCCCGTGCTGCCAGAAGAACGGATAAAAGCAGTTTTCAGTTTTTCCATCTAAAATTTCTTCTATTCTGCTGTACATAATCACTTACTCCCATCCGCTTTATTCGTATCCTCTCCAGCCAGTATAAATGCAAGAACTGCTGATATTACAAAAGATATGGCTGCGCATACGGCAAAACCGTAAAAGCTGATATCCAGACCTTTCGGATTGATCATTGCCGGAAAACGAAAGATTCCATCCCCAATGAATGAATACATTCTGCCTCCAAGTCCTGCCATAATTCCGCCTCCAACGCCTCCTCCCACAAAAGCTGCAATAAATAATTTAAAATTGGGAAGAGCAATGGAATAAATGGTGGGTTCCGTAATACCGAATAAGCAGGATACCAGATTTCCAAACCCCAGGGATTTCTTCTCCTTATCCTTTGTCCTTAACGCATATCCCAGGGAAACACCGGCTAATGCCCAGACGGTAAGTCCTAATACGGCATTGACCGGATCACTGCCCAGCGTAAATAAATTGTTCATTAACACCGGTATAAAAGCAGAATGTAATCCCAAAAGAACGATGAGCTGCCAGAATGCGCCGAAAAGTACTCCTCCAAGAACCGGGACATGATTAAATATGAACATTACTCCGGCACTTAAGCAATTGGATACATAGGTCATAACCGGTCCGATTACCAGATAGGACAGCGGCACAGTTATCATGAGAACAATCGTCGGCACAAAAAACAGCTGGAGCATCTGGGGAACAACTTTTTTCGCACCTTTCTCAATTTTCGAGGCAACCCAGGAAGCCGCCACAACTGGAAGGAGGCTTCCGCTATAATTAATCAGAGTAACCGGTATCTTTAAGAAAGTAAGCGCCGTGCCTGCTGTCTGGGCTGCCAGGATATCCGGATAAATCAGGGAGGCACCGATAATTGCAGTGATAAACTGATTGCATCCAAATACCTTTCCCGCATTAAAACCTATAATAACCGGCAAAAAATACATGATGGAATTGGCAGCTGCATATAAAATCAGATAAGTACCGTCTGCTGCCTCAAGAACTTTGGCCGTTGTCAGGACTGCAAGCAGACCCTTAATCATACCGGAGGCGACCATGACTCCGATCATGGGCATAATACACCCGCTGATAATTTTAAAGATCCGGTCAAACAGATTGCCTTCCTTTAAAAGTTTCATATCAGGCTTTTCTTCGCCCTCAGTGATTCCTGCCTCTTTTCTTACATCTGTAATAACTGCATTTACATGAGTACCAATAATGATCTGATACTGGCCCCCCTGCCGGACCACTCCCTTTACATCCTTAATTGCTTTTATTTCATCTGTTTTTGCAGCATTCTCATCTTTTAAAACAAATCGCAGCCGGGTCATGCAATTGGTAACACTGATAATATTATCCCTGCCCCCAACCAATCCGACAAGATCTGATGCCAACTGTGTATAGCTGTTATTTCCCATTTTCATCTTCTCCTTCATTCTCTAAAATAGTGTCTGGGTACTTTGTATTTTTATACTACCATACGTGAATGCTTATAATAATAACGAAATCACATCTGTTTATTGACCAAACTAACGATGGAGCATATACTTGTCCTATAGACACTGACATACCATTTATTCTTCCTTAAAGGAGCATCACATGGATTTAAACAGCCTAGACCTGACACTTCGCAGCTTAAGTACAAGCGAGAAAAAATATAAAAACGGATACATTCCGGATTTTTGGGATTACATGCCAAAAATCAAAATCGGCGGGGAGACCGTCAATTGCATTTACTTTGAAGAAAAACATAATATGATGGAAAAACACAGTGTTTTATCTGGCTGGCAATCTACTTCACTTGATATCAGCATAAAAAAAAATTCACGGTTTATTCCGGTACCTGTACATGTTCACGACTATGTTGAGATTAACTACGTCTATTCCGGTATCTGCCTGCAGACCATCAAAAACACAGATATCATTTTAAAGAAAGGACAGGTGCTGATCATTGAACCATATGTTCCTCACTCCATAAAAGAAACGGGTGAAGATGATATTATGATCAGTTTCATGGTATCAAAAAAATATCTTCGGGAGAATCTCTTGAATCATTTTTCCACAGACAGTATCTTATCTCACTTTTTTATCAATGCCATGAACGAAAAAAGCCATGAAAACAAATACTTGTTTTTTCAATCAGAAAACAGCAGAAGAACACAATTATTTACCCAGGAACTTCTGTGCGAGTGCTTTGATCCTTCCGTAAACTCCACGGATTTTATAAAGAATCTGTTCAGTTTAATGATTGCCGAGCTTATCAATGTATATAAAAACCAACTGGTCCGGGAGGAAAGCGAATCCAGTACGCCTTCTATTCTTAGCATAATCCGGTTTATTGAAACAAATTTTAAAAGCTGTACGTTAAATTCAGTCGCCGCATTTTTTCATCTCAGCCCCAATTACCTCACTTATCTTATCAAGAAACATACTGGTATGACCTACAAACAGCTGGTACAGTCGCAGAAATTAAAATACGCAGCTAAATTTTTGAGAAATACTAATATGTCAGTTACAGAAATTGCAAATGAAGCCGGTTATGAAAATATCAGCTTTTTCTATCAGAAGTTTCAGGAACACTACGGCTGCAGTCCAAAAGAATACCGGTCATGAATAAAACCACAAGTCTCATAAAAAAACATCACCCGCAAACAGAAGTTTACCTATTAATACAGGAAACTTCTGTCTGCAGATGATCATTTTTAATTCCTTCTTTACTTATATATAGCCGTAAAATCCACCAGCTCCACATCATGATCCTTCATCCACTGTTTTACAGCAGGATTGCAGGCTGTCTCTAAATCCCTGCATCTGGCTGTCGTCAGGGAAGAATGATCCAGAATATAGGCATCCACATATCCCGGGTGAAGATGAATGATGTTAAATTCATAGGAACTTGAAAGAATCCCAAACCGGTCTTCCAAAAAATCCCGGGGCGTACATCCTCTGTTTAAAATCTCCATAGCCATAGGATTGCCTGTCATGATCTCATGAACCGGATACCACCGGTCTGTCTCCACCTCTGGTTCTGTCATACAATGAATCTGAAACTCTTCGGCTGCCTGATGGAATGCTTCGCAGATATTTTTATTAATCACGGAATGTCCCTCAAAATGATTGGGAAGATGTCCGGTCAGTTCCTGAAACCGCTTTATCTGGGCGGCCGTTTCCCTATAGCAGTCCTCTGCCGTAACCACGATATCACCCAGACATTTCTGGTCCGACTCTTCCTCCCTTTTCCACTTGTAGGAGCGGTAAAGCTCCCCGTTTTTATCAACAAGAGATGGGATGAAATCCGGATTGCACACAGGCTTTCCCTGTACAAAATTGGTATGGAGAACCAGGTTTGCCTCCGGCACCTCCTTTTTTGCAAGGTTCACCCCGTGAGGAGCCGCTTCCATATTGCTCATAAGAGAGAGTACCGTTACGATTCCCTCCCTGTAAGCATTCACTGCTCCATAGTTATAACCTTCGCTGAAGCCGAAATCATCGGCTGATACAATCAGTTTTTTACTCATGCAGTATCTCCTCCCGTCCCCATTCCTTTAAGAAATCCGGATTAAAAACAGGCCCTTCATCCATATCGTATACCTTTCTGCCTGAAACAAAAGTTGCCGCAGCCCGGTAATCATCGGTTATGACTGTAAAATCAGCATCTTTTCCTGCTTTTATGGAACCCTTTATTTGATCAAATCCATACTTTCTGCAGGGATTTAAGGAAAACATGGGCCATACGGTTTCCATGGGCATTCCCAGCTTTTCTGTCAGCACACTTACGCCGTAGAGAACAGGCTGGCTGGAACCCATCAAACGCCCGGTATCTGTTAACACAAACCCGTCTTTTGATACATTGATTGTCATTCCCTGTTCCAATCCACGATAGCTGCCTTCCGGAGCGCCGGAAAACGGCGTACAGTCAGATATCATCATGAAATGTTCCGTTTTCTTAATCCTGAAATAAATCTGAAGCATCTCCGGACAAATGTGCATTCCGTCACAGATTACCTCACTGGCTGCCTCATCATTAAGAAGCGCTGCTCCCAGCCCGCCCACATCCCTGTGATGCATGCCGGTCATAACATTTCCTGTATGAGTCGAAACGGAAAATCCCTTTTTATACGCCTTTTTTGCTTCTTCGTAATTGGAGTCACTATGGGCCAGGGCAAGGGTAATTCCTTCCGACAGAAAATATTCAATCACCGGATCGATTCCAGGAATCTCCGGTGCCAGGGCCACCAGCTTTAAAAGTCCCTTTCCATCAGAGACCATCTGCCTGGCAGTATCCATGGATACCTCCGGCCAGCCTGTCTTAATTCCCTTTTCTCCCGTGCGGTTTAACCACGGTCCTTCACTGTGTATCCCCAGTATTTGTGCCCCTTTTAGATTCTCTGCCGCCGCATCCGCGACAGCAGAGATCATGGTCAGTCCGGCGGTGGGGAAAACACCGGTAATACCCTGGGATGCGCAGCCCTTTAAATACCCGGCTACTGATTCCTTTGTTCCTTTATCCATCAGTCCGTAACCGCAGGTTCCGTGATTATGGGTATCAAAAATACCCGGAATAATCCTCATGTTTTCATAATCAATCACGTCATCTGCCCCGGTCCTGGTCAAAAATTCTTTTATTTTTCCGTCCTCAATTACAAGGAACCCATCCTTTAAGCCATCCTCCATATAGATTCGTTTTGATTTAATTATCATTGGCTGTCCTTTCCAGATTAGAATATCCCAATAAAAGCTCCGATAAAGGCAATGGCGAAGATTCCAACGATCAACTGCACCGGCCGTCTTCCCTTTTTTATGAGACTCATCAAAAACAGCACCAGAATAATGCTTAAAATACCTGGGAAGATGGAGTTTAACACATCTGCCACCACCACGGAAGTCTGACCCATGTGAATCGTCCAGTTAAGGGGAACATTGACAATTCCCGCTGTCATGGCGCCAACCATCATCACCCCTAAAATAGAAGCTGATTTTCTAAGAGCCGGCATTAATCCGGAACTGAAAACCTGGTCAATAAACGAGGTTCCATAGATATATCCGAATTTCACACAGAAATATTTTAATACAGACTGTGTTACGCCATAAAGCAGAATAAAAATCGGAACTCCCAGAAAATTTCCCTGTGAACAAAGCCCGATGGCAACTCCGGCAGCAATGATTCTCAGGCAGTTAAAGAACAGGGAATCAAACATACCGGCGGTTGGGCCCATCAAAGCTGCCTTGATGCTTTCAATGGTTTTTCCATCAACGGAATTCTTCTCTTTATGCTCTTTTTCCATGGCATAGGATAATCCGGCTATGAAAGAGAAAGGAACTGCGTGTGTGTTAAAAAAGTTCTGATGCCGTGAATAAGCTTCTTTTTTTCCTTCCGGATCGTCCTTATAAACCTCTTCAATGGCAGGCTGCATGGTAGTCGTAAAGCCATTGGCCTCCATTTTGGTCATATTAAAAGACAGGAAGGTTAAGTGTGAACGGATAAACATGGATTTTAATACTTTCTTTTCTGCATTGTCCAATAATCTCTTTTCCATTAGAAGAAATCCTCCTCTTCCTCAGACGGCTTCTGCTCGGCAGCCACCCTCATATTTTTCATATCGATCAGCTGCTTTTCATAGAAGAACATGGTGATTGCGATAGCAGCGCCGATAATTGCAATTGATAAGGAATCCATCTTTAAAATCTTCGCCATAATATATCCTACAAAGAAGAAGCTGGCTACCTCTTTTGACCAGATCATGGAAATCAGTATTGCAAATCCCACTGCAACCATCATACTGGAGGCAGCTGTAAGGCCTGTCATAAAGAATGCAGGAAGTGCATTTAAAGCCTGGTTTAAGCCGGTTACTCCATAAGCAATGCCAAGGAATATGATAATGACATTGGGCAGAGGATAAATAAGACCGGAAAATACAAGGTTCTGAGCAAGAAAGCTGCCTGGTTTCCCGGATACTGCTAATCTTTCCCAATAAGGGGCCAATGCGGAACTGACCGATAAGAAAATACTTGATAAGGAAGCCATAACAGTTCCGATTGGAAGGGCTATGGCAAGACCGGTTTCCACATCAGAGCCGGTTAATACGGTATAGCACACGGCGACAATACTGGCTGAAAGCGCATCTGCCGGAACAGAACCTCCTATAGCTGAAATCCCCATAAATATAGACTCTAAGGACGCCCCCATGATAATGCCGGTATGAAAATCACCCAGTAAAAGACCCAGAATCGGAGCGACTACAATGGGACGGTTTAAACACTGCCATGATAAAATATAAGGATCCATGACATAAAAAAACCAATATGTAAGAGTACCAATCAATGCAACTGACATAATAGACATAATGCTTCCCTCCTTAACTCAATACTTTTAATAGATCTTCCGGAGTGTCATCCGGAACTGTCTGATAATTACATTTGATACCGGTTTCCACCACCTTCTTTAATTCCATCATTTCATTTTCATAGGCGTATAGATTTTTTCGGTAGGTTTTCCTTGGCTCCCCATCAGTCTTCGGTGCAACTCTCCCGTAATTTCCAACATTCACAAGCGGAATGCCAGAAACCTGTGTCACCACTTTAAGCAGTGAAGAAGGATTGCTGACAATTACAAGAATCTTATGATCTGCTGCCTTGGGATTTTTTAAAAGTTCAATCGCCGCGTCCACATCCTTAATTGCAGTTTTTGCTGTTGGTGGAGCCGCCATCATTAAGGATTTTTGAATCAGGGGATTTGCTGCCGCCTCATCATCAGCCACAACAATCCGGTCCACTCCCGTATGCTGGGACCACTTAATTGCCACCTGCCCATGAATCAGTCTTTCATCCAGTCTTATCATTACGATCATAGTTTCACGCTCCTTCTAAAAAAAGTCTTCCTCTTCGGGTATCATTTCTTTTTCCAAATCTACAATACAGAGCATTTTTCTGCTCTGGGCTATTAATTCATCAAGTTCCTCTCTTGAAATACGATCTCTGCCTGCAAGCCCTATCATCAGTGCCAGATTTGCACCTGCAATCAGAGTGGTATCCGGCCGGTCAAGAAACAGGCTCATGGCCTGATTCACACTGCTTCCATAAAGATCAGAGATGAGCAAAACCTGTTCTCCCTCATTAACCGTTTCAAAAAACTGCTCCAGCTGCTCCTTAACGGAACGTTCATCCACATATGCGTCAAAAACAGTAATGTTGTCACATCTGCCATACAATATCTCCATGGAACTTATTAAACCGCTTGCCAGATGACCATGTGACGATACGAATAGTTTCATTTCCCTCTCCTCCTTTGATAGTTTTATTATATTACTTAAACTTCCTTTTTTCTATGTTCACATTTGTCTTCAATAAGTGAAAAGCACTAATTCGCGAATGGAATTAGTGCAATTTTTAGCATGGAGTTATTATTCATATTTGATGCATTTTTCAATCATTTCAAACAATACAGGCCGCCCCTGTTCAGAAAAGGCTTTCATATTGGAATATTCAGAAAACAGCTTTCTAAAACTGTTTTCAAATGCCTTCACCCTCTTCCAGTCATCTCTCCAGTCCACGGATACAAACAACAGATACTCCACCTCTTTCCCTCTCCAGGTACCTGATTCGTTTAAGCAGTACAGTTCAATACACTCTTTTTCACAGAAGGAAGCAGGAAGATAAAGCATCACAGACTTCGCCGATAAATATCCGGTATCGTAAAAGCTGGCTTTTTCTAAATACTCCTGAATTCTCTCCCTCTCTTCTGATGTTTTTCCGTGCCGGAATGCAAGAAACTGAAGGAACTGAAGTTCGTCGGTATAACGGTAATTTTTGTTTATTTCAATCTGCTCTCCGGGGGGGATGAGGGATTCGGTCTGGTAGGCTTTGATTAACTGACGGTTAAAAAGCAGATCCATTTCCTTTTCACTGCTTAAGGTATGGATGACACAGCAGGGAAGATCATAATGGTAAGCAATTTCACTGGTATCCGTTAAAACGGCATCATACTCCTCCTGATTCATTCCCCGTATCTCATACAGCCCTGCAATTGTAAAGGATTCCACCAGATGTTCATATCTGCTTATGATTCTTTTCTGAACGATTTCATTGAGTCCTAACCCATTGGAATTGACTAAGAGCAGCCTCTGAGGTCTGATATCATACTCGGTCAGAGATGCCCTCTTAAAAATCAGGGAAGCCATCTGGGAATAGAACGAAACTGAAATCGTAATGTTCAGCCGTTCCTGCAAAAATCTGGCTGCAGTAGAGGCCAAAGCTGCTGAAACAGGACTGTTAAAAGCCTGGTTTTCATAGTCGTACCAGAACCGGTACTGCCCCTCCAGTCCGAAGTGGATGCTGATAAAAAGAGAAATCAAAAGGCTTAACAGTTCTTTTTTCGCCCAGGGAAAACGAAGTAAATCAATTCCGCAGATATGTTTCATATAATCCTGAAGCTCTGTCATCATACCCAGGGCATCTTCATAAAAGAGCGCGTATTCCTCTTTTGGATGTTCTACATTCCACATATCTCTGCAGGACATCAGATACACAGCCAGGAAAACAGTCTCTTCTTCCGGTAAATCAAAACCTGAAAAGCTGCATTTTAATCTGCTGTAAATGGCACCGGCTACCGCAAACTCGTCTGTACCTTTCATTTCCTCTTTCCAGCTATCAGGCAGCTTTAAACGGTAGCCGGCATTGCACCGGTTCCTGACGATAATGAAGTAGATTGCAAGACGCTGGGTGTTTGTGTCTGTCACCTTTACCCGGGATTCTCTTAATACTTTTAAAAATACGTGCCGGATCTCCTGCCGTTCTTCATATCCGCATTCCGTCCATTTGGCATATTCCATTCCTGCATTGTCCAGTAAAACCTTATGAAAATGCACCGCAAACAGCTCTGTCATCGCCAGACGCATGTGATACTCCGTACCAAACGTCCGTATTCCGAGACCGGGCTTGCTTTCTGTCTCCAGATGATAGCTTTTTAAAAAATTCATCACGCTGTTAACGGCTTCTCTTATGGCACTTCTGGACAAATAAAGCTCGTCCGCTATATCCTCAAGCTTTGCATAGCGGGAGGAAGAAACCAGTTTTCTTGCAATATAAAGAAACCTTGCATTGTCATCAGATCCGAAGTTATTGGTCAGACTGGACTGAAGCGAGAGGGGTTCAAAATACCGGTCAAACAATTCCCGGTCTTTTACCACAATGGAATAGCCACCGTTGCGCTTGGCGAAAAGCTCGGCTCCGTGCTTAGGCAGAATGGATTTTACTTCTATCATCTCATACTTTATGGTACGGGCACTGACAGACAGTCTTTTGGCCAGTTCGTCCGTCGTTAAGGGGCCTTCGTTTACTGCCAGCTGGTAGATGATGCTTTCCTGTCTCCGTTTCATTCTGTTACCTCCTGTTTCAATCCATTATACCAAAAATAATGCATCGCGGCATGAATTTTTAAGCATGAAAAAAGGAATGGAATGAAATAACTGATAGTTCGTTATTTTACTCCAAATGGAAGGAGGGCATGATTAATGGTGTCGCAACTAAATATATCAGTAACTATATGTACTGGTTTAAATGGCTCGAACTCTTTGAAATAAATATATATATTATCTTGAAATCAATGTTGTAATTCGGATGTAAATTAACTATAATTTATTTCACAATCATAGGAAGGTGTGAAATAGTCAAAATTTATATAGAACACTAATAAATAGTAATTTGATAAGGAGGTATCACTATGGAATTTAACAAAGAAGAATTAAAAAAAGCCATATCCTTACTATCTTCTACCATTGCTAAATGTGAAAAAATGCAACTTAAATTTTCAGAAGGAACATCTCAACATTCGCTCTTAAAAAACAGAATTAAAGCACTTTATATTTCCAAGTCGCTTCTTATGGATGATAAAACGATAAATTTTACAAGCAAAGAATTAAAAGAAGCATTGCCTCCTGTGGTTTCAATCATAAATAAGACTACAAAAGCACAAAGTAAATATGAAAAAGGAACTTCACAATTCAATCGCTTTGAACCCCTAATTCAAGCCATGCTTATTTCCAAAACATTCATTGAGAGCAAAGTAAACATTGATTAGGCATTATGGCAAGTTCTAATTTGTCAATGGATTATGAGCAAAATCTATATTTTAAGTAACGATGTATTTTTCTAAAGGTGAATAAAAGGAAGTCCAAAATGGCTTCCTTTTATAATTTATATATTTTCAACATTATTTTAAAACACAGCAATTCCTTTTAAATCATTTAAAAAGTGTTCCCTGTCAGAGAGAATTTTTATCTTTGTATTAATCGGATAAAAATTATCCCAGCCTGCTGCGAAGCCAGTTCTCATAGTGTTCCTGGATTCCGTCTTCTCTCGCCTGATTTTCGAAGTTTTCTGTCTCTGAATCCACATCATTCATCTTATCCGCGGGAAGAGCACGGGCAGCAAAAGCATAGGCAGCCTGATCTTCTTTTTCTATATGACGCTGTAACAAGGCTCCGTACCCCACAGCATTGGAAATGATATCCAGCTTATGGTCAGTCACGGGATTTTTTTCATATTCTTCAATTGCTGCTTCCAGCTGGGTAAGGTGCAGTCTTCCAAGGTCGTGTTCAACCAGCATTCCGTTACGGATCAGCTTATCGGCAACAGGACCCATATTCTCCATCATAATCCGGAATAAGATTTTCTCTTCCTTGCCATGATGATGCTTGTCCGCATAATTTCTTCCAAAGTCGATGCATTCTCTCAGTAGAACTCCGTCGACTTCTCCGCCTTCCACGATACCGGCACAGATCTTTCTTAAAAAACCGTTGAAAGCCAGAATATTTTCATGTTCCTTCATTAAAATATCGATTCCATTCATTGGCGGCTCCTTAATTCATACTCCTGATTTCCTGTATGATAATATTGTACATCTGAACCTTCAAACATTCCCTCAATCAGGGCTTCTCTCAGTTCATAGTAGTGGTTCACATTGCCGTGGATCATATCCCAGTAGGGTCCATGAATTTCCACAGCCTGCCGGTAAGATAAAAGATCCGGTTCATCCTTCACCAGCTGGTTGACTCTGTCACAAGGCATTCCGTTTAATAACGTATTCTCCAGATGCTCATAAGCCTGTTTTACAGTTATGGTTCCTTCTGCACTGCGTTTTTTGCCAAACTCCTTCACTGCCTGTTTCATTTCATCAAGACGTGCCGGGTCTTCTTCCAGAAGAGTAGTGACTGCATAGGCAAGACGGTTTTCCACCAGGCTCACACGCTCCTGAAGCCATCCGTGAATGTTATCCGTATTGATGTTATCCTCTAAATTGCCTGTTTCCAGAGTACCGTATCTGGAAGCCATCTTGTCTCTTAAACCGTCTGCCCAGCCCTTTTCCTCTGCAAAATCAACAATTGCGTCTGTCATCGCATCCTGAAGCAGGATTTTATTATATAACCAGGTGTGAATCGGTCCTAAAAATGCGCTCATTTCATTCCTCTTTTCTCTATTTGTTTAATTGTTCCAGTACTTCGTCCGCATCAAGTCCGTGAACCATGCAGGCTTCCTCTAAGGATTCCATCTGTGAGGATGGGCAGCCAAGGCAGTGCATTCCGCAGGCCATTAAAATCTCTGCTGCTTCCGGTTTGCTTCTTAAAATTTCTCCAATATACATTTCTTTCGTTATCATCATTTCTTCCTCCTGTTAATTGAATGTTGTTAATTCATTGGTTATATTTGTTAAATCTTCCTTCGGCATTGGAATCAGAGAAATATGATAGTTCTCTTCCAGTATTGCCAGTAATTTGCGAGTGACTAACTCCTGCATGGATTTATAATCCGGTATTACAATAAAAGGACTATTCTGGCAGACGCTCCCTGCTGCGCTTTCATTCATTTCTGCCGTTTCCGCCACAACCGGAAGAAGGTCTTCCATAGTTAAGTCATAGCTTATGATAGACAAAGCTTTGTAAAAGAATTCATTTATTTTTTCATTTTCATATCCCTCTGCCATGGCAGGAAGTGCATAAACTGCGATTCCTTTGATGCCATATAGAATCAGGGACTTTAAAGAACGAATTTCTTCCTCGCTGGTCCAGATATTTTTTACGTCATAATCAGAGGTGTTGCCGCAGACACTTTTACAAACTGCACAGCCTGGAGCGATCCTGTCTTTTTCTCTTCTGACTTTTAAAAGCATATCTGACAGGGCCTGATCATCAAAACCTGCGTCGCTAATTGTTGTTATTAAACCTTCCATCAGAAGTCTGGTTACGGCCGACTGGCGGATATTCATCTTACACGCTTTTGCCAGGCCAATAAGCGCTCCAGTCAGCTCATCGGAAAAACCGGACATTTGATTTTCCATCTTTTTGTACAGCCTTTCTTTAGAATATTACCACCAAAGACATCTTAAAGCATTCCTGCCCGTACACAGCATGAGGCTTTTTCGCCGGCATTACCAGGGTTTCCCCTTCGTTTAAAATAAATTCGGTTCCGTCTACAGTGAATTTTCCTGTTCCTTCCAGGACTGTGACCATGGCATCACCATTGGACTCATGAGTACTGATCTCTTCTCCCTTATCAAAGGCAAACAGCGTAACGCTGACTGACTGATTCTGTACCAGAGTTTTACTTACAATCTGACCCTTTTGTATCTCAACTAAATCTGATAACTTAAGGATTTCTTCCTGCGCTATATTTTTTAAGAGTTTCTCTGACATTTGTCTCCCTCCTTATTTTGTTCTTGTCTTTCTATGGTGATTATAATATAATATTATCATCATTTCTGTTGTTTTAACAACATTTTAAAAAAATTATTAAAAAATGGAACTATTTTACACAAAAGAACGGGAATCACACTTAGGAGGCACTATCATATGGAAGAATTTCTGCCTGTTTTAAAAAAATCCAGCTTGTTTTCAGGTGTCTCACCTGATGAAATCAGAAGCATGTTAAAATGCTTATCTGCACGAATGAAGCATTTTAAAAAAGATGAGTTTATTATAAGAAGCGGTGATTACATTCATTCCGTGGGAATGGTCCTTTCCGGAACTGCGCTGATTATACAGGAGGATTTCTGGGGAAAGCGCAGCATTATTTCAGAAGTAATGCCCGGGACGCTGTTTGCGGAAACCTATGCCTGCATCTCCTCAGTTCCCATTGAAATGAGCGTCGTTGCTGATTCTGACTGTGAGATTATGTTTTTGGATTTTAATAAGATTTTAACTGTATGCACCTCAGCCTGCGGCTTTCACACCCGGCTGATCCAGAATTTCCTGTCGGCGATTGCCGGAAGGAATCTGGTCCTGACTAAAAAGATGCAGCACATGTCAAAAAAGACAATCAGGGAAAAACTGCTCTCCTACCTCTCCGCAGAGTCTTTAAAGAGCAATTCTTCCACATTTGATATTCCGTTTAACAGACAGCAGCTGGCAGATTATCTTTCCGTAGACCGGAGTGCGCTGTCCAATGAACTGAGTAAATTACAGGCAGAAGAAATTCTAAATTTTAATAAAAACCGGTTTACTCTGAAAGAGCAGGGACCGGAAGGATATTTATAAATTATAAATCTGACTTTGGAATCGAGACTGTAAAACAGCTTCCCGATTCCTCTTTGCTTTCTGCCTCTACGGTACCCCCATGGGCTTCCACGATGGATTTTACGATGGTAAGGCCGATTCCTGCGCCTCCTGTTTTCCGGTTTCTGGATCTATCTGTGCGGTAAAAACGCTGGAATATAAGAGGAAGCTCTTCTTCCTTAATTCCTATTCCTGTATCCGCGATTGTTACTATTCCATTTTCCTTTGTTTGATATACTTCGATCCGGATACTTCCGCCCTCCGGCGTATATTTAACGGCATTGGAAAGCAAGTTTGAAAATACCTGTCCCATTCGGTTTTTGTCCCCTTCCACAAAAACCGGTTCTCCTTTTATGCCAAGAACCAGCTTCTTCTTATTGATTTCCCCTGTCATATTCTCCGCTGCCGTTTGGACTGCCGAAAATAAATCCATGGGACCTTTGTTTATACGGAATCCGTCCCCTTCTATCTTTGCCAGCTGCTCCAAATCAGCTACCAGAGTACCAAGGCGTTTTACTTCTTCATGACAGCTTTTTAAGCGCTCTGGTGTCGCCTCCCACAGCCCCTCAGTCATTGCTTCCAGATGAGTTCCAAGCGCTGTTAAGGGCGTCCGCAGTTCATGAGCAACATCAGCGGTCAGCCGCTTGCGCAGGTTCTCCTGCTCACTGAGATCGTCAGATAAATGGTTGATCGCTATACCCAGATCATCAAGTTCTTTAATCCTGGTTCCCGGTTCGAATTTAAGATCATAGTTTCCCGTTGAGATCTGCTTGGCAATATAGGCAGTTTTTGTGACCGGGCGGGAAATTCTGCTTCCTAAAAGACAGCCGACCACTATGGCACAGATACCCGATAAAACGCCAATGACAAGCAGTACAATGTTCATCACACGGATAAAATTAAAATCCGTTTCGTTCATGAAAAACGGTCCGTAATATTTAATGGAGACAGAACCCGTCTTTTTTCCATTTTGAGTCAGCTCATAGGTATGATCCACAAAACCGCCTTTAGCCCCCCGTTCTTTCATTCGTGCGGAGATTTCGTCCATAATCTGGCCGCAAAGCCGCATATCATGATTCTCTGCATCCCAGACCATGTTCCCATCTGCATCGTAAAGCTTTACGATATATCCGTCATATAAGGAATTCATACCGATTGCATGAACGTAATCCACCCTCCAGCTTCTCTTAAACTCATCATACTGGCTTCCCAGTTCATCTGCAATATTATCCCGCCGCTCCTGACCGGTTTTGGTAATATATTTTTCAAACTCCCAGTTAATGAGCAGGTTAGAGGCAAGTCCGATTAATGCAATGGTAATGAGCAGAGTCAGAAGTATGGTCATGGAAAGCTGTTTTTTTAAGGTCTTCATATTCATCAGCCTCCGAACTTATAGCCCAGCCCGGGAATCGTTAATACATAGGCGGGATTTTTGGGATCATCCTCTATTTTCTTTCTGATATTCTTAATATGGCTGTCAATGGCTCTGTCATAACCCCCAAAGTCTCTGCCCAATGCAGCTTCTATCAGTTCCTCTCTGGTAAATACCTTGCCGGGATATTTGATCAGCGCGGATAATATTTTCAGTTCACTTGGTGTAAGTGTGAGGCTAAACCCTTTTTTTATTACCTCATTTTTCTCAAAATCCACCACAAGATCTCCGTCTCCCCAGGAGTTTCGCTTAACCAGGGGCACCAGATCACTTTCCGTACGCCTTAGTACTGCCTCCACTCTGGCATACAGCTCCTTTAAACCAAAGGGTTTCATGATATAGTCATCCGCCCCCAGCCCAAGTCCGCTTACCACATCCTCTTCCTCCACTCTGGCCGTGAGCATAATCACAGGCACCCGGGATTTTTTGCGGATGGCTGTGCAGATCTCTTCTCCTGAGATATCCGGCAGCATTAAATCCAGTATGACAAGTGAGATATTTTCCGTATCAAATATTTCCAATGCCTTTTTTCCGTTTTCAGCGGGGAATGTTTTAAATCCTTTACTTTCCAAAAGCATGCATACCACTTCAAGAATCTTCGGTTCATCATCTACTACCAGCACATGCCTGCAGTTATTGTGCATTCTTTCACCTCAATTTCACGAAACTTTCAGTATGAAAAGAGGGAACCGGTCAATTTCCGGTTCCCGTCTTTCTTTATTCTACTACATCATAACCCTGATCTTCAATCTCAGCTTTAATTTTTTCCACAGATGCTTCGTCAGGATTGTGGTCAACAGTCACGGTTTTGGCAGATAAATCAACCGCTACTCCTGTTACTCCGGATAATGCTCCTACTGCTCCGGTGATAGCCTTTACACAATGCTCACATGCCATTCCATCCACGTTTATTACTGTCTTTGCCATATCAATTTCCTCCATCTTTCTAACTATTTTATATCAAAAGGCTTTAAAAACTTATTGACCTGCATTTTCTTTCCGTGTTCCATTACGGTAACGGGAGCGTAGATCCAGCCTTCCACCTTCTCAGGGTCCACACCGGCGGCTATGAACGGCTCCGGCTCCAGGACAAACACAATGTCCTTATCCTGTGTTTTTCCGGTTGATGCACTGGTTTCTAAATTTTTCGCCCATTCAAACATATTTCCGCCGCCAAGCTTTACTCCAAAATGGTCCATAACCCCATGATAATTAATCAGGCTGCGGTCGTTTTTTACAAGTCCTTCATATGCTGACAGGGGAGATTCGTCCGTATCCGCTGAACCGTCTTCTTTCAGCTTCATTCCCATAGTTATGAGATCATCGCTTACGTCGTAATCTGCCGGAAGCTTTCCTGTATCAAGCCCGGCTGAAATAAATGGGGCTGCATCTGCCTGAAGCTTCAAATCATAACGGGAATTCTCATCGCTTGCGCTGCTCCAGGTAAAGCGGACACTGCTGTCAGGAGCAGTTAATGTAAAGCCTTTTCCTTCATCATCTTTCCTTACCAGATCCGGAATTGCGTTTAGTACCATTTCATAGGACTGTACAGACTTTTTACCAATTACATCAGTGCTGCCTCCGGCACTTTCCACTGCCAGAAATACGATTCCTGCTACCACCAGCACACCTGCGGCTATTGCTGTCATTACTTTCTTATTTTTTAACATGTATTTGTCACCTCTTTCCTGTTTCAGGCTTAAATCTCTTTAACCGCAGCGCGTTGGCGAGTACGGATACAGAGCTTAAGCTCATGGCTGCCGCTGCAAAAATAGGGTTTAACAGGGGGCCATTAAATAACAGATGTAAAAGTCCTGCTGCAATGGGGATTCCAATTACATTATAACCGAATGCCCAGAAGAGATTTTGCTTAATATTGCGGATGGTGTGTTTGCTTAAATTAATTGCTGTAGGTACATCCATCAGATCGGAACGCATAAGAACAATATCTGCTGATTCCATGGCTACATCGGTACCGGAACCGATGGCAATTCCGATATCAGCCTGTGCAAGCGCAGGTGCATCGTTGATTCCATCTCCTACCATGGCCACCTTCCGGTTCTCTGACTGAAGCTTTTTCACCTCATTGGATTTATCCTGTGGAAGAACCTCAGCCAGAACACGGTCAATGCCCACCTGCTTTGCAATGGCTGATGCTGTCTTCTTATTATCACCGGTGATCATCGCAACTTCAATTCCCATCCTATGAAGACGTTCAATGGCTGCACGGCTGGATTCTTTCACCACATCAGCAACCGCTACAATTCCTGCCAGTTCACCGTCTATGGCCACATACATGGGAGTCTTTCCTTCTTCTGCCAGTTTATCTGAAATCTCTTCCATGCCTGCCAGGGAAATATTCTGCTCATCCATCAGCTTTCTGTTTCCTGCAAGAATTTCTTCTCCTTCCAGACGGGCTTTAATTCCGCGTCCGGTGAGGGAATCAAACTGCTCTGCTTCCAAAAGGGAAAGTCCTGCTTCCTTAGCTCCAAGAACAATTGCCTGGCCAAGAGGATGCTCGGAACCTCTCTCTGCAGATGCCGTAAGCTGTAGGAGACGATCCTTTAAAATTCCGCCTGCCACAAGCACATCGGTCACTTTTGGTTTCCCTTCTGTAATCGTTCCTGTTTTATCAAATACTATGGTATTTATCTTATGAGCGGTCTCTAAAGCTTCTCCGCCCTTAATTAAAATCCCGTTCTCTGCACCTTTTCCCGTACCTACCATGATAGCGGTTGGTGTAGCCAGTCCAAGAGCGCAGGGGCAGGCAATTACAAGTATGGATATGAAGATGGTAAGTGCAAATTTTAAATCTCCTGCTGTGCCGATGTACCAGCCAATTCCTGCAAGAAGAGCAATGGCGCAGACTACAGGTACAAAGTAACCGGAAACAATGTCCGCCATCTGGGCAATGGGGGCTTTTGATCCCTGGGCATCCTCCACCAGCTTGATAATCTGGGCAAGAGCCGTATCGCTTCCTATTTTTTCAGCTTTAAACTGAATCACACCGGTAGTATTGATTGATGCCGCATAAACCGGATCTCCTTCTTTTTTGTCCACCGGCATACTTTCACCGGTAAGCATGGATTCATCAATAGCAGTGTGACCGCCTGTAACAGTTCCGTCTACGGGAATTTTATCGCCTGGCTTTACCAGAATCACATCGCCGATTACCACTTCATCAATGGGAATTTCCTTTTCCTGTCCATTTTCTAAGATTACCGCCGTTTTAGGGGCCAGACCCATAAGCTTTTTAATAGCTTCACTGGTTCTTCCTTTGGAAACAGCCTCTAATGTCTTGCCAAGCATAATCAATGTGATAATTACACCTGCTGTTTCATAATAAAGGGCATCCACTGCCATAAAATGTCCGGTTGCAATCTGAAATGTATTATAAATGCTGTATAAAACAGCTGCTGTTGTACCGATTGCAATGAGTGAGTCCATATTGGGACTTTTCTGAAACAGCGCCTTAAAGCCAATGGTATAAAACTTATATCCAACTCCGATGACCGGTGCTACTAATATCATTTCAACCAGGGCATATAAAAGCGGATAGTTCATAGGTTCAAGAGCGGCTGGGAATGGAAGACGGATAAAGCTGATCATTGGTGCCATTGCTATATATAACAAAGGAAGGGAGAATACGGCAGAAATTGTAAATTTCGTCCACAGTGTTTTGATCTCTCTCTGTTTTCTGGCCCTGTCTTCGTCTGCTGCATCTGCCTTATTCACTTCCAGTGCCTGATATCCCGCTTTTTCAATAGCGCTTTTAATGGCGGACAGTCTTACTTTTCCCGGATCGTAGGCTACAGTAGCCTTTTCTGTAGCAAAATTCACAGATGAGCTTTCCACGCCCTCCAGCTTTCCAATGGCTTTTTCCACACGTCTGGCACAGGCCGCACAGGTCATACCGCCAATGGGAATCGTGACATCGGAATTCTTCGGTTTTTCTGCTACTTCATAACCTATTTTAGCAACCGCTGCCTTAATATCAGATAAATTCAGACTGCTGCTGTCGTATTCTACAAAAAGCTTTTCGCTGGCAAGGTTTACAGAAGCCTGATTGATCCCTGACAGCTTTCTTACTGTTTTTTCTATTCTTTGTGCACATGCTGCACATGTCATACCTCTTATATCTAAAGTTTGATTTTCCATTTCTTTCACCTCTTTTAATTGACTGATGCCTCTTGAAGTTTTCGAGTACTCATGGTATTATTATGTCAGATATCGCAAATATTGCAAGTATGCACTTTTTAGTGATATAGTACCTAAAAAGATACTAAAGGAGGAACCCCTATGCCCCCAATCCATTGTGCCGGCTTCAACTGCCCGGTAGACGCGACCTTAGATATGATCGGAGGAAAATACAAGGCTCTGATTCTATGGCATCTCATCGACCATACTTTAAGATTTGGAGAATTGCGCAAACTTATACCTCAGGCAACACCTAAAATGCTGACCCAGCAGTTAAGAGAACTGGAAGATAATAATTTAATTGTCCGAACCGTTTATCCTGTGGTTCCTCCGAAGGTGGAATACACACTGTCAGACCTAGGAACCAGCATACGCCCCATCTTGGAGGCCATGTATAAATGGGGAGCAGATTACCTAAACCAGAATGGTCTAATCGTAAACTGCTCCATGAAATGTCCTGATTAAATTAGTAAGATCTTTTCCAGTTAGCAAATATCTGCCTGGATTCCTTTAAAAAGTCAGAAGAGATCGTGATGGATTCATCAGTCACGGTCTTATTCTGATCGAATATAGGCCATGGATTACAGCCTCCCGCTTCCACTTCAACCTGGCTCATAGGGAACCTGTTACCACAGTTCTGGCATACCAGCTCGTCCCCATCCTGTTTATAGTATCCCCTTCCTGAATCATAACATACCTGACATGTATTAAATGCAGTACGTATGGTTCCATCAGGCGCTTTTACAGCCAGAACCTCCATTTTTGTACCATCTGCTTCTACAGGGTAAAAGGTAACTTTGTCGGTGATATCAGATACCGGTATTACAAGATCTGCCGCCTGTATACTTCCACTCTCTTTCGCGGTCTTTGAAGATGTGGTTTCCTGTGTTTTAGTACCGGTATTTAAGCTGCAGGCAGTCAGCACAAATACAGTCAGCACCGCGGCTGCAGCTGTCTTAACTGCAGATACACCTTTTCTTTCATTTCCTTTTCTGTTCTGTTTCATCTTTATTCTCCTTTTTTTCCGTTATTTCTCATAAAAAATAATCCTGCTATCAGAGCCGCTGCAGGCAGTATACAATGCCAGTGACTATATAATAATTCCATAAACCGTTCTCCTTTCCGTCGTATCAGAAATTAATTATCCGTGGCACGATCCCCCGGAACCCTGAAACGTATCCTCAGGCCAGATCATAGTCTGAAATTTACTTACTTCATCTTTCACTGCATTTAAATCAACGTTTTCCAAATCGTCCACTACCTTTATATAACCATAAAAGGAATTGTCTCCTGTTGAAAAATCGAAGCTCTTTTCCGGTATAAAATACAGGGTATTTTCTCCTTTTTCCAGATACAGTTCAGTAAAAAAATCAGGAATCAGAAGATTTGTACCATAGTCGATATCCGACCGGTTATCAATAAATGTCCATTCTGTGTCCACACCGGCTTTCACCACCGCAACCGCAGGTTTAAATCCTTGATTGGTCAGTTCCAGTGTAATTTTCTGAACGGGTTTTCCATTGTCAGCCGTTGTTTCCTGAGCAAGCACCACATCGTCAACCGGTATGGTGTAACCGGCTGGAACCGGTTTTTGAGGCGCATATTCTTTTAACACTCCCTGGCCCTCCGGTTGCTGGCCGCCATCTGTCTCTCCCTCTTTTGTGACATTAATAGACCCCCGTATCATACCCATCCAGCAGCTGTATGGAATCTTTCCTGTTTTATCCGGCGTAAATTCCACCACGTTTTCTCCTGTATGAAACGAGTACTCGATACCGTATTCCCGTATGATCATCCGGTTATTACAGCCATTTATACTTCCTGCCGGCGCGTCTATAATCCATTTTACCGGAATCCCGGCCTGGACTTTTATATTGGGATAACGTCCCGGATTTAAGGTGCTGTTGATCACCTGAACGCCGTCTTCCATTTTTATCTCGCCGGAATCTTCCTGTTTATTCCCACTGCTGCCTGAAAATCCAGGCAGGAAAGAAGAAGGACTGATTCCTGCTAAGCTGATTCCCTGGGTAAACATGGACAGCCCCAGTACCACCACTAAAACTGCACCTGCAGTCATGACTCTGCTTGAAAATTTCTTTGAAAGAACCGTTGATAAGGCTCCCAGAAAGAACATGAGAGGGACTGTACCAAGGCTGAATAAAAACATAGAAAGCGCACCAGAAAACGGATTTCCGGTTGACAGAGCATAGATCTGCATTGCCTGAAGAGGTCCGCAGGGCATAAGCCCGTTTAACAGACCTACAAAAAACGGACTGCTGCTTTTTGATTTTTTTTTCTGAATTTTAACAGCAATAAATTTTGGCATCCTTGGGTTCAGTCTGCGAAGCCAGGGGAAAATCCCCAGCATATTGACTCCCATAATTACCATAAAAATTCCAGCCGCCAGCTTCAAAACACCCTGGAAGGTATTGGAAAAGGTTACTGCCGCCCCAATCCCTCCTGCGAGAAAACCTGCCGCAGTATAAGAAATAACACGTCCCAGGTTATAAAGAAATGCAGGCCGTAAGGCTGCAATCCGTCCCTGGTTTAACTCCTCCTGTCCGCTTTTCGGAATACACTGGGAAAGGTTAATGCCGCCGCACATTGCCACACAGTGAACAGAGGTAATGAGGCCGATTATAAAGAGCATCCCGTATCCCATTGTTTCATCAGCAAGCTGACTGGGAACCAGGAGGTTTAACAGGCCGGATTGTTCTAAAAGCATATACAGGGACGCAATAATAATTAAAATTCCCACTGTCCTGTTCGTATCTTTTCTTTCCTGTCCCTGATCAGTTATTACGCTGTATCCCAGATTTTCAATGATTCCGGTTATACTCTGAAAGGAAATAATATCCGTATCAAAAGTAATCAGAGCAGTTCCCGTATTATAGCTCACCTCCGCTTTTTCAATTCCAGCTGTGTTACGCAATTTTTTTTCAATTTTATTCTGGCAGCTGATACAGGTCATTTTGCCGATACGCAATTTTTTCGTTCTGACTGCTGTTCCCATTACGCATCCTCCTTTTTCATTTCTGTATAGAGAATAACAGGACCATATGTAAAAGTTGTGTAGATGGTTTCCGGACACAAAAAAAACACGTATATCCCATGCTGTCAAATGAGATACACGTGCTGAAAAACCAGTGTTTCATATAAATGCTACACGGCTGATTCCAGTTTCATAAGTGACTGGATCAGCTCCTCACAGATGTCCACAATATTTTTACCGTCTGTTTCTATAATAATATCAGCCGCACTCTTGTAAAGACCTGCCCGTCTCTCCATCAGTCCCTTTATATATTCCACATTCATGTTTCCATTTAAGATGGGGCGCTCATCACTGTCCTTTACTCTCTCTAATATGGTTTCCGGGCTGGCTGTTAAAAGCACAATTCTGCTGTTTTTCTTTAAATTCTTCACATTCTCTTCCCTGATTACCGCACCCCCTCCGCAGGAGATGATCGTCTGCCTGCAGTCCTTTAAGCTGATGATGGCGCTGCTCTCGCAGTTGCGGAAATACTCCTCTCCGTACTCAGCAAAAATATCCTTAATGGGCATCTTCTGATCTTCCACGATTCTTGTGTCCACATCCACTTCATTCATAGCCAGCATATCTTTTAAACATTTGGACACTGTACTTTTGCCTGAACCCATAAAACCAATCAGGGCAATGTTATAATGAAACAGGTTCCTGCTTTGTACGCGTTTACTCTCTTCCATAATCTGACGGAAAATTCCAAGGAGTTCCTCTTTACAGCCATGTTTACCCATAGCCCGGATCAGAGTTTCCTGCTGGGCGTCTTCCTGCTCCGGCTGAAGTATGGGAAGCCCAAATGCTTTCTTGTATTCTATGATCTCCCCGATGCAGGAAAACCGTTTCATTAAAAGTTCCAGAATCTGTAGGTCATATTGATTCAGATCGTTTCTAATTTCTTTCAGTTCTCTCATTTTGCTTCTCCCTAAACTATCCGTTAGTATAATTTTTTACATTATACATACAGCTATGGGGTATTGTAAAGCAATTCTTACGCCTTTTCTTCAAGAAAATGAATATATTCATCTCCCCATTCTCCCAGTGCAATCAGGACTTTGTCAAATTTATCACCGATTTCACTTAAGAAATATTCCACCTTTGGCGGAATCTGGGAATATTCTTTTCTTACAATAAGTCCCTCATCTTCCAGAGATTTCAACTGTCTGGAAAGTGTGGTATGGGTAATCTCCTCCGGCATCATTCGCTTCAGTTCATTAAACCGCACCGGCCCATCCTTTAATAAATAAAGGAGATATATGGACCATTTACCAGAAAGGACTTTTTGAGAGGTAACGTAAGGACATATACCAAACAAGTCTTTTTTATCCATATAGGTATCCTCCTTGATACTAGGTATCATAAAATATCGTAGTTTACAAATAATTCATACTAGATATAATAATCTCGTAAACAAATTATAGCATGGATACCTGAAAGGAGCAAGAGCGATGAACGAAATCCTCAATTACTTAAAAGAATGCGGTACATTTTATTTAGCAACCACTGAGGGAGATCAGCCCCGTGTACGTCCCTTTGGTGCTGTATGTGAATTTGAAGAAAGGCTTTATATCACAACCAACAATCAGAAAAAAGTATTCGATCAGATGAAAAAGAATCCTAAAATTGAAATTTCTGCTATGAATAAGGGAACATGGATCAGACTGGAAGCCGAAGCTGTATGGGATGACCGCAGAGAAGCACGTGCTGCCATGATGGCCGACAACGAGGCTGCCCTCAGCCGTATGTATTCCGTTGATGATGGTATTTTTGCAGTTTTATATTTAAAGAATGCAACTGCAACAATTTTCTCCTTCACATCTGAGCCAAAAGTTGTTACTTTCTAATCTTAGCGGAAAACGGCAGCTGATAAACTGCCGTTTCCTTAAAAAATTCTTCTGTTATTTTAAACGGAATTTCTCCACTTCTTTAGAGAGTAAATGAGCCTGTGCCGCCAGTTCTTCACTGGAAGAAGAGCTTTCCTCAGCAGTGGCTGCATTGGTCTGAATAACTGCAGAGACTTGAGAAAGTCCCTGATTGATCTCATCAATTACAACTGCCTGTTTTGCAGATGCCTGTTCTATTTCTCCAACTGACCGTCCCACAAGCTCTGATTTTTCTCCTACTCCAAGGAGCAGTCTTGCTGTTTCCTCTGCCAGTTTCTCTCCCTCAGATACGATTTTTACAGAGTTTTGAATCAGGTCCGCGGTCTGTTTAGCTGCCTCTGCGGATTTCCCGGCAAGGTTTCTTACCTCATCAGCTACGACGGCAAAGCCCTTTCCTGCCTCGCCTGCACGGGCAGATTCCACTGCCGCATTCAGTGCAAGAATATTTGTCTGAAATGCAATATCCTCAATTACTTTCGTTATACTGGATATCTTTTCTGATGCAGTTCCGATGTCTTTCATTGCTGTGTTTAATTTCTGCATATATGCATTTCCCTCTTTCAGGCCTTTTCCGGTATCTTCAATATAAATCGTGGCTTTCTTCACGTTTTCTGCATTTTGATCCGCTTCCTTTGCTATGCTGCTCACCGACGCGCTTAATTCTTCCACAGTAGCGGCCTGTTCCGTGGTTCCTGATGCAAGCGCCTGGGCTGCTGATGCCACCTGGGCGGAGCCTTCGTTTACCTGGTCTGCGGCCACACTGATGGAAAGCAGCGTCCGGCTTAAATCATTTCTTATTTTCTGTAAGGCTAGACCAAGTACGTCTTTGTCGGAGCGAAGCGGAACCTCTGTTGTAAAGTCACCGTTGCTGATCTCTTCTGCTGCATTTACCTGTTTTTTAATACTGTCTGTCATTTGCATAAAAGCACCTGCAAGCTGTCCGGTTTCATCTTTTGAATCGATATGATCCAGATTAACATCAATATGACCTAATGCAATACGGCCTGCAGCTTCCACAACTTCAGTAATCGGGCGGCTGATCATGGCGGATATTCTATTTCCCAAAAACATGCCCGAGCATGCACCAAATATTACGACCAGTATCAGAATTATTATGAGAACATCAGCAGTAATACGATTGTCATTGTTCGTATTATGTGCCTCGCCCATGCGGTTATCAATGAGAATATCAAAGTTATCAAACATTTTTTGGATATTGTCGGTTTCCTTTAAAAGTTCAGCATATGCTTCTTCACTTTTTCCATCTCTTGCCTCCTTCAGACATTTCTGGATAGCAGGCTCAAAAGAATTATTAAACAGTTCCACCGATTCATCAAGAAGTGCAAAAGAAGCAGGATTGGTGATTGTTTCACGGTACTTTGCTATATTAGTCAGAAATTTTTCCTTATCACTTTGGAATCCCTGTTCCAGTTTATCCAGCTCACTGCTGTTACCAGCCACAATTACCATTGTTCTGGAATCTATACGAAACTGATACAGCCCCTCAATAGCTGCAATCAGATTTTCAATAGGCGCTGTCTGCTTTTCATATAAATATGTATCCATAGCGCTGATTCTGAAAAGTCCCGCAACTCCAGCCCCTCCCACTAAAAGCATGATCAGCGTCAGGCATAAAAAACCCGTCCGCAGTTTTCGGGAAATGCTGTAATTTTTAAAATTCTTCATTGGTTTCCTCCCTCGTTTATCTTTTGCAGCTAGTACCAAAATTACTATTCGCAGTATATTTGGTACTGCGGTATTCTTACTCTATTCCTGAATATAAGCGTATATAACTTGATTATGACGGTGATTTAGACGGCTTTCTTTTACTTTACTCATACACTTTATTTTGCCTGAAAGAACCCTGGACTGGGAGAAGAAAAAAAGTTTTCTCTCTTTTTAATGACGTGAATTATGACGGCGCTCTTTATTTAACAAACAAAATCGAAAGATGATTATTTAGTCAATTATTTTACTTTATATTTTTAAATGTTTAATTTATATGATTACTTCCTATTTGACAAACAATATATTTACGATGTATAATTTATATTGTCGAAAAACACATATTTTTGTAACCGCAGTACCAAATATACTGTGATAATTTATACCATTTAAGAGCACAGACACACTTTCGTTTTCTAACGAATCAGAGCCTGTACTCTTTATTTTTTTATTATTATTCTGACATTAACCGTTTCTCACCTGTAATATTTTGAATTTCATCAATATCCTGAGTGACTTCTAAAACCCCCAGATATTCTCCCGCTTCGCTGCGCACGGCATAATAACGGATCAATATATACTTTTTACCCATTCTGATCCAGAAATCTTCCTCATCTTTTACACCATTTTTAAAATCCTCCACAATTTTTTCAACGATATGGACACTTGCAGGCGGATGGCAGTTGGAAACATTTCTGCCAAGTATCGTTCTGGTTCTTGGAAATGCTCTGTTCTTTCCCTCGGAGAAATATTTTACTTTATCATCCTTGTTCACAAACGTGATATCAAAAGGCAGAGTGTTTAGTAAAGCAGTCAGTTCTTCTGTTTTCATCTCCCCCGACGGGAGCTTCACAATTCCGGCTTCCGGCTCAGTTGGTGCGTTTTCTTCTTTATCAGCTTCTTTCGGCTCCCACTGCGGCACATCCTCAATCATATAGCCGATTTCACCGCTTCCGTCTGCAATTGTTTTCCATTCCTCCTGGGTGAGATTCTCCAAAAGCATGGGAACCATGATATTTTCTTCCTTAAATATCATTTCCTCGATCTTATCAGCCATATCCTGCACTTTCCTTATGAGTGTTTCCGTTTGATCTGAATGACCCTCTAACAGGGCGGCTACTTCTTTGACCCGGGCTCTGATCTCGTCATCTACTCCCCACATAACCTTGGGGGGAGCCGTGATTCCATATTTCTCCATATACGGAAAATATAAATTTTCCTTTTTCTTATAATGAATGCTTAAATCCTTTAACTGATCCACTCCCGCTTTCAGCTGCTCCACTGCACCAGGATCATCAATCGCCGTCAGAGACAAAAAAGGACGGATTTCCTTTTCCAGTATGTGAGAGATCTTTTTATTTTCCTTAACCAGCACATGAACCGGGTGGCCGGGAATGAGCGCCGGCTGCTCCGGCTGATGGATTTCCTCTATTGATCCCTTAAATACCGCTGCATGAACATCACAGAGCTTCTGCACCTCTTCAACCGGAAGTCCCTCTGCAATCAATGCTCCTTCTGCTTCCGAGATCTCCGTAGCTGACACTCCGTGAAATACTTCTTCAAACTGGGTTTTCACTTCATCCACTGTTTTTCCTTCATGGAGCTGCCGGATAATATCTTTTATTGTCTTTTGTCTCATCTGACGGTTATTGATGTATTCACTCATAACAGTTCTCCTTTTCTCATTTTATAATGAAGTAATAAAAACACCTCTGTCTGATTCTTTACTTCTTTTTCAGAAAGAGGTGCCTTTAGTGATTATTCTACTTTAATTACAGAGACCGGACAGCTTTCCTGTGCTTCCACTGCCGATGATTCTACAGCTTCAGGTACAGTATCAACGTAAACTTCTGCAGGACCATCATCTCCCATTCTGAATACTTCGGGACAAATTGACGGGCAAAGTCCGCATTCAATGCAGCCTTCTCTATCTACTTCTGCTATCATTTTTTTAACTCCTTTCTGTTCTGTCCCGGGGACAGCTTTCATTCTTTGACCCTGAATGCACTTTTATTGTTGGTAACTTTTATAAAAAATATCCATTAATTTATATAGAATAAAAGAAAAAAGAAGATCTAAATAGTCCGGCCGCTTACTTTTAGGCCGGACTAATCAGATCTTCCCTTTTATTTACTGATCACTCTTACTTTCTTTTATCAAGATATTCCTGACCAAGCACATCTGCAGCAATTAAAGCATCATAAAGCTGTTCAGGAGTTACATCTCCGATCATATTATGGATGCTTTCCCCTTCTGCGCATGCATTCTTAGCCGCAATGCGGACTCTCTCTTTATCTGTTACTCCGATTTCTTTTAAAGTTACCGGCAAACCAACGCTTACACAGAATTCAAGCACCTGATTAAACTCAGCTGCCGGTGCATCTTCCAAAACCAGCTGTGCCAGCGTACCGAAGGCAACCACACAGCCGTGCATTGTGGCTTCACATTCTTCCAGAGCCGTAAATCCGTTGTATACGGAATGAGATACTGCCAGACCGCCGTTATCAGCGCCTACGCCGCTTAAATAAGTATTGGCTTCGATTATTGCCTCCAGCGCTGGTGTAACAATTTGATTCTCACAAGCCTTCAGCGCCTTGTAGCCGTCTTCTAAAAGAGTTTCATAGCAAAGTCTGCAAAGAGCCATGGCAGATTTTGTGATTCCCCCATTCTCCAGGCTGGGAGCTTTTGCCTTTTCACAGGCTCTCGCTTCAAAATAAGTGCCCAGCGCATCGCCCATTCCGGCAACCAGGAATTTAACCGGTGCGTGAGCGATAATATCAGAATCCACAATTACTGCATCCGGATTTTTCGGATAGAATATGTAATGGGAAAAGCTTCCGTCGTTGTTGTATATAACGGACAAACCGGTACAGGGAGCATCCGTTGCTACTACAGTAGGGATGATAACAACCGGCAGTTTCTCGTAATGAGCCGTTGCCTTTGCCGTATCAATGGCAGATCCGCCTCCAACTGCAGCCACACAGTCAATCTGATTCTCTCTGACGATCTTTTGCATCCGCTCTATTTCTCCGATGGAACTCACTCCGCCGAAGATCTCGAACTTTACTTTCGCACCTTTTCCTTCAAAGCTTTTCTCAATCTTTTCATGGCAGTTTTTATATCCGCTGTTGCTGCAGATAAAAAGAAATGATGTTCCAAGATCTTTTGTTTCTTCATACACCTCTGATAAAGCGCCCTGCCCCTGTACGTATTTTAAAGGTGATCTCATTAGTTTCAGCATAATAGTCTCCTCTCATCAATCAGTAAAAAAATATCGTTTATGCTATGTCAAATATACGCCTGCAATGCAGAAATGTCAATATTTTAACGAGATATAATTTCAGATAAACTTTAACTGATCTGATCAATGCAGAGTTTAACATGCCGCAATTTCTTTAATCAGGAACTCCCTTCCCCCCGTCAGTTCCCAGGAAAAGCTATGACAGAAAGGACATTTCATATATCCTTCTGTTACATGAAACACTTTATTACACTCCCTGCAGCGTCCAATGGCGGGAATAATTTCAATATCCAGACGGGCATTTTCAAGAATTGTCCCCTGTACTGCGGCAGGATAACACTGTTCCACATAATATGGAATAACAGAAGCCATCTCACCGATCTGCAGCACCAGGCTTTCTACCTGTGATAAGTTCTGCTCCATGACCACATTTTCCACAATCCGGACCACTTCTGACATGACTCCCAGTTCATGCATTCCATTCCTCCTGATCTATTCTTTTACACAGCCGGGTCAGTTTCCGCCAGGGCCTTCACATTGCGGTATGACTTTAAATCCGTATAAAGCTCCGGTCCGTATGGGCTGCGATGCTTTTTCCAGATATTGATCCCCATATACACAGCTACTGCCGCATTGGATAAGAGTGCAATCAGGCTGACTGCAAAATAAATGCCGGGCTTATAGGAAGAATCCACACGGAACTGCCCCACATCCTGAAATCCGGGAAAGGTCTGGGCAAACATGCACCAGAGAGCAAGCGTCTGAGCCCGGTGCTGCAGCCATGCACCCTTTCCAATGGTAAATGCACACAGCGTGGGTGCCAGCAAAAGTGCAAGCCCGCAGTACCATGCATGATGAGGCAGACAGTTATAGGTATAGGCAAAATTCCATATATCATAGGCGGCAATCCAGAACCAAAGCATGTCAGGCCAAAGCATATCCCTGCTCTTGTCTTTCGCCGTTGCCCTTCTCAGACAGATGCCGAACCACCCTGTTATGGTAACTATATTCAGAATTCCAGCTGCCGCATTCATAAAATTCCACGGGCCTCCCATCAGAAGTACGGAAACATCCGCAGCTGTATCCTGAGCTATGGTATGGTACGTCAATCCAACTTCCAGATCTCTCGTCACCGCTTCCATGATATTAACAGCCAGAATTAACGGCGGAAAGCAAAGAGCAAGACGGCTTTCACAAAGGCGGAATACCGTTTTGTCCTTTCTTGTTCGCTGATAATGCCTGATCAGCCAGAAACCGATGCAGCCTGCAGTAGCGGAATAGACCTTCGCAAGATGAAACCAGTCTGTATATGTACTGTTTCTCATTCCTGTAAACCAGAGAACGGATAATGCGGCGGGCATCACGAAGAAAAAAAGGAAACCAATCAACTTATAACGCCGTGACACCTCATTTAACAGAAATAACGAGGCAAATACCAGAAGCCACACCAGCAGATAAGTGCCGGGAAATGCTCCTTTTGCTGATTGAAATACAAACATGTTACTACCTCCAGTCAAAAATTTTTTTATTCTTTCATCGAACCTAAGGTTCTTTGTTTATATTTTAACACTCTATTTTTGCATTTGTCAAAATTTTTCTTGCATTTGACTGATTATTAGAGGTTTTCACCTTATTTTTTATTGATTTTTATATAAAATTACCATATAATTAGAATCGTGGTTTCTGGTTCAGCCAGAAACTATCGCATAAGAACTGGGGGAATGCGTTATGGAGTTTAAAAAGCTGTGTGCGCCTACATTAAAAGAACTGTTTATAAAGGAACTGGAATCTCAGATACTGTCCGGCCGGCTTCCAATCGGGACCAGGCTGCCGCCTGAGCGGGAACTGGCGGCTTCCATGCAGATCAGCAGATCCGTTGTCAATGAGGGCGTTATGGCTCTTGCGGAAAAAGGATTTCTTGACATTCGCCAGAGACAGGGGATATTTATCGCAGACTATCGGAAAGAAGGCACGCTGGATACCTTTCTGTCTATTATCAATTACAATGGAGGGGTCCTTCGAAAAGATGAAGTACGGTCTATTCTGGAGCTTAGAATTGCACTTGACACCCTGGCGGTTGAACTTGGCTCCAAAGAGATCACAGATTCAGAACTTTCACAGCTGCGGGGATTTACGGAAGCCATCGGCCGGGCATCCTGTGCTCATGATGCAGCAGAATCTGCCTTTGCTTTCCATCATCATCTGGCACTGTTTTCTGGAAATACACTTCTTCCTTTGATTTTCCGCTCATTTAAAGTTCTGACTTATTCTCTTTGGATTCGTTTCTGTGATTTATATGGTATACCGGCTCTATATGAAAACACAAACGAACTGTGTACCATGATTGAAGAACGGGATTTTAAAGGAGCTGAGGGTTATCTGAAACGGTCTCTGTCAGAAAGCATTGACGGGCACCGGGAAATATATTATTAAAAAAACAGGAAAAGCCGGTTATATCAGCTTTAGCAAACACTAATATAACCGGCTTCTCATGAAAATCCTTTCACCTTTCATCCATGTAGATCTTTAAAAATTCTGCCATGAGCAGGACATAACTGAACATGAATACAAAGCCCGCTGCTGCAAGAGGCCATTTCCTCTTTTTCTCCGGTATGGAAAGCCCGATTATCATGCCCACTGCACAAAGACATATCTTTAATAATGCAAAATCCCTGATCCTGCACTGCCTGATATACTGGTCTGCACAGTCAATTAACTGTTTCATCTGTCTGCCTCCTTCTTTCTTAATCTTTCGTGATTAGTATATACCTATTGATTTTTTTTATTTAGGCGGATTGCAAAAGGTTAAAATCTGCTTAACGTCAATACCCATGTCACGGAAACCGGACCACAAAAATTCAATCCTGCATATCCTGATTCTGATTAAATGAAGTTTAGACGGAAATTTCATCACATTCTCATATTTTAAATTTCTCATATCCAGAAAATCACGGTATTCCTGGCTCCCCGTTTCTATTATTTCAGCCGTACCTTTGATCTGCATTCCTCTTAACCGGTTCATTCCCTGGAATTCATTAAAAACAGCTACGGAGACATTGGGATTGAGCAGAATATTCGCAAACTTCTCGCCCCCCTCGCTTAAAATAAATAAAAAACCATTCTTATACCGGTATTCGACAGGGGTAGCACGGATTCGGTTCCCATACCCGGTCGATAAGGAACAGGTGTCGTGGTTTAACAAAAACTCTTCACAGAATTCAAGGATTTTTTTTTCATCCATTGCTATAACAGGTGTGTCCTTCCATTCCTTTATTCCCAGCAGCGTCTCAATATACCATTCCTGATCAAAGCAAAGGTAATCCTGTTCCTTCAGACCTGCTGATTGAAAAAATGCCGCTGTCTCTTTTCTGTCTTCGTTATTCAGCCGGCTTAAAACCAGGTTTCCGGCGACTGCGTCCTGAAATACCACGCAGCTTCCAAGAAGTTCACTCACCGGCTTCAGATACTTCTTTGCATATTCTCTGGCAAGACATGTACAAAAGAGTACTATTTTTTTGGTTTTCAGCCATTCCAGATTATTTTTAATGCATAGAACGGCCTCCTGTTCCAGCTTTTCATGATAAACAGGCACCAGCAAAACAACAAGATCCCATTGCTGTCCGTTCTCTTGAAACTCCGATAAACGCATGCATTTTCCAGGTCCCAATACGAGTGCCGCCTGCTCTGCAGCCATTTTTGTAAACCCATATCTGCTCTCATATAAAACCAGAGTATTCTTCACACTTTCACCTCCCCTGTTTCATTCATATGCCGGTGCTTAAAATTTTAGAATTTAAGAACCTTTTATTAAGTATACATCCTGTTGCTTTTTATAATAAAACATATTAGAATTGGTTTAATCAATTCAGTTGGAGGCAGCAGCTATGGTTCTGGATATTCCCACTATTTCTATAGTTTATTTTTATATCAGTTTCATACACGTTCTCATTATGCTGTTTGTTTTCCGTATTATTAAAAATTATCCGGGGATGAATTGCATACTTTTCAGCTGTGTTTCTTCCTCTTTAAGTGGATTTCTTTATGCATTGAAGTATGTTTCTGATTATGGAAGCGTATTGGTATTCGTTTCCACTGTTTTCTTTTATTTCTCCATATTGGGATTAAACATCGGATTTTCCAAATTTCTTGATTTGCCTGTGGCTAAAAAGATACTGCTGGCATTAACCATTCTGTTTTTTGCCGGTTATTTCTGGTTTTCCTTTGTATATGGAAACAAAAGCTACCGGATCATTGTATTTTGCCTGATTTTCGGAATTGTTTCATTTCTCAATGCAGAAATATTAAACAATCATACCATTGATTCAGTACGTCCGGCTACCCGGCTCATCACCGCAGCCTGCATTCCTTACGGAACCTTTTACATCATTCAGGCTTTGTTTACTTTCTATAAAGAGACACAAAACTATAACATTAGTACCTCCTTTTACTTTATGAGCTATTTTCTCTCCATTGCCAGCATCCTTTTATGGAACTATTGCTTCATCATCATGACTGTCCAGCGGGAGCATGCGGATAAAACGCTTGCAGAAGAACGGTTTCGCCTCATATTTGAGACAATCCCCGATACCGTATTTATTTCTGAGTATCCTACAGGAAAAATAATAGATGTAAATGAGACCTATACAATATTAACCGGCTATACAAAAGAGGAATCTCTGGGTAAAACCACTCTTGATTTAAAATTCTGGAAAAACCCCGGTGAAAGAGACCTTTTTTTTAAGATCATTGAGAAAGAGGGCGTCTGCAAAAACCTGGAGATCACCATTCTCAACAAAGAAAGAAAGGAATTAAATGCCCTGATATCATCACAGACCACTCAGGTTGAGAACAGTACTTATATCATCAGTGTAATCCGGGACATTACATCAAATAAGGCGTTGACGCTGAAGCTGAAAAAAAGCGAGGATACCTTTCAGGCAATTATGGAACAAAGTCCTATGTCATTTATACTTACCAATACCTCGGGAGAGATTGAATATGCAAATCCAACCTTTTTGAAGCTTATGGGATATGAATTGCAGGAAGTACTGGGGAAGAATCCAAGAATCTTAAAATCCGGTTATCACAACAGGGAATTTTATCATAATTTATGGAGTACCATTCTTTCAGGAAGACAATGGAGCAGTGAAATCGTAAATAAGAAAAAGAACGGTGATTTAATCTGGGAAAATATAATTCTTACTCCTATTCTGAACGAAGAAGGCAGAATCATTCAGTTTCTATCCACTCTGGAAGATATATCAGATCGGAAAAGAACGGAGCAGGAGCTTAAAATCCAGGCAAGAACCGATATGCTTACCGGCATCATGAACAGAAGAAGCTTTATGGAAACAGCACAAAAAAGACTGTTGGATATAAAAGAGCACGAGCACAGCCAGACAGCAGCGTTTCTTATGATTGATATTGACCGGTTTAAAACCATCAACGATACCTTCGGTCATAACATGGGAGACCGGGCGATCTGTCTGGTAACAGAAGAATGCCAGAAACTCATCAAAGGGCAGGATCTACTGGGGCGGATCGGTGGGGAAGAATTTGCAGCACTGGCTCTGGATTTTGATGAAGCGCAGATTGTACGGAAAGCTGAAATCTTATGCAGAAGAATTGAGGAGTTAGAATTTTATACGGAAAATCAGGAAAAAATTCCCCTTCACATCAGCATTGGTGTCACATTCTTCCACCTTGAGACAGATACGCTGGAGAGTCTGATGGAACGTTCCGATATCGCTCTTTATCAGGCGAAGAATGCGGGAAGAAACAGAATATCCGTAATTTACTGAATAAAAAATCGTGCCTGGGTTAAATTACGCCCAGGCACAGCTTTTTTATTCCAGAGAAGCTCCGTTCGTCTCTATCACCTTCTGATACCAGTAAAATGATTTCTTTCTGCTGCGTTTTAAGGTTCCATTTCCTTCGTTATCCTTATCCACATAGATAAAACCATATCGTTTTTTCATCTCTCCCGTAGAAGCACTTACCAGATCAATACAGCCCCACGGAGTATACCCAAGTAAGTCCACCCCATCGATATCCACCGCATCGATCATGGCTTTTATATGATCTCTTAAATAATCAATGCGGTAATCATCGGACACAGTTCCATCGGATTCCATCACATCAGCGGCTCCCAGCCCGTTCTCCACGATGAAAAGCGGCTTCTGGTAACGGTCATACAGCGTATTAAGCGTAATGCGAAGTCCCAGAGGATCAATCTGCCATCCCCAGTCAGAAGCCTTTAGATACGGATTTTTAATGCTCTTCATCACATTTCCTGCTGTGGACTTCTTTAAGATATCCGGATCTGCGGATGCACAGCGGGAAGAATAGTAGCTGAATGAAATATAATCAACGGTATTCTCTCTTAATATGCGGTAATCATCCTCTTCTGCATTCAGGGTAATTCCTTCCCTTTCAAAGAACTTTTTTGCATAGGCAGGGTACTGGCCTCTGGCCTGAACGTCGATAAAGAAATAGTTATCCCGGTCCTTCTCCATCGCTTTCCATACATCATCAGGGCTGCAGCTGTAGGGATAAAAGTTCCCGGCTGCAAGCATACAGCCAACCCTGTATTCCGGATCCGTCTCATGGGCAAGTCTGGTTGCAATGGCTGATGCCACCAGTTCGTTATGCGCAGCCTGATATTTGACCTGGACCGGGTTCTCCCCTTCCTCAAATAGTATTCCCGCTCCCATAAATGGCAGGTGCAAAAGCATATTGATCTCATTGAAGGTAATCCAGTACTTGACTTTTCCTTTAAATCTGCTAAAAACCGCATCGCAGTAACGGACAAAGCAGTCAATCAGCTTACGGTTCTTCCAGGAACCATACTTTTCTGCCAGAGCTAACGGCACATCAAAATGGCAGATGGTGATGACTGGTTCGATGTTATATTTTAAAAGCTCATCAATGACTTCTTCATAAAATCTAAGACCCTCTTCATTGGGTGTTTCCTCTTCTCCTGTGGGAAAAATTCTGGACCAGGAAAGAGAAAAACGATAACATTTAAAGCCCATCTCTGCAAAAAGGGCAATGTCCTCCTTATAGTGATGATACATGTCAATGGCTTCTCTTGATGGGTAATAGGAGTCATCAGGCAGATTTTTATAATCCATCTCTCCAAGCATGACAGGGAAACGGTTTTCCCCCCACGGCACTACATCCACAGTTCCCATGCCTTTGCCGCCTTCAAAACAACCTCCCTCACACTGGTTGGCTGCTGTTGCGCCTCCCCACAAAAAATCTTTTCTCATCGTTTTTACCATTCCTTTCTTTCTGTCAAATTACAGTAATTAATGTTTCCCCCGGATTTACATGGTCTGCATCAGTGGGGATTATATCAGAAAATGTGTTCGGATTGGAGATTACTACCGGTGTAAGGATGGAATATCCTGCAGCCTGAATCAGATCCATATCGAATTTTAACAATTCCTGTCCCTTCTTCACCTGGCTTCCAGCCTCTGTCAGCGGTGTAAATCCTTTTCCGTTTAAATTCACAGTATCCAGTCCCACATGAATCACGATCTCTGCCCCATCTTCTGTCACCATTCCTATGGCATGTCCTGTGGGAAACAGGGCAGTAATGGTTCCGTCAGCAGGAGCATATACAATTCCTTCTTCCGGCATAACTGCAATACCGGTTCCCAGAATTCCGGAAGCAAAAGCAGTATCCTCCACCTGGTCAAGAGCTACCGTATTTCCTTTTACAGGGCTTACCAGATTAAATTTTCCCGGCTTTCTTGCAGGCAATACTTCTGAAACCTTCTTTGTCTCCTCATCCCGGTAAATGATAAAACAGGCTGCAAATGCGATCAGGGATGCAACGACCACACCGGCTGTCACCCAGGGAATACTGGACGTATCATTGTTTGCAGGGTTGATAAAAGTAGGAAAACCAAAAATCCCCAGCGCGCCTGACATATACTTTTTTACATTCCCTGCTCCAATGATGGCACCACCGATGGAGGCAGCCACACAGGAAATAATAAATGGCTTTTTCTTCGGCAGGGAGATACCATAAATAGCCGGCTCTGTCACACCGAAGATACCAGAGATCGTTGCAGGAATACAAAGACTCTTTAAATTCTTATCCTTTGTTTTAAGCATAACCGCTGCAACAACGGCAGTCTGTGCAAAAGAAGCTGCAAAATAGGGCTGCATGAAGCTGTCGAATCCCTGTGTTTTAAGGTTCATGATATAGACCGGTACCAGTCCCCAATGGAGGCCGAAAATTACAAGAACCTGCCAGAACGCACCAACAATTGCACCTTCCAGCACAGGGCTTGCATTATAGGCAGCCTGGGTAAGGTAGCCAATGACTGCAGCTATGGAATTTGCCAGCGGACCAACCACAACAAAGGTTAACGGCGCGGCAACCATCAAAGTCAGAGTCGGAACCAGGAAGTTCTTTATCACATCCGGTATTACACGCTTCCAGAACTTCTCGATCTTGGATGCCACATAGACCGCAAGAATGATCGGCACTACAGAAGACGGATAACCGCTTTTTGGCATAATAACAGGAATCTTCATGAAAGTAGCATAAATATTGGATTCAAACATGGTTCCTGCAAACAATACTTCCATAACGTCCTTGGAAGTAAGGGCCACTACTTTAGGATAAACCAGAGCGCAGCCAAGCGCAATACCCGTAAACGGATTTAAACCAAACTTTTTTGAAGCGGTATATCCAAGAATTACAGGAAGGTAGTAAAAGAAGCCGTCCGCCACTGCATAAAGAAGCTGATACGTTCCGCTTTCCGCAGTAAGCACTCCGGTAAATGTAAGAATTGCCAGTATTCCTTTAATAAGTCCGGTTGCACAAAATACACCTAATATGGGCTGGAATACACCGGATATGGTGTCGATCAGGGCTGAGAAGAGTTTCTGGCGCTTTTGTGGCTTTTCCCCGTCTGCTTCCTGGGGCTCTTCCCCGAATCCGCCAATTTTACAGACTACCTCATAAACATCCGGTACATGATTCCCGATGACGACCTGATACTGCCCCCCGCTTTTCATGACTGTCACAATCCCATCGGTGTTTTTTAAGATCTCAGTATTTGCCTTTGACTCATCCTTTAATTTGAAACGCAGTCTGGTGATGCAATGGGTCAGACTGATAACATTGGATTTTCCCCCAACGTTCTGAATAATGATTCTTGCTAATCCATCGTACTTGCTTGCCATATGTTTCCTTCTCCTTTTTTATATTTCAGCAAGGTTTCATCCTTACTGTTTTTTCTGACTGTAAACCCAGTCCATGATTTCTCTGCTTCGGAATGCAGGAACCCAGGAACTATGGTATATCATCTGCCCCGCCTGTTTCATTTCTTCATCGCCATACATTGTGATCTTATTATTTTGGGCTCCCTGATCCTTTAAAACCTGATATAAAATTTTGGATGTATAGCTGGTGCATACCGGATCATTCTCCGCCTGGACAAACCATATGGGGACACCGGTTATATTGTAATGACTCATTAAATCAGAGATATCCCGGTAACACTTCTGATAATCCTGATCGTTCAGTGCCAGACTGCCGTTAAATTTATAGGCAAGCCCATAAGTCTGGGAAATGGGAATTAATGTGTCCTTCGCGCAGATGGGAAGGGCGGCTGCGAAGAAGTCTGGATACTGCATGACAAAACGCAGTACTGCTCCTCCTCCAGACGATGCTCCGCTGATATAAACCCGCCTTGAATCGATCTTTCCTTTATTAATCAGATCCTGAATAAATTCATAAATTACCACATTATAATCCTGCATCATCTTAAGCTGGTCCGGTTTATCCGATATTCCAAAGCTGTAGTTTTCCGGGAACTGAAAAGAAAGAACTGCGGTCTGGTATCCGTCTTCTATCCATGAAACTGCTCCCCTGTTATTTAAAATATTGGCACCTTCAAAGGATGTTGCAAGGACTTCTCCTCCTCCGTGCTCCCACAGCATAAGAGGTACTTTCGATGTACCGGCTGGCATATAAAGCCAATACGGCAGTTCAATACCGTTGCTCCCTGTAAACGTACCTTTTTCAAAATCATCAGCGGTTCTTGTCTTTACCAGGCAGGAATCCCCTTTTTTTAAATCCAGCACATCTACTGTGCTGTCAACTGCGAAGTCATAATGTGTGGACTGCATCTTTTCATTGTATACTGTTTTTCCAAGATACCGAAATGCATCCACATACAGTTTTACATTGTTCCCCATGATTTTTATATCATTTACTTTATAACTGTCACTTCCGACTGTTATTCTGAAATCCTCTGGTGCGATGCTTCCAAGTTCTTTGATATCCTTCAGCAGATAGGTAATGGACTCTACCTCCTGGCCATCATTTCCTGCGTATGTATGAAGAGTGACGTTTTCTACAGTAACCCCCTGACCGCGGCCTGTACTGGCTGCCGTTACAGTTTCTGCTTTTGCCTGTGCGGTGAATGCCGTATTGCCAAGCAGCAGAGCCATAGACAGCAGCAGACAGCTTTTCGTACATTTAACCTTTTTCATGTTTTTCCTCCCCAATTATAAAAGAATGTATAATCCCCATAAAAACAAAAAGACTGATCATACCTACACTTTGCTTAAGCAAACATGTAAATATCACCAGTCATGCCTGTATCTGCTGATACAGTAACACCCAGTTATTCATTTTTTATCTAATATAACAATCACCCTTTAATTGTTAAGTAAATATTACCATATTTTTCCATATGTGTAAAGACTTTTTGTATATTTTTATCAACTAAAAAGCAGGCTCTTAACCCCTTCCACAGGCATCTCCTGTCCTGTATAGAGTTTAAAGGCTGCAGCTCCCTGCCAGACAAGCATACCCTGCCCATTGATACAGATACAGCCCGCTTCTTTGGCTTCTCTCAGCATCTTTGTCTCCTTGGGATTATAAACCGCATCTGTGACAACCAGACCGGGGCGGAACATGGTTACATCTTTTACCACACTATCGTTATCCATAGGTTTCATGCCTACGATGGTTGCATTGGCGAAAATGTCACTGGTTTTCATTTCTTCTCTCATCGTTTCCATATCTGTAATATCAAATACATTCACGATACAGCCCGGTTTTTCCTGTCTGATCTTCTCAGCCGTCTCCAGGGTTCTCTCAAAAAACGCATCCTTGATATTGAAAATGGAAATTTCTCTTGCTCCTTCTAACGCGCACTGCACCTGTATTGCTGTCGCTGCACCGCCTCCGCCGCATATGGTGATCTTTTTCTCCTTAATTTCAACACCATGATCCCTTAAGTTATCCACGAATCCCTGCCCATCTGTCATATGTCCGGTGAGCTTTCCGTTTTCATTAACAATGGTGTTGACCGCACCTGTAATGCGGGCTGCGTCTGACAGTTCATCCATGTATTTGAGCGCTTCTGTCTTGCAGGGCATGGTCACGTTGCAGCCTCTCATACGCAGGGTTTTTACGGCTTCAATCGCCTTTTCCACCTCTTCTACGGTGACATCAAAAGCGAGATATGCATAATCCAGTCCCAGCTTTTCAAAGCTGTAATTATACATGGCGGGGGAACCGGAATGTCCTACCGGTGATCCAATCAGAGCCATTAAACCTGTTCTTCCAGAAATTCTCTTTTCCATATTTGTTCTCCTCATTATCAGATCGTTTAAGCTTCTTTAACCGATAACATAACATTTCTTTTACCAGGTTGTCAACATCTAACCAATGCATATCTCCTACTTAGCCCTCATTTTTTACATTGATGCCAGCTTCTCTATTCCCTTTTGCAGATCCGAGACAAAGCAAAAGTCTGAACCACAATTGCTTTCATAGATAAAATCCTTAAGGGGCTTGCTGGTATAAACGGAAAAATCACCGATTACCGCCATCTTCACACCGTAATTTACATATTTTTGTAAGATCTCCCCTGCAAGGCAAGTGCTTAAACGAAAGAAATCTTCTGTAATGGCTTGACTGTTTCTATCTTCATTCCTTTTTATCTCCTCTTAAAAAACTTATTATCTCGTCAGATAACCTGGTTATAGAATGCCCTTCACCAGGTAAAACATTAATATCTGAATGGGGAAGCAGTTTATGAAGCCTGTACGCAGTTTCATCAGAATGAAGCATAATATCTTTTCCTCCCGCAAATAGGGCCACAGGCATGGAAAGTCTTTTAATTTCATCATCCCGAAAGATTGGTATCTCTTCCATTCTATAGCGGAATCCTTTCTTAATAAGCTTCTGAAGTTCCAGCATTCTTTCTGGTAGTTTTCTGCCCCCGTTTATTTTTAAATACAGCTTCTCCGTTCCCTTCTCTCCAAAAAGTCCATAATAAAGCGCAATGAAGAGAAAGGATTTTTTTGCCGGACTAATTCCGGAAGGTGCTATTAAAACCAGCTTTTCTACACGCTCCGGATAATGGAGGGAAAACTTCAGAGCCAGCCAGGCTCCCAGAGAGATGCCAATCAATACTGACTTTTCTATTTGAAGTGAATTCAGAACATCCAGAAGCCAGAGTGCATACGCCTTGCTCTTAAGCGGCAGCTGTCTTTCATTGCTTTTTCCCGGTTCTCCTGGAATGTCCGCAGCATATACCCGGTATTCGTTTGCATAGTTTTTTATTTCTTCCAGCCACATGGCGGAATTCATCCCTGTGCCATGCAGCAGAATCAAAGGCGGACATTCCTTATGACCTGCAGTAATTAAATGGGTTTCTCCAAAACGGGTCTCAACCATCTGCTCTTCATGAGGAAATTTCCACTGTTCTAAAAATGAATCATACATATCTAAAATATCTTTTTTCCTTTCCTTATTGCGAAATCCGCTCTTTGCTTTCATATCATTCTCCTTCCTCCTCAGCCAGCAAGCCTATGGAATTTCATTCCTGTCAGAAAGAATAGTATTCCCATAAAGAAAAACACAAATACTTTTACAACAAAAAAATGCAGCCTCCGCCGAAATATCCCGCAGTGACTGCACCTCATTCATAACTCTAATATATTTTATAATCTTCTAACTTCCCGTTGCTCCATTTGATATCAACTGTCTTTCCATTCTTAATTCTGAGACCTTTCACATAACCATTTTCAAACTCAGAGGGAAGAGCAGGCAATATCTTCACCTTGCCGTTTCGCTCCTGTACCAGCATGTTGGCAATTCCAGCAGTTCCTCCAAAGTTACCGTCAATCTGGAATGGCGGATGGGCACACCAGAGATTATCATAGGTAGATCTGGTCAGCAAAGTTTTCAAATATTCGTAGGCATGATCGGAATCTTCCAGTGCGGCAAAAAGATTGATGATCCATGCACAGCTCCAGCCTGTATATCCGCCTCCATTTGCCAGACGTAAAAGCAGGGAAGTTCTGCATGCCTCCGTCAAATCTTCATCCCCCTCAAACAGCTCAGACGGGAACAATCCATATAAGTGGGAAACATGGCGGTGGCCAGGCTCAACCTCATCAAATTCCTTATGCCATTCCAAAAGCTGACCCTTAGTTCCGATTTTGAAAGGAGTGAGTTTACTCAGTCTTTCTGATATTTCCTGTAAAACCTCATCATCTATCCCTAAGATTTCACATGTTTTCTGAAAGTTTCCAAATACTTCCCGGATGATTGCCAGATCCATTGCCGTTGACATTGCGACAGCAACTGCGCTGTCTTTGCTGCCCGGAACTTTATACTTATTCTCCGGAGATGTGGAAGGACAGGTCACATACCGGTCCTTATACAGATAAAGCCAGTCAACTAGGAATAAAGCTGCTTCTTTCAGGATTGGATACACGGTTTGTTCAAGAAATTTCCGGTCCGGATTATACTCATAATGCTTAAACAGTTCGCTGGTCAGCCATGCGCCTCCCATGGGCCACATCGACCAGGTAACGCTTTCCGGTTCCCCTTTTTCTTCCCCGTAGATCATTCCAACCGGATTGGTGCTGCACCAGTAATCCGCATTGTGGTGGTGGACAAAACCTCTGCACTGATAATGAACCTCTGCAGTTTTCTTACCTTCCTCACAAATCCGCTTTACAAATTCGAAGTACGGCTGCAGGCACTCTTTTAAATTGCAGCTTTGTGCCAGCCAGTAATTCATCTGTGCATTGATGTTGGTGGTCCAGTTACAGCTCCACGGTGCTCTCAGCTGCCAGCTCCATATCCCCTGTAAGTTAGCGGGAAGACTGCCCTCTCTGGAAGAACTGATGAGTAAATACCTTCCATATTGAAAATAGAGTGCGTAAAGTGCGTTGTCCTTTTCACCATTTCGGAGTTTTTGAAGTCTCACATTGGTTGGAATATCCGGCTGCTCACCGAGATAAAGTTCTGCCTTATCATAAATGGATTTATAATCACTGATATGCTGCTCCCTGATCTTCTCATACGCCTGCGAATGATCAAAAACCGGTTCTTTCACTGCATGAAATGCCATGATCACATTGGACGCACCCGTAATGCGGAGTCCTTCTATCCCAGCGGATACTTCTCCATCGCAGGAAAGGAGGTGTAAACCAGCATGAAACTCCATTCCCTTCTCTCCCTGGATGATGGGATTTACACTGTCATCCACATAGGAAGGATCCACATGTTCCGGGCATTTTCCGCTTATCTTAATCCCGTCTTTTTCATACTCCGCTTTGTATGGTACCTGGGATTCAAAAGAAATCAAGGCATTAATCGCATTTTTATCACATTCCAGCTTTATAAATACGGCTCTGGCCGGATAGCTTGCAAAATATTCTCTGCTGTATTTAACCCCGTTTATCCGGTAGCTCACATTGCTGACTGACTGATCTAAATACAGAGCACGGCTGTAATCTGTAATGTCCTCAGAATGATCAAAGTCTATGTATAAATTTCCCAGGGGAAGATAGGATTCATTATATTCTCCCAGCATATGATTCCGGATCAGTTCCTCCGCCTGCTCGTACTTCTCCTGCTCCACAAGCCTGCGGCACTGTTCCAGATAAGGAAATGCTTCATGGTTATTTTTATCATGGCGGTAGCCTGACCACAGACTTTCTTCATTGAGCCCCAGACATTCTCTTTTCCCGTTTCCCCATATCATGGCACCCAGGCTTCCATTGCCGATTGGGAGAGTTTCTTCCCATTTACCCGCCGGTTCGGCGTAGAATAGCTTCATAATAAATTCCCCCTTTTTCGGTTTTTCACTGCTGCTTCACAGTCAATATACTGATTTTTTCACCATCTGTCAATGGTTTACTGCTTTGTAAAACAACCTGGTCACCAGCTGCAAGTCCTTTCGTCACTTCTATATAAGCATTCTTTTTCTTTCCCAGTGTGACGGGTGTTTTCACCCCACTGCTGTCAGATACTTTATAAACATAGGATCCTGAATCATCGGTCTGAACGGATTTTGCCGGAATATAAACAGAATTTTCTCCCTTATTATCGGCAAGTCTGATATCTGCCATAAGTCCGATGGCGCTGTTTGTACACGCTTCCCCCAAAGATACGGTTACATCAAACATCCCTGTGCTGGAATCGCTGACGGATGAAATCCCGGTGATACTTCCCTTTATAGTTTCCCCAAGCGTCTGAAGATTCACATCTGCTTCCATTCCTGCTTTTATCTGGTCAATATCCATATCAGCTACTTTAATTTCCACTTTTTTGCTGCTGTCATCGATGACAGAAGCCGCTTTTACCTGAGGAGACACCGTCTGGCCTGCTTCCACACTGATTTTTGTCACCAGCCCCTTTATGGGTGATACTACCATGCAGTCGTTATATTTTTTCTGTGCAATGTCAAGCGCTGCTTTTGCACTGTCAAGCTGTGCCCTTGTCACATCACAATTCGTTCTCTGGCTGTTCTGTGCCGCCTGAAGCTGGACCTGGGCCACATCCATCTGTGCCTTTGCATTCTCATAGTCTGTCTGGGAAACATCACCGCCTGCATAAAGGACTTTAATCCGGTTGAAATTATCGCTTGCCGTGGTGAAGCTTATTTCGGCGGGCTTTACAACTGTATTTAGCTGATTTGCCTTTTGTGCACTGTCAAAGTTAGCCTGGGCTGCCTGGTATCCGGCCTTTGCCTGCTCTAACTGCAGACTGGCATCCTGGTTGTCGATCTGAAACAATGCCGCACCTGCTTCCACATGATCCCCTTCTTTTGCCAGAATCTGAGTCACCTTTCCGCTGGCGGACGGTATGATATCAACACTGCTCAGGGCCTCTACCGTTCCCTGCCATACCATGGCGGATAAATCCTTTCCCTCTTTCGCTGCAGCTACCGTTACTTCTGTTTGTCTGCCAGCTCCCGCGCAGCCTGCAAGAGCCGACGAAAGCATTGCTGTTATCATTAAAACTGCTGTTAATTTCTTCATCCGTTTTCTCCTTCCAGGACTTTTATTTTAAATGAACTTTTACAGAAGCATTCATTCCAAAAACAAGAGGAAGATTCTGCTGATTTTCAATTGCTACCTTAATTGGTATAAGCTGTGTCACTTTTGTATAATCACCGCTGGTGGTAAAACTGGTTCCTCCTGAAAAATAAGTCTGGGTAGCCGGATCAATCTCGATTACCTGCCCTTTAAACATTTTACCCGGGTAGGCATCCAGTTTAATATCCGCTTTCTGGCCCAGCTTTATTTTCATAATATCTGTTTCTTCCACGTTTACGCCAATATAAAGATCGGATGTATCCGCTACTACAGCCAGTTCTGACCCCAGGGAAACTGCCTGATTGGCTGCTCCCTCATTTTTCACAATGGTACCTGATATTGGGGATGTGATATAAGGAAGCGTCTCCTGGCGTCCAAGCACCTGGTCCTGTTCTACCAGATCTCCATTCTCCGCCTCCCATGACAACAGCTTCCCATTGGCTACGGCTTTTACCGAATACAGCTTTGCCGTCACTCTGGCATTATCCGTTTTAAAATAAGAGGTGCTTACATAATAGGCATATCCTCCGGCGGCTCCTCCCAGCAAAACGACTGCCAGCAAAAGGGGAAGTAGTATTTTTTTCAGTTTTCCTGTGCCCTTTTCAATCTCCTGATCTTCAATGTTTATGTGTTTGTTTTCCTGCATACCATTATCCTCCGCTATGATTGTTCTGCAAACTGGCTGTGATACAGATCGGAATAGAATCCTTTCTTTTCAAGCAGTGTTTCATGATTTCCCTGTTCTATGATATCGCCATCCTTCATAACCAGAATCATATCCGCATCCCGGATGGTGGAGAGTCGGTGGGCGATGACGAAACTGGTTCTGTTTTTCATTAATTTATCCATGGCTTTCTGGATAAAGACCTCCGTCCGTGTATCAATGGAGCTGGTGGCTTCATCAAGAATCAGGATTTTCGGATCTGCCAGAATGGTTCTCGCAATTGTTAACAGCTGTTTCTGCCCCTGGGATAAATTACTGGATTCTTCATTAATCACCATATGATAGCCTCCGGGCAGAGTCCGTATAAATTCATCGCAATGGGCTGCTTTCGCTGCCAATACCACTTCTTCATCCGACTTATCAAAATTTCCGTAGCGGATATTATCCATTACAGTGGCGTTATAAAGCCAGGTATCCTGGAGCACCATGCCGAACATGGAACGTAAATCCTTTCTGGTAAATGACAGGCTGTCATGCCCGTCAATCAGTATCTGCCCGGAATTAAGCTCATAAAACCGCATGAGAAGCTTGACTACGGTGGTTTTTCCGGCTCCTGTCGGACCTACGATTGCCACCGTCTGGCCTGCTTCCACTTCAGAGGAAAAATGATTGATAATCATGGTATCCGGCTGATAGCCGAAGCAGATATCTTTAAATTCCACATTTCCATGAACCTCAGACAGTACGATGGGACTTTCTGTCTCACTGACTTCATCCTCTTCTGCCAGGAATTCAAATACCCGCTCTGCCGCAGCAGCCGTGGACTGAAGGGTGTTGGAAACATTGGCGATCTGGGAGATTGGCTGCATAAACGATCTCATATACTGAATAAATGCCTGGACATCACCGATCTCAATTACCTTTTTTACCGTTAAATATCCGCCTAAAAGACAGACACACACAAATCCAAGGTTCCCCACAAAGGACATGATTGGCATCATCATTCCCGATAAAAACTGGGACTTCCACGCAGACCCGTAGAGCTTATCATTAATCAGCCGGAATTTTTCAATGGCCTCTTTCTCTCCGTTAAAAATCTGGACTACCTGATGGCCTGCGTATATTTCTTCAATGTGCCCGTTTAAGTTTCCCAGACTCTTCTGCTGTTCGGCAAAAAATTTCTGGGACTTTTTCACCACCGTAACGATTAAGCCCATGGAAACAAACAGTACGAAAACTGCCACCAGAGTCATTCGTATACTGATGGAAAGCATCATGATTACAATACCGGTTAAGGTTGTCACCGATGTAATCATCTGGGTCAGGCTCTGATTTAAAGTCTGGCTTACGGTATCCACATCGTTGGTAATTCTTGAAAGAATCTCCCCGTGAGTTCTGGTGTCATAATAATTTAACGGAAGACGGTTCATTTTCTCCGATATATTTTTTCTCAGCTCATAGGTGATTTTCATGCTGACCCCGGACATTATATAGCTCTGCAGATAGGAAAAGAGAGCCGATACAACATAAAGAACAACTAAAAGCAGCAGACGGTTCCTGATATAACGAAAATCCGTAAGCAGTCCGGTTCCCATGGCCCAGGCAATCAGGCCTTCAAAAAGCTTGGTTGTGGCCTTGCCTAAAATCTTAGGTCCGGCAATGGAAAATACAGAAGAAAAGCATGCAAACACAATCACAACAATTACAGAAATCTTATAATGTTTTAAATACCCGGCCAGATGGAGCATGGTACCTTTAAAATTCTTCGCTTTTTCAGTCTTCTGGCCAAGTCCGCCGCCCCGGCCCAAGGGCGCGCCTGAGGATTTTTGTTCACTCATTTCAGTTCCTCCTCACTCAGCTGTGACAGCGCAATTTCCCGGTATACTTCACATGTTTTCATCAGTTCCCGGTGAGGCCCTTTACCGGCAATTCTGCCCTGATCCAGAACAATGATCTGATCCGCATTCATAATGGTGCTGATCCGCTGTGCTACCAGAATGGTGACGCTGTTTTTGGTTTTCTCTTTCAGCGCAGCACGAAGCTTTGCGTCCGTTTTAAAATCAAGTGCGGAGAAGCTGTCATCAAACACATTAACCGGTGCCTTTTTAACCAGCGCCCTGGCAATGGAAAGCCGCTGCTTCTGACCGCCTGATACGTTCTGGCCTCCCTGGGAGATCTCCGTCTGAAAGCCCTCTGGCTTAGAATCAATGAATTCCTCTGCCTGAGCTGTTTTGGCGGCTTCCTCCACCTCTTCTATGCCGGCCTCTCTGTCTCCGTATTTTAAATTGCTCTCAATCGTACCGGAAAATAAGATTCCCTTCTGAGGCACAAATCCGATCATATCTCTTAGCTTTTTAAGCGGCCAGTTTCTTATGTCAATGCCATCAATGAATATTTCGCCCTCTGTCACATCGTAAAAGCGGGGAAGTAAGTTGACCAGTGTGCTTTTTCCGCTTCCGGTCGCACCGATGAAAGCTGTTGTCTGACCGGGCAGTGCCGTAAACGTAATATCGCAAAGAACCGCTTCATCGGCATCGGGATAACGAAAGGACACTCCACGGTACTCCACGGTTCCCCGGGGGGTGGGGGAAATAACAGCAGCTTCCTTCGGATCCCTGATGGTTGAAGCCGTAGTCAGTATCTCAACCACTCTTTTTATAGATACAATGGCTCTGGGAATCATGATAAACATCATCGCCATCATTAAAAAAGCCATAATGATCTGCATGGCATACTGCATATATGCCATCATATCTCCCACCTTCATCTTAAAGGCAGATACTGCTTTTGCACCTACCCAGACAATCAAAAGATTGGTCAGATTCATAATAAGCATCATGGAAGGCATCATACCGGAAGTAACCCGGTTTACAAATAAATTCGTATCTGTCAGCCTGGCATTCACCTTGTCAAACCGCTTTTCCTCAAATCTCTGGGTATTAAATGCCCGGATCACCAGAGTTCCGTCAAGGCTTTCCCTTACTACAAGGTTTAACCGGTCGATTAATTTCTGTACATACTGGAACCTGGGCATTACCACCATCATCATGGAAAAAATCATCACTAACAGCAGTCCCACGGATAACGCTATGATCCACGACATGGATTTATCCTTTTCCAGGGCATGAATGACCCCGCCGATTCCAAGAATGGGCGCATAAAACACGATACGGATCAGCATGACAATCAGCTGCTGGATCTGGGTAATATCATTGGTGGTTCTGGTTATTAACGAGGAAGTGGAATACTTCTCCATCTCTGCACTGGAAAAACTCTCAATTCTCGTAAATACATCCTGCCGCAGATTCCGGCAGATGCCTGCTGCCATTCTCGCTCCGATCAGTCCCACTATCACGGTACAGAATGCACTTACAAAGGCAATTCCCATCATTTGAAATCCGGCTTTGACTATGTACAGCGTATCTCCCGAAGTGATACCTTTATTTACGATATCAGACATATAGTCCGGAAGAGATAAATCACAGGCTGCCTGCCCGAACAGCAGCAGCATGACAACTGCCAAAGATATCAAATGGGGTTTGAAATATCGGAAAAATACATTCAAGTCAGTTTCCTCTTTTCTGTTTCATCAATCTGTCGTTTTATTACTTTCTTCCGTCATATCATTCACTTCTTTTTCCATCTGATCAACAAAACGGCTCCATAATACCATCAGCTGTTCCATCTCATCCATCCCCATGCCATCAACTACCCTGCTCACCAGCAGATTCACTTTTTCCAGACACTGCTTTCTGACTAAATCCCCTTTCTCAGTAAGCATGACATAGATATTTCTTCGGTTTTCAGGATCGATTTTTCTTAAAATCAGTCCCCGCTTTTCTAAGGAATTTAAGGTCCGTGATGCAGAAGACAAGACGATATCCATGTTTTTTGCAAGCACTGATACATAAATGCCTTTGTGCTCCTTATCCCCTTTTGTGGCTTCGTAAATCTGCTGGATCGCATACAGTTCAAGGCGGGTCAGCCCCTGGGACAGGAAAATTTTATCGATTTTTCTTCCCTTCCCCATCATGACTACCAGATGTGTTTTTACCTTTTTTATATACTTTTCTTTTTCATCCATTAACTTTTTATCCCCTTACGAATACTTAACATGGTTAACTTTTATCAACGTTCATCATTCTACTCCACTGCCGTTCCCGTGTCAATATATAAATTTTTTCCTATCATTTTTTTAACACCTGGTTCCAAAAAAGGTCCAGACCTTAAAGGGCTGAACCGCTCAGATTATTTCCGGAAAAATTTTTCTCACTGTGGACTTAAATTGTCAGAAAAAATATGGTATGATCGTACAAAACAAACCATATGCAATGTTACAAATGAAAAAGGAGGGCGTGTCTTGACCCTGATAAAACGTATAATCCGTTATTTTTTTCTCATGCTTTTATTTAATTTCCCCCTGATTTCTCCCCTGTTGCCAGACACACAGGTCCGTGTTTTATCCTGTACCGGCCTGATGCTTTTTTATCTCTGCTATCATTTTGTGCCCGTAAAAGTCAATTGCAAAGGGCGAAGGCTTAAAATCCTGCAGGGGGGCGGCGAACTGATGAATGCTGCCATCGTATGCTTTTTTCTTGAACTGGCGGTTTATGGATACATCTTAATCTTTTACAAAATGGCACCGCCCCTGCTCCTTGTTATAAACGGCATCGTCTGCGCCGTATTCCTTTATCTTCTCCTTATAAACGGAATTATCCGGATCTTCACCTGTTCGGGGCAGCTGGGGCTTTTTAACCGAATGGCCCTTTTGCTTTTCTGGTGGGTTCCGGGAGTTAATCTCGTACTGCTTCACAGGTTCATTGATATATCACATAAAGAGTATCACTTTACAATGGAGAAACAGCAGTATTATGAGAAACGGAAAGAGGAAGAATTATGCAAAACAAAATATCCCATACTGATGGTGCACGGGATATTCTTCCGGGACTGGAAAAGCTTTAACTACTGGGGGCGGATTCCAGAAGAACTCATCCGTCACGGAGCTGCCATCTTTTACAGCAATCACCAGTCCTCTGCTTCTGTGGAACAATGCGGGGAAGAGATCGAAGCGTGTATTCTCGACATCGTTAAAAAGACTGGATGCGGGAAAGTTAACATCATTGCTCATTCCAAAGGAGGCCTTGACAGCCGTTACGCAGTCAGCTGCCTTGGAATGGACCAGTATGTGGCCTCCATTACCACCATTAATACTCCTCATGCAGGCTGCCATTATGTATGCCGCATTTTAGACCGCATTTCTCCAGGATTTGCCGGTTTCATCGGTAAAAAATACGAATCCCTGTTTACTCTTCTTGGAGATGACAACCCTGACTTTTTAAGCGGATTAAGGGATTTAACAGACAGGGAATGTGCCCGGCTTAATAAACTCATGAAGGACGCTCCCGGTGTTCTCTGCCAAAGTGCAGGATCACAAATGAAATCTCCGGGAAGTGCCATATTCCCTTTAAATCTTGGTTACATTATAATCCGGCTTCTTGGAGAAGGAAGTAACGATGGCCTGGTATCCACAGACTCCATGGTCTGGGGAAATGATCTTGGCATTTTAAAGCCAAAAGGAAAGCAGGGAATCTCTCATGGAGATGTGATTGATTTGACCCGGAAAAATATAGAAGGTTTCGATGTGATGGGTTTTTATACAGACCTGGTACATAAACTGAAAGAACAGGGATATTAACGGGAATAACCGGAAAGGAGAAACCATGAATAAGGATACAGTTATAAAAAGTTTAAAAATTGCTGTCGCCGCAGTGTTCTCCATCGCAATTGCCGGAGAATTGGGGCTTCGCTATTCCGCTACTGCCGGAATCATCACAGTATTAAGCATTCAGAATACGAAAAAAGAAACCATAAAAAGCGCCCGGAACCGGACACTTGCTTTTGTCTGTGCGCTCTTAATCGCAAGGCTCCTTTTTGGAATCCTTGGCTTCACACTCCCGGCATTTGCCGGATATTTATTTCTCTTTGCACTTTTGTGCTTTTCTGCTGACTGGGGAGAAGCCATTGCCATGGATTCCGTTCTCATCACTCATTTTCTCACTGAACGCACCATGGATGCCGCTCTGATTGCCAATGAGGCAGCTCTCTTTTTCATTGGCACAACCGTTGGGATTTTAGTAAATCTGCATTTGCGGCGAAGGAAAAATGAGTTTAAACGACTTTCTGATGAAGTGGATACACGGATAAAAGATACCATAAGCCAAATGTCCTGTTTCCTTCATTCCGAAGACAAAACCAGCTGCAGACCGGCGGATCTTCTGTCCTTGCAAAAGGCACTCAGAGCCGCCAAAGCCTGTGCTTTAACCAATTACAACAATGCACTGTTTCAAAAAGATACCTACGAAGTTGACTACATTGAAATGCGCAGGCAGCAAAGTCTTCTGCTTTATGAAATTTATGAAAATATAAAATCCATTTCCTGTCTGCCAAAGGAAGCTATGGAAGTTTCTTTGCTTCTAATAAGAATTGAGCAGGGTTATCACAGAAACAACACGGTAGAGGGACTGTTAAAGGATTTAAATCTGCTGCTGCTGGAGTTAAAGGACCATGCGCTTCCATTAAGCAGAGAAGAATTTGAGGCAAGAGCCATACTTTTTTACATTTTAAAACAGCTGCACAGACTTCTTTTAATCAAGCGGGAATTTATTTTAAATCACAGCAGTTGATGCTACCGGTTATCCACGCGTTCCGGATAAAGATCGTGGGCCGAAAGCCTCTCCCATGCCACTTGTTCCCACCTGGTTTCCGGCTTCCCATAGTTGCAGTAGGGATCGATGGAGATGCCGCCTCTGGGAGTAAATTTCCCCCAGACTTCAATATATTTGGGATCCATGAGATCAATTAAATCTTTCATGATCACATTCATACAGTCCTCATGGAAATCCCCGTGATTTCTGAAGCTGTATAAATAAAGCTTTAAAGACTTGCTTTCTACCATGCGTTCACCAGGAACGTAGGAAATCGTAATAAACGCAAAATCCGGCTGCCCGGTAATCGGACAAAGACTGGTAAATTCCGGGCAGTTGAATTTTACAAAATAATCATGATCCGGATGCCTGTTTAAAAAAGTTTCCAGTACTCCCGGATTATAGTCTGTTTCATATACAGTGCCCTGACTCCCCAGATGAGTCAGCCCCTCTGTTTCTTTCGACGTTCTTCCTGCCATGTCTATACCCCTTTCTTAAGTGCCGGATCTGCAACCCCGTTTTTTGCAAAGGCTTCTGCGCGGTCAATGCAGGTGCCGCACTTGCCGCATGGTTCCGTTCCGCCTTCATAGCAGCTCCAGGTCAGTTCATAAGGTACATGAAGCATCAGTCCCCGTTCCACAACCTCTGCCTTGGTCCACAACACAAAGGGAGCTTTTATGGTAAGCTGATTGCCGCTTCCGATGTAAATAGCCCGGCTCATTGCTTCCTGAAAAGAATTGCTGCAGTCCGGATAGGCGTTTCCCGCCGCATCATCGCTGTGCGCTCCGTAATAGATTACGCTGCAGCCTTTTGACAGCGCAATGCTGGCTGCAGAAGAGAGGAACAGTCCGTTGCGGAACGGAACGTAGGTGGATACCGGTTTTCCTTCGCTGCTCTCAAGCTGCTTTGCATAGCTTTCCCTTGGGATTTCCTGATTGGACCGGGTTAATAAGGAACAGTCACTGTAAGCAAATATTCTGCTTAAATCAAGGCTCATAAATTCCACCTCATAGTAATCTGCGATTTTTTTTGCAGCCTCCAGCTCCTTCTCATGCTTTTGTCCATAGGAAATGGACAGTGTGCAGACATTCTTATTTCCATATTCTTCTATCGCCATTCCAAGGCAGGTGGCGCTGTCTACGCCTCCGCTTAATAATACCAGTGCTTTCATCTTTCTCTCCGTTTCTTTTTTCTTCTATAAAATTTAAATCCGCAGTTCCGGCTCCGAACGGAAACGGCCCCTTAAGGTTACCGTTTTGGTCCTGGCCGATGAACTTCTGATTCCTCTTGCCGTCATGCAGCTGTGGCTGCCCTCAATTACTACTTCTATGTCCTCTGAACCGGTAACTTCTGCCATAATTTCTGCAATATCAGAACCAATTCTCTCCTGAAGCTGAAGCCGTCTGGCCGCCATATCCGCAATCCTTGCAATTTTGCTCAGCCCGATCACTTTCCCGTTTGGAATATAAGCGACTGTGACTTTCATATCGTACATCAGTGCCATATGATGTTCACAGTAACTGAACACTTCCATGTCCCTTACTACCACCATATCTTCTCCCATGCCTGTTATATCCATATCCTCTTCAAATGTTTTTCCAAACATCAGCGCAATTTCATGATTGGTATACCCAATCCCTTCAAAAACTTCCCCGAACATTTTAGCAACCCGCGCCGGCGTGTCCTTTAAGCCTTCCCTGTCCGGATCTTCTCCCAGCGCCTTTAATATGCCTCTCACATGAGTCTGGATTGCAGCTGTATCAATTGCCATGGTACGTTCCTCCCTTCCTTCTAAACGCCAACCGCATCGGATCCCCAGATGATCTTATGCATCTGAAGCTGAAGAGTCACATCATTTAACCGGTTCTGTTTCATAAAATCCACAGTATCAGACAGGGAAAGTCTGCCAAATACCGTGCTAAAATAGATATGGCACCGGCCGGAGAGCTTATAACTGTTTATCATTTCCACTGCCCGTTCCAGATCTTTTCTGCTTCCTGCTACAAATTTAACCGTATCCTTCTGTTTTAAAAAGTCGAAATTAGACAGCTGCATTGCAGCCTCCATACCGCTTTCCGGAAGCTTATAATCCATGGTAAAGGTAAGGGCATTTGTCTCACGCTGGTAATTGGAAAGGTCTGCACTTCCATTTGTTTCAATCTCCACCCTAAGTTCCTCATCCAGCAAAAGAAGGGAAAGAAGATCACCGATACCTGGTTGAATCAGCGGCTCTCCTCCGGTGAGAGTTACATTTTTTATACCTGTCTTTTTTATATATTCATAAATATCAAGTTCACTCATCGTTCTTGCGTTTGCCCCGGGATCCTTTGCCCAGGCAGTATCGCAGTAAGAGCAGGAAAGGTTGCATCCATAAAAACGGATAAATACAGCCAGCTGGCCTGCGTATACCCCCTCTCCGTTAATGCTTACAAACGTTTCCGCCACATTATATTCAGCCATGACTATCCTCCCCATAAGAAGCACTGTTTGCAGGAGTCTCATACACCCTGGCAGATTTCACGTTATAGCCCTTTTCACTCATTTTTTCATAGAAATATCTGGAAAATCCTTCTGCTGTAGGGCGGAAATTCACCTCAACCAGTAAAAAGCCCTCTTCCTTAAGCGCAAGTAATGTTTCGGGCCTTAGCGAACCTTTTTCCAGGATCAGGGAATGGTCTAAATAATCTGTTTCTTCTTTTAAATCCTCTTTCAGCCTGGAAAAATCAACGATCATCCCCTGTGTCTGCCCTTCTTTTTGAAGTGACGGACTTTGAATTTCTATCACGACTCTCCACCTGTGGCCGTGGATATTTTTGCATTTTCCTTCATAGCCCTTTAAGAAATGGGCCGAATCAAAGCTTTGTTCAGTTTCCAAGTAATACATGGGGTCCTTTGTCCTTTCGAATTTCGGAGGCCGGATTTAAGTTTGCCGGATTGTCGCAAAAAAGCAGGCATATGACTATGCCTGCTTTCTCTATCTGCACGAAAAAAAAGTTATATTAACTGCGATAACTTTTTATTTCCAACAATATTAAAATCAGCCCTAGTTTTGTTTATAGACAGGATGGTACTAATGAACTGTCTTCTACGCGGTAAAAGTATAACACCGTTTTTGCTGTGCGTCAAGGCAAGAGATGCCTTTTACCGGACAGCCCGCGGAAAACTGAATACATGGACAGGATCATACCGGCTCTCTGTGTGCTTTAATCTGCATACATTCCCGCCGTAATACTCCTTCTCATAATCAGTTCTAATAACAGGGAACGATGACCAACAGATGATTATCTGCTCTCTGCCTCCAGCTGCGCAATCTTTTCCTGAAACTGAGGAAGGTGCTTCTTGTGAGCCACCAGCAGTTCATCAAGAATGGTTCCTGCTATCTTACCGCTTGGCACCAGCGGATTTAATGTAAATGCCTGCAGGGCAGTTCCGTAATCACCGGTAACTGCTGCTTTTATGGTAGTCAGTTCCATATCCTTCATCAGCTGAAGCAAGCCTCTGGTGGAGGAATCAAAGCCGCCCCATGAGATGGGAACAGGACCGCCTGCCGTGATAATACTGCTGACTTCAACAACCACATCATCCGGCAGATCGGAGATGGCACCGTTATTTCTGGTACTTACAACCATGGTTGTCTTCTTATCGTTATAAATGGAGGCAATCAGCTCACAGGCAGCATCAGAATAGAATGCGCCGCCCCGCTTTTCAAGCTGAACCGGTTTTATATTTAAGTCAGGATCCTTATAAAGCTCAAAAAGCTCTGCTTCCGTCTTCTTTACAAGCTCTGCTCTGGTTTCCCCTTTGGCAAACGCCTCCAGTTCTTCCTTCAGCATATCATCCGTAATATAGTAGTACCGGTGATACATACATGGAATGATTCCCAGATCCCGGATCTGGTCTGGTAAAAAAGCGATATTGGGAATATTTTGTACACCGGAGCTTTTCAATCCCTGCATGGCATTCTTAAGACCATCCGGCTTTGTGTATACGGACTCAAGAACCTCTCCTGTTTTTTCCACTCCCTCACGATTCCACACTCTGTGCCAGTGGAAATGGTTTAAGCCGCCGAAACGGAAAAACAAATCCTCTTCCTTTTCCTTTAAGGCTCCTGCTGCAATCTTTCTGCACATAATCGGTACATTGCACAGTCCCACTACCTTATTCCATTTGCCGTAACGCATGACTGCTTCCGTTACCATACCGGATGGGTTTGTGAAGTTTACAAGCCACGCGTCGGGGCAAAGCTCCTTCATATCCTCCACAATTTCCAGAATTACAGGGACTGTACGGAACGCCTTAAACATACCGCCTGCACCGTTGGTTTCCTGTCCGATCACTCCATGCGATAAAGGAATCCGTTCATCCTTAATCCGTGCGTCCAAAAGTCCTACCCGAAACTGGGTGGAAACAAAATCAGCATCCTTTAAAGCTTCTCTCCGGTCCAGAGTTAAATGTACTTCCCAGTCAAGACCTGCCGCTTTCACCATACGCTTTGCCAGATTACCGACAATTTCCAGCTTCTCTCTTCCTTCCTCAATATCCACCAGCCAGATCTCCCCGATGGGAAGCTGATCCTTCCGTTTGATAAAACCTTCTATTAATTCCGGGGTATAGCTGGACCCGCCTCCAATGGTTACTATTTTAATTTTCCCTTTCATATGCTTACCTCCTGTTATTTGATAAAAAAAGCATACTCCAAAAATCTTTGAAAGGGAACAAATCCGCCTTCTTTGGTAACAAGCATGGTTGTTTTGGCATTTGTTCCATAAAAAAAACAGGGTGTTTCATCCCTGTTTCTTTTCCATGGTCAGCCTTGCCAGGGCTTCCACAATATAAACTGCCGGAATCTGAGAGGTAATATCCACCTTCATCTCTTCCATTTCTTTTCTCTCTTTTTGAATGTAGTAGGAAATGTTGTAATCTGAGATTCTCGCCAGTGTGCTGTTCCTGCTGTTTGTAATAGATACCAGTGTGCTGCTGCTTTCCTTCAAAATAGAGGAATTTTCTATGATAATATTGGTCTCACCTTCCACAGACAGAACAATAATAATACTTTCCTCCGGAAATTCCAGATTAATCGGAAACATGGGACCGTTAATCCCCGTGGAAAAGATTCCGATATTGCAGAAATAACGGCTTGCGTACTCAGCCATAATTCCCGAATTACCGGTACCAATGAATATAATCTGCCGTTTACCTGCAATCACTCCGGCGATTGTTTCCAGCTGTTTTTGAAAGGCCTCCGTATTGACCCGTTCGAAAAAATCCGTGATGGAAGATAAATCAAATCTTTTTTTCACAGACCCTTTCTTTTCCTTCTCCAGCTTAAACCGCACCTTAAATTCAGAAAATCCGCTGCACATGGCCTTTCTGCAGAACCGGGTGATGGTAGTGGTGGACACATGGGCTTCCTTCGCCACCTCCCGGATTGTCATATACGGTATCTTCTCACTGTTTTTTAATATATAGTTGTAAACCTCGTAGTCCAGTTCCCCAAATTGTTCCATCACCTGACGGGAAAACAATGTCATTGCCATTCACCTCTTAAAAATCCTGTTTCATCTGTATTTCTGATACCAGGTAAAAATCTCGTGTATATCCTCCGGCGTGGTACGGCAGCACCCTCCGATTAAACCTGCACCAGCCTCATACCAATTCGCTGCCCACTGGCCATACAGACCCGGTTCCTTCACCCCATGCCATTTCTTACAGCAGGCATCATAAGTTTCCCCGCTGTTGGGATAAGCAACAATGGGTAGGGGCGTATGTAATTTATATGTTCTAATAATTTCCGTCACCAGATTGGGCTGTGTGCAGTTAACACCAACCGCCTTTAAATGTTTCAATCCCCCTAAAGCCTTTACACACGCTTCAATGGTATCTCCACCATTAATCTGACTGCTGTTCTTAAATGAAAAGCTGATATAATAATCGGCGTCTAACTGCTCCATCACTCTGGCGCAGACAACAGCCTCATAAAGACAGGGAAATGTCTCCAGCGCAAACATTTCCGCCCCTGCTTCTTTTAAAATCTCCATCCTGTCTCTGTGAAATTCTTCCAGTTCCTTCTCTGATACCTGGTAATTTCCGGTGTATTCAGAGCCATCTGCCAGATAGGCCCCGTAAGGTCCGATGGAGCCCACTGCAAGAGGCAGACATCTGCCGGTGCTTTTTCCCTCTTCCTCCCACCAGCGGCTTCTGGTTTCAAGAAGAAGTTCCATGGAACGGGCGATAAAATCCTTTGCCTCCCGCTCTGAATAGCCTTTCTTTAAAAATCCGGCAATGCTTGCCTGATAGCTGGCTGAGGTTCCTGCATCTGCTCCGTTTTTAAAATAGTCATAATGGACTTCACTGATTGCCTGGGGCTGGCTCTCCAGCACTTTCGCGCTCCAAAGCTCATCGTTTAGATCAAGCCCTTTCTTTTCAAGCTCCGTAGCCATGGCCCCGTCCAGTATGATTAAATCCTTCTCTTTTCTTATTTCATCAAAACTTGTCCTCATCTAATCTTCTCCTCCCTTTACAATCACCGGCGGCGGATTTTCTCCCCGGTTTTCAGCCGGAATAAACCGGTACCAGAAATCATCGAACAGCCTGAAAATTTCTTTCTGTTTTGCATAAATAAAGATCAGTGTAATAACCACATAAGATGCCGTCAGGATATCGGTAAATGCCCATAAAACATCGGCTTTTATATTATAAAAGATCAGGCACGGAATCAGATAGTAAACCATATAAACCGGCATGGCAAGTTTATTAAGCCTTGTATCTCCCAGTGCATAGTTTACTGATTTTTCGCAGGCATAATACATTCCGATAATGGTTGTCCAGGCGAAAACAGCGATTGCCAGAGAAATCATCACCCCTCCGCCGCTTCCGTACGCCTGCTTAAAAGCAATGGTGGTAAGGGCTCCGGAGGTGGCATCTGCCGTAATATAGGAATCTGTGGAAAGTATGGAAAATGCAGTGATGCTGCAGATCACAATGGTATCCAGAAAGATCTCTCCCCAGCCCCAGGAAGACTGTCTCACCGGATGGTCGGTCTTTGCAGAGGCATGAGCGATAATCCCGTAACCGGTTCCTGCATCATTGGAATAAAGCCCTCTCGCCACACCGTACTGAATGGCATCCCGGACAGTCGCTCCGGCAAATCCCCCTGCTGCTGCAGTGGGAGTAAAGGCTGAACGAAAGATCAGCAGAATGATTTCAGGAACCCTCTGGTAATTTAAAATGACAATGCCGATACCAGCCATAACATAAAAAACAGCCATAACAGGAATTACCTTTTCCATAAAAAGGGATATCCTCTTTAAACCTCCGGCAATCGTGACAAAGCAGGTGATGCCAATGAGTAAAACAGTGATCCAGGGGGCGATTCCCAGCCCTTCCTTCATGGAGCTTGTGACGGCCTCCGTCTGGACACAGCAGGTCCATGGTCCGAATACCAGACAGAATACGGCTAATATGACAGCTCCCTTATTCCAGCCAAATGCATTCTTCATAACGAAGGAACGGTCGCAGACATATTCATCCATGGATTTCTCATATTTCTGTCGGTACCGCTGACCGATTATGATTTCACTCGCCTTTATGGACATTCCAAAAAAGGCAGAAACCCACATCCAGAACAGCGCTCCCGGACCGCCGCTGACAATGGCAGTTGCCACACCGCTGATATTGCCTGTACCGATGGTGTTGGCAAGTGCCGTACATGCGGCCGCAAAGCCGGATACTGTCCCCTCCCCCTCTGATTTGTGAAACATCTTTCCGTAAGTGTTTTTAAAATGAAAAAGCACTTTTCTCTGGTAAATGAAACGGAAACGAACCGTTAAATAGATCCCGGTGCCCACCAGGATAAGAATCATTGGCAGTCCCCAGATCAGATCATCCAGCCGGTATAAAAAATCTGACAGTGGCTTCATGCTGATGGATCCTCTCTTATCTTTTGTTTATTTTTCATTCCTTGCTAATAGATATTATAAGTCACAGGCTGCAGATTCAGCAACCTGTTTTGTATTTTCTCAGGATTTTGCACACAAAAAATGCTTTCTTTGAAGTTTTTACCTCAAAGAAAGCACAATTCACCGGCAGTTTAACTTTAAGCAAAACCAAAGTACCGGAGAAGTCCCAGATAAATTCCGTAAGCGAATCCATACTGGTCATTACGCAGTTTTTCCGCATCGGAATAATTGCTTAAATATCCCAGTTCTACCAAGTTGGCAGGCATATCCGCATTCCTGAGCACATATAAGGAAGGGTTTTCCCGGATTCCATTGTTCCTGGTTCCAACCATATCATTAATTCCGCCCATGATCTGTTCCGCCAGCCACTGCGCCTGGGTGAAATACTGATAAATGTATACTTCCGTTCCATTAATCTCAGGATTAGGATTTAAATTACAGTGTATGCTGATAAAATAATTTGCCGGCCACTGGTTCGCCATGGCAACTCTGGCCGCCAGGCTGGTGGTATTGTTGGTACCCAGAACCGTATCCGGCTCTGGTCTTGAGACTCTTGCCTCAAACCGCGGATCACTGTTTAAGAGGTTTCGAAGATAAAGTCCTACCTGAAAATTAATTTCTGATTCCTGTAATCCATTGGCCTCTGCACCGCTGTTAAAATATCCGCTGGGATTATGACCCTGATCAATAAATATTTTAATTGCCATTTCGCATTTCCTTTCCTGCTTCACTATAATAAATATATTCCCAGTTCCGGTAAATGCTACATAATTTGGACTTTTTTGTATATTTTTGAATATATTTTATTGATCCGGGCGTGTATAAAGCACCCTTTCTCCATGCCTTCCCAGCCAGTATGGCAAGCCTGGATATTTAGCAGTTATATAATCCTCAAAACGGTCAGGATCTTCCTGATTACCGGAAAACATCTCATAATGGCCGGGAACTGCAAGGCCCGGTTTTATTGCACCGGCCAGATCCACCGCCTCCTGATAAGTCATATTCCCAATGATATTGGAGCGGTAGCGCTCCCCATCCCTTCCATTAATGGGAAGAAACATCACATCCATATCTCCAAAACTTCTTAATTTGCTGTAAAGCCCCTCATAAATGCAGGTATCTCCCGAATGGTACAGCCTTACTCCCATTCCTTCCAGCACCACTCCTGTGTAAGGGTATTGGCCGGTAACCGGATCCTGATCCAGAAACTCGTGGGCAGAGGCAGTCCCTGTTGCCTGTATTCCACGTTTGAGAATCAGGGTTTTTCCATCATTAAGTCCCAGAAAGCGGCTCTCATCAATCTGCAGCTCCGTACCTAGGGAAGGAATCAGCTTTTCAGGCACAAGAAAGGTGGCTTTTTGTGAACTGAGGGAAAGCTGATGCCAGACGTTGCGGTCAATGTGGTCAGAATGGTCATGAGTTCCGATTATGTAATCTGCGTTGGTTATTTCTCCCGGATCAAATAGCGGCGCAATTCGTCTGTCAGGACGTTCTGAGAGAAATGCATCAATATAGAATGTGACAGCACCCAGTTTCACCGCATATCCCAGCTGCCCCAGCCACCAGAATGCAGCCTGTCCCTTTTCTGGTACTGTCTCATTCATTTCTGCTATTAAGTCCTTCCCGCTTTTCGCGGTTTCCATGTACTGCTGTTTCATATTAAATCCGCCTTTCCGGTTAAATTTTACTTACAGGATGTATCATATCACAGATTTTTCCAGATGCAATCAGGAATAATGAAAATAAGGATTGTCTCTTTCTTATGCCGGAAAATACCGGGCTGCATCAGACAGCCCGGCAATGCTATGTGCATGCTGGAGGAAAATTTCCGGCTTTCTTGCAAAAGCCTATGTCAGCATATTCTTAAACTTTGCTATATTAATAGTTCTGAAATACCTCTCTTATTTTATCTTATGTATTATAGCTTTTCCCCGTGATGAAAAAGGCAGTTTTTTTATACTCTTTTTTTCATTATTCTTATCAAGAATGCCATATCTGACGACAAACTAAACAGAAATAATAAAAGGAGACGATATATGATAACCTACAATAATCTTTACGACAACGGGAATATGCTTAAAATTGGCGAACGCGGATGTGTGAAAGTGTTTGAACATCAAAAAGATTTAAGTGTGAACTCCGCTTCTGCCATAACTTCCTACTACGCATCAAAAATGAATATACGCAAAAGACAGGTTCTGATTGAACTCAATGGCAATTCCTTCACTGTCCAGGCTGGTGCCATGCAGTGGACTTCCGGTTCCGTTTCCATGACTTCCGGAATTAAGGGAGTGGGCGATTTTCTCGGTAAGGCACTTGCTTCCAAAGTGACAAAAGAATCCTCTGCAAAACCGGAATTTAAGGGCAGCGGTCTTCTGATGCTGGAGCCAACCTACAAGCATATTCTGCTGGAAGAGATTTCCGACTGGGGAAGCATGGTGCTGGAAGACGGATTATTCCTCGCCTGTGATTCCAACATCAAGCAGAATGTGGTTGCCAGAACCACACTGACCTCCGCAGTTGCCGGAAAAGAAGGTTTATTCAATTTATGCCTGACCGGACAGGGAATCGCAGTGCTGGAAAGCCCCGTTCCAAGAGAAGAACTGATTGAGTTTGATTTAAAGGACGACGAAGTTAAAATTGACGGAAATATGGCGATTGCCTGGTCCAACTCCTTAAAATTTACGGTAGAGCGTTCCTCCAAATCCCTGATCGGTTCCGCAGTCTCAGGAGAAGGTCTGGTAAATGTATACCGGGGTACCGGCAAAATTCTTATGGCACCAGTGGAGTAATATCCCGAATCTTTTATATGAATGAAGCAGAAACCGGACATGCCCTGTGATGAATGGCATATCCGGTTTTTTTCTTTTTGAAATCTAAAAATATTCAAACACAATTACGGAAATAATGTCTCACTATTTCTTAATAATTCTTAATTCAGCCTATATTGCCTTGTTATTGCGTCTATAAGTGCTATAATTCACATGATCAAAACAATCAAGGAGGCATCTGTCCATGAGTTCCATGCAACAGATTTTAGTGGTGGATGATGACGCAGATATCAGGGAAGTAATCCGTATACAGCTGGAGAACAAAGGGTATCTCGTTTTGGAGGCCGCTAACGGAAGCGATGCGGTGAATACAGTCAGAAAAAATCCCGATATCGACCTGATTATACTGGATATCATGATGCCAGGCATGTCCGGGATTGAGGCATGTGCACAAATCAGAACCTTTCATTCCGCTCCGGTTTTATTTTTAACTGCGAAGTCAAAAGAAACCGACAAAAAAGATGCCTATGAAAACGGCGGAGATGATTATCTGGTGAAACCATTTTCCCAGGCAGAGCTTTTTATGAAAATACAGTCCCTGTTAAGAAGATATGTTGTCTATAAGGGAAAGGCAGAATCCGGGGTAAATCTCTCGGAAGTTCATGTTCAGGATATCGTTATTGATACTGTAAACCACTGGGTATACCGGGAAAATCAGAAAATAGAGCTGACCGATACGGAATATCTGGTTTTAATGTATCTGGTTAAAAATAAGGGGAACGCAAAAGATGCCCAGGCTATTTACGAGGGAGTATGGAATGAAAAATTTCTTCCTTCCTCTACCAATACAATCATGGTTCATATTTTAAAGCTGAGAAAGAAACTGGAACTGGATTTTAACAATCCTTTAATCATCCGCACTGTCTGGGGAAAGGGATATCAGATTGATGAAGGGTAAAATATTTTCATCACTGCGTTATAAGCAGGTATTTGTACTCCTGTTCGGAGCATTCATAAGCTTCGCCATGTATCTGATTGTAGGAACTGTGGGAGAATACCTGGTTTCAAAGAAACACATGGATGAAGACTCGGTGCGAAACCGGTTAAACAGCTACCAGAATTCCTTTGAAAATTATGTACGGAAAAACAAGATTTCCGTGAAGGATGTACGGGCTATATCAAGATGGGTGAAGAGCCATAAATATGTGTATCTCACCATATATAACGGGGACGAAATTCTTTATGAATCGGGATTCTGGAATGATTCCTACTCTTCCTATGAAACGGCTGCAACCATTGTGGACGGCTGTACCCAGCAGGAACGGGATATTACCTTTTCAGACGGCACATTCTCCGTATCCATCATTGATTCTTCCCAGATCAAATGGCTTGACTTAGTACTGTACTGTTCCTGGATTATATTCTTTATTATATTTTTCATTATTATAATCCTTTATAACCGAAGGATCATTGACCGCATCGTCCTTCTGTCAAAAGAAGTGTCACTCATTGAGAAAGGGGACTTAGAGCAGCCCATTTATCATAAAGGAAACGATGAAATCTCACTTTTAGCTAAAAATGCGGACAATATGAGGCATTCCATAATCACCAGATATAAAAGTGAAAAAGATGCATGGGAAGCAAACAGCGAGCTAATCACCTCCATGTCCCACGATATCCGCACACCATTAACTTCCTTAATCGGATATCTGGAAATTCTGGATTCCAAAGACTACCGTTCAGAGGAACAGCTGGAGAAATACATTAAAAGCTGCAGGGAAAAGTCCATTCAGCTGAAGGATTTGTCTGATAAGCTGTTTCAGTACTTTCTTGTATTCGGTAAGGATACCATCTTAATGGAGATGGAAATTTTTGATGCAAGAATTCTGCTTCAGCAGCTTTTAAGTGAACACGTTTTTAATTTAAACAGCCTTGGTTTTGAAGTACAGACGGAATTTATGGATGAACCATGCACCATTAAAATTGATATCCAGTATTTGAAACGTCTCTTTGACAACCTGTTTTCCAATGTAAGAAAATACGCCGGTCACGGCTCTCCCGTTGTCGTCAGGGGGGCCAGGGAAGGGGACTTTTTAATCATCAGCATTACCAATGAAATCCGTACCGATCTGGTCTTTCAGGAAAGCACCAATATCGGACTGAAAACATGCAGAAAAATTGCCGAGCAGATGGACGGGAATTTTGAAATTCTCACTACGGAAACTCTCTTTACCGCCCGCGCCACATTTCCTATAACATCGGCAGGAAAGGAATCTTAATCATGAATAATATATTAGAATATCTGGAATGTTCTGCAAACGAATTTCCGGACAAAACGGCCATTATTGATCCGGATGACAGCTGCACCTATAAGGAGCTGTATGACCGTGCCCGACAGATCGGAAGCTTTTTAACAGAGCATACAAAAGCAGGAAGACCGGTTGTGGTATTCATGGATAAGTGTGTGGAAGCACTGACCTCATTTATGGGGATTGTTTATGCAGGCTGTTTTTATACAGTTATAAATCCGGACCAGCCCGCTGCCAGAATCAGCCAGATCCTTGATGTCTTAAAGACAGACTGTATTATCTCACTTGGAGATTCTGACGATAAGCTTAAGGAACTTTCTTTTAAAGGAACCATCTTTGACTACCGGAAGCTTCTTTCTTCTCCCATAAACACGGACCGTCTGAAAGCTGTCCGGGAAAAGTCCCTGGATATCCAGCCATTGTATTGTAACTTTACTTCCGGTTCTACCGGAGTTCCCAAAGGGGTGCTGGTGAGCCACCGGTCCGTTATCGACTTTATGGAATATTTCCCGTCCATGTTCGAGATTACGAAGGATGATGTCCTGGGCAATCAGGCTCCTCTGGATTTTGATGTATCGGTAAAAGACATCTATTCTGCCTTTAAAACCGGTGCATCCATTGTTCTCATACCGAAAAAATATTTTTCCATTCCCACCATGCTTTTGGACTGTCTTTGCAGCTATCAGGTGACCACACTGATCTGGGCTGTTTCGGCGCTGTGCATGGTCACTCAGCTGAGGGGATTTACTTATAAAGTACCAGACCGCGTCAATAAGGTTTTATTCAGCGGGGAAGCCATGCCGGCAAGCCATCTGGCGCTCTGGCAGAAGAACCTTCCCCATGCGAAGTTTGTAAATCTTTACGGTCCCACAGAGATTACCTGCAACTGTACCTATTACCCGGTTTTAAGAGTATTCGAACCGGAAGAAAAAATTCCCATTGGAAAACCATTTCCCAATGAAAACGTATTTCTTCTTGGAACCGGTGACAAGCTCATCTCAGCCGAAGGGGAAACCGGAGAAATCTGCGTATCAGGTACCGCTCTCGCCCTTGGATATTATAACAATCCGGAGCAGACAAAAAAGGCGTTTGTTCAAAATCCGTTAAATAATCTCTATCCTGAGACCATTTACCGGACCGGAGACCTTGCTTTTTATAACAGCCGGAGAGAATTGTGTTTCGCTGGGCGCAGGGATTTTCAGATTAAACACATGGGACACCGGATTGAACTGGAAGAGATCGAGCTGATCTTAAACAGTTATCCGGAAATTGACCGGGCCTGCTGTGCGTTTGACAGTGTAAAAAACCGCCTTGCTGCATTTTACAGCGGGGATTTAGATAAAAAGGAACTGCTTAAGCGTATGCGGGAGACGCTGCCGTCTTACATGATTCCCAGCCTTTGCATTCCTGTACTTCACATCCCCGTTACTGCAAACGGTAAGATGGACAGAAAAAAATTATTGGAGATGTGTCTATGAAACAAGAATTGAACGATATAAAAATGAAAACTGCATTTGAAACATATCAAACACCATTCTATCTTTTTGATACAGACATTCTGACCAGCCGGATCGCGGACATACGGTCAGCGCTTCCGCCGCGAACACAATTGTGCTTTGCCATGAAAGCCAATCCCTTTTTAGTAAAGGACATGGAGAAGCATGTGGATTATTTTGAGGTATGCTCACCGGGAGAATTTCACATCTGTGAAAGAGCGGGAATTGATAAAAAACGGATTGTGATGTCAGGCGTACATAAGAAACAGGAAGATATGGAGTACGCCATTACCAGATATTCAGACAGCATTATTTTTACCGTGGAATCTTTTGAGCACTGGAAGATCCTTACCTCCTGTGCTATTAGAGAAAAAAGAAATATCCGGGTCCTTTTGCGCCTTACCAGCGGAAACCAGTTTGGAATGGATGAACCGTCCATACGCAGGATCATCTCCGGGGGGCCTTATGAATATGTAGAAATCTCAGGCATCCAGTACTTTTCCGGCACCCAGAAAAAATCAGGAGCGAAACTTGAGGGCGAACTTAAGATGCTGGACCAGCTTTGCGCTGATTTACAAAAGCAGTATCAGTTTACGGTTCAAAAGCTGGAATACGGTCCGGGGCTTCCGGTGTGTTATTTTGAAGGAGAAACGGATGAGGAAGAGGCTATGCTTCTTGCCCTGTCAAGTGCCATTGAAAGTCTGACCTTCAAAGGACAGGTGACACTTGAAATGGGGCGATTTATCGCTGCATCCTGCGGATTTTATGCAACAAGCGTGGTAGACTTAAAAACCAACAATGGCCAGTCTTACTGTATCGTTGACGGAGGCATACACCAGCTGAACTATTATGGTCAGATGCTGGCTATGAAAAAGCCATTTATTACCCATTACGGAAGGCAGGACGGGGAAGCCGCAGAGTGGACCGTATGTGGTTCTCTCTGCACTTCCAGTGATGTTCTGGTAAGGCAGTATCCGTTTCATGCTTTGGAACAGGGCGACAGGCTTGTATTTCAGAAGACAGGTGCTTACTCTGTCACAGAAGGGATGGCGATGTTTTTAAGCCGTGATCTTCCTTTGGTACTTCTATATTCAGAAAATGAGCAGTACCGGGTTGCAAGACCGGCTCTTGCAACAGACCAGTTTCATTTTTTCACTCAGAAAGGAGATAAATAAATGAATGAATTATTAGCAATTTTAAACGAAATTAACCCGGGGATTGATTATGAAAAAGAGACAGGGCTGATCGACAACGCTCTTTTAGATTCCTTTTCCATTCTCTCACTGATTCCTGAGCTGGAGGATGCCTTTGGTATTACTATTACACCGGCAGATATGATTCCTGTTAACTTTAATTCAGCAGATGCGCTATGGAGCATGATCAACCGGCTGAAAGAGGAATAAGCTATGACCTATACGTCTATCCTTTACCTCATCATCTTTCTTCCCGGTGTCATACTACTTTATCAGCTGGCACCGGTGCGCCACCGGTATAAGGTTTTACTGGGAGCCAGCTGGCTTTTTTTTCTTTCCCTCAGCGGAACGCTTATTGTGTATCTGCTGATCTCCACGCTTTCCGTTCATCATATCGGGCTGTGGCTTTCTTCCTGTAAGAAAGAACTTGATTTAACGGGCGCATCCCCGGAAGAGAAAAAGGCTTTAAAAGCAGCCTGCGCCGGAAAAAGGCGGAGAATCCTCTGGTTTGGTATGGGAATCCAGCTTGGCATGCTGGTAGTACTGAAATATTCCGGATTTTTCAGCGATAACATCAATCATATATTAAAGGCAGTATCTTATCCAAACCTGCTGCCTGCCATGAGATTTGCCCTTCCCATCGGGATTTCATTTTATACCTTACAGGCCGTCTCTTATCTGGCAGACGTATATTTTGAAAAAATTCCCGCTGACGACCACCTGGGCAGACTGGCTTTATATCTGACCTTCTTTCCCATATTGATGGAAGGACCCATATGCCGCTACTCTCAGACCGCATGCGCTCTCACAGCGGGAAAACCCCTGGAATATAAAAACGTGACCTACGGGTTTCAGAGAATTTTATGGGGACTGTTTAAGAAGCTTGTCATTGCAGACCGGCTGAATCTGCTTGTTGAAACAGTCTTTGGATCTTATAACCAGTACGGAGGCATTATTGTAATTGTCAGTGCCATCCTTTATACCTTTCAGCTTTACGCGGATTTCTCCGGCTGTATTGACATGACAATCGGAACCGGTGAAATCTTTGGAATCTCCATACCGGAAAACTTCCGGCAGCCATTTTTTTCAAAAAACCCTTCCGAATTCTGGAGGCGGTGGCATATTACTCTTGGTACCTGGCTGAAGGACTATATCTTTTATCCCATTTCCCTGACTGCTCCGGTAAAGAAGTTCGGGAAAAATTCCAGAGCAAAATTAGGAAAGCACCTGGGACAGGTGGCTGCCACTTCTCCCGCACTATTTGGAGTATGGATCTGCAATGGCTTCTGGCATGGCACCGGCTGGCATTATCTTTTTTTCGGCATGTATTACTTTGTTCTTATTTTACTGGAAAATATCACGGAACCTTACGTTGTAAAAGCAGCCGAAACACTGAAGATCAACCGCAGCAGCCTGATATACCGTATCTTTCAGTCCGTAAAGCTCCTTATCATTGTCTTTACAGGCGAATTATTTTTCCGGGCTGAAACACTGACAGCTGGATTTTCCATGTTCCGGTCCATATTTACAGGATTTCAGTTCTCCTCCCTGACTGACGGTTCTCTTTTACAGCTGGGGCTGGCTTTACCTGATTATGCAGCCGTATTTTTAGGCTTTCTGGCAGTACTGGCAGTTGGTGTGATCCACGAACGCGGTATTTCCATAAGAGATCAATTATCCGGTTATAAACTTCCGGTTCGATGGAGTCTTTATTATGGAGCGATTTTACTTGTAATCGTCCTCGGTGCATACGGCGACGGATATTTACCGGCAAAACTGATCTATGCCGGATTTTAAGAGGTGACGGAATGCATGCAGGAAACAAAATAAGAACATTTTCCTTTTTCACGGGACTTATCATTCTTTTGTATATCATGTCCTTTCTTTTCCTGCCGGTAAACACCGGGGCAGAGGGACTTTACAAAAAAGCCGGGGGGATCTATAAGGAACCCAAAAATACCATCGGCTACTTATCCATCGGAGACAGTGAATGCAGCACCAGTATCTCTCCCATGGAGATCTGGAATACCTTCGGGTACACAGGCTTTAACTGCGGGGTACCCGGCCAGAGGCTTCAGGATACCTATTATCTTCTGGAAAAGGTATTAAATAAGCAGTCTCCAAAAGTAGTGCTGCTTGAAACCAATGCCTGTTTCCGGGATTTTAAATACATCAATGCCCTGGAAACTGCAATTGATGAAAAAACAAAGAAATTATTTCCTATTTACCAGTACCACAACAACTGGAGATATTTTCATTTCTATATGCTGAAAAATATCAGTGCCGGAAAATCAGAAAAACCGTCACCTGTTTATAAAGGGTATCAGTATAATATCATCAACAAGCCTTATACCGGAGGACCTTATAACATGGAAACAGATGAGGTTTTCGATATACAGGAACAGCCCTTTCTGTATCTGACGAAAATCAATGAACTGTGTAAGGAAAAGGGAATTACTCTGATTTTATACAGCTCTCCCTCCCCCAAATGCTGGACCTACGCAAAACACAATGCTGTAAAGCAGTTTGCTGATAAAAATAACCTTGATTATATCGATTTAAACCTGTCTTTAGACCAGTTATCCATTGACTGGACCACTGATTCCAGAGACGGAGGAGATCATATCAACTATTACGGAGCAAAAAAAGTATCTGCATATATGGGCAGTTACTTATCCGGTTTAAATCTCCTGACAGATCACAGAGAGGATCCCCGGTTTGCTTCCTGGAATACTGAACTTAAAAGCTATCAGACACAGACAAATCAAAATTCAAAGTAAGTAAAAATCCGGCCATGCAGGCAAATCCGCTGCAGGGCCGGTTAATTTTATTCCTGTCTGTAGTAAGATAGAAAATCTTCCAGCCGGCTGCAGGCGGATTTCAGCTGCTCCATTTCCGGTAAATAAACCACCCGGAAATGATCGGGTTTTTCCCAGTGAAAGCCTCCGCCGTGGGTAAGAAGAATCTTTTTATCTCTTAGAAAATCCAGAACAAACTTTTCATCGTCATAAATTCCAAATCGCTTCGTATCGATTTTAGGAAATACATAAAAAGCAGCTTTGGGCTTTGTTGCAGATATTCCCGGGATCTGGTTCAATGCCTGGTATATGTATTCTCTCTGTTCATAGATCCTGCCGCCCGGAACCAGCAGTTTCTTTGTCTCCTCTTCCATCTCAAGGGCAGTTTCAATCACAGACTGGGCGGGAACATTGGAACACAGTCTCATGGAAGACAGCAGATTGATTCCCTCCACATATCCCTTTGCAAAGGATTTATCCCCGCAAAGGCTCATCCAGCCGCAGCGGTATCCTGCGATTAAATGGGATTTGGACAGCCCGTTAAACGTGATGGTCAGAAGGTCCGGTGCAAGAGACGCAATGGAGGTATGGGTCAGTCCGTCAAGCACCAGCCTGTCATAAATCTCATCTGCAAAAATAATGAGTCCGTTTTCCCGGCAGAGCTTAACGATTTCTTCTAACAGCTCTTTGGAATAGAGGGTTCCTGTGGGGTTATTGGGATTAATAACAACAATACCCTTAGTCCTGTCTGTAATCTTGCTCTTAATATCATTGATGTCCGGATACCAGTCTGCAGCTTCATCACAGATATAGTGAACTGCCGTACCGCCCGCCAGAGTTACAGACGCAGTCCAAAGCGGGTAATCCGGAGAGGGAACCAGGATTTCATCACCGGAATCCAAAAGTCCCTGCATGGACAGAGTGATTAATTCACTGACTCCGTTTCCTGTATACACATCCTCTGTTTTCACCCCATGGATTCCTTTTTTCCGGCAATACTTCACAATTGCTTCCCTGGCGGATAATAAGCCTCTGGAATCGGAGTAGCCTTCTGTGTTGGCTAAATTATCATTCATTTTCTTTAAAAGCGCTTCCGGTGCGCGAAAGCCAAATGGAGCCGGATTGCCGATATTCAGTTTTAAAATTTCTAATCCCTGGGCGATCATACGGTTTGCTTCGTCCATAACCGGTCCCCTGATGTCGTAGCATACATAATCCAGTTTTTTTGATTTTTCAAATTTTCTCATAATACATTCCCTCTTTCTTAATTTTGCATAAAAAAAGGCCCCAAGCGTTAAAACGCTTAGGGCGAATATACAATCCGTGTTACCACCTAAATTCAGAGAATTCTCTGCACTCCATACGGTACTGACATACCGCGTCCCTGTAACGTGGGAATCCGTTGAAGCCTACTTGGAGAATCTCTCCGTTGGGTTCAAAGCTCCGAGACTGCTTCCATATACTTCAATAAAGGTTCACACCAGCCACCTTCTCTCTGAAATTCTCCGTATACGTACTATTCCTCTTCATTGCCTTTTCACTATTTCGGAAATGATACCACAGCCGTATGGAAATGTCAATAGTCTTCTTTGCTAAAACCAATACATTCATCAATCCAGGCTATGATATTCTGCTGCCGCATAATTGCACCGCGCAGCACAACAAAATCCCCGAACCTGTCCGAATTACGAGGCGGAACTTCAGAGTACTGTTCAAATCTCTTTTTTAATGTATTTAACCGCTTCACATGCTGCTGCCGCTGATTTTCCAAAAGATGTATTCTCGCTTCCATATCAAGATTACCTGAAAAATACATCCGGAGACGAAATATATCTTTGGGCGTCTTCTGCATCTTTTCATCCTTATTCAGCCACTTATCAAATTCCTTATATCCCTCTTCCGTAATAGTATAACGTTTTGCTTCCAGAATCTCTCCGCTGATTTCAATATCGTAACTGACAAGTCCCTCTTCATTTAACTTTTTGAGTTCCGGGTAGATCTGGCTGTGATTGGCATACCAGAATTCTGCCAGTTCATAATTAAATTCCTTGGCTATTTCATAACCGGTCATAGGATGACGGCATAATAGCCCTAAAATGGCATATTTCAAACTTCTCATTTCATTTTCCCCAATTTTTTTAATTTCTAGATATAACTATAGCAAATATGGAGAATATGTCAATATAACAGTGTTGTATAAAATATTGAAATTTAAAACATGTTTGTATTGACATGTCTTAATGATCATGATATAAACATTGTTATAATAATAACAATTAGGAGGGTAACATGAATTACAACAAAAAAAGATGGCTGATCCTGACCGCCAGCTGCTTCATCAACCTGTGCATCGGTTCTTTGTATGCATGGAGCGTTCTTTCTGTACCAATGGCAGAACATTTAAGTCAGATAACAGGGGTGACACTGACTGCCAGAGATTTATCCATTGTATTTGTAATTGCCAACGCAGTAGGTCCTATTACCATGATAACCGGAGGTACCATTAACGACACTCTTGGTCCGAAATTAGCGGTCTTAATCGGAGGTATCATGTTCGGCGGCGGTATGTTTCTGTCAGGCTATGCGAATAGCGTGAACTTTTTAATCGGAACATACAGCATCTTACTGGGGTTAGGTCTTGGAATGGTATATGGTGCGACCATCAGCACATCCATTAAGTTCTTCCCTGACAAAAGAGGACTGGTAGGAGGGCTTACCACAGCAACGTTTGGAATCAGTTCCGTTATTATTCCCCCCATCGCAGCCATGATTATTTCAACAACAGGAGTTACTTCTGCATTTAAAATTATTGGAGCTGTTTTTACAGTGATTATCTGTCTGGGCTCTATATTTATGGAAAAATGCCCTCCTGATTTCGTTCCGGAAGGATATACACCTCCTTCTGTAGGCAAACAGGCCGCCGTTAATAAAAACTGGAAAGAGATGTTAAAAACACCTGTTTTCTACATTATGATTGTGCTGCTTACCTGCGGTGCGTTTGCTGCCCTGATGTTTATTCCCATGGCTTCCCCTCTGGCTCAGAACATTGTGGGAATGTCTGTTGTTTCTGCAACAGCTGCCGTTTCTACCCTGGCCCTGTTTAACGTTCTGGGCAGAATCCTGGCAGGATCTGTCTCCGACAGAATCGGACGTATCAACACCCTTGCTCTTGCCTGTGTACTGTCTGTAACCGGTCTGATTTTGCTTTATTTCTGCAATAAAGGAGATGTGGTTTTATTCTATATAGCCATCTCAGTTATTGGAATTTGTTTCGGAGCTTTCATGGGTGTATTCCCGGGCTTTACAGCCGACCAGTTCGGACCGAAAAACAACAGCGTCAATTACGGAATCATGTTTATCGGATTCGCTCTGGCTGGCACTGTAGGACCAATTATTTTAAACAAGATCTTTGCTGCTACCGGAAACTATAAAAATGCGTTCCTGACAGCTATTGTCATCTCCCTTGCAGGACTTGTGCTCACATTTTTTTATAGAACCATGAATAAATCAAAAACGAACTGATCCATGGGAAACCGGATAGAAAAACGCGTCCTGCCAGGCCAGACTGCCTGGTAAGACGCGTTTTTATTTTCCTCAATCACTGCGCTTCTTCTACTTCTGCCGGAAACACAATCCCCGCCATTCTCCTTGCTTCTGTCTGAATTGTGCATACACACAGACTATGATCCAAATACCGATAGCAGGTCTCTAAATCTCCGGAAAAGATCATTTTTTCAAACTCCAGAAATTCACTGATCATTCGATGACTGTACGAATGATCCACTACCGTCTCTTCCGCTCCGTCATTTAAAACCATACGGACTCCCTTACAGATATTCGCCGGACTGTTCTGTATCAGATATCCCTTGTCCCCCTGTATCATACAGGAATTTGGAGCACTGCAGTCCTTTGCTCCGGTCAGACTGCAAAGAAAGCTTCCGTAATCCAGCAAAAGCACTCCGGATGTATCAATTCCTCTTTCTATGTTTGCAAAATAATGAACCGATTCAGGCATTCCAAAAAGTCCCGCAGTATAATGGACATTATAGATATTAATATCCATCAGCGCACCTCCGGCGCACGCAGGATCAAAGGCAGGAAGCACCTCCCCGTTCTTAAAGCGGTCATACCTTCTGGAATACTGGGAATAGCTGCACTGGACAAGCCTGATGCTGCCGAGAGCCGGCAGCAGATCTTTTACCCTCCTGTAATCAGGCTGGTAAAGGGTAGTCACGGCCTCAAACAGAAATAAACGGTTCTCCCTGGCTGTCCGGCTTAAAACCAAAGCCTGCTCTATAGAGGGAGTAAATGGTTTTTCCACAATCACATTCTTACCTGCCATCAGTGCCCGGTATGTATAGGTAAAATGAAGATGATTGGGCAGGCCGAGATATACCGTATCCGCTTCACTCCTTAAAAACTCCTCATAATCTGTAAAAATCTGCCCGATTAAATACTCCTTTGCAAGCGCTCTGGCTTCGTCTTCGCTCCTTTTTGTACAGCAGAGAGACAAAATCATGGTATGCTTAAGGTGGCGGGCAATGGAAAGGAATTCCTTTACGATAATTCCCGAACCAACGATTCCCAGCTTCATAACCCCTTCTCCTCTTCCTTTAAAAATCCGGACTAAACCACTTTACTTAACTCACCTGTGACAGAATCAATCACCAGCCCATATACCCGGATCTCTTCCGGAACCAGTGGATGGTTTCGGATCAGTTCCACTGATTTTTTAATGGATTGGTCCAAATCCTTAAATCCGCCCAGCCAGGACTCAAAATCGATTCCATAGTACTTGATTAAATCGATATCCTTCTGCCTGATTCCCCGTTCTTTCATCATCTCGATCATTTTGCTGCTGTCCGTATATCTGGCCCCGCAGTCCGTGTGGCCAATCACTAGAATTTCCCTGACATCCAGTTCATAGATCCCGATTAAAAGGCTTCTCATAACACTGCCGAACGGATGGGAAATAACCCCTCCTGCGTTTTTAATAATTTTTGCATCGCCGTTTTTAAAACCAAGTGCTGCAGGAAGCAGTTCTGTCAGTCTTGTGTCCATACAGGATACTATTGCTGTTTTCTTTTCCGGATATTTATTTGTAATAAATTTTTCATAACCTTTATTCTTAACAAACTCTTTGTTATATTCCAATATCTCTTCCAGCATATTCTAAATCTCCTCGTATTTGTATCATTAATCATTAGTGTGAAATATTCTCCAGACCACTCCTGTTCCGGGAATAAAAATATTAGGATCTCTTTCAATATTTAAACCCATGTCAACGATATACATGGATTCATTAGGTCCAAACACCAGATGGCTTGGTCTTTCAAATCCGCCTCCCTTTGAAATGGAGGCAGGGAATCCGCTTTTGTTGATGGCAAACGTGCTGATGGTTCTTGCCCTCATATCAACTTTTGATATCCGGTGGCCGGAACCGGCATAGGAAAGCCCGTCTCCCACCGTAGCCGTTATCGTGCTGCCGTACTCCGCCACGTAAACATCTCCGTAAGGGCCAAACTTCTGATTGTAATTAAAATCAAAGCTCATCAGAGTGGAATTGGGCGGAAAACTGACATAGGGTCTTGGGGGAATGTTGGGCGGGTTTTTAAAAATCAGGGTAGGCTGATACCCCCCGGTTGGTGTAAATCTTGGAGAATTGACAGGTTCCCCTGCTGAATAATCCGGCCAGCCATACCATAGATCCGGAGTTATGTAATAGAAATCGTCCGTCGCATTTTCAATGGGTCTGCTGCCTACCGGATTAAACCCGTTATTGATCGCATACAGCTGGCCGCTGTTATTGAACTTTAAAAAAAGGGGATTGCGAAATCCCCATGCTACCTGCTCTAAATTTGAGCCATCAAGGTTTGCCCTTATGATACTGCCGGAGGCTTTGACATGTCTTTTTCTGGTTTCAAACTCAATATTAGGTATTCCATAAGGAGAAAAGGCACCGGTAAATGCAAGATCATCTGTCATTGCTTCTGTGAGAATATTATCCGTTGCATAATTCTGACCGTTCAGCAAGACATAATCTCCCGTATAATCACATAGCAATGGAGATACCGGTACCCATTCGTTGTCATTGCCTACAACGCCGCTGTTGGTAACAGTCCCCTGTCCAAAATAGATCTTATAATCAGGCGAAAATGCAACCGGACCATTGTAATGATCTCCGTTGCTTGGCAGACCCATTATAATATTCTGCCTTGTACCATCCTTAAATATTCTGGTGACAAAGCCTCTGTGTGACACATAAAGAATACCATTTAAATAATTGATTCCCGAAATGGGTATCACAAAATTTTCGGCTATTAATTCCAGCTCACCGTTCACCAGTTTCAGTACCTGGGGATTACCGGTTGACAGACCGGAATCAGCGATATAAAGACTCCCAGCCTCATCAAAAACGATGCCTGCCGGTGAATTGAGATTTTCTAAAAAAACTTCTATCCCATACCCTTTAACAATATAAATATCAGCAGGGTTTAAATATCTTTGGGGAACAGGTTCTACGTCATTACAGGAATGAATCCTACTGCCGTTATTCACACCAAACATCCACTTCACCTGGTATTTTTTACTATTATATTCATCAAACCGGAAAATATCAATCCTGTTTGGAGACATCTGCATTCAGTAATGCCAGATATGCTTCGTAACCTTCCGTTTTCATCTCCTCTTTTGGAATAAATCTCAAAGCCGCACTGTTGATGCAATAGCGCAGTCCTCCCATCTCCTTAAGTCCGTCTGTAAAAACATGACCAAGATGAGCATCTCCCAGACTGCTTCGTACTTCCATACGCAGTCTGCCAAAGCTCTTATCTTCCAGCTCCCGGATTAAATCGGCAGTCAGCGGTCTGGAAAAGCTTGGCCAGCCGCATCCGGACTCAAATTTATCACAGGACAGGAAAAGCGGCTCTCCTGTTGTCACATCAACATAGATTCCCTCCCTGAATTCATCATAGTACTCATTCTGAAAAGGTGGCTCTGTGGCGCTGTTCTGGGTCACCTCAAACTGGGTTTCAGTCAGTCTGCTGCGCAGCTCTTCCTTAGATTTGCGCGGAAATTTTTTGCTTTTATCCACTGCAAGCTTTGCCTTTTCAAACTTATCCCCGGATATGTGACAGTAGCCCTCCGGATTCTTATCCAGATACTTCTGATGATATTCCTCCGCTTTGTAATAGTTAAGTAGAGGCACCCGTTCAATGGCAATCTTTTCTTTGTATTTCTTTTGAAGCTCCTCCACAGACTTCTCGATAACCGGCATATCCCCGTCATCGGTATAATAAATACCGGTTCTGTACTGTGTACCGGTATCACCGCCCTGGCGGTTTACGCTGACCGGATTGATGACATCATAATAAAGTTCCAGAATATAAGGGAGTCCTATTATGGAATCCTCATATTCCACTTTGACGGTTTCCGCATGTCCGGTATTTTTATGGCACACCTCTTCGTAAGTAGGATTCTTAGTTGTTCCATTGGCATACCCCACTTCTGTACTTAAAATTCCCGGAATATTTTCCAGATATTTTTCTGTTCCCCAGAAGCAGCCGCCTGCTAAATATATCTCTTTTTTCATAATTGCCACCTTTCTTAATTCATAGAATCAAACAGATTATACTGTTCCATCAGTTCCAGACAGGACTTAAGTATCTGCGCCGTCATTCCCCAGATTACCCATGACTCATACCGGTAAAACAAAATATCCCGGGGTCCTTTCGTCCACGTATATTGATTGCCTCCCGGAATCCATTCATAGGGAAAATCTTCGGGGGGCTCTGTAACCAGCATGCTTTTAAAGGTTTCCGGTGTCATGCTTCTTAAATAATCAAGAGGCACCTTGATGATTTCCTCCACCTCATCGGTGCTGAACGTGTCTTTGTAGTCTTTCAGCTCTCCGATAAACGAATGAATGATGAGACGAAAGGGAGAAATGTAGATATCCCCTGGTCCAAGCACCTCAATCTGTCCGGAAGCCACGTTTAACTCCTCCATGGTTTCCCTGACAGCGCATTTTTTAAGTGTTTCCCCCGGCTCCAGCTTACCTCCCGGAAAACAGATCTCTCCAGGCTGATGCCTTAATTTGCTGGATCGTTTTTCAAACAACAGATACTTTGCTCCGTTCATCGTAAGAACCGGTACAAAAACCGCATACTTTCTGTATTTTTCTTCCTCAATCATACCGGGCTTCCTGCGGGAAAATGTCTGCCTGTCCAAAACGGCCACCTCCTTTATGCTATGAGGATTATAGCATCTTTTTCTATTTCTCACAATATGAGGAAGCCATCCGGACGAATAGTTCTTATCCGGCTGGCATAGGATGCAGTAATTCAATAATCATGGAGCAACCCATATGACCTCAAAAGAATCTTATATACAATGCTCACTCCAGTATCATCTCTTCTGGATCCGGATATTAAAGGAGCATGCCATATTTATTGAGGCTACTATGCCCCCGCCCGGAAAAGAATATGCAGATCAGGCAGATACTTACAAACAGCAATACGACCAGCTGTTGGAAACAGCCATTAAACTGTCAGACGGTGCCATCCCATTAAGTGTTCTTGAATCCGGGCAGTTTTATACCCAGTATACGGAAGAGGCGGAACGGCTGGCACAGCTTAATACGGGAATCTCAATCAATTCTCAGCTGACCCGCATGACCTATGACATTAAGCCCTGCACGGAATACTATACGGCCACCAACAAAAATGAACAGGATGTTTTCATGCTGAACCAGAATCTTTTAAACCTGACCACGTCCTTTGTCCAGTTTCAGGCGGATCTTTTAAACAGACGTGTATCCTGCGGCCTTTTCACCATGATGTACACAGCCGATATCTTACATATTCTCTTAGAAGCCAAACGATACCTTGAAATTCTAAAACGGCTTCAGAACAGGGACGAAACTCTCCTGTCTGACTATAAATCATTCTGGACCCGGAATATGGCCGATCATGCAAAGGTAATGCGGGGACAGTTCGACCCGACGGAAACAGCATATTTCAATACAGCCAACCAGTTCTCAGATACTTTTGATTATCTGGGGCGGGCTGAGATGCAGCCTGAAACATTCCCTTCTGACCGGGAAATTCTATCCGATGCCATTGCAATCAGTGATTTTAAGTCCGACACTACAAACGGACTAATTACCTGTAAAATTCAGGCGATCATGCTTTCTCTTTATACCGATCACCTTTTAAGAGAAGCAAATCATTTTATCTATCTTATGTATGCCGGAAGCTGACTTAAATGATATAAAAATGCGTCTTGATTTCAAGGCGCATTTTTGTGTTCACTTCCAGTTTTAATCCGTTTTAGCAGTTGGAAAATATTTCTCCGCAATCTTTTTCGCAGTCCTTACAGCAAGCGCCTGGGTGGTGAGGGTGGGATTGGGGCCGCCCAGTCCGTTGCATAAGACGCTGTTGTCTGCGATAAACAGGCGTTTTACCTGATATGCTTCACAATTGGAATCTGTTACAAATCCAATCCTCATGGTGCTCATAATGTGGATACCGACATCCGGCGGCCAATTGGCCCTGCTGACTGTCTTTGCCCCAGCTTTTTTTAAAAGCTCAGCGGCAAGTCCTGTCAGCTGGTCTCTTCTCTCCCTGTCAGCCTCACTCATTTCATAACTGATAATGGGAATATAGCCATTTTCGTCCATGCGCTCCGGGTCCAGCGTCACTCCGTTTTTCTGGTTCACATCGTCATCTGGAAATACCAAAATGCTGAGTGTTCTGTTATAATCGCGCATAAACTCTTTTAAAAGGTCTCCTGCAATAATACCCTCTCTGTCCCATGGCTCCTCTTCGTTTGTCTGATTCTGAAAATAGTACCCCTTCTGGCTCGTTCCGTATATCAAGGCAGCATAGATACCGGGACTTGTTCCAAAGGGTTCAAACACTCCCAGTCCGGGGTAATCCAGTCTGGCTGCGGAATTCTGTCCTTTGTAAGGCATTACATCGGACATTCCGAGGATGTTCATCAGATCCTTTTCTTCAAAAATACCAGAGACGCAGTCAAATACATGAGTGGTCATCCCTCTTCCCACCCATTCATTCTCAGGAAGACGGGAATTCAGCCAGAGTCTGGGGGATTCAATGGCGCCTGCAGATAAAACGATCACTTTTGCCTTTAATTCACTGACTTCGCCGGTCCAGGTATTCCTGACGGATACGCTGGCTGCATACAGCCCCTCCTCCTGATTTTCGCCGGTATGTATGGCTGTGACAAATGAGTTGGGCATAATATCCACATTTCCCGTTGCCAGGGCATATGGAATATAGCTGACCAGAGTAGAACGCTTGGCAACACTTCCCACATTTGGACCGATGCAGCAGCCATTGACACAATGCCCCCGAAGAGTGCAGCCGACTGCCTGATTATTTTCCAGGTCAAAATCCGGATTATTTAACATGGGATTGATGCCCAGAATGCCGTTTTGCTGGAGACGGTATCCTGGTTTGGTTATATTTATTTCACGTGTATACTCAAACCCCAGCTTTCTGGCTCCGTAGAAAAACAAATTCTCTTTGGATGTTGCTGTAGCTTCGCGCACGGGAAGGGTCTGCTCCACTTCTTCATAATAGGGAATTAATTCTTCGTATCTAAAGGGCCAGTCACGTTCAAATGCTGCGGGAAAAGCACGGGGACAGTTGGCAAAGTACAATTGCGTGGTACCCCCCACTCCTGCGCTCTGCCAGACAAAGCCTCCCTTTTCATTGATTCTCTGCCACGGACTTAAATTTCTGTCTGCCGGACCCCATCTGAATTTTCCTGTTATGAAATCATTCATGTCGTCCTCTAAATCTGTAAAGGTACTTTTAAGCAGCTGTATATCCAGATCATCGTTGCTTGAGCTTTCCGCTGCACCTGCATTTGTATTCGGATTCGGCCATTTCCGGTTTCCGTACCATGGCCCTGCCTCTAAAACCAGCACTTTTAATCCCTTTTCTCCCAGCTCTTTCGCTGCAACCGCGCCTCCGCCGCCTGCACCAATCACAATTACATCTGCATCATAGCCGTTATCCATACGCACCTCCAATCAAATTCCCAGCCTCACTGTTTCTGTGCAAAATCAAAGGCTCCTGCCATCCGGTATCCCATAGAAGGCCCCGGATACCCCACCTGCTTCCAGCTAATCGGCTCATATTCCAGTATGCGCTTATCCGGAGGCATAAACCTTGTAGAACCGTAGCCGGACCACTCGGAATAATATCCCATCATAGTGAGCCGGTTTAGTGCCGGAAGTACAGGTGCGATATCTCCCGGCTTTATGGTAAGACCTGCCGGAATATAAACGATGCCGTCGGGGCTGGTGATCCGGTCAATGATTTTCAGACGGTCTTCCTGAGATAACTGGGTAAAATAAAGTCCGCCCGAACCTTTTTCTAAATCCGGATTCCCTCCCTTTTCCATAAGGTACTGTTTTGCAGCCAGATTTAATATTTCTGCCGTTGCTATTGCAAAGGGTGTGGGGTAGCTGTCAAGAGACATAATTAAATACTCTGCCGTATAGGACTCCAATGCTCCGTAAAACTGAATCCTTCCATACTGCTCTGCCAGGTCCGGTGAATGGGGTACCATTGCATCGGCATAGGCCTTGAATGTATGAACCACATAATCGTAGACTGCATTCTCGTCCCATAATCCATCCTTTTGATTATCTTTGTTCTCTTCCAATGATCCACCTGCTTCCTGTAAAAATGCATGTTCATAAAATACTATGAAAATCAATGGAAAAGTATCACATTTACTTCCCTTGTAGTGCAAAAACTGAGAAATACGAAACTGGCTCATGCCGTTTTTCTCTGTGAAACAAAAATACTGGTTATAATCACACCAACGCCCACAATCTGAATAAAACTGATGCTCTGCCCCAGCACCACATACCCTAAAAGAAAGGCGGTTAAGGGATTAACCGGACTTAAAAGAGATACCCGGACCGGTGAGAGGATCTCAATTCCCCGAAACCACAGATAATAGGCAAGCCCAGTATTGACAACTCCCAGTATGGCAAGTCCGGCGATATTTACAGGTGTAAGAACTGGTATACTGCCTTCCATTATTAACACTGCAGGAATCAGAATCAGACTGCCGAAAAACAGCTGCCAGGAGGTAAATACCATCTGACTGATTCCTTCCGGCTTTCCCCAGTACTTAGTCAGCACCACACCAAGAGACATAACCACTGCTCCGCATAAAGCCGCTGTCACTCCCCATATATCAATGGTCATCTGCTGCTTAAGCAGGAGCAGCGCTACCCCCGCCACCATCATAATGATTGCTGCATAGGACCGGAGAGCCGGTTTTTCTTTTAAAAAGATCCAGCTGAAAAGTATCACAAACACCGGCTGGACACTTCCGATAATTGATGCGATTCCTCCAGGAAGCCGGTAAGCCGCAATAAATAAAAACAGAAAGAAAATGCCGATATTGAAACTGCCAAGTATAAGTGACTTTAAAATCCAGATTCCCTTCGGCAGCTTTCTGTACCATAAAATCATAATCAATCCTATGGGAAATGCTCTCATAAGCGCAACAAACACCGGCCGCTGTATGGGTATTAACACGGAAGCAATGATATATGTGGATCCCCAGAGCATGGGAGTCAGCATTGTCAGTAATGTATCTTTCATCTGCTTCATCTCTTGTTCCTCTTTTCTTATTTTTTTCTCACCATTAAATATCTTAATATTAAGATATATTAAGAGTAAAGCATGGTTTTTCTTTTGTCAATTATTTTAACGTTAAGATATTTAAAATTAAGAAAACTTACTTTGAAATTTCCTTGTGCTTTTTATTTCCAGATGTTACACTAAAAACATGAAAAAAGATAATGTTGATAAAATTATTGAGCAATGGGCCCGTGAGCTGCCTGAGCTTGATGCGTCACCAATGGCCGTTTGGGGAAGACTTAAGAGAACTGTCAAACATTCAGAAAGGAGACTGGCAGAGAATTTTTCCTTATACCAGTTAAACAGCGGCGAATTTGACGTATTGGCGACTCTGCGGCGTTCCGGTCAGGAATTCAAATTAAAACCTACGGATCTATATCAATCACTTATGATCACTTCCGGAGCCATAACAAACCGGATTGATACTCTGGAGAAAAAGGGACTAGTCAAAAGAGTTCATGACAACGAAGACAGGCGGACCATCTATGTCCAGCTGACAGAGGCTGGATATGAACTGATCTCCCGGGCGGTGCTGTCCCATACCCAGACAGAAGAGTCTTTATTGAAAGGTCTGACAAAAGAAGAACTGGCCCAACTGGACCAGTTATTGAAAAAACTCCTTTGTTCTCTGGAAAATCAGTAAAGCCGGCACTGTCAGCTTATGACTTTTGCCGTTCATATTTCTGATGAATCCGAATACAGTCATTGAGCAGTTCAAGAAGCATATAAAGCTGGGACAGCTTCTTTCTCCCTTCGGTGAAGCTCTTTGTATCGTCTGCTGTCCTTAATATTTTTCTGTTATCTGCACGCAATCTGTTAATCGCAGATTTTACCCTGTCAGCAGCAGGCTGGGATACCTCTTTAAAGACACCAAAGATCTGAATGGCTGTTTTTTGAACAGCCTCCATATAGGTATTGATCTCTTTTTCGCCGGCAGAAAGAGTCTTTTTTCTTGTAACCAGTTCTTTGCCTTTTTCCGATAGTTGTGCAGAAAGCTTAAGATCGGCAGCTTCACCCATCTTTTTAAATTCTTCCACATTTCTTCGAAAATGTCCAATATCTTCTTCCAGCTTAAGTTTCTTATCTTTTATATTCCTGATCTCAGGCATCATGGTCAAAAACGTCTGCTCCAAATTGAATATGCTTTTTTGCAGAATCTCTAACTGAAGGACAAGCTGCGATTCCAGCTGCAGCCCATTCTTTTCTTCAAGGAGCTGTGAAATGGCATGGTGCATCCGGGGAATCTCTTCCACTGCTTTGGATTGGATAAATGTTTCTGTGTCTGTCACCTCGTCCTGATATGGATATGGTCTTGTCAATTCACTTAGAATTTCATTCCACAATGCAAGATTAGACTGAACCCTTTTGGCTTTTTCTGAAATAACTACAAAAGCTTCCACATCATCCTTTAAATGATCAATTTCTGTTCTCACTGTGACAGCCAGTTCTGCAATATCCTTCAACTTAAGATTGTCTTTGTCTGCCAGGCTTTTAAGTTCTTGTGCATATGGGGGCATCTCACCGGCAGGGACATATTCCTCCACAATTTTTTCCAATGCAAAGTGAAGCGGTTTTTTCAATCTGCCTTTTTCAAGCAGCATATTCAGAAATCCCATTTAATCACCCCTCAGGATTTATGCACACAGTGGCATCATACCTTACTTTATGCATCCCAGGTGTTTTTGTTGCAGATTATACTTTAAGATTTAGCCGAAAGTATCACTCTATAATTCTGATATTTTATAAATTACTATACACAATAACACGGCTTGCAATATGTTTATAATGCAAGAAAGAACAAAGTAAAACCAGAAATGACTATGTTTATGCTCTATTCTCTTTATCCCCCTCAAGAATTCCCTTTTCTGGACCAGTTCACTAATAAATGCTCCCATATAGCCTATATATATAATATCAGCCGTTCCAACAAACATTAAATTTAACCAGCCACGATTAAATCCATTTTCAATTAAATGGAATCGTTCAAAAAAATATAGAAAACAAATTGGAAAAACAAATAAAAAAGCGGCATTTGATACAGGTATATTATCATAACTTTCATCTATTTCAACATCAGTAAATTCATCTTTTTTATTAGAGGAAAAAATATAATGCTTATTATTTTTTCCAATTAACTTCCATTTATCATAATCTATAGATAAATTGCAATTTCTAATTCTTGGTATCACCTTATAATTCACGGCAATTGGCTTTTCTACTTTGTAACAATCAGCCCAGGAATTACTTCTACATAATATTAAACCTAATCGGCTCATTTTTTCATACAATATTTCTAAATCGCAGACTCCTAAACATGAATATAAATGTAAAATCCAAATATGATTACCTAACATAAAATACACAACCCTTCAAGTCTGTTTAGAACTTAATATTAACCATCTTATATTAGATAAACGTTTTAACTCTATAATTAGTAACACTTTTTTTGATTTTGCCATAATGAATTTCCTAAAGTAATATCATTCTGTAAAAAGTTTCCTGGCATTAAGCTGACATTTGAACTTAACAGTTCAGAAATCATTACACAAAAAATAGTTGATAACCAGCTGGATATTGCAATCGGATTTAAGCGATGTAAATTTACTCCTTACTGAAAGAGCACCTCTAATAATCATCACCATTAAATATATGTTATTTCTGCACTTGTCCCAGATATTCCAGCAAGTCAGTTACATTCATATGCAGTTTCTCCGGTATTTCCTTTCTGCCCGGCAGCACTGCCTGAAAACGCTTCCTGGAACTCACTTCTTTCTGGAAAACAGGTTCTTTTAATTTCAGAATTCTGGAAAGCTCTGATTGAAAACGCATATAATTACAGGTATCCTTTGTACCAATGTGAAATATTCCACTAAGATTTTCTTTCGTAATATACGCGATCCATTCTGCAATTTGAACATCTGTTGTATAATTCATATACAAATTGGGACAGGTAATAATTGACGTGTTATTTTCCGTATCCTCAGTCAGTTTTAATATCCTGGGACAATTTTTCCCGAAGATCTGGGGTATGCGAATAATAACACATCTTTCTTTTAATTTGTCCTGAAGCATATGTTCGCATACCATTTTAAATTTCCCATAATCCGATTGTGAGTTTGTTTTATCTGACTCATAATGCGGTTTTTCCATTGCTGCATCAAATACATTGGAGGAAGACATGAAAATTATTTTTCCAGCTTTGTTTGTTAATAAATAATCGGCAATAATGCTATGTACCTCCAGCTGTAATTGGAAATCTCCTCTCAAACTGGAAATGATTATTTGCGGCTGTATCTGATCCAATATGTTTTTTATAGAATCAGAATCGCCTAGCTGCATCTGAAACATTTTATTTTCAGCCAGGCAGCTTTTTCTGTGTGTGTGATAGGTTCCATATACTTCATGGTTTTCTGCAAGCGTTTTCGCAATAGCCTGACCGGCATAACTACTTGCCCCTAAAATCAAAATTCTCATTTACTTACTCCTTTGTTTAACTGTTTCCTCATAACAAGCCCCTGTTCCGCCTCCAGCAGCACATGAAACCCCGCTTTTTTATACATCTCAAAATGACCGCCATAATCTGATGACTGATAACTTGATTCCTTGTACGGATATGCCTCCACAAAGTCAAATCCCTCCTGAGCCGCATTCTTACAGACACGTTCCAACAACCGCGTGGCTATACCCTGTCTTTTCATCTCCGGAGCAATTACGAAACAGAATATGGATTTTACCTTTATGCCGGAATTGGATTCCTCCAGCGGTACGTAAGATAACCCTGAATGTTACTGCCTTTCACATATTGCAGGGCATATTTTCTTCTATTTTCTGCGATTGAAAAATCTTTGCCCGCATAGTCATCATTACACCAACATGCACAATAGCATTTGTTATCATCCAAATTATTGTTGGGTTATCTCCCTTTTATTTCACTAAAAAGAGTATATCATATCTGACGACAAACAACCAGAAATAACAGTTAATCGAACAACCTGCCTATGGTATAATTATTGATCAGATAGATACCTCAGTTATATGGTATAACAGAAGTTATTTTATAATACATAACAGGGCTGGCAGAAGCAATCATTTACTTCTGCCAGCCACCATATTTAACCCAGGCTTATCTATTGAGTATCCTATAAGTATACTACACTGTTCTGCTCTGCCGAACGGAAAACAGCCTCCATGATATGCATGACTTCCATAACTTCATCCAGTTGAATAAGCGGTTTTGCCCCTTCATGTATGCAGGCATTCACATTGCGGTAAAAATCCCGGATATCGGAATGTACTTCCGGCAGTGGATATTTCTTCACTGTTTCATCCGTGCGGGGAGCCATGGTCTTCGTCAAACCTGCTGCAGTTACGACTGGTACCGCATCACGTTTTTCCCAATCCGAGACCATGACAATTTCGCCGTTTAACTTCCAGTCATGTATAACGGCGGTACCGTTTTCTCCCTGGAGGTACCAGCGGGGCATGGAAATAAAATTACTGGTGCCTACTTCCACTAAAAAAGTCAGCTGATCATCAAATTGAAATAACGCCCGGAAGCCATCATCTACCGCTTCGTTGGTAACATTTGTCAATTGTGCAAATACGCTGAGAGGTTTGCGGCTGCCAAGCATCATATTCATCTGATCCAGAAGATGCACGCCCCAGTCCAATACCATACCGCCGCCATGCTGTTTCTGATTTCGCCAGTCTCCCGGTATTCCGCGGGAGCCATGTACGCGGCTCTCAATATTAAAAATCCTGCCCAGAGACTGCCGGTCATACAACTGTTTTATGATCAGATAATCCTCATCCCAGCGGCGGTTTTGATGTACCGTGAACAATACCCCCATTTTTCTTGAATAATCAGTCATCTGTGCCAGCTCTTCCCTGTTTAGTGCAACAGGTTTTTCACAGACTACATGCTTTCCAGCACTCATGACCGCAAGTGCAACAGGTAAATGGGTATCATTTGGAGTCGCAATGGTTACTGCTTCCACTGTTATGTCATTCAACAATTCCTGCTGCGACTCATAGACATGTATTCCAGCCGCAGCCGCTGCTTCCCTGCGGTCAGGATCAATGTCCCAGATACCGCACAGACTGGTTTCAGGTATTTCGTTAAGCATACGGGCATGCCAGCTTCCCATGCCGCCGTATCCAATTAAGGCAATATGTAGTTTTTTCTTTTCCATAATCGAATGTTCTCCTGACTTTTAGTTCCACCAGGCTTGTGCAGGCCGGTCGTGAATAACGATGTCCTTTAAGAAATCAATGGCTTTTTCAAGTCCTTCCTCAACGGACATGAAAGCATCTTCATGCTCAATGCTGATGGCCCCGTCATAACCGATCAGCCGCAAAGCAGAGATGATCTCCTTCCATTCATCAGCATCATGGCCCCAGCCAACGGAGCGGAATGACCAGCTGCGTTCTGATAAATCACCATAGTTTCCGGTATCCAGTACACCATTGATCTGTGTATTAACCGCATCCACTTTGGTATCCTTTGCATGAAAATGATAGATTGCGCCCTTGAGTGCCTTAATGGCCTCAGCCGGACGAATTCCCTGCCAAAACAGATGGCTGGGATCGAAGTTGGCACCGATTGCATCGCCAACTGCTCTTCTTAACCGCAGCAATGTAGCAGTATTGTATACACAAAAGCCGGGATGCAGCTCCAATGCAATCTTTTTGACACCATAATTGGCGGCCTCAGCAACAGCTCCCTGCCAGAAAGGAATCAATACCTCATTCCATTGATAATCCAGGACATGCTGATAATCCGTCGGCCAGGAGCACGTTACCCAGTTTGGATATTTTGCGCCTTCATAGTCACCGGGACACCCGGAAAAACTTACCACCGTATCGACTCCCAGTTTCTCAGCCAGACGCAGGGTCCGGGTGTAATCTTCGGCAGCCAGTGCACGGATATCTGCGTTGGGATGTACATGGTTGGAATGGCAGCTCAAAGCACTGATTTCTAAATTATATTTTTTCAGCATATCCTTATAAGCCGACAATCTGCTCTCACTTGAAAGCAATTCATCTGGATTGGAATGTTTGCTGCCCGGTGAGCCGCCGGTACCAATCTCCACTGTCTGCACCCCCAGACTGCTTAGATAGCGGAATGCCTCCTCTGCACTCCGGTCATATAACGGAACGGTTAATACTCCTAATTTCATACGAATTCTCCTTTCAGGAATCTAAAGATTCATAATGTGTTTATACCCTTTTTCTATGCTTTGGTAAGGTGATACAGCAAATTCCTCCTGTTCCAAAATACAGTGCTGTACTCCGATTTCCAGTCCTTTGCATATAATCGCATGGAAATCCAGAACACCTTCGTCTAAATCTACACACTTCCTGCTTTCAAAATCGGCCATTTGCTTTAAATGCAGCAACCGGATACGATTCCTCTGTTTTTCCATGTATGCCAGCACATCCACACCTGCATAAGCTGCCCAATATACATCTAATTCCAATATTATATCCTTCGGATCAGTCAGTTGCATCAGTAAATCCAGAAGAACTGTTCCGTCTTCTGACTTTGCAAATTCATGGGCATGGTTATGATAACCAAACATAAAACCTTTACTGCGCACAGCCTTGGCTATCGGTGCAAGCTGTTCTGCCAGAATTTCCACGTCATGGATCGTTTTAAGGGGATAATAGGGCACAATAATCGTTTGTGTCCCGATCTCCCGGTTATAGCTCAGCTCCTCATCCAAATTATTGATCAGCCGTTCCAGCGATACGTGACTGCTTATGGACTTTAATCCGTTTTCTTTCAGCAAACTGTGCATCTGGCTGGCAGTCAGACCTCCATAACCGGCAAATTCCACACCGGTATAACCAATCTCCCCAACCCGTTTCAGAACACCGGGAAAATCTTCTTTTATCAGTTCACGCAGTGAATAAAGCTGAAGACTGAACTCCTCAATCAAACTCATAAGATAACACCTCTTTGTTTTATAATAGAATCTGCCGTCCTTCTCTGGCAGACTGATAAACCGCATCTAAAATCTGTGTAACGACTGCAGCCTGCTCCGGCAAGACCACCAACGCTCCATTACCAAGAATCGCATCAAAAAATGTCTGCTGTTCTAATACCTCAGGAGTGACGGCATCCCCGTCATAAAAAGCAACTCCTCCCGCTTCCAGGTCTGGCTTCAGTTCATATAAGCGGTCATTTTTAGTACCGTTGATCGTCAGCCCATTGAGCATATCCGCACCTGCTTTTGTACCGCACAGAACGGTTTTGGCCTCATGGACATCCAGGGTGTTAAGTGCCCAGCTTGCTTCCAGGGTTATTGTGGCCCCATCCTCCATAATGACAAATCCAAAAGCACTGTCTTCCACAGTGAAATTATCAGGTTCCCATGGTCCCCAGGCATTGGCAGGCTGTCTCTCACCATTGAGTTTATGATATATGGTACCTACCACACTTTTGGGCTTATAATTGTTCATCATCCATAACGTCAGGTCAAGTGCATGGGTGCCAATGTCAATCAGCGGTCCGCCTCCCTGCTCGTATTCGTTTAAAAATACACCCCATGTTGGAACTGCCCGGCGGCGGATGGCTTTTGCTTTCGCATAATATATCTCACCCAGTTCCCCGTTGGCACATTCCTGTTTGAGATAGATGCTGTCGGCGCGATAACGGTTCTGGTAACCAATGTTTAGCAGTTTACCGGTTTTCCTGGCTGCTTCTACCATTTCCATTGCCTGGTTATAATTGACAGCCATGGGTTTTTCACACATGACATGCCTGCCGGCATTCAGAGCGGCTACCGTGATTTCACAATGGGAACGGTTGGGCGTACAGACATAAACCGCATCCAGATCCAGCTTGATGAGTTCCCGGTAATCCGTAAATACCTTAGCATCCTTTGTGCCATATTTTTTTGCAGCTTCACAGGCACGTTCTTCAACAATATCACAAAAAGCCACAACCTCTGCCCTGCCTTCTTTTCTGACAGCCGGCAGGTGTTTGCCGTTTGCAATGCCTCCGCACCCTATAATTCCCAGCTTTAATGATTTCATATACCCCTTCCTTTCATTGCCCAATGTCAATTAACTCGTTACTTGTAATTTTTTACAGTTTGATTATAATATAATAAAACAGTATTAGCTTGCCGTAATAAACATAATTTGTGCCATAATTGGCTGCGTTTCTTTTTCATAAAAAGGAGGCTTACAATGATCGATTCAAAATATAATTATGAGATATCACGGGACAGCCAGACTAACTCTTCCTCCTGGTATTCCATCAATAACAGCTGTGTTCCCCATTTCCACAGTGCATTAGAACTGGTATATGTAAGAAACGGTACCATGGAAGCAACATTAAACGGGAAATTTTACTGTATTCAGGCCAGGGAGCTGCTGCTGGTGCCAAGCTATACCGTACACCGTTATTTAACGCCTGAATACTCAGATACCATCGTGATGACCATACCCCTTTCCTATATACCTGTCTTCCAAAGGAAACTGAAGGGAAAGACCTTCTCTTTATGTCATATATCGAACAAAGTACTGACCCAGGAGGTGGCCCGCTGCATGCGGTGCTGTTGTGACCTGCAGAGAAGAACACCTGAATCTCTGGCTGCCAGAGGGTATATTCATGTAATACTGGCTTTGCTCACAGAAAACATTCCCATGGAAAATACTCATACAAAGGATGACGATGCTCTGGTACGCAACGTTCTCACTTATCTTCATAATAATTACAAGAACACATTATCCCTAAAAACCATTGCTGAGGAATTCGGCTACAGTAACAGCCGGTTTTCTCACATATTCAACAAACATGTAGGATGCAGTATCAGTGAATACATTAACTCACTCCGCTGCAGACATGTCGCAGGTATGTTGTTAGAGAGTGAGGAAACCACCATTACAGAGGCGGCCATGAGTGCCGGATTTAACAGCATGCGCACGTTCTACCGGTCCTTTATGTCCATATTTGGCGTCAGTCCAAGCAAATATACTGATGTATATAAAGAAAACGATACACTAAAACACTGCCAGCAGGAATGTCTTACCTGGGATAACAATAAATGTCCATGTTTACTCAAGTAACATTTTAGATCGGGGCAGAATCCCTGCACGAAACAAAAAAATCAGGATTGATGGCATGTTTCCCCGCCTTCAATCCTGATTTTTTAATTCAACTAAAACCGATGCACGCTGATTTATGGAATAAGAAACGGTTTCGTCAAATCCTCAAACTCTTCTCCGTATTCCTTCAGATAGTCCATAAAATACATTCCTTTGGCATTTAATGCCTGAGAAAGTTTTACCATAAAGTCCGGAATATCTTCTTTTTTTACTGCGCCCATACATTTTCCTAAATGGGTGTTATTGTTCCCTGCCGCTCCCCCTATATGAAGTTCAAATGCATCTGCCGGAGCATTAGAAATACGTTTTTTACAGCCGGCAAAGCCAATTTCACTTATCTGATGCCTGGAACAGGAATTAAAACACCCGGAAATGGAAACTCCCGGCAGATAATCCGTCTTTATCTTATTTTCCATCAGTACCCTGTTTATTTCTTTTAATAAAGTCTGGCTCTCTAAAACTCCTATCTGGCAGGTTGGAACTCCCACACAGCTGATACTCATACCAATCGGGGTTACCTGATTGACCTCTTCCAATATTGCCAGGAGCTTTTCTCCTTCTTCTCTGGTCAGATTGCGGATGTACATGCTTTCCGTCATAGTAAGACGTATGTCCTGTTGTTTATCCATGAGAAATGCAATTATATTTTCAAGGGCTTTTACAGGCAGCTGTCCGCATTGGGGGTGAATGACTGCAGTAAAGAATCCCTCTTGTTTTTGGGCTATCAGATTACCGCTGTCTGTATGGATATAAAATGACTGCATCTGATCTGATGGTTCCCATATCTCTTCTGCATCCACATTTATATTCAGTTCCATGGATTCTTTCACCTGGGCGAGATGCTTTTTGTAACACTCCATAAATGCTTCTTCTCCCATTCTTTTTGGGATGTACCTCAATCTTGCTTTTCCCTTATTCTGATAATCCCCTTCCGCCGCAAATATTCTGGCAACAGCCTCCACATGATACAGTACCTGGTCTAAGGGGATCAGCTCGTCATACGGTAAAGCAACTGCCGGATTATTACCTAATCCGCCCGCAAGAAACATTTTAAAAAAAGGTTTTCCCTGATGCAGAACTGACAGAAAGCCCAAATCATTAATAGTACAGTTTGCAGTATCCGCTTCATTGTTGGAAAAGGCAATTTTCAGTTTACGGGGCAGATGGTATTCCATGATCCGTTCCATGACATACCGGTTCACCTCCAGCGCATAGGGAGTAGGATCAAAGGCTTCTGCTTTATCCACACCGGACAGGGGGGACAGGGCAACATTCCGAGGGAAATTACCGCCTCCTCCTCTGGTATACAAACCATGGTCAATGGCTGTTTCCATGATATCACAGACAGAATCAATATCCAGATCATGAAGCTGTATGGCCTGCCTGGTTGTAAGATGAATTCGCTGTAAACCATATTGTAAGGCAAATTTATGGATTAACTTCATATGGGCAAATGATAAGATACCGCAGGGTATCCTTAAACGAATCATAAAAGCTTGCCCGCCCTTTTGAGCATAAACCCCCATTCCTCCTGATTTTCCCTTAAAATCAGCAGTCGTAATTTCCTTATTAACAAACTTATGACCGGCTTCTCTGAATTTTGCTATTTCCTCTTTTAGTTTTTTATTATAATCATTCACTGTATTTACTCCTATTAACCTATATATTTAATTGTTTTATACTATAATAAATTATAAATTAAATAAAAGCAATACTTATATCTGCATTTCCGCCTAATATCTGCCTCCCAGTTTACGAGCCTCCGCAAGTGCTGGATTACCGAGTATATCGCCCTTTTCAGATACACCGGAGACTGTGATCATTCCCCCGTTTCTAAGGGAAAAATAGCTCAGTACCGCATGATACATGGATATCAGAGAATCAAAAACGGTGGGTATTGTATCAGCACAAACAGCTAACAAGACGAGTTCTTTCATTTTAAACGTATTGCGTATGGGATTATGCAGCCGGTCAATTATGCACTTCAATTGAGAACTAACCCCATAAAAATAAACAGGAGTGGCTATCACCAGAACCTCTGCATCTGCAAGTTTCTCATAGATTCCCAGCATATCGTCTTTCTGCACACAGTTATGGCTGTTATCTCTGTAGCAAAAATTGCAGCCTGTACAACCGTAGACGCGTTTTCCTGTTACAGAAATCACTTCCACCGTGTTTACCTGTTTATTGACTCCAGCTATAAACGCATTTGCAAGTATCTCAGTATTGCCGTTTTTCCGGGGACTGCCTATTAACACTGTAATTTTTGACATTTTGTTAACCTCCATTGTATTGTCTGCCCGCTTGTTTTGAGTTAAGATTTGCTGAATGCACATTTGCGGTGCCACCCTCTTTTAAAGTAAATTATAATAACAATTAAAAATGAGATAGTCTGAGCAACCGAAATACGAATTACCTGCAATTCATCTGCACCGGATATGGTTGTGATATGCAGCAGATTAATGATTGTATTATTAAAAAAATGATCAGCCATGGGCATCCAAAGCGATCCGGTGATTTTAGCCAGCAGGCAAAATTTAAAACCGGCAATTCCTGTCGTTATTATAAGGATTATAACAGTCGGGATTACTCCCATCAGATTAATTTCTCCATCCAATAAATTTCTTACGGGTGCTGCGATATGCCAGAAGCCAAAGAGAACAGAGGAAAATACCGCTGCTTTCATAAAGGAGTATTTCACTTCAAGAAGTCTGATAAATAATCCCCGGAAGATCCCCTCCTCCATAGCTACATTGATGACGTTCCCAACAATACAAAACAGGAAAAACAGTATGCCGGTCTGCATGCCCCGATTCCCATCAATCGCATAGCTGGTCACATAAACGATCAGAGAGGGGCTGCTGTTTCTCGATAATTGCATAAAAAACTCAATGCCATATGCAATCAAATAAGCAGCTGCCCCAAGAAGCAGACCACAGAACATATCCCTTCCCGCTGTTTTATGTGTAAAACCGATATCTGACCATTTAAGCGAAAAATATCGTATTGCCAATGCAAGCACAAGAATACCTGCCAGTTTATGTACAAACGCCTCGCCAAAGATTGACTGGTCTGTGCGGATCATCATGTACTCAACGGCTCTGAATGCAAAACATATCAAATAGATAATTAAAATGCATACCACTGGATGATAGGGGTTATTCTCTTTCATATGGAACCTCCAATAATGATATTCTATCTTTTTTATAATGACTTTCCCATAAGTGTAAGCTATAATAATAACAATAATAAACTGATCAGTTTTGTAAAGGAGGATTCCCTGTGATAGAAAACTGCAATTCAATTAGTATCATATTAGGATCTGCCTCCTTGCTTCCTCCACTGATTATCCTTAGCCAATCCCATAAAATCAGCTGCCCAAAGTACGCTGCTCTTATGGCAATAAGTTTTGTATCCTGTGCCCTTTCAATATGTGCACAACTTTTTTCTACTAGTTATTTAGTGAAAGCAAAAGATTGGCCGGCTCTTATGGATACATCTCATGATATAGCGTTATTCTCTGTGCAGCTGATCGTTATTACGGTCAGCATTAATATTATAGCGTCGCTGGTATATTTCAATAAAAAAAAGTAAACACACTGCAACACTTGAAACAGCTGTATCTTCGTACATAAGAATATATGGTTTATAACGGTTATCCATATAACCGGATTGATACCACTTTTCATACTTTAACTTATAAATTTCTTTAGCAAGCTGAAAGTAACTTTTTCTAGTAATCTCTTCTTCCATAACATTATCAATAAAATTATATGCTTCACCTTTAATTATACATTGCATTTCTGATCCTCCATTTGAATTCCATCAGCATACATTTCTTTTAAAATATGTACTCTACAAGCTATCTGATTTATCGGTTACTGTCCTTCCCATCATAAGTAACTCCGATTAACGTGGATAGCTTATCCAATTCATAAGGAGGTATGAATAACTCATAATTCTCATCCTGCCATGTAATGCAAAGTGCATAATAAGGTTTAAAAAATAGTAAACCCATACCATTTTTTCTGATTTTATATTTTTTATAAATACCTTTATTATAAGGAATTTCCTTTAACCATTCAGGAACAAATATTAATTTATTTATTTTTGTAATTCCGGTAATGGAAGCAAGAGGTATAGACCATTCATTACCAAGATCTGCCATATGTAAAACAGCGTCTTTAACATTAACATAAACATTAGAATTTTTTATATAATGAAAATCTGATACATCAATGCCTTTTCTTTTTTTATTCTTGTAATATATTAATATAACTTCCATTATTTCTGCATCATCCGGTATATGAAGTAATTCTTTTGCATAGTTTTGAATATTTTGAACATAATTCCTATCGTAATCATATTTGTCGCTATATTGACTTTTTCTACTTTTTTCTACTAAAAATAAAATTAACCAAACTGTAAAAAAAATTGCTGAGATAAAGAACAACTCAGGAGCATCAGCATATTTTTCTTTAAGAGATCCGTCAGATAAATCTAAAAAAAGACACTCAAGCATCAATAAGGTTGTTAAGAAGGAAAGTAATTTAATAACTCTCAGCCAGAATGGCATAGATGTTTGTTTTAAATAGTTTTTATATAGACTATCACATTTTTCAAAAGCTTCTCCCAATACAGGGACTGAAGAATTAGAAATGAATATCTCACCATCCAACCTGGTGTTATTTTTGTCATCTGTTATGTTTATTCCAAAAATATATTTCATTAGATCATATTTTTTCCCTTCGTATTCCTAAACGTTTATATTCATAGCACTAAACTGCGATCTGGTAATGGAATATACACTTGTTTTTATATTTTTCTCATCTGCATATTCCTCACGCAATGACATCCCCATTTTTTCAGCCACTTTTCTTGATGGAATATTCGTCGCCTTTTGATATGAGAAAACCTCATCAAAATCTGTATTCTCAAAGGCATACCTCAAACAAGCTTTCGCTGACTGCGAAGCATACCCTTTGTTCCAAAATCTCTTATCAATATGATAGCCGATTATTTTACTTAAATATTGGTTACTAAGTCATAAAGCCTTACTCAAATAAATCATATCCACTAATTGAATTCCGCCGTCAAACATTGGATGGTCATAATTATCTATGAAAAAGTTCTTAACTCTATGAGAAATCCTAAAACCGTTTTTTTCATAAAACCGTAATATCCATGGACTGTCACCAGTCCCTACAACCATAGTTGTGTACTTTTCTTTGTAATGCAAAAAGATGTGGTGCAAAAGTTTACTGCCATACCCATTACCATGCCATTTTTCGTAAGTGGCTATGTTTTTCAGTTCGCATACATCTTCACTCTCCTGTGTAACTACGCACACGCTTTTCAAGCCGTTGTCATATAAGGCGAAAAGATCCCCTCGCTCTAAGTATTTGTCTATCATGGATTCTTGTTCATCAGCTAATAAGAGCAGATCCAAGAACTGCTTTTTGTTTTCGTAAATGCTTTTTATTTCCAAAATGAATCCTCCAATCTTTATCGTAAGTCTTGCTCAATTCACGGAGTGTCACAAACTAATTCAATGTTTTTTTTCAATTTCGTCCTTTACTCTTTTTGCATATTCTGAAAGTTTTCGGGTATCCTTAAGCACATTTTGATAAAAAAGTTTTACATCCAAATCGCCCAATAAGTAAAATACCTGACTATTCTCAACTGCAATTTTAAATAGCAGTTCTTTTTCGTCTAATGACCAATTTTCAAATATATTAAGTTCTTTTATAGTGGAATGTGTCGTTGCAAAATTCCCACTGCCCTCCAGTGCAATTAATAAATCAGTTTTTTTACGTACCTCTTCACTGTTTTGTTTATCGGCTTCATATTTTTCCTTTTTACATTGGTAGAAAAATTCTTCCAAAGTCTCATTGGCAGCCGTACGGTTAATAATTGATTTCACCAAATTATCCAATTCGGTTCCTTCTGAATAATCAGCCGGTGCGTAGTACTTTATTCTTCCATCATGCATCATTTTATAAACTTTAGATTTATCATTTGTTGCAGCATTATATACGCCAATCGAATGTCCGCCATATGAATTCACAAGTTTCATGCATGGAATATCTGTGTCGCTGTCGCCAATATAGACCATATTGCGAAATGGTACACGCATTTCTTCGGGAGCAAAAGAATCATTAACCCCTTGATCGTTTATGTCCAGAACTCCTTTTTCAATACGGAACAAGAATTGTGTCTTATTCGTATAGTTTACGACCTGTGCCGGCCATTTTGCAACGCCGGTTCTGGGATCATAATAAAATGAACTTGCATATATTTTTTTGAAAGCGCCCTTTTTTGCGACAGATGTTCCCTCAATCATCTCTTTCAGTCCGGAAGAAATTATGTAATGTTCCACGATGACGCCATGATCAGTCCCATATTCACATATTCTTTCAAACCATTCTCCCACACCCGGAAACAAATTGACCTTTGCACCATAGTCTTCTAATGTCTTTTTGTTGAAGATTAAGTTTCCCTCTGCCTCCTGAACCATTTTGTACATATACGCAAGATTCTGATCCATCTCATTGTTTTCTGCCAATTCATTGGATTCAGTCCAAAAATCTCCCACGTCATAGCCTACTGATTGAATATAACCTTGCGCCTGCATATCATCTGGCGATAAGGTTTTGTCAAAGTCGTAGCAGATTGCCAGTACAGGTTTCTTTTCTTTGCTTTCCCGTTTAAACTCTTTTTTGCTCATGATTAATACCTCACTTAAGGAGTTTTAATTGGTAATTCCAATAATTTCTTTTATCTTGCTGCAGTGTTATTGAATTTTTATCCCAATCACCTTCACATAAATACCCAATATAAATTGTATTATCTCTTTTACAAGAATATATCTGTATTAATTCACTTGCCTCTAACTCTTTATAACAAATTTAACACCATACATTCATTTGAATTTATAAAACCTTGTTTTTTATATAACTCTCTTCCTGAATCAGTCGCATCTAAACTTATTTCCGTAACTCCTTTTTCTCTTGCCTCATCTATTAAGGTGCTTAACATTTGAAAAGCAATTCCTTGTCTGCGGTATTGACTACTCGTATACACATTCATCAAATGTGCCCTCTTTCCCGTAGGATGCGAAAAGGTAGGCATTATTTCAATGTAACACATAGTCGCACAGCCCACCACCTTTTCATCAATTGCTAAAATAGTTGTTTGATTGGCATTTTTAAAATACTCTCTGCTGCAATGAATCAAATCCTCAGGAAAAATATAATTTTCTGGTAAGTTATTTACTGCTTTTAACATCTCCAGTCTACTTTGCATAAGTAATTCTATATCATCCTCTGTCGCTTTAATATATGAAATCATTCATGTCCTCCCCCGGTAAAATATCAACCAAAATCAAAAATATAGTAATCGTCATATTTCTTACCATACGTTTATTCACTGTAATCAAAGTAAACGATTTCCCAATCTTTATTAAGTTTCTTTTCCATTTTTATATGAACATAAACAGTGTTCTTACTGCCTATGACTTTAATCGAGTAAACCGCTTGCCCGTGGCCTCCGGAATAATTAAGACTTCCAGCAGGCATATAGCCAAAGCCTTCAATGTTTCCGACTATACTAGAGATTTCCGGGCTTGCATTGATGTAGCTTACTGCCATTTTGTAAGAATCGTCATTTTTAAATATTGATGATATTCCAAAGAAAAGCGAAGCCGTAAAAATTGCTGTCGCCAAAATCGCCGAAACTACAATAATAACTAATTTGGGTTTCTTAGACACCCTGTAAACATTTGTACCCGCTATTTGATCGCCTAGTTTCGTTTTCTTCGCACCGCATATAAGAACGAGAAATTCAATCGGCCATACAAACGTAAGGATATTCCTCAAAAAAAGCTTTGGAACAGATGGTACTTCCGATGTATCCAAATTGCTTCTTACTGTCAATCCCAATGCACGCTTTCCCAGGCTTGCCCCATTAATAATATCTTTTAGAAAGTAAACTAAAAATGCCATCAGCATTAATACAGGAAACATAGTCCAAGCTTTGGCAGGGTCGCTTTGAATATGACTAAACGTAAATAGTATTGATGGACACACTAAAACCGCAACTATAATAAAATGGTCAATTAAAAATGCGCCAATCCTCATTCCAATACCTGCTGTTTCAAGTTTTTCTTGACTAGTTCCATTATTATTTGTCTCTATATCGTCGAAATTATCCATAAATATTTACCTCCATCGTTCCCCTATTTGCGGTATAATTAAATATCATTAATCTAATATCCAAGCTTTTCATGAATTAAAATAACCTCATATTCACTCCCTGTAGGTTTCTTCCATAGTACAGAAAAATTTCTGCATATTCTCTGCGGGCTTTTACAATCATAGCATTTATCACCCTTTATCGCACATGGCGTTTTTACTCCTAAACGTTTGGCATTAAGGGGTGCAGCGATATACGATTTCCAGTATTATCTATATTGATGATCTCTCCTGTTTCGGCAATTCCATTTACCGAGGAAATATAAATATCTGACAGATTGGCTCTCTTTCTTGCTTCCATGGCACTCATGTTTTCAGGTAATCGCATATGCCAGTACACATCATTATGAGACACCAGTGCATCATACAGTTTCATTTCTTCTACAGTAACTGAACCTCCAATTCCAATAGTTCTATCACTCAGCTGATTAGCTAAATACTTAGTTGCTTCTTCTGCATCATTAAATTCACTTACAGTATATCCTAAGCACTCCAGACTATTTTTGAGTTTTGTAAATTCCATTATTGTGCGCTCCTTTTCATACTGGTTTTCTTTTTTTTATAAAAATGCTTTATGGATGGCAGCATAATCCTATATTATTTCAGCAATTGAATTACCGCCCCCTAAAACTCCTGTACTTTCTAAATAAATTATTTCTTTTCCTTTTTGTTTAGCATATCCTATTTCTTTTTTTACACTTTCTCCAATATAACCATCAACATTTACAACAAAAATTGCATCTGACAAATCGATTTTTATTCTATGTAATTCACCTAATGTATCTTTTTCATTTTCTGTTAACTCTCTATCCATAACATGTGGTATAATTCCTATTACAGCATATTCATTTTCTAATTCTAATCGTTCAGACATCTCTTGTATTTTATTCCAAAACCTTACTGATCCACAGATTGTTACTACCTTTCTCTTCACAGCTATTTCTCCTCGCCTTGGAAGTGACTTAATAAGGGCAAATATTCCTGCCCCTCCTCCTATAAAAAACACCTCTATTGTGCCTATCCAATGCAAAGTGATATTGCCGTTAGTTGTTGTTAGCGCGTAAAAAAGGTGGTGTCCTCCCAATAAAATGCAAAGTACAACCGAGATAAGCGTAAGTATTTTTGCATATTCAATGTTATGCCTGATCAGTGTAATTATAATACCCGTATCAATCCCCAAATTCCATAAAGCAATTTCGGTCTGCCAGCCACGACTCATCCTCCATACCGAAAAAATTTCTGAAACATTAGGAAAAAACATCTGCCATACAAATGCACCTAATGTCATCAGCAAAAATAGAAGTAAATAAAAATACAAATATCTTTCTTTCCTCACCATAGTTACATCCCCCATTATATTCAAAATTTATTCATTACCTCCTTAATCCTCTTATAAATACTCAAAATTCTTGTCTTTGTTGAAGTTTCTGTACAATTGTTATTTATATATAAACTGTAGTCTATTTTATCATAAATCATATTTATTTTACTAAATTTGATTAAATCATATCGAAAGTTAATATCTTTTCCATTCTTTAGAAATTCTAAATGTTCCTCAAGTATTTTAAAATATCTGTAGCAAAGGGGCGTTATTAGATCTATTTCATCTAGTTGAAACGCCGGATAATCAGTTCTAAAAATCTTTCCCTCCCAATAATACTCTAATGCGCAAGTTGAGATGTTTTTAAAATATTTTAACAATTCTTGTTTAATAGATTTTATCGTAGTTGCAGTACCTGTATTATCATCTATCAATAAAATATTCGTATTCTCCGGATACTGAGTTCCCAGTAAATGCACCTGGTCTGGCAAGGATAATTCACAATAATGAGTATTATCATATTTTGAAAACCTGACATACTCATACCCTGAAAAACCGGAATACCTATTCACGATATTGGTGTATTTTTGCATAGATATAAAAAATGGTGGTATTAGTGCGGCCCCCTGTAACGGTGAAATGATAATATCGTGCTCTCCAATATAATCGCATAACGCAAAATATGTAATAAACATAATAAGAATATTGTCCATCTCTGAATATTCACGGACTTCGGATATATTAAGTTCCCTCAAATCCGATATGATACTATCAATTAAACCAAAAGATAACGGTGGAAATCGGTTTAATTCTTCATCAAAAATAATTTGAGTTATATAATCAGTCAAATCTATCAGATATTCTTTGAGCGCTTTATAATAATTATAATCCAAAGATGTATAAGAGAATATGACACCAACCAATTTTGCTATACATGACAACATATATTCCGTGAGTGAGAATATAATATATCTTTTATTATCATACGATAATTCTAAATTTAAAATTACAGGTGCATCTAATGCTATATTTTTTACTAAGTCTGTTGTTTCAATTAAATCCGTTGAATAATAAGTATAATTTCTGTTACAATAATATGGTTTTTTCAGACTAAAATACTTTTCTAAAATCGGAAGATATTGGTTATATTCTTCTTCAAACTTATCTGTCTCAATATATACCTCCCCGGCAAAACCGAAGTTATATCTGGTTAATATAGTTTGATTTAAAAAAGGTTTAATCATTTTATATAAATCATCCAAACTAACACCTCTCCAGTTAATTTCATTTCTTCTGTAAGCACGACTCTTCTTTATCAAACCATGTTACAATGTCATTTCGCATGGAAAGAACAGAATCATTCAGCGATATGTATACCATCAATGCAAATACCGCAATCCGCCAGAAACATTTTCATCTACTGAAATATCAACCTATATCAACAAAATTTAGCAAGTCTAATGGTTTCTCTATTTGGTAAAAATCATGCATTCTCTTTGCTGGTTGTGATGTACCTTCCTTCAGATACCAGACTGCCTGAGCCGCTTTCATTCCAAGTTTCCTGGCAGTTTCCAATTCATTACTACCACCATCGCCTATATATATACACCTCTCAGCCTCCACTGATAAGTGATCCATACATCTTTGGAATATCTCTTCTTCTGGCTTTTGTATTCCCTGTTCATAAGAAAGATAAACAGCGTCAAAATATGGGAATAGCTCACTTCTTCTGATAACAGCAGCTTCCTCTGAAAAACAGTTGCTTATTAATCCCAGTAGAAACCCCTTATTTTTTAATGCTGAAAGCATTGGAATAATCTCTGAATGTAAATGATTAAAGCAATCTTCCTTTGTTGCTATACGTTTCTTCACTATTTTCTTTAAAAGTATTTCTGAGTAGCAATCATTCTCTCTAAGAATTGATTCCAGTACGGCCTCCAATGTCACCTTACCTATAGACCGTTCAGATTCTGTGGAGCGCCATCGTGACTGAAATATATCTGTTGGAATTCCCGCATCCTCCGCCATCTCTGCCCCAAAATAGAGAGGACTATGATAGTGGGTAATCAACGTCTCATACATATCAAAAATTACTGCTCGTTTCATTTTTTTCCTTCCCGAAAGTTCTGATTATGCTATACTGTCTTTTATCTCATGGAATAAAATTACTGCTTCTGAATACTTGACAATGGAAAGCTACTTCGATCAGTTTTTCCCATCCCAATAATCATAATCCTCTGGTGGACGATGAGATACCGTAGATAAATACCACCATACGCCAAATTCATCAACTATTGAAGCCGCACAAGGGCTCCATGGAAGTTCTCCTATTGGCATGTCAATTCTTCCGCCTTTTTTTAATAATTCATATGCACATCTTACTTCTTCTGGACTATCAAATTCGTAACCTAACTGAACTATACTCTCCTCTGTATTAGCCCTTGATGCTTCTACTACAGCTAAAAAGCATTCTCCATTTCTATAGAGCTCTGAATGAAAAAAAGAACCATCTGGATTTTTTACATGATACCCCAACTCTAATCCAAATACCTGTTGATACAATTCAACCGCCTTTGCACTGTTTTTCACATATACGCCAATACCAATCCCCATTTTTTCTCCTTCCATACCATCTAATTAATCTATGTGCTATCATATAAGGTAACAAAGTATTATATCTTCAATTTCTCCCGGAATTAAATCATTCTCCACCAATTTGGGCGTGAGTGGAAATGGTTTTATCCTATACGTCAGATATTTGCATTGAACTAACTGTTCTAATGAGCGGTATGTTCGAATGCAAAACCAGGGACTCAAATCTTTAGATATGAGGTTGTCCCATTAAATCCCCATACCATACAAAAAAAGAAGATAGGGGCCGAGACTCTTCCTATCCAGTGCAACCAGATTGGAACTCCCGGAATGAATTCCGCAATATGATCTAAAAATATAAATATGAGTGCCAGTATTTTTAGCATCGTACTTGTCATAAATTTATTCTTCTTTCCTGTAATTTTATCATTACATCATAAGAAAAATATTGGACGATCGTAGTTATCTACAAAAAAGTAACAATTTTTGAATCTTGTTGACCTTCTATTGTCAGAGGTCGTGCATGTCGTATAAAATAAACAATCGTCATAATTCCCTCCAATACATTATTTTAATATCCACCGTTCTACAAAGGCCTTCTCCACAAATGCTTCTTGCATAACGTATTCTTGTATTATATCTCTCAAATATTCTTTGCTATACTGTTCGTCGTGATTCCTGGCTAATGTTTGGTATCCAGTTCCCCTTTGAAGGTAATCAGACGAAGCTACTGTATACCATTTCTCCATATTAATGCTGACACCATGAATATAAATATTCAAAATATTCCTACCATTATGTTCAATTACTGCGCCTGATACATGCAACCTCCCCACATATTTCCCCCGAAATCCCGCACCTTTTCCATCCGCATAGCAATAATCCGTATCCAGAGAGTTTTGCAAGGCTTCCCACAAGTCTTTTCCCTGTATCTGAAAGCTGGTGGGATTTAAAGGAGATGGACAAAGCTCTATGATCTTTTTCCTTGAAACATCACCCTTTTTAATTCCACCGTTTATCACGCCACTATTTATAATTGCAAGATCACACCCAAGGAAGTCCTGTAGGGCATCTGCAAGGAGATTCGTCATAGGGTTCTCTTCCACAACATCATGCCATAAATTTTTATTTATCCTGCAGAAAGGTTCGCTGAGTCTGTCAATAGCCTTTATTTTATTCTGTTTGACTATCTCTTGAACTATAGTAGATCCTTCTGAGTTTAGAACGTCGATATTAATTCCTTCTATCAGTTGCACCTGATTATTTTTCACTTCAACTACAAGCTTTCCAATATATTCTCCTTGTGCTCCTGAAGTATGAATAATGGTTCCATTTACTATCTCCGGCTGGTCCATTAATATATGAAAATGACCACCAATTATGATATCAACACCACTTATTTTTACTGCTATTTCCTTATCCTTATCCATGCCAAGATGTGAAAGCAGTATGCACATATCATACTGCTCATGATATTCATCAATCTCGTGTTGAACCGCTGCCAGATAATCTATAAGAGTAAAGCCAAGCAATTCATTAAAAGGTCCGATATCCGGTGATGCCCCAATGATTAGTATTCTTAACCCATTTTTATTTATTATAATACTTCGTTTTACTTCTTTTATTTCTGAGTGATCAGCGCAGCGCAAGTTACTGCTCAGCAACGGGATCTTCGCATTAGCAGCCATATATTTCAGCACATCCAACCCTTGAAATATTTCATTATTTCCAACCGCCAAAGCATCGTATCCAGTAGAATCAAGCAATTCCATCGCTGCCAATCCGTCAGTCCCAAGCAATTCAATTCTTTTAAAATCAGCAAAATCTCCGGCATCAAGTACAAGAGTATTACTATCCTTCCATCCGGTCATTTGGTTTACTATCTTAGAAAAATTATCAAAATTACTATGTATGTCATTTGTATGTAATATCGTTAACCGCATATTCCCTCCACTTAATCGCACCATATGATAACCCTTATAACCATTTATCCAGCTCGTTTTCAACGTCGGCATATTTCTTTATTTTGGGGTGTTTGAAACGTCTACCGCAGGTCACGACCATATAAGGTGTTCTTAATGCACTCAAATCCTCCAGCGGGTTGCCCTCGGTGATCAAAAAATCGGCTGATTTACCCACTTCAATAGAACCAGTTACGGTTCCGATATTCGCAATCATGGCATTTCGCTTGGTTGCCGTATAAAGAGCAAAAGAATTGGAGACATTTACATACTTATGAAAATAGACCAGTTCGCGCCACATATCATAGTGCGTGACAAAAGGGCATCCGGAATCAGTGCCAAGGCCGACCGGCATATCGTTTGCAAGGGCCGTCTTCACACCGGAAATAATGCCATCCATGACCACTTTACCATTAAACTGTGTCACTTCAGAACTGTGAGAGATATTTTTGTTGAACAAGGCAATAGGAAGTGCCGGAGAAATCGTGCAGATGAGACTGGATTTTTTCGCCTTGAACAAGGACACAAGATTCTCGTCCAAAGCAGAACCGTGTTCAACTGTATCAACGCCATTTTCCAGTGCCACAAGTACCCCCTCAGGGCTCTCTGCATGAGCGGCAACCGGATAACCTGATTTATGCGCCACTTCACAGCAACCTTTCACATAATCTGGTGGCATTCGCAGCACACCCGGCTCTCCCTTAGTTTTGGCATCCAACACTCCGCCTGTGATCATCAGCTTGATCAGATCTGGATGGTCTTTTATAATTTGCTCTACATCATGGCAAGCTTCTTCCAAACTGGACGCTTCATATGCCAGAGAGCCGGCCATGTGGCCTCCTGGTACAGATACCGCCATATTGGCCGCCAACATGCGGGGGCCTACAATTTTTCCCATAAGGATGCTGTCACGAATCTTGGTATCAACGTTGGTAATGCCTCCCACTGTACGGACCGTTGTTACCCCAGACATAAGTTGTGTTTTGGCGCTGTTTTTGCATATACCCACAAGAATGGCACGGGATAGAGCAGTACTCGTAAGCAATTTCACTAATTTGGTCGCATCTGTCTGTTTTTTTGTCGGCTTTCCGCTGGACGGCAGGTGAATATGAAGATTGATCAGTCCCGGCATCAAATAACGTCCTTCCAAATCGATAACCTGATAGTTGACGGTTTTTTTGCTGCTTCTTTCAATGGCTACAATTTTTCCGTCTTCCTCAATTATGGTCATTTGGGGAATTGGTTTCATTTGTTCGGAACCATCTAAAATTGTGCAGTTTATGTACGCAGTTTTCATATTTTCACCTCTTTATTTTTTATTCCGGTAGTATTAAGTCTATTGTTGTTTTGATCAATCTAACCTCATAAATGTCTGCACTTATTGCTTGGATTAAATCATCCTGAAAAATGCAACTTTGATATTCATATTTATCACCACTTTCTTAGACAAATTCAAGAATATCTATAATTTTCTCTAGATTGTTTATCACAGATAATGTTCCATCAATTACAATAACAGGACAACCAAGTTTCATTGCACATTCTTCAACTGCTTTTGAATCGCGATTTTTTACTACTTTTAGGAATTCCATTTGTTGTGCAAACATATCGCCACCATCAAGAACTCTTGTTCCGAACCTTTTTACTTCCCTCGCTTGAATTCTCTTCAATCTTTCTTCAAGTGGCGTTTGAACCCAAAAAGCAATATCAATACGAGAAAGAATTTCATCACTCCAATTCATTGTAACTCCAGAAATAATAAACCTTGGATAAGTCTTTATATTCTCCATAATCGCAGTTTCTACTTCACTTTTTGTTCTAGGATTAGAAAAAGGTAGTTCGTCTAAATGCACTGTATCATTTACACAGTCATTTTCTAAAGCCCGTTTTCTTGATTCTCTTTGCTCAGGGAAATAATAATCTTCCACATCCATCTCAAAATAACCTGTTTTTTTTGCTAACGCATGAGTTAGAGTCGACTTTCCGCCTCCATTCAGCCCGAATATAGCAATCCCTTGAGTCATTCTTTATACCCCATATTCTAATTTGTTGATGCACTAACATTGTATAGTGATAATACATTTTCTTAATATTTCAATGCCATCCTGATATACGAAAATGAATCCTTATCTAAAAAACCCCAAACTTCTTTTTCTTATAAAACGGTATTATGTTCTCGACAGCTTCTTTTCCGAAACCGCTTGATAAGGGAACTAAATCAAGATATTTACCGTTCGAAAAAGGAACTCCTGCATTAGCTATGCTACTAAAAACCACATTTTTATCACCTGAGAAATCAACAACAATAAGATAACTTTGCTCATTATCTTTTACCATTAATCTCAGGTATGCGGCATTAACATTTTTATTGGTTTTAAGATATTTACAGATCTCATCAATCATCTTTTGAGGATACTCTGCCGGTTCTCCAAGCATAACCTTTGACTCTTTCTCTGCTACCTGTTCTTTTATCACTGTATTTTGAAGTGAACCTTCTGCTGCACTTTCAATAACATTTAACATATCTTTCGTCAAAGTAATATTTACACCATATGGATTAATAGAAATACCATCAGCCTTATCAATAAAATATTTGATATCTTCAAAGGTCGCAATATTACCACTAAACTTTTGCTCTTTATCAAATCTTCTGAATTCATTCCAGTCAGTAAAAAACGGATAGAAGCTTTTATCTTCTGAATTCGTTATTAATGGGAATTGCATAATGCTCTTTTCCTTTACAACACATTCTCCGTTATCTGCATTTGTTTTTTCCATATTCATTTTACTAGTATCAAGAGGCATAAGATACTTCGCATTGTATATTTCCTTGAACATATTTGCTTCCATATCACGTGTTACTCTTTTTGTACTCAGCCCCTGAAAGAAATGGTTAGCGGCACAAACTAATGAAGGGTTCATTATTGGCCTTTTTATTTCGGGAACATCTGAAAAATCAGGTTTATCAATAATATCAAACAAGCTTATAACCAAATGAGTCTGACCGCTGTCAATCACTATCATTTCAAAACCGCTTCGATACAAATCGCCAAACATTAACATTCTTTGTTCTTCATTGTTTTCCACATGCTTAACAATTATCTGTTGCTGCATCATATAATCCTGATATTCTTCGTAGTATTTTTTTTCAGTAAATATGTAGCATGCTGGCTTACCATTTTCAAAGTCAAGATAGTAATTATTCGTGAACGGCATATATGAAATCAACAACAATTCTTTCGTTTTAATTCGTTCAATTATTTCACTATATATCTGTTTATCCTTAGTAGCTTCAAACTTTTTTATGATCTCTTGTATTGTTTCCATTATCCCACTTCCTTTTCCTTATCATATTTACCCCCATAAATAATAATAACGCCTTTTTATTTCAATTTATTTATACAATTTTCCTGCAGACATATTATCGTCTTATTCATTAATTAGCTATTAACATTTTATGACAAATTATAGAATTATACAATCAAATATTCCTAATTTATTATTTGATTATCTAATTCTTCTCTACAACATAAATCAGAATATTCTCCCTTAAATTTCTTAATTTATATACCATCTTGTCATCTATCTACAATCTCATTAGTTCTACTAAAAGCAACTACGTAACATCCTTTTGCAGATTTCCTCACTGTTAAAAAGTCCAGAAGTCGCCAGTATAATTTTTTTCACTCCACCAAACCACCTATCCCGCCTAAAAGCAATTAATTATCATTAATCCCCATCAACCAAAACTATTCAAAAAAATGCTGCGAAAGAATCTTGACACTTCCACATTTCCTGTGATATAGTTCGTGTTGGTTAGTATTAACTAACCATTATACAAAAATCCACACCCACACCACCACAAACAAGAAAGGTGAAAGGAATTATTCATGATATTCTTAATTGCATTACTGGAAGCCATATTATTTGTTTTCTTCTTCAAAAATGCCATCCGCAAGCGCCCCGCCATCTTCTACGTACTGTCCATAGCAGTCATCGGATTTATCGTATGTTACACAAAACTAAATTTATACGAAGTCTTTCCGGAATGGACCTACCTCTATGTCATTTCCGTATTTTACAGAGGTGCCTTTTCCACTGCATTGTTTGTCATTGTAATGTATATCGGTGCCTTAAATCCGAAGGGCAAAATAGTCCGGGCGCTGATGCCCATCAGAGGCTATCTGTCAATCATCGCCTGCCTGATTACATTAGCACATTCCTTTGCTTACGGAATCTATTACATATCAGCCGTTTTACATACCCCTGACGAGCTGGATCTCAGGCAGATCCTTGCATTAATACTGACCGTACCGCTCTTTTTGATTATGATCGTTTTAATGGTCACTTCTTTTAAAGCAGTACGAAAAAAGATGAATCCCAGGGTTTGGAAAAATGTCCAGCGGCTTTCCTACCCCTGGTTTGCCATCCTTTACGTATACTTAATGGTTCTCTTAGTCCCCAGCATGCTGGAATCCTTAAGCCCTTCTTCTGATATGGAGATGATCTATAAAGTTAATTACGTTTTATCAGTATTATCATACACAGTTGTATTTGGGACTTACCTGATTTTAAGAGTTTGTAAATACCGGAAAGACCAACTTAGACGAAAGCAAAATCTGCAAAAACCCGCAGCTCCGGTCTTATCATAAACCTAATACTCCTTCCACGCCTTTACCGCCTCATCCGCAAGACGGTCTGCCGTATCTCTGTTTAACGGCATGACTCTCCCATGATACTGGTAGTAAAGGAGGTTGGACCAGAGGACTTCATATCCGCCCCTGTCATATTCGGCAGCTGTCGGAAGGTAGCTGGTACAGCCATTTGTATAACCATTGAAAAATACCATTGGATTACTGGTTTTTTTCCAGATTTCAACTGCAATATCAGACATGACTTCACTGGGAACTCCGCAGAGGCAGCCGTCATTGACTGTAAAAAACTGTAGTTCAATTTCGGCACTCTGCCTGGTTTCGTGATTGTTTAAAAGTCTCTCCACTTCTAAAAGCCAGCCTGTACCATCGATTTTCCCCTGCTCCCAGGCTTCGGACGCAATTTGCCGGGCCCGGTTTAATTCCGGCACATCAGCATAAAAGGTCGATTTAACGGAAAACATGGATATTCTGTTGATCGGTTTTGGATTAATCTTGTCTATGACCGGCTCCAGGGACTTACAGATATCATCTGCCATATTCTTCAATGCTTTTTGGCTCTGCGCAGTATACCTTACTTTCATCTGATCGCTGATATCCATGAAATGTACCTCTGCCGGATGAATTTCCAGAAAATCCGCATTTTCCTGGCGGTATCTGGGTCTTACATCCCCGGAGGCCCCCTGCACCATCATCACTTTACAGCCATATCTGCGTTCTAACACTTCTCTTGCCTCCCCGAAATAATCCGGCGAAATCAGGAAATTATCCGGCATCAGAACGTTGCAGTGAGCGGTTATCCGGACGATCAGAACTTTTGTTTTTTCCTGCCTTTCCCCACATATCTTTAAGATCCCAATCCGTGGATCAATTGGCTGACCGCTCCCTCTCCTGTTAATTCCAACGGTATTTTCACCGCTTCCCCACCCGGCGTAAACGGGTTCCATGGATTCTTCCGCCTTTTTTACTCCTGAGAGAATTGACTGGCATACGGATTCATAATAATCTTTTTCAACTGCAGCATTAGGTGCAGCGTGGGTGTGGGAAAAACAGACCATGACCTGCTCCATTTTTGCTGGCAGTATCTCTGCTATCCTTTCCCGCAGCACATTGGTCAGCCCGACTGTAAAACCCAGACTGTCGATTGTTACAAGACAGAATCTGTCCTCATTTCTTTTCCCTACCAGAATCTGGGCCTTTAAATCCTTCATGGTTCCCCTTGAACAGTTGTCAATTCGGGCATCATATCCTGCTATCTGTACTGGTTTTTTTGGTGTTATGATTCGCTCCTCATATCCCATATAAGTCAAATCCATTTTTATTTCCTCCCATTACGGCTTTTATAGTAATTGTATCCGCCTCTCTTAATGAATTCAATACACCATATGCTTCTGTATTATTCTGTATAAAAATTCGGAGCTGCATCTGCAGCTCCGTGGGTTTATTGCTGATATATGATTTTTCTGATAGCAGAGAGGGAAAGACAATATTGTTCTGCAAGGGATTCCATGGATCTGCCATTATGGTACTGGATTCTGATTGTGCTATTTCTCTGTTTTAATTCATCTCTGTACCCGGTCTTCTCACCCCACTGTTTTCTCTGCCTTAAGAGGGCGGGTATATAAATATATTCTCCCTGGATATATTGCTGCAGTTCCCTGACCAGTTTATCAGGAAGAATTGTTTTTGCGTTTACATATTTCATGCTGGTTTCCTCCTATTTTTTAAAGATCAGAAGGCAAAACCGGCATTTATTCAGTGACAGAATCTTCTCCATGCAATTGTCACTGAAACCTCCGGCTTTGCATGGAGCCAATCATCATTTTTTCTTTTTTTATTTGTACACATGAGTTCTCCTTAAAATATTAATAGTTTCTATTCAAAAAATAGTAATAAATATACTAATTTTTTTACATTCATTTGCTATAAAAGAAACATATGATATAATTAGTGTCATCTAAAAAAATATGTGAAAGAAAGGGGGAATTATGAAAATCAAGCGCTGCCCAGCGATTTTCATAATCAATTTAGTATGGGGAAAGTTCCGGCTTATATGGTAGTTCATGATTTAATAAAAATGAAAATTAAAGATGGAACCTATCCTGTCTCAGAATTCCTTCCAACCGAACCAGAACTTGAAAAGATATACAAGGTAAGCCGCACCACTGTCAGAACTGCCATGGAAATTCTGAAGGAAGAAGGTCTTGTTGAAATCAGACAGGGAAGAGGTACGATCGTACTGGACTCCAGAGCAATTCAATCATTAAACAAAGTCACCTCAGTTACAGAATGTCTTCGCAAAAGGGGATTTGATGTCCGCACCAAAAGCATGTACATTGACATTATTTACGCTACTGAAAAGCTGGGAAAAGAGCTCCATCAGGCTCTGGGAACCCCAATTGCCAGAATCCAGAGAATCCAGCTGATTAATGAAAAACCCATAGCCATTATAAAAGACTACATACCCTATGTGCTGGTTCCTAATATTGAACAGTTCACAAACAAGTTTAACGGTCTTTATGAATTTCTGGAGCAGCAATATCATCTGGAGATCCAGTCTGCTGCTGATAAAATCTTTGCAAAATCTGCAGACTTTGCAGAATCTGAGATGCTGGCGGTGCCGCCCGGAACTGCTCTTTTGAGTATCCAGAGAGTCTGCTACAGAGGTAACGAACCGATTTTATCCGATGATATCTGCATCCTGGGCGATCAGTATGAGCTTTCCATCACCTCCAGCGGCCGTTACAAATAAAATCCGTCCGGTCCTTCCTGTGTCATTCATTCCTTTCTGCAGCGAGGACCGTTCCATTTTATAGTTTATGCACCATTTATGATTCTTTACCTCCCGCATCTTTTAACTGTTCTTTTATCTCATCTGACAGGGAATCCAGAAGAAAATGGCGGCTTTGGGGTCTGGAATCCTGAAATTCCTCAGTCACTTTTTTGTTTGCTGCTTCCATCTCTGCCTTTAACTCTCTTGCTGATAACAAAGCGCATCCCGCTCCTCTTACGATCATCTGCTGCAAACCGTCGGAGGTGGCAACGGTAATCCGGTATTTCCGATTGTTATCATGGGCAAATTTTTCAATATAATGGTCTGCTGTCTGCGCCTCTCTGGTATATACCAGATGAATATTTTGATAGGCGATAAATTCTTCCCGATGTTCCTTTACCCGGTATGCGTCAAATACCGCAATGATCTGGCATTTACGGATTGCCTGATAATTGCACAGCTGGTCCAGAAGCTTCATTCTGGCTCCATCCATATTTTCCTGTGCCATACCGGCAAGCTCCGGCCAGGCAAATACAATGTTATAACCATCCACAAGGAGATATTCTTCCCTTTGTTCTGAATCATTCATATTATGGTATACCGGGTCCCTGCGTGTCTCATAAACAGGCTTTTTTCTCTTCCATTCTGTCCGCTTCCCTCTGTTGGCATAGAAGGTACTTTCAATAATCCGGTCGATTTCTTCCAGACTCATAAGGGGGTTTTCCTGGCCGGAAGATCCGCCCCCCTGGATCTTTTCAGCAGCTTCAGACTGGGGCAGTTTTAAGAAAGGCTCCAGATGCATGTGTTTTTTAACCTGATCCCAGGGAACCACAAACCCGGCACCGTGGGAACAGAATACAGATCCGGCAGGATTGTCCAGATCACTTTCAAAATCGTAGCCGGTCTCCTTTATTACATCTTCCGGATTATGGCAGGGCTCATAGCCTTTTAAAGTACAAAACAGCCTTCCCATACCTTTGGAATATGCCGATACCTCTTTCTGATAATTTCTCATGGTGGACACCGGCGCACTGCCGGTAAGAACTGCAATTTCTCCGTCTGTATGGGATATCTCACAGGTTCCGCACATCTTTTCAATGTCTGTCATTGCTCTTCCTACCAGATTCTCAGCCAGTTCAAGAGTAAAACCATAATATGGCTCCAATAGTACCGGCTGAGCCTCTTTTAAGCCCTGGCGCACCGCCCGGTACGTTGCTTCCCGGAAATCCCCGCCTTCCGTATGCTTCTGGTGGGCTTTTCCTGATACAAGGGTGATTCTCATATCTGTAATTGCAGATCCGGTCAGCACTCCTTTGTGACTTTTTTCCTCAAGATGAGTCAGTATAAGCCTCTGGTAACTTTTCCCCAGCAGATCCTCACTGCAGGCAGTGCAAAATTCCAGTCCGCTGCCCGGCTCTCCAGGCTCTAAAAGAAGATGTACCTCTGCATAGTGTCTCAGTGGCTCAAAATGTCCCACACCTTCCACAGGGCCTTCAATGGTCTCTTTGTATACAATTTTTCCCGCATCAAAGGATACATCCACTCCAAAACGCTCTAAGATCAGGGTCTTTAATATCTCAATCTGTATTTCCCCCATAATCTGTGCCTGAATCTCCTGTACATGATCATCCCATACAATATGAAGCTCCGGCTCCTCTTCTTCCAGCTGGCGCAGCTTTGGAAGCATCTGCCTTGGGTCACAGCCTTCCGGCAAGGCAATCTGATAAGACAGGACCGGTTCCAGTACCGGTGATTCATATGCTTCTTCAAATCCCAGCCCCTCACCTGGCCTGGTCTGGGTAAGTCCGGTTACTGCACAAATGAAGCCGGGAGTAACTTCATTCACTGTCTCGTATTTTTCTCCGGAATAGATGCGGATCTGGTTGATTTTTTCCTCCCAGACTCCATTGGTCAGGGTATTCTTTACGCTGAGTGCACCGCCGGTAAGCTTTAAGTGAGTCAGCCGGTTTCCCTGGTCATCTCTTGTTATTTTAAAGATTTTGGCTCCGAATTCATGGGGATACTCTGGTATCAGGGCATATTGGCTGATTCCTGTAAGAAGGGCTTCTATCCCCTGTAATTTCAGTGCTGAACCGAAAAAGCAGGGGAATACAGTCCGGTTTCTGATCCCCTGCCGGATGTGATCCCCGCTTACTAAGCCGTTTTCTAAATATTCATCCATCATGCTTTCGCTGCACATGGCAAGCTGATCATAAAAGCTGTCTGTATCATTCAGGGAAAAATCGATACAGCTGTCATGAAGCTGCTTTTTGACCTCACTCATCAATCTGTCCTGATCGGCAGCAGGCTGATCCATCTTATTAATAAAAAGGTAAACAGGGATCTGGTACATGGACAAAAGACGCCATAAAGTTCTGGTATGTCCCTGTACTCCGTCTGCACCGCTGATTACCAGTATGGCATAGTCCAGCACACGAAGGGTCCGCTCCATCTCAGCACTGAAATCCACATGCCCCGGAGTATCTAAAAGGGTGATTTTAATATCTCCCATATCAAAAACTGCCTGTTTGGAAAATATGGTGATCCCTCTGGCTTTTTCCAGCTCGTAGGTGTCTAAAAATGTATTTTTATTATCAACTCTTCCTGGCATTCCGATCTTCCCGCTTGCATAAAGAATTCCTTCTGACAGCGTGGTCTTACCTGCATCGACATGAGCCAGTATTCCTATGGTTAATTGCTTCATAATATTATACGAATCCTTTGTGCCATTCATTTCTTGTCTGATATATCATTATTATCATACCAGTTTCCCTTAATTTTGTATACGGGAAGATCACAATTCGATCTGACTCTGACACAATGTTTTTATCAGCAAAGCTCTAAACTGCTTCAACTGCTACGCTTCCACCTCTGACAATTTCAACCGGATTATCCAGTCTCTTGTATAATAACTGCAGCATAAGATTGTTCTCTTCTTCCGCTTTTATGCTTTCTATCAATACCGAATCTTTGTTAAAATCAAGAATTCTAATTCCGTATACCTCTGAAAACTGAAAAAGGAAAGTGCGGTCATTTTCTGTGCATTTCAATATTTTTAAAAACATAATCTCTTTTCTGTAAATGTCAATATCTGTATAATCGATTACTTTAAAAACTTCCACCATGCGGTTCAGCTGTTTTTTAATCTGTTCAAAAAGCTGGTCATCACTGAAAAGGCTGATGGTTACCCGAGATGCCGTCTCATCCTGCGTCGTCCCTACCGTAAGGCTGTTAAGATTGTAAGCTTTCGCAGAAAAAAGCCCGGTAATTCTGGCAAGTACACCCACTTCATTTTCCACAAACAGACAAAGCCACCTTTTTTTCATATCCTTCACCTTCCTTATTTAATATTCCATAATCATTTCACTTAACTGGCTTCCCGGCGGAACAATAGGAAGAACATTTTCTTCCGGTTCAATGATAAACTCTATTAACGTAGGGGCAAGATCATTTTTGAGAGCTCGTTTAAATGCCGCCTCGACTTCTTCTTTGCTGGTCACACGGATCCCAAACGCCCCGTAACTTTCTGCCAGCTTCACAAAATCCGGAGTATAAACAGGACACGTTTTTCCAGGACCTGTGCAGCCCGCTTTGCACCGTTTTCTATACTTCAGGCAAGTAGAAGAATACCGGTTATTGTAAAACATCTGCTGCCACTGCCTTACATTACCTAGATAGCCATTATTCAGAATGCAGACAATCACAGGCAGCTCCTGCACGACTGCTGTTGCCAGCTCCTGAATATTCATCTGAATTCCACCATCCCCGCAGACAGCAACAACGTGTTTCTCCGGATTGCCAAGCTTTGCTCCCAGTGCGGCGGGAAGACCATAGCCCATGGTTCCAAGACCTCCTGATGTCAGCAGTTGTTTCTCTTCATTTAACTCCAGAAACTGTGTCGTCCAAAGCTGGTTCTGCCCCACGTCCGTCACTACAATAAGTTTGTCAAACATTTCATTGATCTTCTTAATGATAAACAGGGGCGTCAGACCGGTCTGTTTCATTGCAAGAGGATACAACTTTTTTAACTCTTCCAGCTGCTTCTTCCATGCTTCGCAATTACAGGGCTCCGTTTTTTGAAGCAGATGACTGATCGCTTTTTGGGCATCACCCACAATGGGGATATCAACTGTGATATTCCTTGATATGGAAGCCGGGTCTATATCAATATGGATCAGCGTTGCCTTGCTGGCAAAGGTACCCGCTCTCCCGGTGATTCTGTCGTTAAACCTTGTTCCAATGGAACAAAGTACATCGCATTCACTGATTGCTTTATTAGCTGCATAACTGGCATGGATTCCTATATTTCCTATGTATAGCGGGTGGTTTGTGGGTATGGCACCTTTTCCCATTATGGTTGACACCACCGGAATGCCGGTAACATCCACAAGTTTTTCCATTTCTTTTCCTGCTCCGGCTGCCAGTACACCTCCCCCAACCAGGAACAGAGGTTTTTCTCCCTGTTTCAGTGCTGCCAGAGCCTTTTTTATCTGCCCCTCATGGACTGTCGCAATGGGCTTATACCCCCTGATTTCCACCGTATCCGGATAAGTATCATCACCATATGCCTGCTGGATGTCTTTTGGAATATCCACTACCACAACTCCTGGTTTTCCGGTGGCAGCGATATGGAATGCTTTTTTTATGATCTTTCCCAGTTCCTGTCTGCTTCGGACAGTAACCGCATATTTACAGATATTTCTTGTAATTCCTACGATATCAACTTCCTGAAATGCATCATTACCTATGAGATGCGTCGGCACCTGTCCCGTGAAGCATACCAGCGGAACACTGTCATAATTGGCTGTTGCTATGCCTGTCACCAGATTCGTCGCACCGGGCCCGCTGGTAACCAGACAAACTCCGGTCTTTTTGACAGACCGTGCATATCCGTCAGCAGCATGAATCAATCCCTGTTCATGACGAGGCAGAATTATCTCGATCTCACTCTGCCCATACAGTGCATCAAAAAGATCGATTGCCTGACCGCCCGGATATCCAAACAGGATATCTACTCCCTCCATTCTTAAGGCTTTTACAAAAAGCTGGGCACCTGTTATATCCATGAGTAATTCCTCCTTATTAATGCAAGTATCCACTTGCATTTTGTTTTTTATAAATGGCATCACCAATAAATGATGATACCACTGAATCATAATCCTGTTATTCCTGTTCAATTCCTTTTAAAAACAAAGACACACTGCCTATAATGTACTCCTCCTGCCTGATCTTTGTAAGCTGGTCATTAAAGGAGGCTTTTAAAAAGGTAAAACCAAATGTAGAGGAAAAAATCGTCATTGCCAGACACTCATAATCAAGAAAAGGGATTTTTCCCCTTTCATGCATTGCTTCAAAATACATAATTAATGTTTCAAGAAATGCCTTCGGTATTTTTAAAATTTGGGGTCTGGTATCCTCGTAGATCTGGGGCGCCCGCAGTCCAATGGACAAGTTAACAAAATCCGGGGTAATACGATCCAGATAATTACGCATAAACATCTCCAGATCAGGCTGAAGCTCCCACTTAACATTTTGAAAAATTGCCGGTGATATATTTCCACGCCACTTTTCCTGTTCCATTCCAGTAAGGACAATGTCTTTTTTACCTTTAAATTTCCGAAAAATGGTACATTCATTGATATTGGCACGGCCTGCTATATCTTTTGTCGTTGTAGCAACATATCCCTTCTCTTTAATAAGTTCCATAGCTGCATCAATGATTTTCTGACTTGTATCGTCCAATCAGCCTTCCTCCATATGCAAGTATATGCTTGCATTCTAGCGCATCAGCCTGGTTTTGTCAATTGTTTCGTTTTTAAGCCCAGTTCCGGCTCCATGCCATCTGGTATTCCACTTCTCCGTTTTCCTTATCCTCCTGTTTTTCAGTCACAACAAATCCCTCTCTCTTATAAAAATCCACGGCACGTTTATTCTTTTCATACACCTTTAATGATAACTCGTCGTGATTCCCTTTCACATAATGAAGCAGCCGGCTTCCGATTCCTCTGGACTGATGGTCTTTGGAAATAAAAATTCCAGCTATATAACTGTCCATCAGACCAATAAATCCCTGTATGCTTCCATTGTCTTCGTATACATAAACAGATGCCTTTGGCAGTATCTCCATTACTTCACCGAAATGGTCCTGCCAATAGCTTTTTTTAATAAAATCATGTGCCTGTATGTTGGTGTCCAGCCATAGTTCCATAATACGGCTTAAATCATCTGCCTGAAATTCCCTTACCATTTCTCTATCTCCTTTGTCTAACTTTCTTTGATAATAGAAAAACAGATAACTCCTGCACAAAGAGCTATCTGTTTTTTCCATCTAATTCTAAGTTATACCCTAAAATTCATCCGTTGTCAAGAGAACCTCAAGCTGGGGATTTCCCTGCAGCAGCCCGACAGCATAGATTGTATTAAAACTGTCTTCAGATAAGGGTACATTGGGTATCTCTAACACGATATCTGTTGACCCGGCCGGTCTTACCTGAAGCGTTAAGTTCATGGGGTCTGCGGCAATATAAGGAGTAATCTGTTTAAATGCAACATTTGGGAAAATCACAGTTCCATCCGGAAGTGTAATATCCACTGCAGGTGCATCAGGAGATAAATGTATAAAACGTACCATTGATCTCCCCTGAACAATTTCTCCATTGGCATCGGTGATGGATAGAAGTCCGATGTCATCAGGAGTTCCTACTGCAGCCACGGTGAGCATTACATCCCGCTCTACCGGAAGCATATTTTCAATAATAGGATCATCCTGAGTTCCCGTTACATAAAGAGAAACTTTATAGGTTCCCTCCTGTACGGTTAAGTAATCTGTAAAATCTCCATAAGAAAGACTTTCAATGATCATCTCATCATCCACGTATATGTCAACATTGGGCGCATTGGGAACTGTGTGCATAACACGCACATAGCCTACATGTACTTCATCTGACGGTCTGGTTGTGTACTGGTCCATACTATACCTCACGAATGTTTATATACGGTATAATATATGCTTGTGACAGGGGATGTGACCGGTTTTTTCCTTTTAATCCATGCGGTAAAAATATGTTTCCATTCCTTTTAGCTGTTTCGCCACATACATGGCTGCATCCGCCTTTACAATCAGCTGGTCTATGGTATCGGCATCGGCTGGATAAAAACTGATTCCTCCGCTGATGGACAGGGGGATCGTTATATTCTGAATTTCCACCGCATCTTTGGTCAGTTCCACGATTCTGGAGACTACAGCATTATAATTTTCCACCTCTTTCATGTCAGGCAGAAGTATAAGGAACTCATCCCCTCCATACCGGCAGACCAGGTCATTTTCCCTGGCTGCCTTACTTAACAGTTCGGCAACATGAATCAAAACCTTATCCCCAAACTCATGGCCATATGTATCATTGATGGACTTAAATTTATTCACGTCACAAAACATCAGCCCCAGCAGACTTTTATCTCTTTTGGCCTTCGCCAGCAAAGCGGCGGAAACTTCATAGAATAAGCTGCGGTTTGCAACTCCCGTTAATTTGTCATAGTAAGCAAGCTTCTGAATTGTCTTTTCCTTCTCCTTTAACTCCTTATTGGTTTCCCATAACTGATTCACATAGGATTTCAGCTGCTTAATCTGATTAAACTGACTGGTAACATTGATAAATTCCAGTTGGATAAAAAGTTTTCCGTTATTTTCAATTCTGGTAACCTTCAAATTAAAATGATCGGAATTATTTAACATCTGCTTGTGGATTGCGCCGGAAAAGAAACGGATAATTCCCTGCTCCTGTACGTCATGAAAGGCATCCAGATAATAGTTCCTGCCTAAATCAGGCAGTACATCAGTAATGGACTGATTCAGGATATGATATCGCTTCAGATTTGTAGTTTCCTCCATGTAATAATTCCAGTACATGATTTGCAGATCCTCATTTAATATGACAATCCCTTCATTAAGATTATCCAGTACCTGATATAATAATTTATTCATATAGTGATTCCTCTAGCAGGCTGATTCTCTTTAATAAATCATTCAGCGAATGAAGCGATAAATCAACAATAATTGCACCTTCAATTTCCGTATCACCAATAACAAACGTAATATATAAAATCAAAACATATAAATTACCCGTATTCTGGTAGTCATATTTAAATTCGGACAAATTAAAGAGTCTGACTTCCGGAAGTGTATATTTAAAACTGATATTCAGGAGATTGCCTGTTTCCCCTATAATGCAGTTTAATATAATATTGCCAATTTCTTTTATAATATCAAAATCTACATCGTTAAAATCCATATTATCTGTGTCGGTCTGTTCTTCCTGAAGGCAGAGACTGATAAATGTCTTCATCTTTTCCGCCGAAAAAATCAGGCTTGCCTTGCCTGTATAATTTTCCTTAAATGAAAGAGTGGATACCATAAGGGTTCCGTTTTTTTTCATCGAGATATATTCATCAATCGCATAAGGCTCCGAGGAAACATTAAGGATTTTCACATTGGGCACATTCAGATGTATTTTCTGCTGAACAATATCTGACAGGATTCCTGCTGCACGTCCTACACTGATATTAAACAGCTCCTTTAAAATATCCTGTGTCATATCACGGTTTTCCATTGTCCTTCTCCTTCATTATATTACAGATAATCCGGGCTTTCTCATCGGTAAAAGGTTTATTAATAAATGTCATGATATGATGTTTTTCAATCTCTTCCCTGACATGATTCTGTACATCGGCAGAAACCACGACAATATTTGCAGACGGATCAAATTCCTGGATCAGTCTGATTAAGCTCTGCCCATCCAGTCCCGGCATCAGCAGATCAACAAATACATAATCCGGCTTCAGCTCCTTGTATTTTTTAAGCCCTTCCCATCCATCGGCAGCAAACTGCAGATCTGGCTCTTCAACATATTTTCTTAAAATGTTGGCAGTCATTTTCTGTGAAAAAACAGAGTCATCTACAATTAATATTTTTATCATACAATTTCTCCCTTGTATGCAAACCCAATTGGTCTGCATGTTCTTCTGTATCCAATACCATTATTTTTGTTCCTGGTTCCGTCATCATCTGTCAAAAAAACGACAAAATGTGCATGGAACTTCCCATCTGTCCCATGCACATTATCACTCATACAGCAGCCATGGAAGGCAGATTTTTAATTTAAATAACTTATTTTGAGCGTCATACCTTCCATTAACCATTTATACTGTTTCTATTTTAATAAATGAACACACAAATTACAACTGAATCTTTTATAAATAACTTGAAAACTTTGTGCTTGACACCATTAATGTAGAACAGAGAAATTACATCTTATTTCTTTTGCCTTTGTTAACATATCCATCCAAACGAAATGGTTCTGTTTTTATTATTTTTTTAATATTCTTATTTTCATCAATAATTTTATTAAGTGCCTCCAGTATCCTGTCATCCTTGTAAATAACCAAAATGGTATTTTCCGCATAAATAAATACAAATTCATCATAAAAAACCATATAATCTATATCTTTGTAGTTATAAGAAACTTCCTTATAAACCATATGGTCTTTTTCAAGATCAACCATAAATCCTCTGCCATATTTTTTAATAACAGCCTCCTGTATCCTTTTTTTATTCCATGTTCCAAACCACACGATAAACATTGTGTATATCGTAGCTGCCACTGCAATATAAGCGCAGACTGTGGTAAAGAAAGTAAACTTATGATCCAGCAGATAAAGGGATGCAATGCAGAAATATAAAACTGCGATCACAATACACAGCCACTTGATGCTGTTTTTTCCATATCGAAGTGTATTGTTTCTCCGCGCCGGTTCGGGGTGGAATAATGATTCTAATTTTGACAATGAATCTGCCGGGAAATTCTGATTGTATTTCATAGATAAAACCTCCTTTTCTTTTCCTGCATAATATCTAATATAGCGCAATATTCCGGTTTATACCAGATTATTGCGCTATAAACTTTATACTGAACTTTATGCAAGCAGCAAGAAACCTCCGCCGGCAAGGAATTCTAACAACGCGCCTACTCCCGTACTGGCTACAAGACAAATAATTGCAACAACTGCCACTCCTGCCACTACCTTTAATGCGGCCTCGGCAAATTCTGCTTCATCAAACCGGTCATCATTGTCGTTGTTCAGTGTAATGGTGAAACCGATTTCTACAGTAATACCAGCTTCCACATCCGGATCTTCAGGAAGCAAATCTTCAGAGCTGACACGAATGCTGAATTTCGCCTGTTTTGGTGACACATATTCCAGTCCCAAAGAAATATTTCCTGATTTAACAGATAAAGCTATGCTGCTCAGCACTTTACTGAAATCCGCACCATTTCCAAGTTTACCCAGATCAATATCTGAGGAAGCCTGTATAATCTGATTCTGGCAGCCTGTTGTCAAACTTCCGGAATTATCAATGCTGATACCAATATTGTAGTCTTTATCTGATATTCGTTTCATTTCTGTTGAAAACTCTGCTGTTATAGTAACAATACTGTTTCCGGTTGTATAAGTATCAAGCAGTATTTCTTTGTTATAGGAAATTCCAAGCTCCAGAGCCTTGTCCATATACCCCAATGGATCTAATACATCATAAATATATTGATTTCTTGCTATTTCTAACAGTGCTTTCCGGTTTTCCTCTTCCAGTTCTTCCTTTGTTTTTTCTGGCACTGCATCAAAAGAGGACGCGCCCTCATCTCTTCCGGAAAATGCATCTTTATCAATGGGGAAGTTTGGAGAAGAGGGAAATGTATACTCATAAAACTGATCAAAAGCCCAGTTAGAGGGAATTGGAAATCCTAAATTGCAGCTGAAGCCCGTGGACATATCTGCCACAAACGAGGTCTTTGCCAATCCTAACTGGCTGATCTTTGTACACACATAACGGGGAGCATAAATACCAACCCTGTATTTCCTGTGATTTTCTGAACTGTTAAAGAATAAATTTATCCGCCTGAAATACGGAATGATAAACAGGTTAATCTGATATTCATAACAATCAAAATCCACAGCAAAATAAATGGTTGAATTTTCAGGAATTCCGATCCTTTCAGCCGCCAGTACAGCTGTCTGAGCATCAACCGTTCCCTGTGACGGCCTCTGGAAATACTCCAGATAATATCCTCCATCCTGATAAATCGGAAATACGCTAAGCCCTGCCTCTTTTATGTAACCTATCTCTGTTAAAGTCAGATACTTTGGTGTGTGTGCTGTTCCCACAGAACCGGTCAGATACCGCCCCACATGTGTGAATCCGGCATTTTTCAAATCCAGCGCCTGCTGTTTATTGAGTACAGTCGCACAGTCACATGCTCTTGCTTTTCTTCCTGTGTCACCTTTACTTGTCAGCAGGGATTTCATAGTTGATACATTCACTTCTCCCGCCGTTACAAGCCCGATCCCGGTCAAGCCATAAAACTTCTGAAAATCTTCCACCTCACTGGCAGTTGCATCATCATAGATGCCATCGAATCTTCCAGGATTGTAACCATTAAAATACAGTCCGTACTGAACTAATTTGTTAAAGGGTATATAGTAAGATGAATTCTGTCCTGATTTTAATTTTGCAGGAAAAGCAGCTGTTGTAGCATTTCCAAAATTAACAGAATTTAAGTTTGTTATCAGCTCAGTGGTCACTCCTTCCGCTGCCTGAAGTGCACCTACTAAAGATAACGCTGTCTGCCTTGATACAATTCCGTCGCAGGGCCCTACTCCAATAATATGGGACCATTCGCTGTTAAGCTGCTGTTGTATGAGACGGGTAATACTGTTTCCGCCTGATACCGTCTTAAACCAGTTCATGGATAGAAGTCCAGCCCATACTTTCCAATCGATCTTTCCTGTAACCGGCAATCCTGCGTCCTTTTGCATTTCGCTGACTGCGGACACTCCGGTAGTATAAAAGATACCGGTGATTCCTCCTGCATTATACCCTTTGCAAAACAGGGCACATTGTATGAGACATACATTTACACTGACGGGATCTGATGGATTCATTTTTACAATCTCAGGTAAGCTCTTCATTTTGCTTATAGTTAGCGGGCCTACTGTCCCAGTTGCATCCGATATCCCATTTTGAATCTGGAATGCCCTGATGATCCCCTGCATTACAGCAGTACCTGTGTAACCATCCTCCTCCAGTTTTACCCAGGCGGAGTGACCTCCAAACATTGAGTTTAGATACTTCTGTGCTTTTAATACATTACTGTCTGCCATAATTATTCCTCCTAGTATAATAATG
>NZ_QOHO01000031.1 GCF_003432035.1 Lacrimispora amygdalina
ATCCGTCACGTGGGCTCGGAAATTTGTATAAGAGACAGGATTTATGATTACTATAGAGATTATAAATAACTTAATATATTGATGAAGATTATCAAAGAGTCCGTAGCCGATGCTGGTCTCTATTTCATAAGAAAAATCTAGTATGTTTATAATATATTTTTTACTTTTGTGTTCTTTTTTATTATTTTTAATATCATGTATTACGAATATAAAATCTCATCAATATGATGGAAGATCAGAAGGAAAGATAGTTTCCCTAAATAAAGTTTGTCATAATGGGAGAAATAATAAGGTTTATATATATTATCCAGTTTATGAATATACTGTGGCTGGAATCACATATCAGGAAGAATTTCCCTTTGGTGACGAATGTCCTAATAATTTAGTAATAGGAGAAGAAACAATTATAAAATATGATAAAAAAATCCAGAAAAATTTATTGTTTCTGGAAAAGAGAATGTTTATTTAGGTCAAGCTATTTTCGGCTTGATTATATCAATTATTATACTTGTAGTAATAATTAATTGAATTAGTATGGGTATATGAAAACTTAAAACAACCGGAGCAAGAGGTTAAGTGTTATGCCAGAGCATACTATCTTTGGCAGCACGAAGGATTTAATGATCCATTTGGTTGGTATAAAGACATGTTAAAATATGCGTACAAAAATCTTGTGCAAACAGATTTGGATTATGAAAATTAGTCTCAGGAACAGCTGAAACAGGCAGAGGCAGATTTAAAAGAAAAATGGGGAGAAGTGAGGAGTGACGAAAATGGACAATGATGAAAACCAGATAGGCGGATATTCAATATCAGAGATAAGAGAATATCTGGAAAAAAATCAAGAAGAGTACTTAAATAGATTCAGACAAATTGATAGAAAGAAAAAATTTAATGGAGCCGCTGCATTTTTTGGTCCATTATGGTTTGCTTATCGAATGATGTGGATAGAAGGATTCTTATTATGGCTCATTTCTTCTGTAATAACATTATTTGCTTCGTTTATTATTTATATATTAATTTTAGCAAATATAATATATACCAAAGAATCTGCCGGACTATTGTTATTTTTACTTTGGATAGTAGAATTTCTGATAATAGGTAAGATGGCTGATTCCATCTACTGGTGGAAGATAAAAAAGAGAATTGATGCTACTCATTGGGAAGATGGAAAAAAACGGAGTATAATTCAAAAGCTGGCGAATGCTGTAGAATGTAAAGGGGCTTCTCTATGGAGTGCAATTGTTTTTTCCTTTTTATTGCGATTTGGAGACGTCGTCGTAGGAGCAATTGGAATTGCAATGGCTACTGTAATGGCCCAAATCTAGACTGGCTTATTAAAAGGAGGAATCTTAATAATTGATTAATGAAGTAAATTTGAAAAATAAAGTTATAAATGAGCTGCAGACTATTGCAGATAATCGTTATCTTTGGTATACAGAGAAGATAGAAAAAAAATTGTTTTATATATCGCTGAAATTACTGATAGTCTGAAAATTGTACTTAATAATATTTACAGTCAATACATAAAATTACAAGATACCGGCGAGGTAGGGATACTGGAATGGGTTTATTTGTCCTTTCTACATACAAGTTTTTTAGATCATTCGCCATGTTATAAAATTGATTTTTACGATACAAGAGACTGTATTTCAGAAATTGAATGCTTCAAAAGTGGATTATCAGCCTGCATAGACATTAAAAACGCATTATGGTATAATAAGGAAATCCAATTGGTCCTTTCTGGTAATTTTTCCGGATGATCCGGAGAATACTACCTGAATATACAGACCCTTCAGGAGAACTGGATCCGGCTGAATTCCTACATGCCGTTACCAGAAAAATATTGAAAAAGAGGCGATTAACAATGTCAGAAGTGATCAATCATTTTTTAAAATATGTATCTTATGATACCCAGTCAAAGTATGAGGTTGACGCTGTTCCAAGTACTTCAAAGCAGCGGATACTTGCAGAAGAACTGGTGAAAGAACTTCAGGCCATGAAGGCTGCAGATGTAAGAATTGACGAGCACAGCTATGTGTATGCTACCATTCCGGCCACCATGGACAAAGCAGTCCCGGTACTGGGATTTATCGCTCACATGGATACCTCTCCAGCCTACTCAGGAGCTGGTGTAAAGCCGCAGATCGTAACGAATTACGATGGTAAGGATATTCTAATGAATGCGGATACAGGACTTACCATGAGCCCGGAAGATTTTCCGGATTTATTAAAATATGTCGGGCAGGATATTATAACTACAGATGGGACAACCCTGTTAGGTGCAGATGATAAGGCCGGTGTGGCTGAGATCATGACTATGGCGGAATACTTACTTACCCATCCGAAGATTCCTCATGGAACCATCCGAATCGGATTTACACCGGATGAAGAAGTGGGCAGAGGGGCAGATTTCTTTGATGTGAAAGGATTTGCCGCTGATGTTGCTTATACCGTGGACGGCGGTGGGTTAGGAGAGCTGGAGTACGAAAATTTCAATGCTGCTTCTGCCAGAGTTTTAATCCACGGATCCAGCATCCACCCCGGTTCTTCCAAAGGAAGAATGAGAAATGCGCTTTTAATGGGTATGGAATTTCATAACATGCTTCCGGCAGCTGAGAACCCTATGTATACGGAAGGATACGAAGGATTCTACCACCTGGATTCCATGATTGGAAGCGTTGAGGAAGCCAGACTTGATTATATTATCCGTGATCACAGCAAGAAGAAGTTTGAAGAAAAGAAAGAATTTATGACCCGTGTGGCAGATTATTTAAACCAGAGATATCAAAGCGGGACAGTAGAACTGATCTTAAAAGACAGCTATTTTAACATGAAAGAAAAGATTGAACCCCATATGTACCTGATCGATATTGCAAAGACGGCGATGGAAGATCTGGGAATTGAACCGTTAGTTACTCCGATCAGAGGCGGTACAGACGGAGCACGCTTATCCTATGAGGGGCTTCCCTGTCCAAACCTTTGCACCGGCGGATATAATTATCATGGAAAATTTGAATTTATCCCAGTTCAGTCCATGGAAAAGGTTGTGAAACTGCTTCTTAAAATTGTTGAAAAGTTTGCTGAAAAGTAATTTTATAGAACAAAACTTAAAACGTCCGGAATTGGTTTTAATGGTATACTGCCAAAACCAATTTCGGACGTTTTTTTTGCTGTATCATTCATTTATTTTGCGGTTTCCGGTTCTTCAAGTATTCCCATTAAAGTATGCCAGGGAAGGACAGCACATTTAACCCTGCCCGGCATATGGGAGATTCCCTTCAGAGCAATCGCATCCTCAAGTGAATCCAGCTGCTCCTCATCTGATATTTCTCCTTTTATCATCCCCAGAAAGGTATTAAGCAGATTCTGAGCCTCTTCAACCGGTTTTCCAAGAATGAGATCAATCATCAGAGACGCGGAAGCCTGGGAAATGGCACAGCCTTCTCCGGTAAATCCGGCATCTTCAATGATTCCGTCCTTGACCCGCAGCTCCAGAACAATGTCATCGCCGCAGCTGGGATTGACTCCTTCCAGACTGGCTGTCGCCTCTGATACCTTGTGACGGTTTTGACTGGAACGGCTGTTTTCCACAATAATCTGATTGTATAAAGCATTAAGCTCCATAACCCATCCACCTCCTTACCTGTTTTAAGCTGTTTAAAAATACCGAAATATCTTCCTCTGTATTGTAGATGGCAATGCTTGCCCGGACACAGGAGCCAATTCCCAGATATTCCATTAATGGCTGGGCGCAGTGATGACCGGCACGGACTGCGATTCCTTCTGAATCCAGAATGGTTGCAGTATCGTGGGGATGAACCCCTTCCACATTAAAGGAGATAACCCCAAAACGGTCACGGCTGTCTGTACTGCCGTATATGGTGACATAGGGCAGAGCATTCAGTCCTTTCAGCGCCTGGTCCATCAGAGCGTGCTCATGATTACGGATCGTCTCCCAGCCTATGGAAGTAATATATTCCATGGCTGCCGCCAGGCCTGCTTCACCGCCTACATTTCTCGTTCCTGCCTCGAACCGGCGGGGGACTTCTGCATAGGAAGCGGTCTGTTCATGGACGCTTGCAATCATATCGCCTCCACTTAAAAACGGGGGCATTTTTTCAAGCAGCTCTTTTTTGCCATATAAAACACCAATGCCCATGGGAGCATACATCTTGTGTCCGGAAAATGCTGCAAAATCTACTCCCAGGTCTTTGACGTCAAGAGGCATGTGAGACACACTCTGGGCGCAGTCCAGAACCACTGCAGCGCCGCATAAACGGGCGCGTCTCACAATGGATTTTACCGGCGCTTCCGTTCCAAGCACATTTGATACGTGGGCAATGGCAATCAGCCTTGTGCGCGGGTTTATTTTCTGATCCAGTTCTTCTTCTGTAATCCGCCCGTCAGGTCCCGGATAAAGATAAACAAGTTTAGAACCTGTCAGCTTTGCGACTCTCTGCCAGGGAACCAGATTACTATGGTGTTCCGCTACGGAGATAAGTATTTCGTCCCCTGCTTTTAAGAACTCCATACCGTAGCTGTAAGCGATCAGATTAAGAGCTTCTGTAGCATTCTGGGTGAAAATAATTTCCTCCGGGCCGGCATTTACAAAGCGGGCCGCAGTCTGCCTGGCGTTTTCATGAATATCCGTGGAGCGGACGCCCAGGGTGTAAACGCCCCTGTGTGGATTGGCATTATCCATACGGTAATAATCATCCACCGCCTTTAAAACGGACAGAGGCTTGAATGAAGTCGCTGCGTTATCTAAGTATATCAGTCTCTTTCCATTTTCCGGAACAGCGAGAATGGGAAACTGATCACGAATTGGTTTCATGTTCATCGAGCCTCCTTTCAATGACATTCAGAATCTCCATGCGCAGATCATCCGGAGTTATTTTATGAAGAACAGGCATAAAGCGGGCTTCTACCAGCATGCGCTTTGCCTCCATCAGGCTAAGCCCTCTGGAGCACAGATAGTATAGCTGTTTTTCATCAAACTGTCCTAAGCTGGCTGCATGCTGTCCTTCCACAGCTTCTTCTCCGCACAGGATTAGGGGAACAGTCCTGTTTCTGGCGCTGGGGCTTAGCAGAAGTACGGTTTCATTTTCGTGCCCCACAGAGTGTGCGGATCCTGCCTTAAAGTCTATGGTTCCTCTCAAAATCTTGCTGCTGGAGCCTGCAAGAACTCCGGCCGTATGCATTTCGCTTACCGTTTCTCTGCCGGTGTGGCGGGCAATGTCATTGAAATCAAAAATCTGTTCCTTATCAGTAAAGTATGCAGTATCCTGTTGGTAGCCGCCTCCCTGCCCCTCCAGATGAGCCAGAGAACCGCATGCCGCTGTTTTTCCTCCCAGGACGGCCCGAATGAGTTCTACCCTGGCACCTTTTCCAATGCGAGCACCTACGGCATCAAAGCTCTGGCTGTTTCGTCCAAGCAGCTGGACAGAAACCAGACGGACAACGGAATTTTCCTGCGCATCAATCTGAGTTAAGCTTCCAAGAACGCCGTCTTTTGCGTCCCCGCGATTAACCTGAATTACCGTGAGATTACTTCCTGGCTTTGCGTTTATGGCATAATGGGCTCTGATAACCGGATGAGTAAGGTCCAGAGTCTGGGTGATAATAACAGGTTCACTGGGAGATCCTTCTCCCAATAAGTAGCAGGTTTTGTCTGCACCGTTCATGATAAACTCATTCATCCATTCACCCATCCCGCTTGGAATTGCAGCAGTTTCTTTTGGAAGATCCTCCATCAGGCTGATTCCGTGAGGAAGGTCGCCGTTATAAGGAAGGTGGCCGCCCTGCGAATATTCCCTGTCCGAAGGCAGCGCTTTTTTATCCAGCCAGTTTACCCCTGTCCGGTTCCAGGTAGGAACCGGGAGACGGTTGATTTGTGTATTCATATTTGTGTTCCTCCTTTCAGCCGATGCTTCCCTTCATTTCAAGATGAATGAGATTGTTCATTTCCACCGCATATTCTAACGGCAGTTCCTTGGCAATGGGTTCTGCAAACCCGCCTACGATTAAGGCCCGTGCATCATCCTCGGACAGACCGCGGCTCATTAAGTAGAAGATTGCGGATTCACTGATTCTGCCGATTTTTGCCTCATGGCCGATATCTGCCTGATTGCAGGAGATATCCATCACCGGTATGGTGTCGGAACGGGAAATACTGTCAAGCATCAGTGATTCACAGGAAACGGCTGATTTGCTTCCTTCTGCCTTTTCCGTAACGGTTACCAGGCTTCGAAACGTGGAATTGCCTCCATCCCTTGATATGGATTTCGTAGAAATGTGAGAGGTGGTATCCGGTGCGGCATGAAGTACCTTTGCGCCGGTATCCAGGTTCTGGCCTTCTCCGGCAAATGTGATGCCTGTAAACTCCATACGTGCCTTTTTCCCTTTTAAAATGCTCATGGGGTAAAGATAGGAGATATGAGATCCGAACGATCCGGAGATCCATTCCACGGTTCCTCCTTCCTCTACCGAAGCGCGTTTTGTATTCAAATTGTACATATTCTTTGACCAGTTTTCGATGGTGGAATAGCGGAGCCTTGCATTTTTACCCACATACAGCTCCACACAGCCGGCGTGAAGGTTTGCAACGTAGTATCTGGGAGCAGAGCAGCCTTCTATGAAATGAAGATAGGCACCTTCCTCCACGATGATCAGCGTATGCTCAAACTGGCCCGCACCTGGTGCATTCAGCCGGAAATAGGACTGAAGAGGAATTTCAACCGAAACCCCTGCCGGCACATAAACAAAAGAACCTCCGGACCAGACTGCTCCGTGAAGAGCCGCAAACTTGTGGTCGGACGGAGGAACCAGTTTCATAAAATGCTTTCGTATCATTTCACTGTAAGGGCCGGTAAGAGCGCTCTCTATATCCGTATAGACCACGCCTTTTGACGCAACCTCTGCACGGACATTGTGATAAACCACTTCTGAGTCGTACTGTGCCCCCACACCTGCCAGGGATTTCTGCTCCGCTTTGGGAATACCAAGACGTTCAAAAGTCTGTTTGATATCGTCTGGGACATCGGACCATTTCGCTTTCATGGTTGATTTCGGTCGGACATATGTAACAATCTGATCCATATTCAGCTCATCAAGAGAAGGTCCCCAGGAGGGAAGCGGTATCTCATTATACAATTTCAATGATTTAAGGCGGAACAGACGCATCCATTCCGGTTCATTTTTTTCCTTAGATATCTGGTTTACAATCTCAGGGGTAATGCCGGAGTCCGTAAGGAAGGCCGGGTCCAGCCTGTCTTTCACATCATAAATGGTGCGGTCAGCCTGGTCGACTCTTGTTTTTTCCTGTTTAAAGTCTTTCATAGAAGCCAGCCTCCTTTCCCAGAACGCCGAATCCTTGCTGCGTAATTTTTGAGATCAGTTCCCGGCCGCCTGTATATGCAATTTTGCCTCCTTCCAGTACATGTACCACATCCACATCCAGACCTTCCAGAATACTTGCATTATGTGTAATGATAAAAAGTCCGTTTTTACGGTTTTTAAAAGCACGGATTCCCTTTGTAACGGTACGGACAGCATCTACATCAAGACCGGAATCCGTCTCGTCTAAAAGAGCCAGCTTTGGCTGAAGCATAAGAAGCTGGAGGATTTCCGTTTTCTTTTTCTCTCCACCGGAAAAGCCAACATTTAAGTACCGTTCCGCATAGCTGGGGTCCATATCCAAAGCTTTCATCTGTTCTTTCAGTTCCTTTTTAAACTGCAGTATCTTTGGAGGACGTTTTTCCAGGGATCCTTTGGCTGTGCGGAGAAAGTCTTCAAGGGTGACGCCCGGAATCTCCTCCGGAGCCTGGAAGGAGAGAAAGACACCTGCTCTGGCTCTTTCGTCCGCTTTCATTTCTGTTATATCTTTCCCATCCAAAAGAATCTGCCCGCTTTCAATCTGGTACCGGGGATCCCCCATAATGGCGGATACGAGAGTGGATTTTCCTGTTCCGTTTGGTCCCATGAGGACATGAAGCTCACCTGAACCTATGGTAAGATTAATGCCGTTTAAAATTATTTTATCCTCCACAGATACAGTGAGATCTTTAATTTCCAGTAATGCATGACTCATATATATCAACCTCCTTTATTCCCCGAATGGGAATCTAATGGTTAGTACTTGCTAACATGTCTTTGTGCTTTCATACTATACCTATTTGGTATGAAATGCAAGCCTGATTTTTATTTTTTTATAATCATAATGAAAATTTTGAAATTTCAGAACAGTTTGGAAAATATGTGGCTACAGTAAATGTAAGAAATTTTATTTTTTTCTTGACATAACTCTGATATGGGAGTATTATTGCACCAATTGAACAATAATCTTCAGGGCAGGGTGTAATTCCCTACCGGTGGTATAGCCCACGAGCCGCAAGGCATGATTCGGTGTAACTCCGAAGCCGACAGTAAAGTCTGGATGAAAGAAGATGATGCAGTTTTTTTCATATTTATGAAACATCTGCTGATTAACACGCTCTGGAATGATCATTCATTTCAGAGTTTTTTGTGTTAACAGTCATAAATAATGGACGGATTGCCGAAAATATGCCCTGAGCCTTGTGTTCAAGGCATTTTTCTTTTAAAGGCGGTGTGATATGAATGATATTGAATGTATGCGTCTGGCTTTGCAGCTTGCCAAAAAAGGTTGTGGTTTTGTAAATCCAAATCCCATGGTTGGTGCTGTACTTCTAAAGGAGGGCAGGGTAATTGGCACAGGATACCACGAACGGTATGGTGCTCCCCATGCAGAAGTAAACGCACTTGCAGGCTGTGAAGAATCCCCGGATGGAGCGACTCTTTATGTGACTCTGGAACCCTGTTGCCACTATGGGAAGACACCTCCCTGCACAGAAGCCATCTTAAAAGCAGGTATAAAACGAGTAGTGGTGGGAAGTTCAGACCCAAACCCGCTGGTCAAAGGACAGGGCATCAAAATCCTGCGGGAAAAAGGAGTTGAAGTCACGGAAGGAATACTAAAGTCGGAATGTGACAGGCTCAATGAAGTATTTTTCCATTTTATCCAGACAGGAAGGCCCTATGTTGTCATGAAATACGCCATGACAATGGATGGAAAAACAGCAGCATATACAGGTGACTCCAAATGGATTACCGGTGAAACTGCAAGGGAAAACGTCCATAAAGACCGGCTCCGTTACAGCGCTGTGATGGTTGGGATTGGTACCGTTTTTGCAGATGATCCGCTGCTTACCTGCCGGACAGAGGGAGGGCGTAACCCGCTTCGCATCATCTGCGACACAACCCTGCGGCTTCCCCTTACCTCCCAGATCGTGGCCACTGCAAATGAGGTTCCGACTCTAATTGCAACGTCCTGCAGGGATCAGGAGACACAGCAGCCCTATTTAAAAGCCGGCTGCAGGATTCTCCCGCTTGAACAGGCGGATGGACATTTGGATTTGTATGAACTCATGACAAAGCTTGGCGCAGAGAAAATTGACAGCATATTACTGGAAGGCGGCGGTATTCTTAACTGGTCGGCACTGCAGGCAGGAATTGTAAACAGAGTGCAGACATACATTGCGCCAAAGCTTTTTGGGGGATCAGGCGGGAAAACTCCGGTTGCAGGACCTGGCGTCCCTCACCCTGAGGATGGTTTTTTTCTCACAAACATAGAAGTGAAACATTTGGGAGAAGATATACTAATTGAAAGTGAGGTGAAACCTTATGTTCACAGGGATTATTGAAGAAATAGGCATACTGAAGGAGGTAAAGAAAGGAGCGCAGTCCGCTTTGCTGACTATACAGGGCAGTGTGATTTTTGATGATCTTGGAATCGGGGACAGTGTAGCGGTAAATGGCGTATGCTTAACGGCTTCCGGGCTTTCTTCCCATACCTTCCGGGCAGATGTGATGCATGAGACCTTAAACCGTTCCGGTCTTGGAAAGCTGCATCCCGGAGATTTTGTAAATCTGGAACGTGCAATGGCGGCAGACGGACGATTTGGCGGGCACATTGTCTCAGGACATATTGATGGCATTGGGACCATTACGTCCGTTGTAAGGGATGACAATGCCATCTGGTACACCATTGCCGCTGAGGACAGGATACTCCGTTATATTGTGGAGAAAGGCTCGATTGCAGTGGATGGCATCAGTCTGACGGTAGCTTCGGTTAACAATACAGAGTTTCGCATATCTGCTATACCCCATACAGTAAAATCCACCATTCTGTCATACAAAAAAACAGGTGATATGGTGAATCTGGAGAATGACCTGATGGGGAAATACGTGGAAAGGTTTTTATCAGCAACCCAGGAAGAACAGAAGCCACGCGGTATCACAAGAGAATTCTTAACAAAATCTGGCTATTAGGAGGAGTAAGATGTTTGAGTACAATACCATAGAAGAAGCGCTTGAATCGCTTCAACAGGGAAAAATCATTCTTGTAACAGACGATGAGGGACGGGAAAATGAAGGTGATTTCATCTGTGCCGCCCAGTTTGCTACAACCGAAAATATTAACTTTATGGCGACGCATGGAAAAGGGCTGATCTGCATGCCCATGAATGAGGAGTTGTGCATGCGATTGGAATTACCACAGATGATTTCTGAAAACACAGACAATCATTCTACTGCCTTTACCGTTTCCATCGATCATGTGGATACAACCACCGGAATCTCCGCAGCAGAGCGGTCAATAACTGCAATGAAATGCGTAGACGCCAATGCAAAGGCCGGGGATTTCCGCCGACCGGGACATATGTTCCCTCTTCTTGCAAAACGAAACGGAGTATTAGAGCGGGGAGGACATACGGAAGCCACAGTGGATCTCATGCGTCTTGCAGGTCTGAAGGAATGCGGTCTTTGCTGCGAAATCATGGGAGAAGACGGGACCATGATGCGTACACCTGATCTGATAAAGCTGGCTGAAAAATGGAAGATTCCTTTCATTACCATCGCAGCTTTGAAGGAATACCGTAAAAAACACGACAGGCTGGTGGAACAGACCTCAATCTGTAATATGCCCACAAAATTTGGAGATTTTAATGCCTTCTGCTTTGTTAACAAACTAAACGGAGAACATCATGTGGCTCTTGTCAAAGGCGAAATCGGTGACGGTAAGAATCTTTTGTGCCGTGTTCATTCAGAGTGCCTGACCGGGGATGCGTTCGGCTCCATGCGCTGCGACTGCGGACAGCAGCTTGCTGCCGCCATGACGCAGATTGAACAGGAAGGAAGAGGAATTCTTCTATATATGCGTCAGGAGGGGCGCGGAATCGGTCTGGTTAACAAACTGCGTGCTTACGCACTCCAGGATAAAGGCATGGATACGCTGGAAGCCAACCTTGCTTTAGGCTTTGAAGGAGATCCCAGAGAGTATTACATCGGTGCTCAGATTCTCAGGGAATTAGGAGTAAAAACCCTGCGCCTGCTCACCAATAATCCGGATAAGGTATATGGGCTGTCCGGCTTTGGTATGGAAATTATGGAACGGGTTCCCATACAGATTCCTGCCAATGACCATGATCTGTTTTATTTAAAAACCAAACAGACAAAAATGGGGCACATTTTACATTATTAATTATTAATCATAAAGGAGAATTCATAATGAAAATATTTGAAGGAACACTGGTATCAAAGAATATCCGGATCGGCATTGTAGCCGCACGTTTCAATGAGTTTATAACATCAAAGCTTCTTGGCGGGGCATTGGATTGTTTAAAACGCCACGGTATCAGCGAGGAGGACATTGAAGTGGCCTGGGTGCCCGGAGCCTTTGAGATTCCGCTGATCGCTTCCAAGATGGCAGGCTGCGGCAAATATGATGCAGTAATCTGCCTTGGTGCGGTTATTCGGGGCAGCACCACACATTATGATTACGTCTGCAGCGAGGTGTCCAAGGGGATTGCCCATGTATCATTAAATAGCGGCATTCCCGTCATGTTTGGAGTCCTGACGACAGAAAATATTGAACAGGCAATTGAACGGGCAGGTACGAAAGCAGGTAACAAAGGGTTTGACTGTGCAGCGGGAGCAATTGAAATGGTAAGTTTAATCCGCACAATTCAAGCTTAAACAAGAAAGAAAAGCCTCCAATAAAGGCTGTATATAACCTTATTGGAGGACTTGATGGAATTTTATTTTTAATCAGCCAGCAGGTCAGGAGAAAGAGTATTTCCTGACCGTAACTCCTGGCGTGCGGTCTGGATGAGGGAATCCATTTTCTCTAACTTTTCTAACAGCTGTTTTTCTTCTTCGCTTGTATAAATCACATGATTGATACCGCCGTTTTTAATGACAATCCGCTTGTCCGCCATTAATGCCAGAAGGGGATCGTGGGTCGCCATTAAGACGATTTTATCTGATGTCACAAGAAGCTTTAACGCCTTTTTGCGGTCGATTCCGGCATTTTCGATTTCATCAATAAGAACGATGGGAGAGGAACTTAATATTGCTGTATCTGCAATCATAAGCGCTCTGGACTGCCCGCCGCTTAAGCTGGTAACAGGAGTGGAGAGTTCAAATTTTTCTCCCGCTAAATCGTTGGCTGCGGCTATGATTCTGTCTATCACAGACTGGGGATCCTCAACCATGCGGCTTTCCGCATGCATCCGTAAAAAGTCCCGTACCGTTAAGTCCATAACAAAGTTCATGTTCTGGGAAAGCTGGGCGACCAGCTTGTTGTTTGAGGAAAAACGCCACTTCATATCAGGCACTTCGCCGTTGACCAGAATGCTCCGCCCGGTAGGAGTGTCATTCTGGGCCGTCCATTCAATATCTGCCAAAAGCCGGCTTTTTCCTGAACCGGTAGGTCCTACAATGGATATAATCTGGGATGTCTCTACAGTCAGTTCCTTAAAACCTTCCATCGTTCCTGATTTATCGTGACCTGGTAAAATGGTCAGGGACTGCACCTTCCGGTCGTTCTCCATTCCTAAAAACTGACGCATCTGATCCAGATAGACAGGCAGGTCCGACAATAGCTTGGCTTTATCAATGGCCTGGTCTTCCAGTTCTTCCTCTGAAAAATGATTTAAATACTCCTCAAATGTCTGATCCTCAAATCCAGAGATAGTAAGCTTATTCTGTTCAAAATATGCGGCAGCAAAAGGATATTCCTCCAGCAGCTTTTTCATGCTAATATTTATCATTTTTTATCACCGCCTAAATCAATTTTCTTCACATTACCCATCTGATACGCTTCTCCGATTCTTGTTTCACCCAGACAATAGGAACATAATGCGGAGGGCATTGGGAAACGGAGCTGCATTCCCTGTACGGATTTAATACTTTGATTTTCATCATACAGAAGACTTGCAAGTTCATAGGTACCCTGTCCGGTGAGTCCGTTCACATGCATGGTAATGGCTCTGGGATTTACAGAGCTGACACAGGAAGCAAATACCTCCCGTTCTGCCTGGGAAACAATATCTCCCTTGGTAATCACCACCAAGTCGGCAGCCTTTAACATCGGGCCGATTTTTTTAGGAGTGTTGATACCGGATAAATTATCGATGACACAGACTCCTTTTACTTCTTTTAAATAAGGGGAACAGCGGTTGCACAGACCTGCTGATTCCGTAATCAGCAGATCAAGCTTTTCTTCATTTCCCCAGTTAACCACCTCTTCAATATTGGAAGCAAAGAAGTGATCCGGGCATAAGGCGCCGGATAAGCCCTTTTTCACAGGGATTCCCGCCTTTTCATAGGCAATGTCATCATCGGTGTAAAGACAGTCAAACTTCACCACACCCACCTTTATGTTTTTCGCATGAAAGGATGAAATTGTTTTTAAAATTACTGATGTTTTACCGGAAGAGGGCGGGCCTGAAAATATAATCAGATTCATAAGAACTCCTTTTGTGCAGCTGAAAAGAACTGCTTTTCTATTTTTTTGATTAATTCTCCAATATCATTGTTGTGAATAAAATCCCATCCAATCCACATAAATTTCTGGTCAGGTGTTAAGCCATTGTCCACCAGGGGATTGGTCGATGGGAATTTTCCGTTTGAGGAAAGAATATCTCCAATCTCTTTTGAATATAAAAGATCAACAAAAGGTTTTACTTTCTCCTTATTCTTTGATTTAGCCAGAAGGAAAATCGGACTGATAATGGCTCCGTCTTTTGGCCATACCGGCCGCATGGGGCTTTTTTCATCTGTCATGCTGGCAAAGAAATAGGGGGCAACCGTAATAGCGGGAACCTTATTGCCATCTTTTAGCTTGTGGGATTTGATCATCTGAGCCGGATGCATGCTCTGTAAGAGAGCCTTACCCATCTTTTCGATTCCTTCTTCCCCATAAAAACGGTAGATGTGAAGTAAAAATGCATTAAACATATCCAGATCCTTCATGGGAAGGCTGATGCTGTTTTCAAATTCCGGTTTCATTAAGTCTGCCCAGCTCTCAGGCAAGGGGCGGTCCCCTAAAACGTTTGTATTAACCATGAAGACTGCAGGAACAATTCCGATGATGGCGTACTGGTTTTTGGGATCCTTCAGTGATATATTATCATTATCAAGATCAGGGTTTAACCGCTCCATCCCGGAAAGATCTTCGAATACGCCTGAATCCTGATAGCCGCCAATCATCTTTTTATCAAAGAACAAGTCAAAACCTGCAGAGAGATAAAGATCTGACAGACCGTCAGGGTCTCCGTCTGCCAGAATAACCCGGTCCTTTACATCATCAAGACCCAGGTTTGCTGATTTTAAATGATACTCCACCTCATACCCAAGTGAACTTTGATTTTCCTCAAGCCAGGATTCAAACTTTTCCAGAAGAGGAATGCGGATGGGACAGGGCAGTACACCCTCGATGCGGATATCCCCTTTATTTTCCGATTGTGCAGGAGTGAGTCCGTCTGTGAGGCTGGGAGCCTTCCGACCTATCACTTCCTCCAGCTTCTTAATAAAAAGTTCCTGGTTTACCTTTCTCATTGATAATGCTGTTTCTAATGAGATGGTTTTTCCAAGAGTTCTGCGCATAACGGGATTGCTTAAATTTTCAAAACCATTGGCAATAAAAACTTCAATGGTTTCCGGATAGGTTTCTGTGATATGAAAGATCGTATCTGAAGCTTTAAAATAATTTGACATGATTATTCCTTTCTCTATGTTAATTGTAAGTTGGTTTCTGAAAGTATGTTTATCATATCATAGATTCTTTGTTTTGTTTGTTGTAAAAACAACTAATCTCAAATACTTTTGATATTATTTCCTGTTTAGGCACTATCTTTTTCATCAATGAGATAGTATGATGAAATCATATAAATTTGATTCGCAGAGGGGGAATTACATTGTTAAAACCAAAAAAAATCACTCTGGCTTATTTTTCAGGAACTGGTTGTACAAAAGAAGTCTGTCTGTGTTTCGCACAAGAATTAACAAAGAAAGGACTGGAAAGCAAAACCATCAATCTGGAAAGTCATGATCCGGAGAAATTAAAACAGCCCGATCTCCTGGTAATATTTTCACCCGTATATGCCTTCCGGCTGGCCTCCATTACCGAAAAATGGGTCAAAGGCCTTCCGAAATCCAATCGGACAATGGTTGCGGTCGTTCCTGTGTCCGGAGGGGGAGATATCTCACCCAATACAGCCTGTACCATCGCCTGCAGGCGAATATTAAAGAAAAAGGGATATCATGTGATCTATGAACGAATGATCGTAATGCCGTCTAATTTCGGTGTGGATGCAGGAAGGGAAATTAACCTGCAATTATTACACCGATTACCGGAAAAAACAAAAGAAATGATCGAAGACATACTCACTGGAGAACATCATTTTCTGCTGGCTAAATCCAGGGACCGTTTTCTTGCTATGCTGGGAAAAGGAGAACATCTGGGGGCAGGATTATTCGGCGCTTCCATTCAGCCATCTGCTAAATGCACCCACTGCGGGCTATGTTCACAAAAATGCCCCGCCTGCAACATCAAAATGAAGCGGGGAATGCCCAGATTCGGCTTCCGTTGTATCTGGTGTTTAAGATGCATTTATGCCTGTCCGGTTCATGCTCTGAAACCCCGAATTTTATCCTCTGTTGTTTTGAAGGATGGTTTTCATTTGCAGGAATTAAAAAAACAGGATTATAAAAATTTTGATCCGGATCAGACAAACTTTAATCAGAATCGAGCCTGGAAGGGCGTCAGTGAATACTTAAAATAGGTAATTTACAAAACGGGCATGCATTCTCTCAAAAGAATACATGCCCTTTATTATTATTTATAATTTTAAATCAATTCCACTGGTTTTTGCTTCCATCATTGCTTCTATAATAGAAATGATCTGTGCGCCGGCTTCTACCGGCGGCAATCCATTCTTATGGATATTGGATACCACCGTTCTCTGGGATTCCGGCTTCTTCGTGCTTGATTCATATGCCATATATGCACTTAAACTTTCTCCGGTTGCAAGACCCGGCCTTTCTCCTATGAGAATCATGGTGATCTTCGCATTTAACGTTTCACTGATCCGGTCCATGGTTGCTACCCGAGCAAATTTAACAAAGATGGGATCACCCACAGTATATCCCTTTTCTTTCAGTCCATCCATAAGCATGGGATAGATATCAGGAAGATTACTGGTGATCGCAGGAGAGCTGAGTCCGTCACCGGCAATGATCTGCACATCAATATCGTGTCTGCAGTTTTCACTGATTGTTTTTAGCGTTTCATCGGAGAAACGTCTTCCAAGATCCGGTCTTGTTATGTACTCATCTTTATTTTTGCATAAACTCTGAACCTTTAAAAATCCCAGCTGATCCACCACTTTTTCATCCACCTCCGACCAGACAGCATCCATGGCAACTGCATGGTCAGCGCGGAAACGGAGATAAGTTTCTGTTTTCAATCTGGTACCTGCCTTGCCGACACAGATTCTTGCAGCCGTTGTCTTCTTTAAATCAACGCAGGACTGGCGGTCAATTGGCTGGTCAATTGTTACCCGGTCCGTTAAATCAAGGGAAGAGATATCCCGTACAAGGTCCTGGCCCATTTACTTTACCTCCTGTGTGAAAATAGATGGATCACCGGCGCGCTCCGTCAAATGTCCGTCTTCCATGATCCCAAGTTCTTCCATACGCTTTTCAAATTCCTCCATGGGGCGTTTTCCGCTTGTTTCCCGAAATGCTGCGGCATCATGATAGCTGGAGGACTGATACATCAGCATAATGTCATTCCCGGCCGGTATTCCCATCACATAATTGACACCTGCACTGGCAAGGAGAACGCCTAAATTTTCCAGGTCATTCTGACTGGCCTTCATATGATTAGTATAGCAGACATCACAGCCCATAGGGATTCCGGTCAGCTTTCCCATAAAATGATCTTCCAGTCCGGCCCGGATTACCTGGGCTCCGTCATATAAGTACTCCGGTCCGATAAATCCCACCACGGTATTGACACAGTAAGGGTGGTAGCGCTTTGCAAATCCATAGCACCGTGCTTCCATCACCAGCTGGTCCGCATCATGATGGCCTTCAGAGGAAAGTTCCGAGCCCTGACCGGTTTCAAAATACATGAAATTCGGGCCTTTGGAGCTTCTTTTTTCCTTCATCAGTTCATACGCCTCATCCATTAAAGCTGTGCTGATTCCGAACGCGGTATTGGAGATCTGTGATCCGGCAATGGATTGGAACATTAAATCCATGGGACTGCCTTTTTTTAAAGCTTCCATCTGTGTGGTAACGTGGGAAAGAACGCAGTTTTGGGTGGGAATCTGCCATTTATCCATAAAATCACGGAACGCCCGGAGTATTTTATCCGTTTGTTCCACCGTATCTATGGCGGGGTTTAAACCAATCAATGCATCACCGTTTGCATAGGAAATCCCCTCAAATACAGATGCCATTACACCTTCAAAGCTGTCGGTGGGATGATTGGGCTGCAGCCTGGAAGCAAGAGTTCCAGGCAGACCGATTGTCGTATTGCAGGTAGCAGGAACAATCAGCTTTTTTGAAGCCACAATGATATCCAGATTGCTCATTAATTTTGTTACACCAGCAATCACCTCAGCGGTGAGACCATCCCGGATCTCTTCAATGGCAGCGGCAGGAGAAGCCAGTATAAATTCCCTCAGTTCTCCCAGAGTTATGGATTTGATTCTTTTATAAGCTTCCTCATCCACACCATCCTGAATGACTCTTGTGACTTCATCTGACTCATAATCAACAACCGGATGGTTGCGTAAATCGGAAACGGTTAAATCGGCAAGAACCACTTTGGCTGCAATACGTTCTGCCGCATCTGCAGCTGCAATTCCAGCCAGTGTATCGCCGGATTTCTCTTCATTTGCCTTTGCAAGGACTTCCTTCACTGAGCAAAATTCGTAGGTTTTTCCGAATAATCTTGTTTTTAACTTCACGTTTCCAGCCTCCTATGCTTCCAATTCCTTTTCTGCAGTTGAAAAATCATTTGCAAAAAGTCTTTCTTTTACAAGATAATAAAGAACGGCTGCTGCATAAACAATGGCTGCCAGGAACAGAAGTGATGCCTGGGAAACCACAAGCGCAACTACTACAACTGCACAGGTAACTGCTGCAATGGCTGGAATGAGTGCTGACTTTAACCGGTAGGGGCGTGCCAGCTCCGGCTCTTTTTTTCTGAGAACAAACCAGGAGGCGATGGATAAAACTGCCATTACAGACGATCCGATGCAGGAGAATACAACCAGACTGCCTACGTTTCCGGTAATTACAAAAAACAGACCGATCAGGCTGGTGCTCACAAGAGCAAAGACGGGAGTACCATTTTTATCCAGGTTTGAAAGTGCTTTGGGGAGATAACCGCTTCTGGACATGGCATATGCCTGTCTGGAGTATCCGATCATAATTCCATGAAGACTGGCCGCCAGACCGAATAATCCAAAAAAGCCGACCAGTTTAACCAGGAATGAATTCTCTCCATAGACTTTTGATAAAATTGCGGGAAGAGGGTTATCCGTAGATGCAACTGCTGACAAATCGGAAGCAGAGTTCCCGGCAGTAACGAAAAGAACAGCAACTGCCATAACAACCAGGGCCCCGATGCCTGAAACAAAAGCCTTTGGTATGTCTTTTTGAGGATTTTTGCATTCCTCTGCGCCCATTGCTCCCGATTCCACAGCCAGATAAAACCAGACCACAAAGGGAATGGCCGCAAATATGCCATGCATGCCGTTCATGGAAGCACCGGAAGAGAATAAGCCATGTACATCTACGGTCGGAATTCCAACTACAAAATAAACAGCCACACCAAGAATCGCAAATACAGTAACAATCACACTGACAATCGCCGCTGATTCAATTCCCCGCATATTAATAAATACGAAGATACAGAAAGCTGTAATCGCAGCAATATTCGCAGGAATAACAGGAAATAGTCCGTGAACATAAGCGCCGATGGAAAGTGCGATTCCTGGCGTTGCAAAGATATACTCTAAAAGAATTGAGAAGCCTGCAATAAAACCTGCAAACTTACCGAATGATTTTTCTGCATATGCCGTAGGACCGGCTGCGGATGGAATGGCGGTTGCCAGCTCAGAGTAACAAAATACAAAGGAAACATAAAAAAGAGTGACAATGAAAGCAGCAATTAAGGCTCCTGTAAAATTAGTTTTTTCGAACAGATAATTCCATCCAAAATACATACCGGATACAACTGCACCAACGATAATTGCCCACAGCTTAACAGGTGTAAGAGCTTTGTTCAAATTTTTTTCTTCCATAATGGAATCCTCCTGATTTTTCATGTTTTATTTTTTTAATCCTGATTTTCCTTTTCATCAGGATTGATACACTAACGTTTTAATAATGACGGGAACAGCGCTTCCAACAGGGGAACCGATATCAATGTAATCACCATTTTCAATCGTTAACTGATCCAGACAGATAACGGGTTTGCCACAGGATGTATGAATCCGGATCATCTGACTCAGTGCTTTTGCAAAGTCTTCTTTTAAAAGTACAATCACCGGACTTTTTAATCCCTCATAAAGTCTTGCGATCTGACCGGCAAGAATTTTCAGTTCCCCGTATCCGGGACTTTTTCTGCCCTCAATACTCACTGCAAGAACATCTTCCTCATAAAGCTCCATAAGAGGTCTGGTACTTCTAAATACATCTTCCCACTGGTCAAAAGCCGCCGGGCATTTTACTATGGGAATATTGCGTATGGGTAAAATGGATTCGTCAACCCCAACCGTACTTCCGCTGACTGACAGAGAGTGGCTTCCGGCTCCGATCACGGTTGCATTTATTTTTTCTTCCGGAATAATAAGCCTGCTGCGAAATGGGGAAAGGGCCTGGGTTAATTTGTATCCCAAAAGAGGACCGATGTCTCCGTACTGGAACCATTGTTCCTGGTGTGCACTTTCGTTTAATGATCCCACATATTCGCCCACTCCGCCGGATACGGATATGAAATCAATATCTTCCGGAACTGTAAAATCAGTGATGTATAAGGGGAGGGTATCCTCACTCATTTCACGCAGCCCAAGTGCCTGAAGACAGCAGTCTGCCAGATAACCGCAGAAACGTTCCAGTACTTCGATATCTGCGCTTTCTCCCTGCCTGATGGAAATTTGGTTTTTCTCAAGAATATGGAGGATCCGCTCTGAAATATAGGTTACGTTGTGAGAACCATCCAGTCTGATCAGCCTGCCCCCGATGTCCATTGCAAATGAATCCGTACAGTCGCCGCTGTCAAATACTGCGGCATTTAAAGTTCCCCCGCCAATATCCAGGTTGATGATTTTTTTGCTCCGTTTTTTTGATTCCCCGCTGATTCCGGCTCCCTTTCCGGCTAAAACCGATTCCAGCTTCGGACCTGCAGTAGCAACAACAAAATCCCCCAGGTATTCTGATAACCAGATGTTTACCTGCCTGGCATTGTCTTTTCTCGCTGTTTCTCCTGTTATGATGACTGCACCGGTTTCTATTTTTTCCTTTCCGATTCCGCTTTCTTTGAAGGCCTCTTTAACCCGCTCCCGTATCTGTTCAAAATCGATAATATCCTTAGAAACAAACGGTGTGAAGATCACCGGACTGCGATAGACCACTTCAGTCTCATCGATTTCAGTGGCGGGCAGCAAAGAAGGCCCAAGCCTGGTGGAGATTTTAATATTGCTGATAATAATTTCCGTTGTGCTGGTTCCTATATCCACGCCGATGCTGTACAACCATATACCTCCTTCCGGCAGCTTCAAAAACGAAAGAGCAAATAAAAAAGACGAAGGAAATTTCCAGCAGGAAACGTCTTCGTCTTTTTGACCTCGTATGAAGTTAATATATTAACAATTAATATAAGGACTTTGATTGCGTTTGTCAACAGTAAAATGAAAAAGATAATTCCGCCATCAGATATACCCTCGGAACAGGATAAAATATATTGTGCAATATGTACATGACAATTGTCATATAGCCAATACCAATAGTGATATATGCATAAATATTATTGACTTTCCTCACACGGTTGCTATGATGAAGGCAGAGAGGGGGAATTAATATGCCAGATGAGAAGGGAAATAGAAAAATAATTGTTGCCGGACACATTTCCCTGGATATTACACCGGTTTTTAATAGCAGTGACGGAAAGAAAATTCTTAAATCCTTCCGGCCCGGAAAACTCCTGGAGGCAGGAAAGGCCAACGTATGCGGAGGCGGAGCGGTTTTTAACACGGGGCTGGGGCTGCATGCGCTGGGTGCAGATGTTCTTTTAATGGCAAACACAGGGGATGATGATTTCGGACGGATTCTGAAAGGAAAGATACAGGAAAGAGGGTGTGAAAGCTGTATCACAGTTTTGCCGGGAGAAGACACCTCCTACACAATTGTCCTTGCGCCAAAAGGTGTCGACCGCTTATTTCTTCATAATCCCGGATGTAATAACACCTTTGGCTTTGAGCATGTGAATCTGAAAAAAGCAGAAAAAGCTGCCCATTTTCATTTCGGTTATCCTACACTGATGAAGCGGTTTTACCAAAATGACGGAATGGAATTAAAAGAACTTTTCTGCCGCATCAAAGAGCTTGGGCTTACCACTTCTCTGGATCTGGCGGCAGTGGATCCGGACTCTGAAGCAGCAAACTGCCGCTGGGACCGGATTCTTGGCTCTGTGCTTCCCTATGTGGACTTTTTTGTTCCAAGTATCGAAGAACTGGGGTTTTTACTGGACCGTCCCCTCTATGAGAAATGGCAGGAGCTTGCAGATGGTGATGATATTACCACGGTTCTCTCTTTAAAGAGAGACGTGGAAACCATTGCAAATTACGCTCTGCAGCTGGGTGCAAAAGCGGTGCTTTTAAAATGCGGAGCGGCCGGGATGTATTTAAAAACCGCCTCAAAACCGGCGTTTGTAAATGGACCGGACTTCTTAAAGGAATGGGGGGAGATTTCTTACTTCCAGAACAGCTTCCTCCCCGACCGCATTCTGTCTGCCACCGGAGCAGGAGATACCAGTATCGCTGCGTTTATAAAGGCCATGCTGGAAGAACGCAGCCCTGAAGAATGTGTAAAGCTTGCTGCTGCAACAGGTGCCTCCTGTGTGACTGCCTATGATACAGTAAGCGGCCTGCTGCCATTTGAAACGTTAGAACAAAAAATAAAAATTGGGTGGGAAGAGCAAAGGCGGATCCTGCCATAAAAAGAAGGAGGAATTACATATGCTGATCACTATGAAATCAATTCTCAAACTGGCGGAGGCCAGAAAAATTGCCGCAGGTGCTTTTAATATCACCTCTCTGGAGGGAATCCAGGCGGTACTGGGGGCCGCAGAAGAAGCCGGGCAGCCTGTCATTCTTCAGTTTGCGCCAGTTCATGAAACAATTATTCCCTTGTCGGTAATTGGGCCCATCATGGTTATGATGGCGGAAAATGCGGCTGTTCCCGTAGCTGTCCACTTAGATCACGGAGATGATTTTAAGGTATTAAAGCAGGCTTTAGACATGGGATTTACCTCAGTTATGTACGATGGGTCCGCCCTTCCTTTTGAGGAAAATACGGCAGGCACTAAAATTGCGGTGGAGCTGGCAGGAGCCTATGGTGCTTCCGTTGAAGGAGAGATTGGGGCTATGGGAAGAGAGGAATTTTTAAGCGTGGGAGAAGGAGAAGGAAATGAAGCATCCGAAAGCTGCTACACAGACCCGGATCAGGCAGAAACCTTTGTTGCAGCCACAGGAATTGACGCCTTAGCCTGTTCTTTTGGCACCGTACACGGCCTTTATCTGAAAAAACCCAATCTGGACCTGGAGCGGATCAGCCGCATTCGGAAAAAAGTGGATCTTCCCATTGTCATGCACGGAGGTTCCGGAATCAGCGACGAAGATTTCCGTCAGTGCATTAACCGGGGAGTCCGTAAGATCAATTATTATACCTATCTGGCAAAAGCCGGCGGCATGTTTGTGAAGGAAAAATCCGCAAAAGCAGATGATATCATATTTTACCACGATGTAACAATGTGGGGAGTGGAAGCAATGAAAAAAGACGTGCTTCATACGATTAGGGTATTCTCTGGTATAGAACAGAAAGAGGGCTGAAAACTATGAAACGTTCTGAAATCAACAAAGCTTTAAAGGATATGGAACATATGGTTGAGGCTTGCGGATTTTACCTTCCGCCATTTTGCAGCTTCACTCCGGAGGAATGGAGGAAAAAAGGCCATGATTACGATGAGATCCGTGACAATATGCTTGGGTGGGATATTACAGATTTCGGACTTGGAGATTTTGACCGGACCGGATTTTCTCTCATTACTCTTCGAAACGGAAATGTAAATCAAGCAAAATATACGAAAACCTATGCAGAAAAGCTGCTATTCTTAAAAGAAGGGCAGTCAGCCGCCATGCATTTTCACTGGAAGAAGATGGAGGATATTATAAACAGAGGGGGTGGAAACGTCCTGATCCGCGTTTATGAATCCACTGCAGATGGGAGTTTTTCTGATTCGGATGTGACGGTAAGCAGTGATGGAAGAAGTTATAACGTGCCTGCAGGCACAGTTGTAAAGCTGCAGCCAGGAGAGAGTATTACCATCTATCCTTATCTCTACCATGATTTCAAAGTGGAGCCCCATACCGGACCAGTACTGCTTGGTGAAGTTTCCATGTGCAACGACGATAAAGAAGACAACCGCTTTTTTAAGCCAATCGGCCGTTTCCCTCAAATTGAAGAAGACGAACCCCCATACCGCCTTCTTTGCAATGAATATCCCAAGGCAGAGTGATTGTGCATTGTGATGAAAATTCAGGCCGGGACAATCCCGATTCGTCAAATACAGCAAATTAAATATGACAAATGTAATTAAAAACTAATTACATTGTGCACATGTTTTAAATTAAATGGAGTGATATGATGTTTATGCAGCATATAACACAATTATATAATGTATAAGGAGGACTTACCATGAAAAAAAGCACAAAAAAGCTTGTCGCAATTCTGATGTGTGCAGCGCTTGCCGGAATGTCTGTGGCAGGCTGCAGCAATGGGGAACCAGAAACAAAGGCGCCGGAGACAACAAAAGCCGCTGAGGAAACAAAAGCAGAGACAAAAGCGGAAACGAAGGCTGAAGCAAAAACAGAAACAACGGCTGCAGCAAAATCCGAATCTGCCGTAAACATGGCAGATGCCAATGTAAAAAAGAAAGATCCAAGCAAGCACTATAAATTCGGATATACCTGCATGGACGGAACAAACCCATTCTTTGTTACAATTGAAAAGACCATGCGTGAAATGATTGAAGCCCAGGGAGATGAACTGGTTTCTGTGGATCCGGCCAATGATGTAACACTTCAGATCACCCAGGTTGAGGATCTGGTTTCACAGAAAATCGATGCCATGTTTATGAATCCTGCGGAAGCAGAAGGAATCCTTCCGGCACTGGACCAGTTAAAAGAAGCAAAGATACCTACTGTAGGATTTGATACGGAAGTGGCTGACATGTCCTACCTGATCTCTTATACGGGTTCTGATAACTACAATGCCGGATTCGTATGCGGAGAAGATTTAGTAAAGAAATGTCCAAATGGCGGAGACATCATTGTTCTTGATTCCCCTACCATGAATTCTGTGACTGACAGAACCAACGGATTTTTGGATGCCATTAAAAATCACAACTTCAACATCGTTGCCCAGCAGGATGCAAAAGGAAATTTAGAGGTTTCCATGGGAATTGCAGAAGATTTACTTCAGGCTCACGGTAATGTAGTTGCCATATTCGGAGGCAATGATCCCACAGCTTTAGGAGCACTGGCAGCTGCCAATGCAGCAGGAATCAAAGACTGCAAAATCTACGGCGTAGACGGTTCTCCGGATATCAAGGCAGAAATGGCTTCCGGCACTTCCCTCATTGAAGGAAGCGGCGCACAGTCACCGGTTAAGATCGCACGGTCTGCAGTCAATATCATGTACTCTTACTTAAACGGGGAAGAAGTCGCTGACCGGTATCCGGTAGAAACATTCCTGATTACATCTGACAATGTAAAGGATTATGGCACAGACGGCTGGCAGTAATGAAAGATAAGAGGAACCATGCCTCCTGGAGCAAGCATGCTGCATGCACCGGGGGGCGGTGCCTTTTTCCAAGACTGGCCTCATAAATGGATAACGCAGTGTAAGAACAGGCAGGTGAATATATGAGTGAGAAAATTCTGCTTCAAATGAAAAATATCCACAAATCCTTCCCGGGTGTTAATGCACTGCAGGGTGTGGATTTTGAGCTGCTCCCTGGGGAAGTTCACGCTCTTCTTGGCGAAAACGGGGCTGGAAAGTCTACGTTAATTAAGGTATTAGGCGGAATTTATATTGCAGAAGAGGGAGAAATTTTCATTGAAGGACAGAAGGTAGTCATTGACGGAGTAAATGCTTCTCATGCCAATGGAATTTCCATCATCCATCAGGAACTGGTACTGGTCCCGCATATGACCGTGGCAGAAAACATTTTCCTGGGACGGGAACCTGGAAAAGGCGGTTTTATTGACCATGAGACAATGGAGCGGGAAGCAGGGAAGCTCTTAGATGATTATCAGATGAGCATTTCTCCGGGCGCTTTTATCAAAGACTTAACCATTGCCCAGCAGCAGATGGTGGAGATCGTAAAAGCCATTTCCTACCGGTCAAAGATTCTGGTCATGGATGAACCAACATCCTCTATATCGGATAAAGAGGTGGAATTTCTTTTTCAGACCATGCGGATGCTGATAAAAAAAGGTGTGGGAATTATTTATATTTCCCACAAAATGGATGAACTGGAACAGATCTGCGACAGAGTGACCGTTTTAAGAGATGGAACATATGTAGGAACAAAAGTTGTTAAGGAAACATCAAGAGATCAGTTAATCTCCATGATGGTGGGACGGGAACTGACAAAATATTATACCAGGGATTATAAGGAACCAGGCGAAATTGTTTTAAAATGTGAAAATATAGCAGACGGGAAGATGGTAAAAGGAGCAAGTTTTGAACTGCGCCAGGGAGAGATCATCGGCTTTGCAGGGCTGGTTGGAGCAGGCAGAAGTGAAACCATGAAATGTATTTTCGGTCTGACGCCGTGTATGTCCGGGGAAATATTTGTAAATGGGAAACCGGCAAAAATAAAATCCCCCCTGGATGCCATGAAATATAAAATCGCCCTGGTGCCGGAGGACCGGAAACAGGAAGGCCTTTATCCGGTGCAGAGTGTCCGCTTTAACTCCACAATTGAAGTGCTTAAAACCTTTATCAAGGGAATTTTAGTCAATCAGAAAAAAGAAGAAGAAATAACTGGAAAATATATCGAAATGATGGATACCAAGACACCATCCCAGGAACAGCTGATCGGTAACTTATCCGGCGGAAACCAGCAAAAGGTTATGATCGGAAGATGGCTTGCCACTTCCCCTGACATCCTGATTCTTGATGAACCGACCAGAGGCGTTGATGTAGGGGCAAAATCAGAAATTTATGCAACCATGAATGAGCTGGTGAAGGAAGGGATGTCAATCATTATGATTTCTTCCGAACTGCCGGAAATTCTAAATATGAGCGACCGGGTATATGTCATGTGCGACGGAAGAACCACCGGCTGTTTCCACCATAGCGAAAACATTACCCAGGAACAGATTATGAAGCTGGCAGCCAAGTAGGAAAGAGGGAGAGATCAGATGACAACTAGAATTCAAAAAAATATAAAACAGTATTTAAAAGATAACATCGGAATTATCGGTGCACTGCTGATTCTGTGTATTTTCTTATCCATATTTCCAAAGACCAGCGGTGTATTTCTGACACATAAAAATATATTTAATGTACTAAGACAGATATCTTCAAACTTATTCCTTGCATGCGGAATGACCATGGTAATTATCTTAGGCGGAATTGACCTTTCCGTGGGTTCCATCATTGCCCTTTCCGGCTGTGTGGCTGCGGGCTGTGTGGCACGTTATAATCTCCCCATATTTGCAGCGATTTTAATCGGTATTCTGATCGGTACGGCAGTTGGAATGGCAAATGGTGTGGTAATTTCCAAAACGACCATCCCTCCGTTTATCGTCACACTTGCCACCATGAATGTGGCAAAAGGTCTGGCATACGTTTATACCGGCGGTTCTCCCGTGAGAGTTGTTACAAAGCAATGGCAGTTTCTGGGTGCCGGCTATATCGGAGGAGTTCCCACCCCTGTCATTATCCTGGTGTTTGTGTTAATCATTACTGCGATTATTATGAATAAAACAAAGCTGGGGCGCCACATCTATGCGGTGGGAGGAAATTCACAGGCTGCCAGGTTTTCCGGAATCAGCACGGCAAGAGTGAAACTTCTGGTACATACCTATTCCGGAATTATGGCAGGTCTTGCAGGCGTTGTCCTGGCTTCCCGTATGTATTCCGGACAGCCTACTGCAGGAGACGGAGCAGAAATGGATGCCATTGCTGCGGTAGTCGTTGGAGGAACCTCCATGGCGGGCGGTTCCGGTAAAATCGGAGGCACCATTATCGGAGGTCTGATTATTGGTGTGTTAAACAACGGGCTGAATCTTCTGAATGTCAACTCATTCTGGCAGTATGTGGTAAAAGGTATTGTGATTCTTCTGGCAGTATTTGTGGACTACTTAAGAAATAAGAAAAAAGGTTAAAAATCTCCACAGGCAGGGAGCGTTTCCTTAACAGAGAAACGCTTTTTGTGGTATAATTAATAAAAAACCTGGGGGTGTTAATAACATGAAGAGAAAGGCAGCGGTATTTCTCTTAATTGCACTGATTGCAGCTTTGACGACAGACGGCTGCAGCAGGAGGAAGGACGAAGCACCTCCTCATGAGGCTCTCATATTCGGAGCCACTTATATGACACGGAATAATCCCTATTTCAATGTTTTAGGACAGGGGATTGAAGAAGTGGTGGAAGCCAATGGAGACATTCTTTTAACAAGAGATCCTTTGCAGGATCAGGAAAAACAGAATGAACAGATTGAAGAACTCATTGACGAAGGAATCAGTATGCTTTTCTTAAATCCGGTGGATTGGGAAGCGGTCCGCCCGGCGTTGATTGCCTGTAAGAAGGCAGGTGTTGCGGTTATTAATGTAGATACCGTGGTTAAGGACCGGGATCTGGTAATATCCGTGATTGAAACCGACAACTACCAGGCAGGTCAGCTCTGCGCCCTAGACATGATGAAGCGTAAGAAATCTGCGGATATTGTAATACTGGATAATCCGATTCAGATGTCCATCACCTACCGGGCTCAGGGGTTTACCGATGCCATTGCAGACAATCCCAATTACCGGGTGGTATACCGTCATGCGGCAGCAGGCGAAATTGAGGTTTCTTCCAAAGTAATGGAGGAGTTTTTAAACCAGAATAAAAAGTTTGATGTGGTTCTTGGAGGCAATGATCCAACGGCGCTTGGTGCTTTGGCCGCACTTCAGCAGGCAAGAAAGGAGGAAGGAGTTCTTATCTACGGCATAGACGGATCTCCTGACTTCAAGGCAATTCTGGATATGGGGTATGTGACGGGAACCAGTGCCCAAAGCCCCAAAGCCTTAGGAAGAGTTGCAGCTGAAACCGCTTACCGGTATTTAAGCGGAGAACCGGTTGACCCATATATCAGTCTGTCCAGTACCCTGATCACAAAGGACAATCTGGCTGACTACGAAATCGATGGCTGGCAGTAGGGTGAGAGATGGAAGAAAATAAATCGAACAGCAGGATCAGGATTCTACAGACAGGAATCCTCATTCTCAACATCATATCCGTAATGGGAATCAGCATTTTTATATACGGTACAATTGAAAAAATCCGCAGAACATACGGTGCAAGAGAATTCTTAAATGAAATTCAGGCCATCGTCTGGTATCCATATGCCAAAATATGGCTCTGCGCCCTGCTCTTAGGTTTTCTCACCTTAAGCATGGTGATCAGAGACCGGCTCTTTCCCAATAACAGTAAGGTTATATTAACCAGTCTGGTGGCAGATTTTATTGTATGCTTTGCCATTATCATTGAACTGAATTTCAACTACAACGGAATTCTTCTGCTGGTATTTTCCAATGTTATTTTGTATGTAAAAAACGGAAAATCCAGATATATCCTGGCGGCTGTGGCCATTGGAAGCTTTATTCTGGCCGATTATGAACTGTTATCCATCTCGTACAGACTGTATTCCATCCAGGATTATATTGCTTTTTACAGCGCCTCTGAACAGCAGTATTTTCTGAGTATTTATAACATTTTTATTTCCTTAAATGTAATCTTATTTGTCGCTTACTGTGTCAATATCATAAACGAGCAGCAGGGGAACATCGAAGAAATACATGGGTTAAACGAAAAGCTGCATGATGTAAACGAACAGCTGCAAAAGTATTCCCTTATGGCGGAGAAAATGGCAGAAACCAGAGAACGCAACCGTCTGGCAAGGGAAATTCATGATACACTGGGCCATACACTCACAGGAATTTCAGCCGGAATCGATGCATGTATTGCGATCATCGGCACTTCACCGGAGCAGACAAAAAAGCAGCTGGAACTGATCTCCAAAGTAACCAGAGACGGAATTAAGGACATCCGCCGTTCCGTAAGTGAATTAAGACCGGATGCCTTAGACCGGTTCAGTCTGGATTTTGCCATTAACAAGATGGTAACTGACATCAACGCCGTATCCGAAACAAGGGTTTATTTCGACTGCAGGGTAAGTAATTTAAAATTCGGTGAAGATGAAGAAAATGCAATTTACCGCGTGGTACAGGAAGGAATTACCAATGCCATACGCCACGGACAGGCGAAAGAGATATGGGTGACTGTGAAGATGGAAGCGGATGATATTCTGATTCAGATTAAAGATAATGGAATTGGATGCAAGGAAATGAAAAGCGGTTTCGGTACCAAACATATGAAAGAACGGATTCGTATGTTAAACGGAGCCGTGACGTTTGACGGAAGCGATGGTTTTATTGTAAATGCAAGAATACCAATCCGGAGGGGAGAAACCTATGATTAAAGTATTGATTGCCGATGATCAGGAACTGATACGCCAGAGTCTGCAGATTGTCTTAAACAGCAGAAAAGACATGACCGTTACCGATGTGGCGGCAGATGGCCAGGAGGTGATGCGGTGCATCCGGAAAAATAAGCCGGATGTAATCTTAATGGATGTGCGTATGCCCAAAATGGATGGAGTGCAATGCACAAAGCTAATTAAAGAAAGCCACCCTCAGATTAAGATCATTATCCTGACTACATTTGATGATGACGAATATGTATACAATGCTTTGAAATACGGTGCCAGCGGATATTTACTCAAGGGAGTCTCCATGGAAGAACTGGCAAATGCGATTACAACCGTTTACAATGGCTGGGCGATGATTAACCCGGATATAACAGCAAAGGTTTTAAGACTGTTTTCCCAAATGGCAAAAGCAGACTATTCCATCACAGTTAAAGAAAAAAACATGGATGAACTGACAAAAACCGAATGGAAAATCATCGCGCAGGTAGAAAAAGGAGCAAGTAACCGGGAAATCGCGGCAGCCTTAAACTTATCAGAAGGAACCGTACGAAATTATCTAAGCACCATTTTAAATAAATTGAATTTAAGAGACCGGACCCAGCTTGCAATCTGGGCGGTACAGAACAATGTGAGAAATAAGGTGGAAGGACGGATCGAGGAAACAGAGGGCGCTTTATGAAAAAAAAGAAATTTATTTCTGGCGGGCTGATATGTTTGCTTATGCTGTCTGCCTTCTGCCTTGTCTACCATAAAAGCAGCCGTCCGGTTATACTGGAATTTGGTATGTTTACCGGCAGCAACTGGGATGTGGCAAGTGCCAACAGCTTTAAAATAATGGATCGGGCCATCGCAGATTTTGAAAAAACTCATCCGAATGTAAAGATCCATTATTACAGCGGAATTGCAAAAGAAGATTACTCCGAATGGTGCGCAAGAAAGCTTCTGGAAGGAAAAACACCCGATGTATTCATGGTGCTGGATTCAGATTTTGATAAATTTACGTCTCTTGGAGTTATGAAGAACCTGGATGATTTAATGTCCTCTGACAGCAGCTTTCACAAGGAGGACTTTTTTGCAACCGCTTTGGACACCGGACGAAACGGAGAGCATCAGTATGCGCTCCCCTATGAAGTGGTGCCGACTCTGATGTTTGTAAATAAATCTCTTCTTGCAAAAGAGGGGATAACGATGCCAAAAGAAGACTGGACCTGGGAAGATATGGCTGAGATTTGCCAGAAGGTAACTAAGGATACGGATCAGGATGGGCTTTTAGACCAGTTCGGAACTTATAATTACAGCTGGCGGGATGCCTTATATACCTGCGGAGGCAAACTGTTCGGGAATAATCAGGCACAGATATCCTTTACCGACAGCCGGGTTTTAAATGCGGTCAAATACATCAAACGCCTGAATGATATCAATCAGGGGCAGAGTGTAACACAGGAAGATTTTAATGCGGGTAAAGTGGCATTTATGCCTCTTACCTTTGCCGAGTACCGAACCTACAAAACCTATCCTTACCGGATTAAAAAGTACACCAAATTTCAGTGGGACTGCATAACATTTCCTGCAGATAAAGAAGGCGGAAATATATCCAAGGTGGATGCCCTGTTAATCGGAATCGGAAGCAGAACCAGACATGAAACCCTTGCATGGGAGTTTTTAAAACAGCTGACCTATACGAGAAAGATGCAGATGGATGTTTACCGTTATTCCCAGGGAGTGCCTGCACTTAGGGCGGTGGCCTCTTCCCAGGAAGGGGTAGATTGTCTTCAGGAGGACATGGACGAAGGAGAGCAGGTCATAAGCAGCACACTTTTGTGCCATGTCATAGAAAACGGAATTATTGAACCCAAGCTTCTCCAGTATCAGCAGGTCATGAATCTGGCAGATGGAGAGGTATCCAAAATCCTGCAGGAAAATAAAAATGTAGACAGCAGCATGAAGATCTTTCAGCGTACAGTCAGTAAATATTTACAGCAGCAGAAATAAAAAACCTGACATAAAAATATTCTTGTAATAAAAAGTAAAGTTAACTATAATGATATGAGATGTTAATAACAAATTGTTTCATGGCAAAGGAGATAAACGGTGCGGTTTTTAGAAGTAGAGAAAAAGGGATTGGCTCAGATAAAATCCCAGAATCGGGTTCGGATTTTCAGCGAAATCTTAAGGCAGCAGCCCATTTCCAGAACCCAATTGGAAACAGTTCTTTCCTTATCTCCGTCAACGGTTTCAAGAGTTGTGGAACAATTAATGAAAGCTGGAATTGTCAAAGAGTCCGGAACCGAACCAACAGCAATTGGAAGAAAACCGATTATGCTTTATATCAGAGAAGATGCATATTATGTAGTCGGGATAAGTATAACAAAGAAACGAATTGTATTTGTGCTGATGAATGTTCTGGGAGAGATAATTGAAAAAGTACAGTGGAGTACCATTGCCATCAGTAGAAGCGAAGAATTATTATCAACACTGGAACGCGGCATCGGCCAATTGCTTTTAACGTGCAGTATTGACCGGGAACAGCTTTTAACCATTGGCATTGCTGCCAGAGGACTGATTAGCAAAGAGACGGGAAGTATTCTTTATGCCATGGAAACCAGAGAATGGATACCGGTTAAGGAGTATTTAAATCAAATATTTGACTGCCCGGTCTATTTAGAAAACAATGTGGCGGCTGACTTAAAAGCCCAATATATGCAGGATAGTGTAATTGAAAACGCCATGGTTTATCTGTATATGGACGAGGGGATCGGCGGCAGTATCATTTATGATGGTAAGATTATTGATGGTCAGAGCAATATGGCTGCCAGATTTGGACATCTGACAGTTATTCCTGACGGAAAACTGTGCAGCTGTGGCAAAAGAGGTCATTTGGAAGCATACGTTACCAACAGTCTGCTGATCGAGGCATATAGACAGCTAACCCAGTCGTCCTGCAGCTCCGTTAAGGAGATATGTTTAGCAGCCAGTCAGGGAGAGGCAGACGCAAAGATAATTGTTGATGAAGCTTTAAAAAAACTGGCGTTTGCCATTTCTCAGATACTGGTAAACATCAATCCGGGAACCTTCGTTCTGTATGGCGAATTATTCGAACATTATCATGGAGTCATCGATACGTTAAAAGAAGAAATTGATAAGCTGGTCTTCGATGAGAAGCTTTACCAGATTAATTGGATCATCAGGAATGAACAGCAGGTTCAGGTGGAGCAAAGCATTGCAAAATTAGCTCTGGAATGGGTGCTGGCATAAGCGCAAAAAATTAGGCGGTAACGTTTTTTGATGAAATGGAGTGGAGTGTGTACAATATACATATTCTGCTCTTTTTTTGCTGCGTTATTAACGTATAATCAACATTATATAATTTCAAGTTGAAATTATATATGCAATATGTTAGAGTATGACTAACAAAGACAAGGCAAATGCAACATAAACAACACAAAAATTTCTGGCAACAAAAAAGGAGAATGGCTATGAATCTTTTATATTTAAACACTCATGATATAGGCAGATACTTAAATATCTACGGATATGATGTAGAAACTCCGAATCTAAACCAGCTGGCAAAAGATGGGATGCTGCTTCGCAACATGCATTGTGCCAGTCCCACCTGTTCGCCAAGCAGGGCAGTACTGCTGACCGGACAATATCCACACAATAACGGATTAACTGGTTTGGCTCACAGAGGATTTGATATTACAGACAAAAAGACACATTTGGCAGCTTTTTTAAGACAGCAGGGGTATGAAACTGTTCTGGCAGGAGTGCAGCATGAGATCAGAACAAGGTCAGAGTCCGAGCTTGGCTATGAAAAGGTACTGAATGGCGAAGCTTATTATCAAAAAGGAATTCGCCAGGAAGAGTTTCTGACAATGCAGGATGAGATGGCAACAGAGGCTGCAGTTGTTTACCTACAGTCCAGAAAAACGACAGACCGGCCATTTTACTTAGCCGTGGGTTATGGCTGTACCCATAGGGAATATCCCGATCTGCCCCAGGAATATAACTGCAGCTATATTATGCCGCCTAAGGGAGTGCCGGATCAGGCAGGATCGAGGCAGGATATGGCCAGATTAAAAATAGCCCTGGAGCGTATGGATCGGTATTGTGGAAAAATTATTGAGACATTAAAGGCCATTGGGGAATATGAGAATACGGTGATTGTATTTACTACCGACCATGGACTGCCAATTCCCAAGGCAAAGTGCACATTGTATGATGATGGTACCGGTGTTGCGATGATTATCAAAGCGCCTGGAATAACAAAACCATGCCAGAGTTCAGATGCTTTGTTATCCCAGATTGACTTTTATCCGACTCTTTGTGAAATTCTGTCCCTGCCGCAGCCGGAATGGCTTCAGGGGGTATCTTTTCTGCCTGTTCTAAACCAGACATCATCAGAAGTGCGCAATGAAATATACGGCGAAATTAATTATCATATTGCCTGCGAACCGGTTCGGTCAGTGCGGACCAGCCGTTATAAGTACATACGTCATTATCTGGCTGAATATCCATATCAGATCCCATGCCACATTGATGACAGTGAACCGAAAGAAATCTTTCATCAGGCTGGTATTTTTGAACAGAAACTGCCAATGGAAGAATTATACGATTTAGTGGGTGATCCGCAGGAACGGAATAATCTTGCAGAATGTCCGGAATATCAAAAGCAGAAAAATGAAATGCAGAATCTATTACTGGATTGGCAGGTTAAAACCGGGGATCCTTTATTAGAAACCGGAACCGTTTGCCTTCCGGCAGGGGCTATTGCCAGTACGCCGGATTCCTACAGCACCAAAACACAGGTAATACTGCCGGAATGCAGACAATATTTAGGAGCTTTAAAAGAGGTACTTCAAAATAATATAAAAGGCTAAGCCTGTCATTGTTCGAAAAGAGCAAAATAAAAAGTTGTAATTTCGATAAGGAATTATAACTTTTTTATTTCTGACCTGAAATTCTAAAATAATGTTCGTTTATTTGGGAGAAGTGAAAGAAAAAATCAATTACAATGTGTTTATATCAAATGGAGAGAGGTCAGAACAATGAGAGAGAAAGGTGAAGTTGTATTAGAAGTCAGGAATATGTGTAAGAACTTCGGATCAACCATAGCCCTTAACCATGTAGATTTTCAAATCAGGAAAGGAGAAATACGAGGGTTAATAGGGGAGAATGGAAGCGGTAAATCAACCGTTTCATCAATTATTGCAGGAATGCAGCCAGCTACGGATGGAGAGATGTTTTACCATGGAAATCCATGGAAACCAAAGACAATGTTAGAAGCAGCAAAGGCCGGAATCGGTATGATTGTCCAGGAAGCCGGAACAATCGAAAATATAACAGTAGCCGAGAATATTTTTCTGGGGAATGCGGCTGGTTTTTTAAAGGGACCCTTTGTCAACAGGAAGGCAATGACAAAGGCTGCCGAGAAAGCATTGACAGATTGCGGAATTGATTATATCAATGCGTCCTATCCCACCAGACTGCTGGATATGCAAAAGCGTAAACTGATTGAGATTGCAAAGGTAATGTCTTTGGATCCTGAGATATTGATTGTAGATGAAACCACGACTGCCCTGTCCCAGCGCGGCAGAGATATATTGTATAAAATTATGCACCGCCTGGCAGATGCGGGTAAGTCGGTATTGATTATTTCCCATGATATGGAAGAAATGATGACCCATTGTGACGTTCTCACAATTTTACGTGACGGTGAGATTATCGATAATCTGGAAAAAGAAGATTTTGAGGACAGTAAAATCAAAAAGCTGATGGTAGGACGTGATATTCAGGGTAATTATTACCGGAATGACAACGATACCTGCAGCGATGAAATCGTCTTAAAAGCAAACTATATTACTACCTTGAATGATCTGATGTGTTTTAACCTGGAGTTACATAAAGGTGAGATTCTTGGTATCGGCGGTTTGTCAGACTGCGGCATGCATGCTTTAGGACGTGCCCTCTATGGTCTGGACGAGATAATTGACGGTGAAGTAATTCTCACTGAAACTAACACGGTTGTAAAGGACAGTATTATTGCTTTTCAGCATGGTATGGGGTATGTTTCCAAAAACCGGGATTCGGAATCTCTGGAACTTATGGCACCCGTCAAAGAAAACATTCAAAGCACCGGCTATTGGAAGAACATCTGGAAAAAGCCCCTGATCGATTTTAAGAAAGAGAAAAAGTATGTAACAGACCAAGTGGAAAATCTGTCAATAAAATGCCGCAATATAAATCAGCCGGTCCGGTTTCTATCAGGCGGCAATAAGCAGAAAGTGGTATTTGGAAAGTGGATAGCCGCTGATTCCAGCATATTGATTCTTGACTGTCCTACCAGAGGTGTTGATGTTGGAGTGAAAGCTGCCATGTATCAGTTGATGTATGAAATGAAAAAACAGGGAAAAGCGATTATTATGATCAGTGAAGAGTTACCGGAACTGATTGGCATGAGTGACCGGCTGCTGATTATGCGGGATGGTGCAGTCAGCGGCGAATTTTACCGCAAAGATGGTTTAAATGAGCATGACCTGATTAATTACATGATTTAAGGGAGGAAATTCAAGTGAAACAATTAACAAAAATAAAGGAAAACCGTTATTTCATGGAAGTGTTTCCTTTTGCCATTTTATTTCTTCTACTGCTTGTGTTTGGGTTAGGCACAGGAGGACGCTTCTTTGCAAAAGCAAATATAACCGGAATTTTTAATCAGGCACTCATAACCGCAACAGCCACCATTGGTATTGCATTTATCTATACCACCGGCAATCTGGATATCTCGATCGGAGCGGTTATTGCCCTGGCAGCAACGGTGGGCGGAAAAATCTATCTGGCAACAGAAAATACAGTAATTATGATTCTGGTAACACTCCTGATCTGTCTGGCTCTGATGGCATGGAATTCCACTTTGTCAGTCAGCTTACATATTAAAACAACCACTGCCGCAATTGTTATGATGCAGATTTATAAGGCAATACAGGAATCTCTGGTAGGTGCTGTAGATTTAACTGTACCTTTTGCCATATGCTCGGCATTGGAAAAGAGCGCATTCCGGATGGTGACTCTGCTGTTGTATCTGGTTCTGGCAATTGTGATTTACAATTTCACACCATTTGGCAGAGCAGTTCGCTTCATTGGCGGAAATGAAAACTGTGCCACCCAGAGCGGCTTAAGAAAGTCAACTTATATCCGCTTAAGTTTCCTGATTGCAGGAGTCGGGGTAGGCTTGTCGGCCGTTTACACGATTATCCGTGTAGGAACGATTACTACATCTACAGCCGGAAGTATGGGTATGGATGTAATGCTGGCAACCGTACTGGGAGGAATGTCAATTTTTGGCGGTGACCGTTCCAAATGCTACGCAGGTGTGTTGGGAGCAATAACGGTAGTAGTGTTAAACAAGGGGCTTCTGATGATGGGAGTGGATAACTCACTCGTACAGGGGATCCGGGGAATTTTATTCCTTTTGTTAGTGTATTTAAACAGCGAAAGACCAGATGTATTACCAACCAGAAAACAATTTTAGGAGGAATGAAGAATGAAAAGAAGAGTATTGGCAATTGCAATGGCATTTACCATGATGGCTGCAGGTCTGGCAGGATGCAAAAGCGCATCGGAAGAGGCTGTGGCTGAGCCAACCACTACAGCTGCAGGCAGCACAGCAGCGGGTGAAAGTACGGCTGCTAACACAACTCAGGCTGCAAACTACGATCATGCTACTGACCACGAAACGTTTAAAATCGGGCTGGCTTTTGGAGATATGTCCAATGAAAACCTGGAACGGATTGATTACCTTAAAAATTATATAGCTCCAAAATACAATGTAGAATTTATTGTTTCGGAGGCACTGGATTCAGCCGAGGCAGAACTTAATTTTATTGAAAATGCGCAAATTTCCGGAGCCAAGGGCATCCTCAGTTTCTCACCTACTTACTGGGAACAGGCCGGAAATAAATGCCAGGAGCTGGGTATCTATTATGCAGTTCAAAGAACAGCTAACACCTCAAGCATTGACGGATTGGAATATTTCTGCGGTGGTTTTGGTTCCCAGCAGTCATCTACGGCTGCCCAGATGAAAATAGCAGCTGAAAATTTCCTTGGCGACGGCCAAAAACACGGCATTTTGATTCCAACTCTGCTGGCTTGTAAAAATAATGAGGCTCATCGTCTCAACGCAACCGCGATTATGGAAGCAGTTGAGGAAGCGTATGATTTAAAATTCACCAAGCCGATTGATGAACTGGTAGTTGCCGGTGAACCTACAATGGCAGAAAACGATAAAGGGATTGATGTTTATCTGTATCCGGGAGAGATGAAAAACGAAGATGTAATCACGGGTATTTCGGCAGCGTTATTAACTGGAAAATATGATGTAGTAATGGGTGCCGGCAATACTTATACACAGTTATCACAGATTATTGATGAAGCAGAACGGTCATTTAACAAAAACATTATGGTGGCATCTGTTGGTGAATTATCCGAATCTTTACATACTGCAATGAATACGGATGACTGTACTGGTAATAAGGCATTGGATTTTGCTGTAGTAAAGTCAACAACGGTAATTGCCGGCGAAGGCTTTGCAATTTTGATGAATGGTCTGTTAGGGGATTCTGATGTTCTGAAGCCAGATGGCAAGGCAATGAAATTCCAGGCATTAAACTGGGGCTGTGACGGACCGCAGCAATTGGCTGAAATTGAACAGCTGGACCAGGATGAATCCACTTATGTATTTAATTCCGATATGATTGATAAGATGATTAAAAAGACGAATCCCAGTCTTACCAATGAGGAAATACACACCATGTTAGGTGATTTAACTTTGTATAATTGCTTAAAGATGTTGGGGCTTACCCAATAAAGGAGACTGCCATGAATAAGAGCGCACTTAGATTGAATATTAAAAATGCCATCTGTTCCTTATGTGTACCGGTAGGGATATATCTGATTATGGAAATTATCGCCCGGATGGTAACTGGAGCAGGAGTTATTAATAATATGGCAGATTTGAAGAATCTGGCTCGAACCTTCGCCTCTTTGTTTTGTATTGCACTGGCTCTCAGCTGCAATCTGCCAGCTGGAAGAATGGATTTCTCACTTGGCTCCCAGATGATTCTGGCGGTAATATTTGGAGGTAATATTGCTTTAAGCCTGGGAATGGGAGGAATCGGTACATTAGTTATCAGTATCTTATTTGGTGTGATTGCCGGTTTCCTGGTTGGTGTGGCATTTGTAAAAACCAGAATTATTCCCATGATTCTTGGTATGGGAATGGCCCTGATCTATGAATGTATTTCATTCTCAGCATTTGGATCAAAAGGGCTGCAGACATTCGGAAACAGTAAGCTGGCAATTTTATCGAACGTAACTTTTATATCCATCGTAGTGCTGCTGGTAACTTTGGTAATGGGATATTTATTCCTGATGTCACCATTTGGCTATAACCGCAAAGCAATTCAGGGAAATCAGAGGATTGCCATGAACTCAGGAATTAATATTTTCTCTAATTGTATAATCTGTTATACCATAGCAGGCGGTCTGGTCGCTATCGCCGGAATCTTCGACACCGTTTTCAAAGGTAATCTGGCACCGGTTTTAGGTATGGATTCCCGCGCTACGGTTATGGGTAATATGTTTGCGGTTATGCTTGGAATGACTCTGGCACGCTTCAGCAATTCTGTAGTCGGTATTTTAATGGCTGTATTGTCAATTAAAATTTTAACTCTCGGTCTCTCCAAGCTGGCTTTAGACAACAGCGTACAGACCTTAGTCATCTATTTTCTCTTCCTGATCCTGATGATCTACCGTATGAATGAAAATGAGATCAAGGCATGGAAAAAGAAGAAAATAAGAATAGCAGAGGCAAAACGAATACGAGCAAAAATGGCAGAGTAATAGGAGAAAATCATGAAAAAAACCGATATATTAATATATTTGAGCGATCAGCACAGCCCCATCTTTTCCGGATGGGGTGCTGTGCCGGTTGAGACGCCGAATTTAGACAGACTAAGGGAAGACGGGACTAATTTTACAGAGAGTTATACCTCCTGTCCACTGTGTGTTCCGGCCAGAATGTCAATGTTGTCAGCAAAGCTGCCTTCTAAAACAGGGGTATATTCAAATTTTGATACCCTGGCAGATATGACACCCACATTTTTACATCCCTTTGCAGCTGCAGGGTATGAGACTGTGTTAATTGGACGGATGCATTTTATTGGTCAGGATCAAAGGCATGGTTTTACAAAACGTCTGGTGGGGGATATCACACCAGTCACATGGAACCGGCCAGGTGAATCATTGGCTCAGGAGCGAGGGGTATTTAAGGACTGTTTTATGGATACCTGCTGTACGGATGTAATAGGCGGCGGAGAATCACCGGTGCTTCATTATGATGAGGCGGTGGTGGACGCAGCTCTTGAGTATCTGTCACAGGAGCATGAAAAGCCTCAGCTGATTGTTGTTGGTACCTATGGCCCCCATTACCCGTATGTGGCGCCAAAAGAATTGTATCTGAAATATTTAAATCGTGTAACCGTACCTGACAGCTTTGAAACGGATATGCCGATGAACCGGCTGCTGGAAAAAAAGAAAAAAGAACGTTCCTTTGATGCGGACAGTGCCAGGCAGGCGCTTGCAGCTTATTGCGGAATGATTGAGCATATGGATGGACAGATCGGCAGGGTAAGGGCTGCATTTAACGATTATTCCAAACGTTCCAATCAGTCTTCCATATTCTGCTATCTGTCAGATCATGGCGATCAGGTTGGAGAAAACCGTTTATATGGAAAGCAGACATTTTTTGAAAAGTCGGCGAAGATTCCGTTACTGTTTGCCGGAGATGGCATTGGTTGTGCACGAAGCGTGGATGCACCCGTCAGCATTATGGATTTAGGACCAACGATGTGTGAACTGGCCGGGGTGGAATTTCCCGTTGAAACAGATGGGACCAGTCTTGCGAAAGTCCTGACAAAAGCGGAAGAGCCGGACTATGAGCGGGCAGTTATCAGTCAGTTTATGGCAGGTGATCTCAATGAAAGATCCTATGGAATCATGGTAAGAAAGAATCATTATAAGTATATTACCTATCATGGCTATGAGGATGAAGATATGCTGTTTGATCTTGCCAGAGATTCCAATGAAAAGACCAATTTAAATCATAGTAATCCTGAACTTTCCAGTGAACTGAGAAGTATTGCCCTGACGTTTGCAGATCCAAAACAACAAGAAAAGTCCTTCGTGGAGCATTGGCATATGCACAAATGGATGATGGCATGGGAAAAAGAAACCGGTATGAACGATGGGGAGCGATGGAGCCAAAATCCAGCTTCAGCCAGAGATTTGCCTGAAGTAAGATAGGAGCTTAATTTTATGGATAGAAAAAATATTTTATTTTTAGTGGCGGATGATATGAATTATAATTCTCTTGGTGCTTTTGGCTGCCCGGTGGAGGACATCAGTCCTAATCTGGACAGACTTGCAGCAGAGGGGCTGTTATTGGAACGGGCTCATGTAACAGCTGCAATCTGCATGCCATCGAGAGAGTGCCTGTTAACAGGAAAATATCCTCATCGAAACGGTGCACCAGGATTTGATCCCATTGCTGCAGATGTGACTACCTTAACGGAATACCTACATAAATATGGCTACATAAATGGTATTTGCGGGAAAGAAGAGCACTGTAAGCCGATTGAAAAATTTGAGTGGGATTATATGGGAGATGTATTCAATGCGAAACATCTCTATGGCAGAGCACCTTATATTTATTATCAAAAGGCAAAAGAGTTTTTTGATAAATCAAAAACAGAAAATGCGCCGTTCTTCTTTATGGCTAATTCTCACGATCCGCACCGTCCCTTTGCCGGCAGCGATCAGGAATTAAAGAAATACGGGTATCATACTTATGCTTCCCGCTATTATACACCGGAGGAAGTAGCCGTACCTGGTTTCCTTCCTGATATACCTGAGGTCAGAAAAGAAGCTGCTGAATATTTTTCCAGTGTACATCGCTGCGATGAAACAATGGGAATGGTACTAAAAGCATTAAAGGAATCGGGGATGTATGACGATACTATTATTGTATTTTTAAGTGATAACGGGATGGCATTTCCTTTTGCTAAAACAAACTGTTATTTAAACAGCAATCGTACTCCTATGATTGTCAGGGCCCCCGGTGTAACAAAAGCTGGGGAAAGAGATACGGCTCACTTCGTTTCAGGAATTGATTTTATGCCAACAATGCTGGAGCTGCTGGAACTGCCCATTCCGGAAGATATGGATGGCCGTTCTTACGCAGGGATACTGAAGGGGCATAAGGAGTCTGGATGGGAAGATGTTTATACTCAGATTACGTCAACAGCCAGGCATGATTTATATCCCATGCGGGCAATTCAGGATGCAGAGTATGCTTACATATTCAATGAATGGTCAGATGGCAGTTATCAGTTCATGAATGAATCGAAAATGGGGCGGACGTATCAGGCAATGGTGAACGAAGCAAAAAACGATGAGACCGTTGCCGCCCGTGTCCAGATGTATGATTATCGGAAAAAAGAAGAATTATATGATTTAAGGAGGGATCCGGATGCCTTGGAAAATTTAATTGACAAACCGCAATATCAGGAAACCGTGAATCTCTATCGTCAGAAGATGTTAAGATACATGGAAAACACCAGGGATGACATTATATTGCAATATAAGAAAGCCGTACCGGATCTTAACCATATTTAAGTTAGTATTATCGAAAAAAACAGCTTCAGTTTCAGAAAAGAAACTGTTTATAGAAAGAGGGCAAACTGGATTGATATATCGTTTGTCCCTTTTTGTAATGTAATTACATCTGATGCAAAGTGAGGACGGGAACGTGTATGAATGTTTTTGGCATTCTAAAACTGCTGGATAAGCACAAAAGGAAGAGGGGACGCCGGATATCACTGAAAAATTTGATTCCGGGATTGTTTTTAGGTATTATGATTCCATTGGCGATGATACTGGTCATTTATTCCAGTTATATTGCCCGCAGCGTGGAGGTTTCTTCCAGTCAGTCTTCAAGGAGCCAGTTGGAAATATTTAAAAGTCATATGGAGAGTACGATGAAGGCAACGGAGCGGGTTATGTCCGGAATGGTATCAGGAAACGCCCAGTTTCAAAGCTTTTCTGTGGAACTGATGCTCAATGACATGTACAATCGGTCTTATAATGTACAAGAGATTTTAAAGTCGAATCTGACTGCCAACCAGAATCTGTATACAATGGCTGTCTACAGTCCGGTAAATAACTGGTATACCGGCGAATACAATTCTTATTATGAGATTACGTCTTCTCAGCGCATTAAGGCTCAGAAAAATCTGGAAGCGGAGATTAAAAGACTGGTTAATCAGGGAGATTTTGATTTATCCAAGTGGTTTTTCCATTCGATTGGCGGAAGAGATTATCTCCTGCGGGGAATGAATTACCGTACTGTTTACTGTATTGCTGTAATCGATTTAGATCGTCTGAATACCATTGCTGTATTGGACTACCGGATGAATGGAACCTTGATATTTGGCGAAGGGGAAACGATGGTCTATCCGAATCTGGAACTTGGGCTGGCACCTGGTGAAATCCTGAAAGCTGGTGACAGTTATCTGATCACAGGGACTGCCAAAAAATATCTTGTTGTTTCTGATCAGGCAGGATATATTACGTTGATTTACGCAAGACCTTATGATGGGATTTTAAATGAAATGAACCTGTTTCATATTATTGTTATTCTCTGTGCCGTAATGGCGGTTGTGGCAGTTCCTTTTGTTTCAATCTGGCTGTGGGAACTGGTGGTCAATCCCATTTCTCACCTTACAAATACCATTGAAGCCATTCGAAACGGCGATTTATCTGCTCATGTGGATACGTATGCAGTGGAGGAATTTTGTCAGGTTAATGATATGTTTAACCAGATGATTGATGAGATTTCAGAATTGAAAATTGCCTCATATGAAAAAGAGCTGGAAAAGCAGAACACCGAATATCAACTGCTGCAATCCCAGATCCGTCCTCATTTCTATCTTAACTGTTTAAAGAATATATACGGTATGGCAGAGTCCGGAAAAAACAAGGAGATCCAGCAGACCATTTTACATTTGTCAAGTTACCTGCGTTATATTTTTACAATCACAAAAGATTATGTTCCACTGCAGAAAGAATTGGAGGTGTGCAAGAATTACACTGACTTATTTTCATTAAACCAGCATCAGAGTATTGAATTTTCCATTACTTATGATGCTGTGCTTACCAATATACCAATTCCGCCAGTCAGTCTGTTAACCTTTATAGAAAATAGTATTCATTATGGTTTTGTTTCAGGCCAGAAGCTGAAGCTGGTGCTTAAAGTAAGCCGGATTGTTACAGCTGAAAGGGTTCTGATACACATAACGGTTGGGGACAATGGTCCGGGATTTGAGCAATCCGTTATAAACAGCATCGATAAAGAAGAAATAATGGTTGATGGGAAAGGGAAAAAACATGTTGGTATTTATAATGTGCTGAAGCGTTTCCGGCTGTGCTACGGAGATGATTTTGCAGCTGCATTCCGCAACCGGGAAGGGGCTCTGGTTGAACTGTTTTTTCCATATACGGAAGGGGAAGAATTATGAAATTATTGATTGTGGATGATCAATACCGTGTAGCAGAGGGGCTGCAATGGGGAATTAACTGGCAAACGATTGGTGTTGACCAGGTTTATACTGCGCTTAGTGCATATCAGGCTAAGGATATCATTCAGCAGGAAGAGATTAAAATCATACTTTGTGATATTGAAATGCCTGGAGAAAATGGAATTGAACTGATCCGCTGGGTGAAGAGACATTACCCGCATATCTCCTGTATTGTGCTGACTGCTCATGCTGACTTTTCTTATGCTCAGGAAGCATTGAAATTAGCCTGTACAGATTATATTTTACAGCCGGCTTCCTATCCGGTGATTGAAGAAAGTGTCCGGCGGGCAGTTCAGGAATTATGTGCAACAGCTAAGAAAAAAGAACTGGAACAAATGGGAGATGAATATAAAAAGCAGGAAAAAAATCTGATTCGAAACAGTATAAGAAATTATCTGACTGGTGTCGTAAGCAGTAGTCAGTTTTTTAAGCTTCAGGAAAAGGGAAAAGTTCCCGCAATGGAGCAGACCGTATATTTATTACTGATACAGATTATCCGCTGGAACAGTACAGAAGTATGGCAGCCAAGACTGCTGTCAGATACAATGGAAAACATTGCAGCTGAGACATTTGAGCAGAATCACCTGCAGGTGATCTCTTTTGTTTCAGATTATCCGTGCTTCGGGATGGTGATATGGGGGGATATATTGCCGGATGAGGATACGATGGATTGCAGGCTGCAATTTATCAACAGCTTTTACCAGCAGTTTTTCAAATGTGAAACTGCTATTTATATGGTGACACCATCGCCGTTTCAGGACCTGGAAAAAACCTGGCATAATCTGATTAACTACCGTGATGACAATGTTTCTTTATCCAATGGTGTTTATACTGGTCCTCGAAAAACTGATAAAGGAATTTCCAGCCGGGTTCCTGAGGTACGCAGATGGTCAGGGTTATTAAAAGAAGGACATGCCCAGGCTGTTGCAGAGGATGCCGGTAAGTGTCTGGATCGTCTGGTTGAAAGCGGAGTTATGAACCGTAATACACTTCGGGAATTTTATCAGGATTTTTTACAGGCTGTTTATTATGCATCCCAGAATGGAGAGGGGTTTTTTAAGAAACTGTTTTCTACAGAGGAGGAATTTCAGCTTTATCTGGACGGAATGAGAAGCGTGGAGCATATGAAAGCTCTGATTGGATATGTAGTCAGACGCTTTGACCAAAATCTGGAGGAGACGGTACCAGAGGATCTGATAGAAAAGGTGGTAAATTATATTACTGACCATATGGAGGAGCAGATTATGCGGGATGATATTGCCCACCATATTCATTTAAATCCTGATTATCTGACCCGGATCTTTAAAAGGGAAACGGGAATGACTTTAAAAGAATTTATTATTAAGACTAAAATGAAAGAAGCACAGATGTTAATTGAATCAACACGGCTGCCAATCAGTCTGATTGCGGCTAAAGTTGGATACACCAATTTTTCTCATTTTTCTTATAGCTATAAGAAAATTATGGGGATAACGCCGCAGGAAAAACGGCGGGGCGAAGCCGAGGAGGAGTAATGGGGAAAAAGGCAGCAGTAATGGCAGCAGTTGTTTTATTAAGTCTTACAGGCCTGGCGGCCTGCCGTGGGCAAAAGGGGATGGAAGCCAGAGAATATCCAACCATCACAATCTGTTCTGTTCATACGGCATCTGCTGAGGCAAATCAGCGGATATCAGAAGAAATCAGCCGGATAACCAGAGAGAAAGCAGGTTGTAACGTTAAGATTATCGGCTATAAGATGAATGACTATGAGGATGAACTGACGGTGCTGTATCATTCAAGACAAATGCCGGATGCATTTGCAGCTTTTGAATTAGATTCTTATGAACGGTGGATCAGTATGGGGGCTGTAATCGGAATTAATAATCTGCTGAAACCTTATAAAGACAACCTTAGCTCCTATATCCGTGACAAAGAGTGGCTGATCGCATATTTAAATGACGAAATCTATGGGATTCCATCCTGTACTTCTGACAGTAAATGTATGGGGTTTGTATTTCGCCGTGATATTGCTGAGACACTGGGGATTGACTGGCGTTCCATTAAAACCATGGACCAGCTTCATGAAATGCTGCTGGCAGTAAAGGAACATTATCCGGATATGAATATAATAGTCCCCCATGGCGGCAGGATTATCCCACGTATGATCCAGGACCGGCTGGGGAATAACATTGGAGTTTTAGTGGATAAAGGCAAAGACAACAGTGTGGTTGAAAACTTTTATAAGTCTGAATATTTTTATAACCTGTGTCTACAGATGCGGGAATGGAACCAGCAGGGGCTGTTTATGGAGAAAGCCTATTTGGGAAAGGAAGACAGACAGAGTTATCTGGCTCAGGGAGATTCTTTTGGCAGTTTTCTAAATCTTTCAGAGATATCCATTTTTAACATAGCCCGCTATGTAGAATATCCGATGGCTGCTGTTCAGCTGGCTCCCCGGATCGCTGACTCAGACAGCTGTAATATGATCTGGTGTATCAGCCGTGACAGTAAAAATCCGGAACTGGCGATGAAGGTGCTGAATCTGATGTATACAGATGTGGAAATATCCCGTTTACTGGCATATGGACAGGAAGGCATCGATTATGAATTTGCCGGTGCAGGATATGTAAAACCAGCAGATAACCCGGATTACTCACCCGCTGAGCAATGGACTTCCAAGGTGTGGAGCTGGCCGGTGGGAGTTAAAATTGAACAATGGCAGGAAGAGGATGGGTTATTGGATCATGTGGTGTTCTGGGACGAACCAGTTAAGGATTCCCCAGCTCTGGGTTTTTTGTTTGACGTATCTGAAGTAAGGGTGGAGGTTGATGCCTGCCAATATATTATTGACAAATATGAGAATGCTCTTCTGTGTGGTGAACTATGGCCTAAAACCGGAATTGAATCTTTTAATCAGGAACTGGAGACGGCGGGAATTGACCGGGTAATCGCCGAGAAGCAGAGGCAGCTTAATGCTTTCATGGAAAAAAATAGATAGATGGAACATATCATGTCTGGAAATACCCGGAACATGATATGTTCTGATTCATAAATATACAACTTCATTGCAGAAGCTTTTTCTTACCAGTGAAATTAAGTACTGGTCAGCCCGGGATAAAAATCCGCCGTTTAACGATGTAATACACAGATCCCAGTTCGGGCTGTATTTTTCATCAATGGACAGCAGAGTGGGGGGATTTTTAAGCTGTGTGATTCTTGCATAGTCATCCGGAAGAAGAGTTACTCCAAGTCCCTGGCCTGCCAGTCCAAAAGCAGTTTCGTAATTTTTCAGTGTGAGGAGAATATTAGGCTGGGTTATCCCGGCCTTATTTAAGATTGTATCCGTCACCTGGCGGATTCGCTGCTGCTTATGCACCATAATAAAAGGCTCATTCTTCAGCAATTTTAAATCCAGTACCGGATAAGGATAGCCTTCTTTTTTTATGGCTTTTTTTACAAGGGGATGAGAGCCTTCTAGTGCGATTATAAAAGGATCCCTTGACAGAATTTCATTATAGAGCTGGGGATTTGACAGTTCCTTCGGGGCATGAAGAATAGCAAAATCCAGCTCCCCTGCCAAAAGCCTGGACTCCAAATTGGCTGTAATCTCTTCACAAATGGAAAGTTCAATCTGCGGACAGTTTTTTTTGAATTCTGGAAGCACAGCAGGAAGAATAATTGTGCTTAAATGATTGGTGATACCCATCTGAATCCGTCCTGTTTTTAAATTATTAATATCACTGACTTCCGTCTCAAAATCATCGTAGATTTTTAAAATTTTACACGCCACCTGATAATACCGTTCTCCGGCATAGGTTAAAGTCAAACCTGCAGAAGTTCTGTTAAAAAGCTTGGTAGCCAGTGAGTCTTCAATTCTCTGAAGTGACTGACTGAGTGATGGCTGTGCAATAAATAGTTTCTTGGCCGCCTGGGAAATGCTTTTTTCATCGGCTACTGTCTTTACATATAAAAGTTCTCGGCTGGTCATGGTTACTCCTTCTTACAGTTAATGCTTGTACTAACAGTATAATGCAATATCCGGGAAAAGAAAAGTTTTAAATAGATAAAACCTATAAGAGTTATAAGGTACATGGTATTTGCCTATATAGCGGAACGGTTATATAGTAAAAGCATAAATACTTTCATAACTCAGGAGGGTTTCACATGGTAAAGTTATACGAAGGCGGAGTCTATCTTATAAATGGTACTAAGATTGTTCCGGAGGCAGATCTTGAAAAGACAGTTTCTTCCACTGCTAAGACAGTAAATAAAGAGGAGGCAAAAAAAGGCACCATTGCCTATTCTATATTAGAGGCACATAACACCTCCGGTGATATGTCCCATCTAAAGTTGAAATTTGATGCCATGGCATCTCACGATATTACATTTGTAGGTATTGTACAGACCGCAAAGGCATCCGGAATGGAAAAATTCCCGATTCCCTACGTACTGACGAACTGCCACAATTCTTTGTGCGCAGTTGGCGGTACGATCAATGAGGATGATCACATGTTCGGACTTTCTGCCGCAAAAAAATACGGCGGAATCTATGTACCGCCTCATATTGCAGTCATTCACCAGTACATGAGAGAGATGCATGCCGGCTGCAAAAGCATGATATTAGGATCCGATTCCCACACCCGCTATGGAGCTCTTGGAACCATGGCAATCGGAGAAGGCGGCGGAGAACTGGTAAAACAGCTTTTATGTGATACTTACGATGTAGCTTATCCGGGAGTCGTAGCGATCTATCTTACCGGTAAGCCCCAGCCTGGTGTGGGTCCCCAGGATATTGCCCTTGCAATCATCGGTGCTGTATTTAAAAAGGGATATGTTAAAAATAAAGTTATGGAGTTTGTGGGACCTGGCATTGCATCCATGAGTACGGATTTCAGAAACGGCATTGATGTTATGACAACAGAAACCACCTGCTTAACCTCAATATGGAAAACAGATGAAGATACCAGACAGTTCCTTGCCCTCCACGGAAGAGAAGATGCGTATGAAGAACTAAGTCCGGCAGATACGGCATATTATGACGGCTGTGTATATGTGGATTTAAGCACAGTGAAACCAATGATTGCCCTTCCGTTCCATCCAAGTAATACCTATGAAATAGACGAACTGAATGACAATCTCTCTGATATCCTGAGAGAAGTAGAAAAGGAAGCATTAAGAATCAGTGACGGGCGCGCTTCCTTCTCGTTAACGGATAAAATTGTGAATGGAACGCTTATGGTTCAGCAGGGTGTGATTGCCGGCTGTGCGGGCGGTAATTACACAAATGTTGTGGAAGCGGCAAATGTATTAAAAGGAAAAACCTGCGGAAACGGAGAATTTTCTCTTGCTGTTTATCCCTCCTCCCAGCCCGTATTTATTGATCTTGTAAGAAAAGGTATGATAGAAACACTGATGGAAGCAGGGGCGGTCATCCGTACAGCATTCTGCGGTCCCTGTTTCGGAGCGGGAGATACTCCATGCAATAATGGTCTCAGCATACGGCACACCACCAGAAACTTCCCCAACAGAGAAGGCTCCAAGCCCGGCAACGGACAGATGTCTGCAGTTGCATTAATGGATGCCCGTTCCATTGCTGCTACGGCGGCAAACGGGGGAATTCTGACCTCTGCAGCAAAATTTGACTGCTGGAATCAGATTCCGGATTATCACTTTGATAAAGCGGTTTACGACAAGCGGGTCTATTACGGTTATGAAAAAGGGGAAAGCACACAAGAACTGGCATATGGCCCAAATATCAAGGATTGGCCGGAAATGAGCGCACTTACTGACAACATCCTCTTAAAGGTCTGCTCAAAGATCATGGATGAGGTGACAACAACAGACGAACTGATTCCATCCGGGGAAACCTCCTCTTACCGCTCCAATCCCCTTGGCCTTGCAGAATTTACATTATCCAGAAGAGATCCCATGTATGTGGAAAGAACCAAAGAAGTGGCCCGTCTGGAAAAAGCAAGAATAAATGGAGAAAATGTATTTTCTGCTGAACCAGAGCTGGAGCACGTATTTAAGGTAATCCGTTCTTCCTTTAAGGATTTAACCGTTAATCCGGAAGAGACAGAAATCGGAAGCATGATTTATGCAGTAAAACCAGGTGACGGCTCGGCCAGAGAGCAGGCAGCCAGCTGTCAGAGAGTGATTGGTGGATTAGCGAATATTACGAAAGAGTATGCAACGAAAAGATACCGTTCCAATGTAATGAACTGGGGAATGATTCCGTTCCAGATGAAGGAAGAACCGGATTTTGAAGTGGGAGATTATATTTTTGTACCAGGAATCAGAAACATTCTGGATGGTGATTTAACTAATATTCAGGCATACAAAATTAACAGAGAAAATGTATCCCCAATGACACTTACCATCGCAGATATGACAAAGGACGAGCGTGAAATCGTGAAAGCCGGATGTCTGATCAATTTTAATAAAAACAGAAACAAAAGATAAATCAGGAGGAACTGTCATGCAGATTTTAAAACCGGCTATGGCTGGAACACTGGAATCCAGTGATGCCCAGGTAACGGTCGAGCCTGGAGACGGAGTCATTGAATTCCATTTACAAAGTTCTGTCATCAACCAGTATGGAAACCAGATTAAAAAGGTGGTTTACGAGACGCTTAACAATTTAGATATTCATGATGTGAAGATTACAGTCGTTGATAAGGGTGCACTTGACTGTACAATAAAAGCGAGAGTGGAAGGGGCTGTTTTCAGAGCTGCCGATGTATACGAAGATCTTCCATGGGGAGGTGCAATCCGATGATACATCCTGAAAAAAAGAGACTGAGAAGAAGCATGATGTTCTTAAACTGCCAGAAGCCCGGACTGATTAAGGATCCCTATATCTATAAACCGGATTCCATGATTCTTGACCTGGAAGATGCCGTAGCAGAAAATCAAAAGGATGCTGCCCGTTTTTCTTTATTCCATGCGCTGCGGGAAATTGATTACCATGGAGTGGAACGCGTCGTCCGCATCAATGGTCTGGATACAGGTTTCTGGAAGGAAGACATTATGGCCGCAGTCGCAGGCGGCTGTGATGCAATCCGGATACCAAAGACAGAACGCCCGGAAGATGTCAGACTGGTGGAAGAAGTGATTGAGCTGGCAGAAACCAGATTTGACCGTCCCATCGGATCCGTTCTGATTATGGCGGCTCTGGAGTCTGCAAGAGGCATTATGAAAGCGCTGGATATATGCGAATCCTCTGAACGATTATTAGGGGTTGCACTTTCAGGAGGAGATTATACAAAAGATCTTCAGACACATATTACCGGCACAGGCGTGGAACTGATGGGTGCCAGACAGAATATGCTTATTGCCGCAAGAGCTGCAAAAGTACAGTGTTTTGATACGGTTTACACCAACCTTGATGACATGGAAGGCTTTCGTAAGGATGTAGAAACCATTCATCTCATGGGATTTGATGGAAAATCCATCATAAATCCAAGACAGATCCAGATTGTACATGATATTTTCACCCCATCTGAGAAAGATATTATTTTTGCGGAAAAGGTTGTAAAGGAAATCGACGATAAAAAGAAAAAAGGAATCGGTGTATTTACTGTTGACGGAAAGATGATTGACATCGCATTCTACGATGGCGCAATGCGCACAATTTCACTTGCAAAAGCATCCGGAGTTTATAAGGGGGATTTATAAAGATGATAAACGCGGTTGGAAGAGATATACCGGAAGAAATTTTAAAAATAACCGGAAAAGAAGTGTTTCAGGGAAATCATTACAGGGACGGCTATACATACAAAAAAAACGGTCCTGAAACCAAATGTGTGATCAATAACACCGAAAGCAAGCTTGTAGACAATATTCGCCAGGTCCTGGTTAAGTGCGGGATCAGGGATGGAATGACACTGAGCTTCCATCATCATTTCCGCGAGGGTGATTATATTATTAACATGGTCATGGAAGAAGTCTATAAAATGGGAATAAAGGACATCACGATTTGTGCCAGTTCACTGGGAAAAGCACACGATCCTATCGTTCCTTATATTGAGGAAGGAGTAATTACAGAGATTCAGTCCTCAGGCGTACGCGGGAAGATCGGAGAAGCAATATCAGCAGGAAAATTAAAAGGCCTTGCCGTCATGCGTTCCCATGGAGGACGTGTAAGAGCCATTGAATCCGGAGAAACCAAAATTGATATTGCATTTATCGGAACCCCCACCTGTGATGATTACGGCAACTGCCGCGGAATCGGCGGAAAAAATGACTGCGGTGTTCTTTCTTATGCAGTTGTGGATGCGGATTATGCAGATAAGGTGGTTGCGATTACAGACTGTCTGGTGCCATTTCCCAATTTTCCTGCGCACATCAGCATGACAAAGGTGGATTACGTTGTTGTTGTGGATGAAATCGGTGATTCTAAGAAAATAGCAACTGGAGCAGCAAAGCCGACAACCGATATGAGAAAACTCATGATGGCGGAATATTGTACCCAATTTGTTACCCATGCACCTTACTTTAAAGATGGGTTCTCCTATCAGACGGGAGTTGGAGGTGCTTCTATCGCATCTACCATATCTCTTGCAAAAATTATGAAGGAGAAAAATGTCCGGATGCGCTTCGGTGTCGGCGGACTTACAAAACCCATGTGCGATCTGCTGGTTAATGGCCAGGTGGACTGTCTGCTGGATACACAGGATTTTGATCTTGCGGCGGTTGAATCCGTAAAGGATTTAAAACATTTCCGGATCTCTGCCGGAGAATATGCAAACCCGTTTAATAAAGGCGCTGTTGTAAATAAACTGGACTTTGTTATTTTAGCTGCCCTTGAGGTAGATGTTAATTTCAACTGTAACGTAGTGGTGGACTCAAATGGTATGATTACCGGTGCACAGGGCGGACATCCCGATACGGCAGCAGGCGCGAAATGCAGTATCGTGATCGTTCCTCTTCTTCAGGGCAGAACGCCGGCTGTGTGCAGCGAAGTGACGACTGTAACAACTCCCGGTGAGAGCATTGATGTAGTTGTAACTGATTACGGGATTGCCATTAATCCGCAGAGAAAAGATCTTATTGCATGTATGAAGGGTGTGGATCTTCCGTTTAAAACAATCGAACAATTACGGGATATTGCTTATTCCATAGCAGGAGAACCCCAGAAGGTTCCGTTTGGTGACAGGGTGGTAGGAATCATTGAAAGCCGGGATGGTACGATTATGGATGTTGTCCGGCAGGTGAAACCATTTGAATTCAGTGAATAAATCTGAAATTTTAATCGGACAGCTGGCAGCAAAGGCTTTACTGGAAGAGGTCTTTACGGCTCCAAAGCCAGGGCTTGTGGACCCTTATTCCACTGGTGCCCACAAAGATATGAATCTTCATACATTCAGGGAAAGCACCAAAGCCATAACACCCTATTTTGTCAAAATGGCTCTCCAGGGGATTTCCATGTACGAAGAACCGGAAAATCTCTTTCCTGTTATCCGCCTGGTCGGATTGGAAGCGGAACAGGCGATGTATCAGGCAACGGACGGGGTTAATACCCATAAAGGAGCCATTTTTACTTTAGGGATTTTCAGTGCCGCCGCCGGAGTCTGCTGCCGGAAGCTGTGCTGTGTTACATCCGATGCGTTATTGGAAACAGAGCAGAGAATGGTCAGAACAATTCTTCTGTCCGAGCTGGAACAGCTGAAAAGCAGTGCTCCGAAAAGCAGCGGAGAGCGCAATCTTTTTCAATACGGCTCCAAAGGAATCAGAGGAGAAGCTGCTAAAGGATATCCATCTATAAGAAATTACGGGCTTCCTGTCTTGCGGGAGGGAATTAACTCCGGCCAGGACTGGAATCTGGTTAAGATCCAGGTACTTATGACACTTATGAGCAGCGTAGAGGATGGTAATATCCTGGCCCGGACCGGCCTGGAAGGATTAAAAGAGGTTCAGACAACCGCCCGTACTTTTTTGAAAAACGGAGGTGCCTATGCCCCCGGAGCGGAAAAAAAGCTCCAGTCACTGGATTCGTATTTTACAGAAAAAAATTACAGCAGCGGTGGATGTGCTGATCTGCTGGCAGCCACTATTTTCATAAACAGTCTGATTGAAACATTGAAAGATAAGGAGGAATTCCAATGCAGGAAGGAAAGTTATTCAACGGAAAAGAATTAGTACAACTGAAAAATTTTCTGGAATTCATGGGTCTTAACTATGACGAGGGTATTGAACACAGTGTGTGCCTTTTCAATGATGATTCTGAGATTATTGCTACCGGCTCCGTGGACCAGAATGTACTCAAATGCATTGCAATTCATCCGGACTATCAGGGGCAGGGGCTTGCAGGAACACTGGTGTCTGAGCTTATTCAGTACCAGTATGAACATGGACGCACTCACATCCTTTTGTATACAAAGCCGATTAATGAAGTCATGTTTTCAGATCTGGGCTTTTATACCATTATTAAAACTTCCACAGTACTGTTTATGGAGAACAAGGTACGGGGCTTTACTTCATGGCAGAAAAGCCTGACAGAAGAAACACCGGTTTATGCATTAAATTCCAAAGCTGACATCGGCTGCATTGTGGCTAATTGCAATCCCTTTACACTGGGGCACCGGTATCTGATTGAAGAGAGCTTAAAGCAGTGTGATTATCTGCATTTATTTGTTCTCTCTGACAAAAGGAGCTTTTATCCCCCTGACTTAAGGTATCAGATGGTAAAAGCAGGTGTCCTGGATTTACCCAGGGTAATTCTCCATAAGACATCGGATTATATTGTATCTGCAGCCACCTTTCCTACTTATTTTATGAAAGAGAAGAGTGTGGCCCGGAAGGCAAACTGTGAACTGGATCTGGAATTATTCGGGCGTCTCATCGCTCCCCGGCTTTTTATCAGAAAACGGTTTGTGGGAACAGAACCCACCTGTAAAGTCACCGCTTTTTATAATCAATCTATGAAAACGCTGCTTCCTGATTTTGGAATTGATGTGATAGAAATTGAGAGAAAACAGGCAGCAGGGACCGTCATCAGCGCCTCAATCGTGAGAGACTGCATCAAGGCCGGCAATTATGAGGCGGTCAGGAGTCTCATACCAGAGAATGTTTTAAATTATGTACTGATGAAAGGAGGTGGGTCTATGTACGAGTCACAGAAAACAGGCAGTTTAAAAAAGATTTTTGGTCCTTATATCAATTCGTCAATATCCAGTGAAGATTCCAGTAAGGAAAAGAGTGAGAAAGAGCAGGCTCTTTTTGAAATGGTTGACGATTATATCGAACAGGCTTAATTTTATAAATTCCGTATGTATAGGGCTGCTGCTCCAGTGAATAATTAATTTACCGGAGCAGCAGCCCTGTTTTTTATGAAAAAATGGTTGACAAAAATATAATATAGCTGTATTATTGTATTAAGCAATTAGTACAGTAATACAATATGATGTGGAGGAGGAATAGAAAATGTCATGGGAGCTAAAGAATGACCGCCCTATCTATATTCAATTAATTGAACAAATTCATTTCCGGATCATATCCGGAGAGTATGTATCCGGTTCCAAGCTGCCAAGTGTCAGGGATTTAGCCGCAGAAGCTTCCGTTAACCCCAATACGATGCAGAAGGCACTCTCTGAACTGGAACACAGCGGTTTGCTGGTTACGAATCGTACCAGCGGCCGATTTATTACGGAGGATCAGTCGATGATACAAAAAATGAAGCTGGATTTAGCGAAAGAGCAACTGGAAAACTTTTTAAAACAATTAAAAAAACTTGGTTTCAGTGACGAAGAGGTGAAAACGTTTATCCTCGAATCTGTCCGGTAAACCGTAATTCATATATGGGAGGTAATCAGTATGAATCCATTACTTGAATGTAATGCATTAAGCAAACGTTACGGCAGTGTAACTGCTTTGTCTGACATCAATTTAACATTGGAAAGAGGTAAAATTATAGGTCTTCTTGGCCCCAACGGAAGCGGAAAAACCACATTAATCAAGCTCATCAACGGACTGCTGGTTCCAACAAAAGGCCAGCTTTTGATCAATGGAACAGCGCCTGGTACAGAAACCAAAAGAACAGTATCCTATCTTCCCGATAAGACCTATTTAAATAATTGGATGAAAGTGAAAAATCTGTTGGACTTTTTTGAAGATTTTTACGATAATTTTGATAAAAAACGGGCCTATGATATGTTGGAGAAGCTTCATATTAATCCAAATGACCATTTAAAGACTATGTCAAAAGGCACAAAGGAAAAAGTACAGCTTATTCTTGTTATGAGCCGTAATGCTGACCTTTATGTACTGGATGAGCCAATCGGAGGTGTAGATCCTGCTTCCAGGGATTATATTCTGGATACCATTATCAGCAATTACAATGAAAATTCTACTGTCCTGATTTCCACACACCTGATTGCAGATATTGAAAATGTACTGGACGAAGTGATTTTCATACAGAATGGCCGCATCCTGCTTCAATCCTCTGTGGATGATATCCGTGTAAAAGAAGGAAAATCGGTTGATTCTTATTTCAGGGAGGTATTCAAATGTTAGGAAAATTAATTAGACATGAACTAAAGGCGACTGCACGCTATTTTTTACCACTGTTTTTAATCGCAATTGTGCTGACACCAATCACCAGATTTACCCTCTGGATAGGAAACTACCCTCCAATTTTACAATTTATCCCTACGGTAATTGTTTTTATATATGTGGCCTCATTGATCGTAGTTGCCAGTGCAAGTATCTTACTGATTATATATCGTTTTTACAGGAGTATGGTAACGGAGGAAGGTTATTTAATGCATACCCTGCCGGTTTCTACAGAGAGTCATATATTTTCAAAGCTGACAGTCGCCAGTATATGGACCATCAGCAGCTGGCTGGTAATCTTCTTATCTATATGCGGTATGTTTTTTACACAGGAACGTTTTTCCACTGTAACCCAAAAAATATCCTATGTCTGGTACCAGATTCAGACTACGGTAAACAGCTCCCTGCTGGTCCTGTTTATAATAGAGATTGTTTTTTTGTTATTACTGGGCGTATTTACGGCACCTTTAATTTATTATGCTTCCATAGCCATCGGTCAGGTGATCAGTAAAAATAAAATTTTAGGTTCCATTATTGGATATTTCATTATCCAGATTGTCTCCCAAATCGTTGGTGTCATTATAATGGTTCCCCTTGGTTTTTATGGTGACAGGATCAGCGATACAGCAAATTCCCTGGGATTTTTTGCGAATTTCTTTTTCCCGTTTACGATTCTGTTTGCTGTTATTACTCAATTAATCCTTTTCGGGATCACTGATTATATATTTAAAAAGAAACTCAATCTGGAGTAGTGTTTCAAATTATGTATTTTTTTATGAAAGAAGGCATTGATTCATTTTAGCGAATCAATGTCTTCTTTACAGTGTATCAAGTTTTTATTCCAAATTCTGCAGTTTTAGTAAATAGTGTTGCTTAATCCTGTAAAGTATTTTATAATTAAACTTTGTGATGATTGTTGGTATAATTATGTTTTACAGTAACTTTTCCAATAACACAGACTCTATAATAATGTGCATCTGGCACAATATAAAAAGGAATAAATATGAAAAAATTAGCTTTATCAGATGAAATACTTTTAAGTATTGAAAAGCCTGCCCGTTATATTGGGAATGAGGTAAACATGGCAAGAAAGGATCCTGATCTGGTAGATATCCGTTTTGGTATGTGTTTTCCGGATGTTTACGAAATTGGAATGTCCCATCTTGGAATGCAGATTTTATATGATATGTTTAACAGAAGAGAAGACATCTACTGTGAACGTATTTTTTCCCCATGGACCGATTTAGACAAAATTATGAGAGAGAAAAAGATCCCTCTTTTTGCATTGGAATCACAGGATCCCATAAAGGAATTTGATTTTATCGGAATTACACTTCAATATGAAATGTGCTATACGAATATTCTGCAGATCCTTGATCTGGGCCAGATTCCCCTTCATGCCTGTGAGAGACAGGAGAGCGACCCGATCATCATCGGAGGAGGTCCCTGTGCTTATAATCCTGAGCCTCTTGCAGAATTTTTCGATATGTTTTATATTGGCGAGGGAGAAACCGTTTATTTTGAACTGATGGACCGCTATAAGGAGAATAAGAAAAATGGCGGCAGCCGCAGAGAATTTCTGGAGATGGCTGCTGAGATTGAAGGAATCTATGTTCCTTCTTTTTATGATGTGTTCTACAATGAGGATGGCACCATCAAAAGCATGGCTCCCAACAATCCCCATGCAAAAGCAACTGTTACGAAACAGCTGGTTGTCAATATGGATGACGCTGCCTACATTGAAAAACCAGTAGTTCCCTTTATAAAAGCAACCCAGGACCGTGTCGTTCTGGAAATCCAGAGAGGCTGCATACGTGGATGCCGTTTCTGCCAGGCTGGCAATGTCTATCGGCCGATGCGGGAACACAGCCTTGCGTATTTAAAAGATTATGCCTATAAGCTGTTAAAAAATACCGGACATGAGGAAATCTCATTAAGTTCCTTAAGCTCCAGTGATTACAGTGAACTGGAAGGCATCGTTAATTTTCTTATAGACGAATTTAAAGGAAAAGGAGTCAACGTCTCCCTTCCGTCTCTTCGAATTGATGCGTTTTCCTTAGATGTTATGAGCAAAGTCCAGGACATCCGTAAGAGCAGTCTGACATTTGCACCTGAGGCAGGATCCCAGAGACTTCGGGATGTAATCAACAAAGGACTGACGGAAGAAATCATCTTAAAAGGCGCAAGTGAAGCCTTTAAGGGCGGCTGGAACCGGGTTAAACTATATTTCATGCTGGGTCTTCCTACGGAAACAGTAGAAGATATGGAAGGAATTGCAGAGCTATCGGAGAAAGTGGCGGAAGTTTACTATGAGATTCCCAAAGACCAGAGAAACGGAAAGGTCCAGGTCATTGCCAGTTCTTCCTTTTTTGTACCAAAGCCATTCACTCCGTTTCAGTGGGCAAGAATGTGCACAAAGGATGAATTTTTACAGAGAGCTTATCTAGTGAAAGATAAGTTCCGCACAATGCTCAATCAGAAAAGCCTAAAATACAATTATCATGAGGCAGATTTAACAGTACTGGAAGGTGTTCTTGCAAGAGGCGACAGAAAAATATCGGCTCTGATTGAAGAAGTTTACAAAAACGGGGCTCTCTATGATTCATGGTCTGAGCATTTTAAAAATGATGTGTGGATGAAAGCCTTTGAAACCTGCGGACTGGATCCTGATTTCTATACAGTCAGGGAAAGATGCTTAGATGAGATATTCCCCTGGGATTTTATCAATGCAGGGGTATCAAAAGAATTTTTAAAGAGAGAATGGCAGAATGCCATTGGAGAGAAAGTCACCCCCAACTGCCGCATGCAGTGTATTGGCTGTGGTGCCAAGAGTTTTAAAGGAGGTGTCTGCTATGAAGGTCAGAATTAAATTTACCAAACAGGGACCTGTTAAGTTTATCGGTCATCTTGATGTGATGCGCTATTTTCAGAAGGCCATGAGAAGAGCGGACGTAGATATTAAATACAGCGAAGGTTTCAGCCCTCATCAGGTTATGTCCTTTGCAGCTCCTCTTGGAGTTGGCCTTACCAGCAACGGGGAATACATGGATATCGAAGTCAACTCCATGGCAGACTGCAATACCCTGATGAATCAGTTAAATGACGTCATGGCGGAAGGGATAAAAATTACCGAATGCCATCGTCTGAATGATAATGCAAAGAATGCCATGTCTCTGGTTGCTGCCGCAGACTACACAGTAACCTTCCGGGAAGGGAAGGAACCTGAAGACAGAAAGGGATTTTTTGACGGCCTTCTTGCATTTAAAGATCAGGAACATATCCTGATCACCAAAAAGTCAAAAAAGGGAGAGAGGGAAGTAGATTTAAAGAATTACATCTACCAGCTTTCCGTATGTGACAATAAAATTTTTATGAAAATATCAGCAGGAAGCGCAGATAATTTAAAACCCGAACTGGTCATGGAAGCCTATGACCAGTGGAGAGGGGAAGCCAGTCCTGAATTTGCATTTTGTATCCAGAGAGAAGAAGTCTACGGGAATACAGGTGATGAAGCGAATCCTGTTCTTGTCCCTCTGGGACTCATAGGAGAATCCGTTGAATAAATTGATCATAACCAGATGGAATGGGTGTGTTCTTACACTCCTGCAGTCCGGCAAGGAAACCCTGCAGATTGACATTGAACCGGAAGAAAACCATTCTTTCTTAGGAAACATCTATATTGGCAAAGTAAATAATATTGTAAAAAACATCAATGCTGCATTTGTTGATATTGGAAATGGACAAATGGGGTATTTAAGTCTTACGGATTCAACCGTCCATTTCGCCGATGGGCGGCCGTTTGACGGAAAGCTGCGCCAGGGGGATGAAGTTCTCGTTCAGGTGGAACGGGATGCAGTAAAGACAAAAGCACCTGTTCTGACAGGGAACTTAAATATAACTGGCAGATATTTCGTTCTCACTTCCGGAAAGAAGCAGATTGGTTTTTCCGGTAAAATCCAGGACTCCGGGTGGAAACAGCAAATGAAAGAGTATCTGGAGGGTATAAAAGGAAACTGGGGAATCATTGTCAGAACAAACGCTTATAACGCGCCTGTGGAATCCTTAAAAGAGGAATTGGATCAGTTAAAGGAACGGCTGACCGGCATCCTTACTCATGCCGGTCACAGAACCTGTTATAGTTTATTATACAGTTCCACGCCTTCCTATTTAAACGGTCTGCGCGACAGCTTTCAGTCTTCTCTGGAATCAGTAATTACCGATGAACAGGATATTTACGGCGCAGTAAAAGAATATTTAAATGAACATCAGAAGGAAGACCTGCATCTGCTGGCTTATTACGAAGATCCTCTGCTTCCGTTAAAAAAACTGTACCGGATTGAAAAGACCATGAATGAAGCCCTTGGAAAAAAAGTATGGATGAAATCCGGAGGCTATCTGGTCATTGAACCTACCGAAGCCCTGGTGGTAATTGATGTAAATACCGGCAAATATTCGGGCAAAAAGGCGCTTCGGGAAACGATCATGAAAATTAATCTGGAAGCTGCAGAAGAAATCGGGCATCAGATCAGGCTTAGAAATTTATCCGGCATTATTATTATTGATTTTATTGACATGGATAAAGAGGAGGATAAAAAACTTCTTCTAAAGCGTCTGGAAGAAATTGTTTCAAGAGATCCGGTTAAAACCGCAGTCGTTGAAATAACGAAATTGAATCTCGTTGAAATAACAAGAAAAAAAATCAGAAAGCCCCTTTACGAGCAGGCGTTACAGATGAAGGAGAAGATTTCATTATGAAAATCATTATAGTGGGTTGCGGAAAAGTTGGAACAACCCTGGCAGAACAGTTAAACAAAGAAAACCATGATATCATCGTTATCGATAAGAATGCAGGTGTAGTGAATTCTATTTCAGAAAGAATTGATGTCATGGGAGTGGTAGGAAACGGTGCGGTAAATAAGGTTCAGATGGAAGCAGGGATCGAAGATACCGATCTTTTGATAGCAACCACAAACTCTGATGAGCTGAATATGCTTTGCTGTCTGATTGCAAAAAAAGCGGGTAACTGCCACACCATTGCCAGAATCCGAAACCCGGAGTATGATTCTCAGATCAGCTATATCCGTGAAGAATTAGGCCTTTCTCTGGCCATTAATCCTGAAATGGCGGCTGCCATGGAGATTTCCAGACTGCTGCGTTTTCCATCTGCCATTAAGATTGATACATTTGCAAAAGGGAAAAAAGAAATATTAAAATTTATTGTTCCGGAGCATTCCGTTCTTAATGACATGAAGGTCAGGGATGTTTTAAAAAGGCTTAACTGCAATGTCCTTATCTGCGCCATCGAGCACAACAGCGAGGTCGTTATACCCAGCGGAGATTCCGTTATAAAAGCAGGAGATAAGATATCCTTCATTGCGTCTCCCGTTGAATCCAATGAATTTTTCAGGCAGGTTGGCATTGACAATACGATTATTAAAACTGCCATGCTGGTAGGCGGCGGAAAAATCACATACTACGTAGCCAAGATGCTGGAAAACACCAAAATTAAAGTTAAAATTCTGGAACAGAATGCACAGCGCTGCAACGAACTCAGTGAATTGCTTCCAAAAGCCATGGTGATTCACGGCGATGCCTCTGATCAGGAACTGCTTTTACAGGAAGGAATCGGACAAACTGATGCATTTGCCTCCCTCACCGGTTTCGATGAGGAAAATATTATGCTGTCTCTTTATGCAGCCAGCCAGTCAAAGGCCAAACTGATTACAAAAATAAACAGAATTGCATTTGAAAATGTCATAGACTCCATGAATCTGGGAAGTATTATTTATCCAAAACTGATTACAGCCGAAACGATACTTCAGTATGTCCGTGCCATGCAGAATTCTATGGGAAGCAATGTGGAGACACTTTATAAAATCGTAGCGGACCGTGCTGAAGCTCTGGAGTTTAAGGTGGTTAATGAACCCTGTATTGTGGGGATTCCATTAGAAAAGCTGGAACTGAAAGAGAATCTGCTTATAGCCTATATCATGCGCAAAGGACGCTTTATCAGTCCTCGCGGAAAGGACATCTTGGAAGAGGGGGACCGGGTTATTGTTGTAACTACGGTAACCGGTCTCAATGATTTGAAAGATATACTAAGGTAGAAAAGGCGACATAGCTATGAATAAAAAAATTATCATTTATGTTTTAGGCTGGATCTTAAACATGGAAGCTTTATTTATGCTTCCCCCCTGTGTTGTTGCTTTGATTTACAGCGAAGCAAGCGGCATCTGGTTTCTCGCCGTATCGCTGGTATGCGGAGGAATCGGTTTCTTATGTACCCGTAAAAAGCCCTCCAATATGGTCTTTTTTGCAAAGGAGGGATTTGTTTCAGTCGCATTAAGCTGGATCGTTCTCAGCTTTTTCGGAGCCCTTCCCTTTTATCTCAGCAGAGAAATTCCTTTGTTTGAGGATGCCATGTTTGAGGTTATATCCGGATTTACCACAACTGGTGCGAGCATCCTACCTGATGTAGAAGTGCTCTCCAAATGTATGCTTTTTTGGCGAAGTTTCACTCACTGGATCGGAGGGATGGGGGTTCTTGTATTTATTCTGTCCATTCTGCCTCTCGCAGGCGGCTACAATATGTATATCATGAAAGCGGAAAGCCCGGGGCCGTCCGTCGGCAAGCTGGTTCCAAGAGTCCGGACGACTGCAAAGATTCTATATGGTATTTACCTGTTTATGACAGCATTGGAAGTGGTTCTTCTTATGATTGGCGGCATGTCGTTATTTGATTCCCTGACCATCAGCTTCGGAACAGCCGGTACCGGTGGATTTGGTATTAAAAATAACAGTATGGCATTCTATGACAGTTATTATTTACAGGGAATTGTTACAGTATTTATGATTCTCTTTGGAGTAAACTTTAATGTGTATTATCTCTTTTTAACCCGCCATCCCAAAGAGGCCTTTTATAGCGAAGAAGCCAGAGCCTATTTAGGAATCATCGGTATCTCCATATTGCTGATTACAGTCAATATTTATCGGGGGTTCGGAAGTGTTTTTGCTGCATTTCATCATGCTGCATTTCAGGTGGCGTCGATTATTACAACTACAGGCTATTCCACTGTGGATTTTGATTTATGGCCTGAATTTTCCAAGGGAATTCTGGTTGTGCTTATGTTTATCGGAGCCTGCGCCGGCAGTACAGGCGGAGGTATCAAAGTTTCAAGAGTTGTCATATTATTAAAAGCTGTTAAAAAAGAGCTTGATTCTCTCATTCATCCCAGAAGCGTAAAGGTGCTGAAGCTGGAGGGAAAGCCCATTGAGCATCAGGTGATGAGGTCGATTAACACGTTCCTGGGTGCCTACATAGTCATTTTTATCTGTTCTGTTTTAATTGTCAGTCTTGATAATTTTGATTTCACAACAAATTTCACAGCCATTGCAGCGACCTTTAATAATATCGGTCCTGGTCTGGCAGGTGCAGGACCAGCCAAAAACTTCTCCCTGTTTTCCCCATTGTCCAAGTATATTATGATGTTTGATATGCTGGCCGGACGACTGGAGATATTTCCCATGCTTCTTTTATTTGCACCATCCACATGGAAAAAAAGTTAAGTATATAAAAAATCCCCCGGAATGTTTACTCTATTTTATAAACGAGAGATAACATTCCGGGGGATTTTTATACTTCCTGCCGGAGCGGATAATCAGACTGCTTTTTTCTGATGCCACACTTTGAAATTGACAGCTGAAAGAATAATAACAAATGCCACGTTAAATACCAGAATACTGATTGCTGCAACAATCCCCACACGGTCAGCCACACCGCCTACGATCTGAGGGGTGATAATTCCACCCATGGCAGATATCGCAGTGAGAAGAGACATTCCAAAGGTAGATCCCTGGATCAAAGGTCCTGCGTTCGCAATACAGGTAGGATAAATTCCCGACAGGAAAAAGCCGAGTCCCAGAAGAGAAGCTGTTACCAGAGGTAAGCTGTTTACTTTTATTAAAATAAAAAAGCAGACAGCACTTCCGATCGAATTGATCAGTAAAATCGTGCTTCTATGTATTTTCTTTGACATGGCAGCACAGATTAAACGGCCGCCCATTATAACCAGCCAGGTAAGAGAAACGAGGGTTGTAGCGAATTCAGCGCTCATAACACCTGTATTCTGAAGATAAGTGACAAACCAGCCGTTAATACAGTTTTCAACTCCAAGGTAAAAAAACAAAATAAAGGCAATGCAGTAAAATGCAAAGGAACGAAGAAATCCCTTATTTCCGGATGCAGTACTGTTTAAGCTGTTTTTCCGCTTTTCAATTGCTTTCTGAGCTTCATTGATTAAATCATAATTCATGGTTCCGTATGAGATTGCGGATATAATAGTAAGAACAACGATCATATAGAGCGTCACTCTCCAGCCAAATCCCAGTTTCATCATCATCGCTGTAAGCAGGGGAGCAAGAAATGCCCCGATTGCAAATGAGCAATGAAGAATATTCAGCTTTCCGGTTGCGGTATCACCATAAATATCATTGACTGCCGCATTATTTAAAATTGTAATGCATCCCCTTGTAAAGCCATACAGCAGTATAACTGCGTACATAACGGGGAGAGGAGGTAAAAGGCTTAATACCAGCAGAGACGATGGAACAAAAAGAGTGACCAGGATAATGGATCTCTTTTTTCCCATAAGCGGAACCATAACAGGGAAAATGAAGCTGGAAGAAAGATTCCCGATGGCCATAACTGATAAAAGCCCTCCGGCTGCAAGAAAGCTGATTCCTGCCTCCTTTATAATGGATGGAAGTATGGCTCCTATCACTAAAACAGCCATACCGCTGACTGCATATCCGTAGCAGCAACGGATAAAAATTGAACTTCTTGGATCTGATTTCATTGGTATTACCCCCTTTTATGATCAAACATTGACCATTATACTAAGAGATATGGAAAAATACAAGGATAAGTCATAAAAACGCTGTTTTTTCTGATTATTTTCCATAAAAAAATATTGACATAACAGTTAAGGAATGCTATATTTATACAGTATGCCGCACAATGAGGTTAGAAAGTTTCTGTTTTACAGAACACCACAGTTGGCGAGTAATGATAATAGGAGGTGCCATATGTACGCGATTATTGCAACAGGTGGTAAGCAGTACAAAGTAGCGGAAGGCGATATCATTAAAGTTGAAAAGCTTGGTGTTGACGCTGGTGAAGCTGTCACATTTGACCAGGTACTTGTTGTAAACAATGGTGAATTAGCAGTAGGCTGCCCGACCGTAGCAGGTGCTACCGTAACAGGTACAGTTGTAAAGGAAGGCAAAGCTAAGAAAGTTATTGTTTACAAGTATAAGAGAAAATCTGGATACCATAAGAAGAATGGTCACAGACAGTCTTATACTCAGGTTAAGATCGAAAAGATCAATGCTTAATCATGATAAGAGTAACCGTATTTGTTGATTCAGAACAACGTTATACAGGAATTGATATGTTAGGACATGCAGGTTTAGCTGATGATCATCAGGATGGACAGGAACTGGTCTGTTCAGCTGTTTCAGCTCTGACTTTTAATATGGCCAACAGTGTGGAGCAATTCACAGAGGATTCTTTTGAAGTGAATCAGGAAGAAAAGACAGGATCTTTTCAGTTTCGGTTTACCTCTGACATAAGTTCCGGGTCGCAGCTCCTTATGAATTCTCTGGTATTCGGATTACAGGATATTGAGGAAGAATATGGAGAACCATATATTAAAATCCGATTTAAGGAGGTGTAAGTGATGTTAAAGATGAACCTTCAATTTTTCGCTCATAAAAAGGGTGTTGGTTCTACAAAGAACGGCAGAGATTCCGAGTCTAAGAGATTAGGTGCTAAAAGAGCTGATGGTCAGTTCGTATTAGCTGGTAATATTCTTTACAGACAGCGTGGAACTCACATTCATCCAGGCATCAACGTAGGCCGCGGCGGTGATGATACATTATTCGCTTTAGTGGATGGCGTTGTGAAATTTGAGAGAAAAGGCAGAGACAAAAAGCAGGTTTCTGTTTATCCAAAAGCAATTAACGAATAATTGGACCGGCTTCATACCTTGACGTATGGAGCCGTTTTTTACGATACGCCCATTTGTCTGAATATCGGATAATGGGATTGCGTTTTTTTATCATAAGAAAGGAAACAGGTGAATGAATGTTTGCCGATAGAGCAAAAATATATATAAGATCCGGAAAGGGCGGCGACGGCCATGTCAGCTTCCGGAGAGAACTTTATGTTCCCTGCGGCGGTCCTGACGGCGGCGACGGCGGCAGAGGCGGTAATATTATTTTTGAAGTGGATGAAGGGCTTAATACTTTAAGTGACTTCAGACACATTCATAAGTATACTGCACAGGATGGAGAACCGGGCGGTAAGCGCAGATGCCATGGAAAAGATGGCAGCGACTTAATCATAAAAGTTCCGGAAGGTACTGTTTTAAAAGATTTTGAATCAGGAAAAGTCATTGCCGATATGTCCGGAGAAAATCGCCGTGAAGTTATTTTAAAAGGCGGCAGAGGCGGACAGGGCAACATGAATTTTGCAACCCCTACCATGCAGGCTCCAAAATACGCACAGCCGGGACAACCAGCTCAGGAACTCTGGGTTCAGATGGAATTAAAAGTAATCGCCGATGTAGGCCTGGTTGGATTTCCCAATGTAGGAAAATCAACCCTTTTATCAAGAGTCAGCAATGCAAGACCTAAAATTGCCAATTACCACTTCACTACATTAAACCCGCACTTAGGCGTTGTTGATATAGATGGAGGAAAAGGATTTGTCATGGCAGATATCCCCGGACTGATTGAGGGGGCTTCTGAAGGCATAGGGCTTGGACATGATTTTCTTCGCCATATTGAGCGGACAAGAGTGCTGGTTCATGTTGTTGATGCTGCATCAACGGAAGGCCGTGATCCGATCGCTGACATCAAAGCCATTAATAAAGAGCTGGAAGCCTATAATCCGGATCTGATAAAGCGTCCCCAGATTATAGCTGCTAACAAGATTGATGCCATTTATGAAGACGGTGAGAGTCCGATTGATAAACTGAAAGCTGAATTTGAACCCCAGGGTATCAAGGTTTATCCGATCTCTGCTGTCAGCGGCCAGGGTATTAAGGAACTCCTGTATGCAGTGTATGATCTGCTTAAAACAGTTAATTTAAGTCCTTTGGTCTTTGAAAAGGAATTTGACTTAACGAGTCTGTCAGGCGTATTGCTGCCTTACTCAGTGGAAGTAACAGAAGACGGAGTCTATGTAGTAGAAGGACCTCGTATTGAAAAAATGCTTGGTTATACCAATCTGGAATCAGAAAAGGGCTTCAGCTTCTTCCAGAAGTTCTTAAAAGACAACGGTATATTGGAAGAACTGGAAAATGCCGGCATAGAAGAAGGCGATACGGTCCGCATGTATGGTCTTGAATTTGACTATTACAAGTAACAAGGAGAATAATATGACAAGTAAGCAGAGATCCTATTTAAAGGGACTGGCGATGAATATAGATCCGATCTTTCAGATCGGCAAATCCAGCTTAACTCCTGAGATCACAAATGCGATCGCAGAAGCATTAGAAGCAAGAGAATTAATCAAAATAACCATTTTAAAAAATTGTGCAGATGATGGAACCAGCGTCGCTTCAATACTGTCTGAACGGACCCATTCTGAAGTAGTTCAGGTAATTGGAAGAAAAATTGTCCTTTATAAGCAGGCAAAAGACGAAACAAAAAGAAAAATTGTTCTTCCTAAATAAAGAAGCCTGATTGTTGGGCCAGGGAGTCGATAATTATGGGTAATATAGGGATTATGGGCGGAACATTCGATCCGATCCACAATGGTCATCTGATGCTGGGAGAGCAGGCATATCAGGAATATCAGCTGGATGAGGTATGGTTTATGCCCTCCGGACATCCGCCTCACAAAAATGACCGGCATATAACAAATCCTGAAATCCGCCTTGCGATGACGAAACTTGCCATTCAAGGAAAATCAGGACTGGTCTGTTCTGATTTTGAAGTGAGAAGAAACGGAAGTACCTATACCGCTCAGACCTTAAGACTGCTGCGTAAAGCATATCCACAGCATCAATTCTTTTTTATCATAGGAGCTGATTCGCTTTATGAAATTGAGAACTGGTATGAACCGGATCAGGTTCTGTCTCAGGCTGTATTTTTAGCTGCGAGGCGGGAATATGAAGATGCGCATCCTTCTATGGAGCAGCAGATTGCCTACCTCTATAACAAATACAACGCAGATATTCGTATTCTTCATTGTGAAGAGATGGATATTTCTTCCGCCATGCTGCGGGAACGAATTGCAAAAGGTCTTTCTGTTTCGGAATATGTACCCCAGGAGGTACTGTTATATATTAACGATCAAGGCTTATATCAGGAGAAGGATAAAGCATGATAGATGTTATAATGGAATTGAGAAATGATTTAAAGGAAAAACTGAATCCTTTAAGATATGAACACACCTTAAGTGTTTCTTTTATCTGTACCGCATTGGCTATGCGTTACGGTTGTAATTTAGATCAGGCAGAGCTTGCGGGTCTGCTGCACGATTGTGCAAAGCATTACGGAAACGAAGACATTATAAAAAAGTGCCGGAAACAGAATATTCTACTAACTGATGATGAACTTAAGGCCCCAGTCGTGCTGCATGCCAAATATGGGGCATGGCTGGCGGAGCATAAATATAATGTTACTGACCAGAAGGTTTTAAATGCCGTACGGTGGCATACAACAGGTAGACCAGAGATGTCCCTGCTTGAAAAAATCGTATTTACGGCAGATTATATTGAACCAAGACGGGAGAGAGCGCCGGATCTGCTTCATATTCGTTCTCTTGCATTTACAGATTTGGATGAATGTGTTTATCAGATTCTTAAGAATACTCTTGAATATCTGGAAAGCAAAGGAAGTTTTGTGGATTCTGTTTCTAACCAGGCATATGCTTATTATAAACAGGTTCACAACGAAAAGAAGGGAGAAACAAAATGAATCAATCCATGGATATGGTAAAAACTGCTTATGCAGCTTTATCTGATAAAAAAGGCGAGGATGTCAGCATCATAGATATTCGAAACGTCTCAGTTCTTGCAGATTATTTTATTATTGCCAGCGGTACGAATTCCAATCAGGTACAGGCAATGGTAGACAACGTTGAAGAGGAACTGGGTAAAAAGGGTTATATATGCAAGCAGGTGGAAGGCTACCAGACAGCCAATTGGATTCTTATGGATTATGGCGATATTATCGTGCACGTATTTGACAAAGAAAACCGTCTTTTCTATGATCTGGAAAGAATCTGGAGAGATGGAAAGATAATCGCCGTAGAAGATTTAGATGCAAAATAAATTTAAGATATAATGAGATTGCAGATGAACGGCTTAACAATTATTTTTATTGTGAGCCGTTTTTTATTTTTATAAGCTTGAAGTTGACATAAATTAATTATGTCAACTTCAAGCTTTGTTTTTAATGAATCCCCAAACGGAACAAACCAATCACTTTTCCAAGAATCTCAACATGATCTACAATAATAGGATCCATAGAATCATTCTCAGGCTGAAGACGATAATGGCCGTTTTCTTTAAAAAACCTCTTTACCGTAGCGGAGTCATCTACAAGAGCTACAACAATCTCTCCATTCTGAGCAGTAGGACAGTGTTCCACAATAATCTGATCCCCTTCCAAAATACCTGCATTAATCATGGAATTGCCCCTGACCTTCAACATGAACGTCTCTGCGTTTGGCAGAAGATCGGAGGGTATTGGATAATAATTTTCAATATTCTCTTCCGCATATAAAGGCTGCCCGGCAGCAACGGTTCCCAGTATGGGAACGTTCACGACTTCCCTGCGGGTAAGGTTAAAGCAGTCATCAATAATCTCAATCGTGCGGGGCTTAGTCGGATCTCTTCTTATATATCCTTTTTCCTCAAGAGTCTCCAAATGAGAGTGTACCGAAGATGTGGATTTAAGATTAACCGCTTCACAGATCTCTCTGACTGCAGGGGGATATCCCTTCTTTAAAATAGTCTCTTTTATATATTCTAAAATTTCCTGCTGTTTGGGTGTAATTTTCTCTTGCGCCATAACACAGCCTCCTCATTCCTATTCATTAAAACTATAGTAACATATGTTCGGGGAAAATGCAAACCTTTGTTCGAAAAAATGCAAAACAGATTGACAAACATATGTTCTTAGTGTTATGATAATTTCAGTGAAAGGAACGTATGTTCTTATATTTGAGGAGGTATGCATATTATGAAACAGTTAATCATGTTAACCCTGGCAGTCCTGCTTGGAGCTCATTTTTGCGGACATTCCCTGATGAATGCATTGGCCGGTGAGGTAGGAACACCACTAATAGAGAAGTATTATACCAGTATAGAGATCAGGAACGGAGACAGCCTTTGGAGTATTGCTGATCAGTATGTTGAGAACAGCGGTATGTCTACCGCTCAGTATGTACAGGAACTAAAGAATATGAACAGATTAAGGGAAGATACCATTCATTCCGGTCAGTATCTGACTGTAGCCTATTTCGTTCAGAGCCAGGATAAGTAACCTGTCTAAGAATTATTCAGAACGTCTGTCCTGTATAACGGGATATCCAATAGAGTCAGTACACGACTATTTAATGCCAAATAATTTATGTTGTATATTTAAAAAGCAGGTGGTATACTTATTTGCAAGTTTAGATACGGTATCACCGTGTCTTTTACAGAGTAGGAATTTATGCGTAAAGTGTTTCCTGAACGGGGAGTTGTCAGGAGAACGAAAGGGTAAGCCCTGCGGTATAAATTTTGCATCCCGCTGTTATTAAAGTTTATATGTTTGCGGGATAGGCTTATTGCCTGTCCTTTTTTTATATAGGCTTCTCTGGCTGCGCTACTCTATTTGTAAAATAGAAAGGAATATATTTATGGTGAATTTACAGAAAGCGGAACAGGCCATTGCCCTTTTGCTGGAAGCAATAGGAGAAGATCCAATGAGGGAGGGGCTTGCAGACACACCTGCGCGTGTGGCAAAAATGTATGAGGAGCTTACTCAGGGTTACGATATGAACGCCTCAGAACTTTTATCGGTTGTATTTCATTCAGATAACAATGACGTGGTATTGGAAAAGGATATTGAATTTCATTCCCTGTGTGAGCATCACCTTGCTCCTTTTTTTGGTAAGGTGCATATTGCCTACATTCCAAACGGCAAAGTAGTGGGATTAAGCAAGCTTGCCAGAGTAACTGAAGTATTTGCCCGTCGCCTGCAGATACAGGAACAGATGACAAACCAGATTGCTGATAGTATCTATACGAGTCTTGACCCATTAGGGGTAATGGTAATTGTGGAAGCCACTCACACCTGCATGACCATGCGAGGGGTGAAAAAAATTGGCACTAAAACAGTAACGGTTGCAACCAGAGGCATACTGAAAGGAGATCTTGCACTGCAAAAAAGCATACAGGATTTAATAAAGTGATGGAAAGAATAAATAAAATTATAAATAGTCAAGAATACATTGATTGGTTATCTAAGATTAATCAATCTGAGAAAAACAGAATTTTTTGTGGACACAGCTTTTCCCATTTATTGGATGTAGCCAGAATTATGTATCTGGAAACTTTGACCAAAGGGTATGATTATTCCCAGGAATTAGTGTATTCGGCAGCATTGCTGCACGACATTGGCAGGAGTATCGAATACAGCGCAGGGGCGGATCACGCCCGGGAAGGAGCAGTAATTGCAAAAAAGCTGCTGGAAGACGCGGGATTTAGCCGGCATGAAGTCGATGAAATTACCCTTGCAATCGCAAATCACAACGCGAAAGACACTTCCCATACACTTTCACAGCTTTTGCAGTTTGCAGATAAAAAAAGCCGTAATTGCTTTTTATGCAGCGCCCAGGCACAGTGCAACTGGAAACAACAGGATAAAAATATGGAGGTCACCCTTTGATTATAGGCAATAAAGTATTTGACACGCAAAACAATGTATATATTGTAGGAATATTAAACGTTACACCAGATTCCTTCTCTGACGGAGGCCAGTATAATGCCTTAGATGATGCCCTGATGAAAGCGCAGGAAATGATCTGTCAAGGTATAGATATTATTGACGTTGGCGGAGAGTCAACTCGTCCTGGGCATACAACAGTATCTTCAGAGCAGGAAATTAGTCGGGTTGCTCCTGTGATTGAAAAGCTGAAGGAAAACTTTGACATTACAATTTCATTGGACAGCTATAAATGGCAGGTTGTCCAGGCCCTAAGCAATAAAATTGATATGGTAAATGATATTTGGGGCCTGCAATATGATGATAAGATGGCACAAGTGGTTGCAACATCCGGTCTGGCTTATTGCCTGATGCACAACCGCCGCAGCAATCAATATAAAAATTTTTCGGAAGAATATTTGTCAGACATCAATGACAGCCTTGAAAAGGCAGAGAAAGCAGGCATAGAAAAAGGAAAAATCATTTTGGATGGAGGTGTGGGCTTCGCCAAGGATTACAATCAAAACCTGCATGTTATTAATAATACCGACCGCCTGTGCAGTCTGGGATATCCTGTTATGATAGCCACCTCACGCAAATCAGTAATTGGACTAACTCTTGAAAAACCTACCGATCAACGACTCTATGGTACACTTGCCACAACTGCCGTTGGTGTTATGAAGGGTGCAAGTTTTGTAAGAGTACATGACATTGAACAAAATCTCGACACTATAAAAATGGTAAAATCTATAATGAAGGAAGATAAATGGATAAAATAACACTGACCGGTATAGAATTTTTTGCTTATCATGGAGTATTGGAAAGTGAAAAGCAACTAGGCCAAATGTTTGCAATTGATTGCGAATTGGTCTTAGACACATCCTTTTGCAATGATGAGATTGAAAAAACAGTAAATTACGGAGACGTAGCGCTCAAGATAAAAAGCTTTGCCTGCAGCAATCGATATGATCTCCTTGAAAGCCTTGCTAACAATCTTGTGTCATATTTAATGTATGAGTACCCTTTAGTTGAGGAGATATCCCTGACTGTACACAAACCGCATGCGCCTATTGCTACAAAATTTTCTGATGTTTCACTTTGCATTACCAGGAAACGGGAAATCTGTTACTTGGCAATCGGTTCTAATTTAGGAGATAGAAAGGCATATCTGGACACTGTAAAAGCGGCAGTTGTACAGGATAAAAACTGTCAGTTTATGGCAATTTCAACTTATACTGAAACTCCGCCCTATGGGGTAACTGATCAACCTTCTTTTTTAAATGCAGTAATCAAGATAAGAACTTTTTATACCCCCAATCAGCTGCTGCAGTTTTGCCAGCGCCTGGAGCATGCTGCAGGTAGGGTTCGACTGCGCCATTGGGGAGAGCGTACCCTGGATATAGACATTCTAATGTACGGAGACAAAATCATTTATACAGAAGATTTGATTGTTCCTCACCCGGAAATGGATATAAGAGATTTTGTTCTTGCACCTTTATGTGAAATCGACCCGCATTTGATACACCCAATTCGCAAAATGAGCGTCAAAAGATTGCTTGCAGCCCTTTCATAATCATTATTAATTTAATGTGGTTCCTTAGGGAGCATATTGACTGGTGTGTTGCACTAACAGAAAGGGGGCGTGTTTTTTATGACTAACATGGTAGATATGTCTGTGATGGACAAGCTGAATTCCATTGCAAAATACGGTATAAATTTAGGTCTTGAGCGTATTGGGAAATTGTTAAACAATATGGGAAATCCGCAGGAGAAGTTAAAATTTATACATGTAGCGGGAACAAATGGCAAAGGATCCACCTGTACTATACTGTCCTGTATTTTAAAAGAGAGCGGTTATAAAACAGGGCTTTTTATCAGTCCTTATATTTTGAATTTTAATGAAACCATGCAGATCAATCATCTGCCTATTCCTTATAATCAGCTGGAAAGCTGTGGGGAATATGTATTTTCCTGTTGGGAGGATTCTTGTGTAGAAGGAGAGTATCCAACACAATTTGAGGTAATTACAGCGATAGCCTTTGAATGGTTTTACCGCAGTGGCTGTGATTTTGTTTGTCTGGAATGTGGCCTTGGGGGAAAAGAGGATTCCACAAATATCATTCCTCCCGCTCTTTTGCAAATTATCACCTCGGTAAGTTTGGACCATATGGGGATTTTGGGAAATACGCTGGAAGAGATAGCGGTGCATAAAGCTGGGATTATAAAAGGGGGGATCACGATATGCTATCCACTGATGCAGCCCGAAGCTATGAATATAATTAAACATAGATGCAACGAAGCACATGGCAGACTGATCGTGCCTTCTCTGCAACATCTTAATGTGATGGAGGACACCTTCCCGGAGAACAGCTTTCTCTATATGGGGCAGCAATACATAAAGTCCATGACTGGCAGGTTTCAGATTTATAATTGTATTACTGCAATAACTGCAGCCTTTACTCTTGCAGAAATGGGATTTTCCATTCAGCAGAGAGCAATAACCGAAGGAGTAAAAAACGCTAAAATACCTGCACGCCAGGAGATAATCAGAACCTCGCCTCTTGTATTATTGGACGGTTGTCATAATCCGGAAGGGGCAAAGGCACTTCAGGATAGTCTGTATAAACTACCCAGTCAACGGCTGACGGTGATAATGGGAGTATTAGCTGATAAAGATTATAATGTTATGGTTAAAGAAATTGCCAGACTTGCTCATCATTTTATAGCTGTTACCCCACATAATCCAAGAGCACTGGCATCTCAAAGTCTTGCAAAGACGGCAAAAACTTATTGCAGTAATGTATACACTTTTGATGAGATACAGCAAGCACTTGATTTTGCCACAGAGATCACTATACCTTCTGACCCCATTTGTGTTTGTGGCTCGCTTTATCTTGCACAGCAAATTCGACCTTTGCTTTTGCGGCAATTTGGTAATGGGGACAGTAAAGTGCCAGGAGGCGTGACATAAGTAGAAAAATTGAAAGATACCTTTCAGGCTGGCTTGCCGTTTCATAATAAGAGTGTATTAATTTTCCCGCAGTTTTACTTTATTTCTAGCACTGCGACGACGTTCGTCTTCCAACGCGGCATAATGTTTTTTTGTGGTATTTACATCAGAGTGCCCCAAAACATCTGCCACTAAATAGATATCACCAGTCTCTTTATAAAGGGAGGTTCCATAGGTGCTGCGTAATTTATGCGGAGTAATCTTTTTTAAAGGTGTCACCAGCCTGGAATATTTTTTAACCAGATTTTCTACACTGCGAACAGCAATTCTCTTTTTCTGCATGGATAAAAAGAGTGCATTCTCATTACCTTCATCAGGAATAATTTGATTTCGTTCTTCCAGATAATCCAGGAGTGCATCCTCAACCTCAGTTCCAAAGTAGACAGTTACCTCTTTTCCTCCCTTTCTATGTATGCGTATGCCTCCATTTTTAAAATCAATGTCATTAAGATCCAAACCTACGCATTCGGAAACACGTATTCCTGTTCCAAGTAAAAGTGTGAGCAGCGCCAGATCCCGAACTTTTGTTTTCTCGTGATAGGCTTTTTGTTTCTCTGTTAAAGATTCTCCTTTTTCTACTTCATCGAGAAGCAGCGCAACTTCATCTATGTCCAAACGTATAATTTCTTTCTCGTGCAGCTTAGGAAGCTGAATTAAAGCAGCCGGATTGTTTTGAAGCCTTTCATTTCGGTAATAATAATTATAGAAGCTTTTCAAGCAGGAGATTTTTCGCATGACTCCACGCTCTTTGTTGGTTATTTCCTGATTTTTATCATTAAACCGGTACTTTAAATACTCCATATATTCCTCTATATCTACAACCTTAAGTGTATTCAAAAAGTCCAATGGGATTTCTTTCATCTCAAGCTTACGAATGACCGGATTTTCCTTTTGCAAAAAGTCAAAAAACACCTTTAAATCATAGGCGTAGGCAATCCTGGTACGGGAAGATGTTCGTGGTTCAATGCCTCGGAAAAAATCACCGCAGAAATGGGGCAGTTCTTTGATCAACTCACGCAGATGCTTTACGTTTTCAATATCTTTTTGTTGATGGTAGGAGAGCGTAGCTTTCATGAATTCACCTCTTGTTTATGTATAAATTATTTTATATATGCCATAGTTTTACTTTATCCGGAATTCTTACATATGAATAATTTGAAATAATAAGATCCCTAATTACAGTAATTGCAATTTGAAACCGCATTTATCAATCGAGCAATAGCATAATAGTAATATAACGGTAATGTTAAATATAAATTAAAGTTGAAGCTTTAGTAAACTGTATAAATTTTATGTGAATGTTATTATTCTATAATTTTTCCACAAAACTATTCGTTAAACTAGACTTTCGCGAATAGTTGAAACCGTCACTTACTCTTAAAACCGCCACGCATAATTATATCATAATTCCAACACCTTTTACAAGTTGTTGGTTTTTTTATATTCGGGAGGAAATTTATATGCAGTTCTACATCGCTACTGCTTCGGATGCAGATTCCGCTGACATAGAATGGGAATCTACGATGCAACGTAAGCAGAAAATAACCATTTTATCATCTTCACAGGTGTTTACTCGTGTTGCAAAACCTCTCCGGGAACAATGTTATGACGTTATGGAATGCCGTACATTCTTCGGACGTTGGACACGGGTAAAATGCTATGATGCGGATGACTATTGCTCTGTTATAGATAATTACAGTCCGGAGAAGAAATTCAAGCTTCCGAAACGTTGGGTACGCTCTTTTATCCAGACTGATGATCTTAGGGAATCCTATGATACGTATGAAAAGGTTCAGCGGTTGTCCAGACAGGGATTTGCCCCAAAAGTGGTACGATAGTTATCTCTGTTGGGGGTCAAATTATTATCCGCTCTTCTGCTCTTCTGGGGGGGCTGTCTGCTCATTCATGGAATATGGTCTAGCGTCAGCGCCCCCGGCGCGACGCTAGACCATTACTTGACAGTATAAACACTTAAGCGTAATTTTTGATAAAAACAGGGGTGAAAATCGTTAAATTAGGATTTGATGAATTACTGTACATTGAGAACTTAATATTGATAGTTGGGGAAATTTAATGTAAAATATCATTATAGATTTTATTCTATTTAATTTTATTAAGAATAGAGGTATTTATGAAAATACTCATATTTGGTAGTGTTGCAAGTGGGAAAACAACGTTAGCAATAAAAATATCGGAAGAATTAAGTATAATCTATTATGAAGGAGATTGTATTGCATGGGGATTTCCTAATGAAAAAAGATATAAACGTTCTGATCAAGAGCAAAAAGAAATCATTGATAAAATAGATGAAAATAGTTCATGGATTATAGAGGGAACTTATAGAGAAAGCCAAAAAATCTTATATGATTTAGCAGATAAAATTATTTTTTTAGACACACCATTGTATATTAGGATATATCGAATAATTTTCAGATTTATAAAGCAAAAAATCGGATATGAAAAAAGTAACTATAAGCCTACCTATGATATGCTAAAGCATATGTTTAAATGGACAAATGATTTTGAAAGAAATCGTAATTTTCATAAAAACAGGCTCATTAAGTATGAAAAAAAGCTTATTTGGATAAAGTCTCCAAACCAGTTAAAGGGAAAAATTTAAATTTTATATTTGTATTCCAAGACCTACTAGCTATCAATATTTAATGTTAGTAGGTCTTTTTGTGTGGTTATTTAATCAAGTAAACTGAAATTTGCATGAGTAACCATATTGCCAATGCTGGCAAAATGGTCAAATAAAAGAAAGGAGCCGGAACCTTCCCGGGAATAAGGCGCGCCGGGTTCCTTTTAGAAAAGATGAAAGATTTAATTATAGATTGCTTCGCTGGTGGAGGCGGTGCAAGCGTTGGAATTGAAATGGCATTGGGTAGACATATTGATATTGCTATTAATCACGATCCACAGGCTATACGGATGCACAAAACCAATCACCCAGATACATTACACTTGACTGAGGATATTTTCAAGGTGGATTTGCAGAAATACGTAAAAGGCCGTCACGTTGCTTTGATGTGGGCCAGTCCAGATTGCACAAGCCATAGCAAAGCAAAAGGAGGACAGCCGAGAGAAAAGGGGCTGCGTATACTTCCGTGGGCAGTATATAAACATGCAAAAGCAATTCTTCCTGATGTGATCCTTATGGAGAATGTAGAAGAAATACAACAATGGGGACCACTGGACAGCAGTGGACACCCGATTAAGGAACGCAAAGGGGAGGATTACAACCGTTTTATTACTGCTATGAAATCACTTGGATATGAATTTGATTGTAGAGAGCTTGTGGCGGCTGATTATGGCGCGCCGACAACAAGAAAACGCTGGTATGCAATACTCAGGCGCGATGGGAAGCCAATAATATGGCCTGTACAAACTCATAGCAAAAATGGAGAAAATGGATTTAATTCATGGGTTCCGGCTTCATCCGTTATAGATTGGTCAGATTTTGGAAAATCAATTTTTGACAGAAAGAAACCACTTGCAGAGGCAACGCAAAAGCGAATTGCAAACGGAATTAAAAAATACATAATTGACAATAAAAATCCTTTCATTGTTCCAGAAAAGCAAGCTGCAGCATTTCTGATCCAGTATCACGGTGAAACAAAAGAAGGGGATTCCAGGGGACAGAATTTAGATGAACCACTAAAAACCATTGATACAAGCAATAGGTATGGATTGGTAACTGCATTCATCACAAAATTTTATAAAACCGGAATAGGTCAAGGCTGTGAAGAACCGTTACACACAATAACAACCTCACCTGGACATTTTGGCCTCGTATCCGCTTTCCTTGTTAAGTACTACGGTCAGGGAGTAGGGCAGAAAATAAATTCTCCACTTGGGACAATTACAACAAAGGATCGTTTCGGGCTTGTGAATGTGGTTTTTGAAGTCAATGGAGAACAATACATTATCCATGATATTTTCCTGCGTATGTTAAAAGCAGAGCCGGAGCTTAAACTGGCGCAGGGATTTCCTATGGATTATATCATTGATAAGGATTATGAACGAAAAACATATCCGGTGAAAGAACAGGTTGCCAGAATTGGAAATAGCGTAGTCCCGATAATGGCAAAAGCTCTGGTATCTGCAAACTGCCCGTATCTGAGAATAGGAGAACGGATGCCAAATATGAAAATAGATTATAGCGGATCACAGCTTAGATTTGCATAAAAAGAAAGGGAAAAGATGAAAGCAGTAATGAAATATCCGGGAAGTAAATGGAGTATTGCAGACTGGATTATAAGTTACTTCCCGGAACACCATAGTTATTTAGAAGCTTTCTTCGGTAGTGGAGCCGTACTATTCAATAAGCCAAGGTCAAACATTGAAACAGTGAATGACCTGGACGGTAATGTTGTAAACCTTTTCGAATGGATTCGTAAGGACCCGGAACGACTGGCCAGAGAGATATATTTAACTCCTTACGCAAGACAAATTTATGATGATGCCTTTAAAACGGTACCAAAGGACAGTTTTGGTAAGGCAGTTAATTTCTACATAAGGCTGAATATGGGCCACGGGTTCCGCACTACTGGGGAAAAGGTAGGCTGGAAGAATGACGTACAGGGACGTGAAAAAGCCTATGCTGCAACAGATTGGTGCAATCTACCAGATAAGATAATGAAAGCAGCTGAACGGATCAGAGGGGTACAGATTGAAAATCGCCCGGCTGTAGAACTGATAGAACGGTTTAATAACCAGAAGGTTTTAATCTACGCTGATCCTCCGTATGTACTGAGCACAAGACACGGAAAACAATACCGCCATGAAATGGACGATAAACAGCAAAATGACTTGATAGACGTTTTGCAGGCACATAAAGGCCCTGTGCTGTTAAGCGGATATGACAGTGATTTGTATAATGATCGTTTATCCGGCTGGTACAGGGAAGAAACAACATGCTATTCACAGGTTTGCAGTAAGAAAAGAGAAATATTGTGGATGAATTTTGAGCCTGCAGGACAGACAAATATATATGACTTCATAGGCTAAACGAAGATTTAAGAAGGAGATTGATAAAATGAGAAAAGTAATTCTAATAATAGCTTGTGTTGTTATTATGACATTGGCAGGATGCAGCGAATCTGCAAGAGTTTCATATAATCTATCGAAAGAAGCTGATAACTTTAATGTGATACGGCAACTTACCGTTATTAATTGTATTGAAGGAGATGTATTGTTTCAAATGACTGGAAAAATGTCTATTACGGCAGACCGGGGTGATAATCAACTTGAAATTATCGTAGAAAATGAAAATGGTAAATATGAGAAACACTTTGTGGGATTAAGCGATAATGTGACTTATGTTGTGGAAGATATGGGAGAAAGCAAAGTGAACAAATATAAATATACTCTTAACTTTAATCCTAAAATGTGGATTCCGGTAGAAGCAGATACTATTGACTAAACAGAAACAATGCTTTTCATGGCAGCAGGAGAATACATGAAACTTGAATGGGAATATACAAAAGATGGTAAGCCAGTAGTACCGATAGTTCCAGTAATGGTATTGCCAGAGAAAAGATTCGGTGAATTGATCGGAACCAGTGAAAATCTGATAGGTATTCTTCTTAATACCGGGGAATATGTTGACGTTCCGGGGAACAGGGTTAGGAGGATACATAGACCGCGAAAGGGGTGATGCTATGATGGAAACAGCAGCAGAAATGAAGAATGAGAATGAGTATTTCAGAATGAAAGCAGCTGAATTAGAAAAGGTTGAGATCGTGAAAAATAAAATCATGGATCTCATAGATAATTCAAAACAAAGCTATGGGGACATAGCGGGATTGAGCCATGATGATAAATTGAGAGCAGTGGCACAAAATAAATGGGTTGCGTTAGATGATTTACAAAAACAAATCAATCAACTTGGGTTGTGAGTCTGCCGTAAGGCAGACAGGGCAGCAGGAGAAGGAGGTATTATGGTTGAGTCACCTGTAAGAAAACGGGATATTAAATTGAGTGATTATAATATCTCGCGTGCAAAGTATAATGAATTAAAATACTTCTGTATGCAGTATGGAGAAAAGAAACAGGAACTATATAAAAACTATGGTGTTGGATCAAGTGCTAGTGATGGACTTCCAAAAGGAAATTTACCGGGGAACCCAACAGAAAGGGCAGCAATTAGAAATTCATCACTTAAAAAAGACATTGATTTAATAGAACGGGCAGCTATGGAAGCTGATTCAGAAATTTATAGTTGGCTTATTAAAAATGTTACAGAAGGAATACCATATGAATTTATGCAAGTTCCTTTATCAAGAACAAAGTTTTATGATTCAAGAAGGTATTTTTTCTATCTTTTAGCACAGAGAAGATAAAATTTTAAAAAGTGGGGAACTAGAAGGGGGTACTTCCGTGTTATTATGATATCATGCAAAAGGTAATAAATACCAATTGCAACATGCTTTCTCCCCTCCGGAAAGTTACACAATATTTCCCCCTGAAAGAAAATACCTATTTATTGATAGGTATTTTCTTTTGCGTAGATATGTTATATACTGGTATATAAGGAGGGGAAAATATATGAACGATGAAAAGAAAAAAGGTCTTTACTTGCTTTCAATTGTTGCATCATCATTAATAATTATATTTAGCATCACAACTCTTATCAAAATGTCAAGTCATAAAGTTGATTATGATTCCATGAATAAAGAAATTATGGAATACGTAAGCAAGCTTGATAATATAAAGGATATAAAGTCTAATGGTGACGGAATATACAAGATTATGCTTGAAAGCGATTCATGGTATGCCGGCATGGAAAGAGATAAGATGGTGTTTTGTAAGAATGTGAATGAAACATTGACAGTGATTTGTCAGAAATACAAAGCAATTAGAGATACGCAGGCAGTAGATGTTTATTATTATGACGAGGACGGTATAAAGGTTGCGGAGCCAGGAAAAGGCGTAACACTGGAAAGCAAAATATTACATTAAACGCAAGCACTGAGGTAATTACCTTGGTGCTTTTTATATGTTAAAAATCAAACCACGGGAGGGAAAACGATATGAATACAACAGCAATTATCATAACAGCAATGATATGTGCAACATTGATCATTTTAAACGTGATCTGGATATTTAAAGACAGGTCAGAAAAGGCAAGGATACAAGCCGAGATAAGGGATGAAGAATTATTGCTTGCATTGAAATATCCGGGACCAAAACGATAAAGGAGGATAAGATATGAAATTTTTCGGTAATGCAGATATAAGGGGCGCGAGAATGTGTAATACACCACCAGCGCATCCGCCGATTAGTGGCAGTTCAGTACAAACAATAACAGAAAAAAGAAAAACAGTGACACAAAGCATTCCTGGTATTGCATTTGCAAATGACAATGGCTCGGTAAATGTGGTTCCTATTATATCAGTTGGGACAGAAAAGATAATATTTCGAACAAAATGTATAATGCGCAAGTCAGACATTGAAGATATAGAAAAGAATCTTACTGAAAAGATTGGAATTAAATGTGTAGTTATAGATCCACATACCGAACTGGCGGCGATTATAGATGGCTAAAGAATTCGCCAGAGCCTTTTATGATGGAATGTCATGGCGCAGATGCCGCAAGGCTTACATAGCTGAAAGGATAGCGATTGACGGCGGACTGTGTGAGCAATGCCGTGAAAGACTTGGGTATATGGTACATCACAAGATACCGCTGACACCAGAGAACATCAATGACCCGTTGATATCGTTAAGCCATGATAACTTAGAGTATGAGTGTAAAGAGTGCCACGACAGGGAAGAAGGACACTTCATAAAGCAGAGAGAGAACCGGAGCCGATGCACGTTTGATGCAGAAGGGAATCCGGTTCCTATTATTTTGAGGGAGGAAGAATGATGGAAAGAATATTCATGACTGATAAGATGCGGCAGGCAAGACACGACACCGCAGTTACACGTACAAAAGAGGAAATACAAATTGCAGGAAACGAAATATACGACAGATTGAAAGCTGATGTACTGATAGCCCAGAACAAACAGGGGAGAGACTACATAACGCATATTCTGGAACGTAAGGTTGGAAAGAGTTATGCCCTTATGAGAATTGCAGCAGAGACAGGTTATCCGATTATAGTTCATAATTCAGTGTAGGCTGATTGCGTGAAGAGAGAAGCTAAGAAAAAATATGATTGGGATATACAGGTGATATCATTCAGATCTATACCGGTTCGTACTGATGGCATGAGGTGTGATGTAATACTTAAAGACGAGGGCGTTGACATTGTAGAGGTTAGGGACAGATTGAACGATAACAAACTTAGTTGGGTAAGTGTGGTCGGAATTAATTGATAAGGAGGAACTGGAATGATATCAAAGCTTATTAAACGGTTACGATGCAAGCGTAGCAAGACAAAGTACATAGGTTATTACCTTGATACTGAGAGACCAGGAGTAATGCGCACACACCACATACATGAGTGCAGAGAGTGTGGTAAACGTATCTATCATTAACAGGAGGACTGGACAATGTTTATACATGAAGCTATCAAAGAAGCCGTTGATAAGAAAGCAAGTATAAGGCGAAGAAAATGGAGTATATTCGAATGGGCGTTGATGCCCACAGAACCAATCACGGGAGTTGGTAGGCACAAATCGTTCTGCTGGAATCCAACACCAGATGATCTAATGGCTGATGATTGGGAGGTAATAGAGTGAATACAAACGCAGACATGGTTAATCACCCAACACACTACGCTGACAGTTGCAGTATGGAATGCTTCGATGCGATGAAGATTGCATTCGGTGTAAGGTATGTGATTATATATTGCAAGATAACAGCATTCAAATACTTATGGAGACACAAGCACAAGGGAGGAGAAGAAGATGTAAGGAAAGCATTGTGGTATCTAATGGCTGCAGATGATGTAACAGGTGGAGATATCACAGCTGATGATGCTCAGTATTGTGAATTGTTCAAGCAAGCCAATGCTGCATACAATAAGTACAAACAAAACAAGGACGATTCCGTTCAATAAGTAGCATTTAATGCGGGAAATAAGAAATAAAACCAGACGATTCCGTTCTGACGCATGACCATAGGCCCCCCTTAAACGAAAGTGGGGGTTATTTTGATTTCACCGAGTCCCCAACATTTAAATAACACACAGGTAATTTCCATATGACCCCCACCCCTGAAAGAAGGTGATTTTTATGGCAAGAAAGAGGGAGTTAACCAAAGATGAAAAGATTGACAAGGAGGTAAAAAGACTTAAAGAGATATACAAAGAAATAGACCAACGTAAAACCAAAACTCTTGATGGCCTTATTCAGGAGTGCGCTTTCATGAGAATTACACTTGAAGAATTAAGAAAAAACATAAACGAAACAGGCGTTATTGATGAAATGCCACAGGGTGATTATACGATTTTAAGAGAAAGCCCATATGTGAAGACTTATCATACCATGATTCAGAGATATACAACTGCAAATGAAAAACTGCTTGGATTGCTGCCAAAAGAGACAAAGGTTACCACAACAAATGACGATTTTGACGATTTTGTCGAAGGACGTGAGGATGTATGAAAAAATATCCTTTAACTTACAACCCAATACTTGAATACTGGGAGGAAATTAATTCTGGAAGCGAAATTGTAAGCGACAAAGTAAAAAGAACTTATAAAAAGGTTGTATATGACATACACAATCCCGGTGAATATTTCTATAGTCCAAAAAGAGCAAACCATATTATTGAGTTTTTTGAAAATTATTGCCACCATTCCAAAGGTAAAGCAGGCGGTCAAAAAGTAGTACTTGAGTTATGGGAAAAAGCAATGCTTGCCACTGTGTTCGGTTTTATTGACATAAACGGGTTAAGAAAATACCATGAATCACTCTTAATTGTTGGAAAAAAGAACGGAAAATCACTAATAGCAAGTGGCGTAGGGCTTTATATGCTTGTTGGTGATGGAGAACAAGGCCCGGAAGTATACGCAACAGCCACAAAGAAAGATCAGTCAAAGATTATATGGCTTGAATCAAAACGTATGGTAAAAAAATCACCAGCACTTTTAAGAAGGATCAAACCACTGGTAGCCGAACTTTCAAGCGAGGATTTCAACGCCGGAGTATTTAAACCTCTTGCAAGTGATTCTGATACATTAGATGGGTTAAATGTACATTGCGGTTTGATGGACGAAATACATCAGTGGAAAAACGGAAAAGCTCTTTATGATATTATTGCTGATGGTGTAACAGCCAGAGAACAGCCGTTAATATTTATCACTTCTACTGCCGGAACAGTAAGAGAAGATATATACGATCAAAAATACGAAGAAGCAGAACGCTTAATTAATGGATATTTTGATGAAAACGGGTATAAGGACGAGCATTTCATAGCTTTTATTTATGAGTTGGATAATCGAAAAGAATGGATAAATGAAAAATGCTGGAAAAAAGCAAATCCTGGACTTGGAACGATTAAAAACCGCGCTACTTTAAAAGCCAAGGTTGAAAAGGCAATGCAAAATCCATCACTTGTTAAAAACTTGGTTTGCAAAGAATTTAATATCCGTGAAACATCTTCCGAAGCGTGGCTTACGTTTGAACAAATTAACAATACCGAGTTGTTTGAGGTTAAAAATTTACGGCCTAGATACGGAATAGGCGGGTGTGACCTGTCAAGCACAACTGATCTTACCAATGCAACAGTAATATTTAGAGTTCCTGATAACGACATGATTTATGTATTACAAATGTATTGGCTTCCAGAAGATCTTTTGGAAAGGAGAGTAAAGGAAGATAAAATACCGTATGACATATGGGCTAGTAAAGGATTACTGAGAACTTGTCCGGGGAATAAAGTACATTATAAATTTGTAAAAGAATGGTACGAAGAGATACAGAATGAGTATGACATATATTTGTTTAAATGCGGATATGATTCATGGTCTGCTACATATTTTGTTGAAGACATGGTAAACACTTTTGGTAAAAGCGTAATGGAGCCTATTATTCAAGGCAAAAAAACTTTATCAAGTCCGATGAAATCACTTGGAGCAGATCTTGACAAGAAAAAAATAATTTATAATAACAACCCAATTTTGAAATGGTGCTTAACAAACACATCTGTTGATATAGATAAAAACAATAACATTCAACCTTGTAAGGGAAATCTAGGCACCAGGAGAATTGACGGGCTAGCTGGCTTGCTTGATGCTTATGTTGTTTACGAAAATCACTTAGAAGAATATCTATCAATGATATAAGAAAGGAGGAAGATTTGGGAATCTTAGATAAATTTAAAAATAAGACTGTTACGGTATCAAAATATCAATTAATAACTGATATGGGAGATGGGTTTTACTCTTATAATGGTAATTTGTATCACAGCGATATTGTAAGATCGGCAATAAGACCAAAAGCACAGGCGATTGGTAAAATTGTCGGAAAGCACATTAGAGAAACTATAAAAGAAGATGGATCAAAAGATTTAAAGGTTAATCCAGAGATTTATATGAAGTTTCTGCTCGAGGAACCCAATCCATACATGACAGGACAGATGCTACAAGAAAAACTTGCAGTACAACTGGAACTCACAAACAACGCCTTTGCTTATATACAAAGAGATCCAAATGGATACCCGACAGCTATTTATCCAATTGTTACATCAAGTTGCGAAGCTATACAAAATGAACAGTTAGAATTATTTTTAAGATTTACAACAAATAAGGGTAAAATATTTACCTTTAAATATACTGATGTAATTCATTTAAGAAAAGATTTTAACAGTAATGATATATTTGGCGACAATCCAGCCGCCGCTTTAACCCCGTTAATGGAAATTGTTGTTACTACCGATCAAGGCATTATAAAAGCAATAAAAAACTCTAACATTATCAGATGGTTATTAAAATTTAACCAGACAATAAGACCGGAAGACATCAAAAAGCAAACCAAAGATTTTGTAGATAGCTTTTTGAACACTGAAACATCGGAGACAGTAGGGGCGGCTGCTACTGATGCCAAAATGGACGCAAAGCAAATTGAACCAAAGGACTTTGTTCCAAACGCAACACAAATGGATAGAACAGTTCAGCGGATATATTCGTTTTTCAACACAAATGAAAAAATTGTGCAGGCTAAGTACAGTGAAGATGATTGGATATCATATTACGAATCAAGCATAGAACCTGTTGTTATTCAGCTGTCAAATGAGTATACAAGAAAACTGTTTTCACGCCGTGAAAGGGGTTTTGGAAACAAGATAATGTTTGAGAGCGCAAATCTTTCATTTGCAAGTATGCAAACCAAATTAAGCTTAGTTAATTATGTTGACAGGGGCATACTGAATGCTGACGAGGTAAGAGAGGTACTCAACAAAGGGCCAATCCCAGGCGGCGATATATATGTAAGACGGCTTGACACAAGGCCTACTACAGAATAGGAAGGAGGTGTAAACAGTGAAAAGAATTGATATTAAAGGTGCGATAATCCCAAATGATTACAAATGGTATTACGATTATCTGGAAATGGATTCCACTACTCCAAAAGATGTTTACAATGTATTGGGGGCTGCATTTAATGAACCATTAGAAGTTTATATAAACAGTCCAGGCGGTGTGATTGACGTTGGAAGTGAAATATATACAATGCTTCGATCTCACCAAGGCAATGTTGATATTTACATAGTCGGTGAAGCTTGCAGCGCGGCAAGCATAATAGCAATGGCCAGACATTGTGAAATGTCTCCAACTGCACTCATGATGGTACATTGTGCATCAACAGGTGCGCAAGGAAACCATTCAGATTTTGAAAAAACCGCAGAAGTTTTAAAGACCGCTGATGACGCTTTAGCAAATGCTTATGTTATAAAATCTGGAATGAGCAAAGAAGACGCGCTTTTAATGATGGAAAAGGAAACGTGGCTAACGGCAGATCAGGCTTTAGAAAAAGGCTTAATTGATGGAATTATGTTTGATGAAAAAAATAACACAAACGGTCAACTTGTAGCCGGAAACTTTGCACTACCAAGTCAAGAAAGAATGAACCAAATCAAAAAAATGATTAATGAGCAGGACACCGATCAAGGCGATGCTGCTTTTTTAATGTCAAAAATCAAAAATCTAAGATTAAAAGAGAGGTAAACAACATGGAAAAAGAAAAATATTTATCAGCAAGAGAGGCACTACTTAACGAAAGTGAGCAGCTGACAAACGAAGGAAAAATCGAAGACGCAAAAGCAAAAGTAAAAGAGGTTGAAACGCTTGATAATCAGTGGGAAGAATCAAAACTGCTGAATGCAAACGTAGAAGCCTTAAGAGACAAAACAAAGGGGATCAATATGGAAAACGCAAGCGTTGCAACAGGAACTGTAACGATGATTGACAGCGTATCAATGGAAGCAGTACAAAACAATGTGAGCACTGACGAAAACAAGGTTTACGAAAACGCGTGGGCTAAAACAATGCAGGGTAAACAGCTTGACAGCGGAGAGAAAAAGGTGTTCGACAAAAAGAATTTAGAATTTAACAATGCTTATACTCACGACACAAGCAATACATCAGTTTTAATCCCGGAAACGGTTGTTGCAGGTATCTGGAAAAGAGCGACTGAGATGTATCCATTACTTGCTGACGTTAAAAAGTTCAATGTAAGAGGTACACTAACGATTAAAAAGCATTCTGGAATTGCTGCCGGTGATGCTGCATTCTATGCCGAGGGTACCGCAACTGCAGACGAGCAGAATACATTTGCAGAACTTACGTTAAGCGGATGCGAACTTGCAAAAGCAATTACAATTACATGGAAATTAAGAAGCATGGCTGTTGAAGAATTTATTCCGTTTATTCAGAACGAACTTGCTGAAAGAATTGGTGTGGCACTTGGAACCGCAGTTGCAAAAGGCAAAGGAGCAACAGCTACTCCAAAGGAACCAGAAGGAATTGAAACCGCTTTACTGGCAGAATCAAGCACTCCACAGGTTGTAGAATATGATCCAGAAGCAACCACTCCTATTCCATTAAGCTATACAATGTTTACTTCTGCAATTGGAAAAATCCATTCTTCATATTTATCAACTGCTGCAATTTATGCATCTAACGCTACAATCTGGGGCCAGCTTGCAAACCTGCTTGACGGACAGGGAAGACCTTTATTTATTCCAGATGTGACAGCTGGCGGAGTAGGCAGAATGTTTGGAATGGTTGTTAAACCTGATGCCGGAATAACAACTGGTTCAATTCTTATCGGAAATCCGATGCAGGGTTACGTAATGAATACAAACGAGCCGATGTCTGTTGCTACAGAGGAACATGTAAAAGCAAGAACGGTTGATTATGCCGCCTATACCATTGTTGATGGTGGAGTGCTTGATACAAAAGCATTTGCTCTGATCAGAAACAAACCAGCAGCGTAGGAGGTAATCCATGAATGTTATAACATTGACGGAATTCCGCGATATAAAAGCTAAAAAGATAAGAAAAACAGGTGAAATATTTTCGGCAACTCCTGAACGGGTGGAAGAATTTAATTCCACCCGTTACGGGCAGCTTGTTAAAATAATTACCGATGCGGAAAAACCTCAAAAAAGTGCAAAGTGAGGTGATTATATATGCTGACCATTAATGTAACAATTGAACAGATGCGCAGTATGGTCAGATTCAGCCACATCAAATTAGATGACGAATTAGAAGAACTAAAGGGAGCATGCCTCATTGATCTTAACATTGCTGGCGTTAATTATATACCAGACGGTGATAAACTCTCTTATGCTACTCTAAGACTTTATCTGAGGTGGCAAGAAAACTATAACGGAGAAGCTGAAAGATATAAATTGGCATATGAGGCGGCTAAGACAGCAATGTCTCTTGCAAGCGAATATAAGGAGGTGCCGACACCATGAGAAATGATGTTTGCACCTTAATTGTTCGCGTTGGTTCCGGCAGCCAGATCAATGAAACAAGTAAAGAAGTGTTCTGCGGTAAAACATCTTGCAGCCGAAGCGAATTTTATCAGGCTTACGGAGTGGGATTGCAACCGAAACTTAACATAGACATTGACCCGGAAGATTATGAGTCAATGTCTATTGTATCTGGCGGGAAAATGATAACTCCACAAAGGATTACTTTTAACGGAGCCACTTACAACATACTGCGCACATACCAAAAAGACGAATCAACATTGTCTCTGACTGTGGGGTGATAATATCGAAGTTGAAATTAATTTCAAGGAACAAATTGAATCTATTGACGAAATGTTAAGATCGTTACCTGAATCAATGCAGACAGAAGAAAAAAAGTTTTTGAGAAAGACCGGGGCAGCCATTAAAAACAATGTTGTGAGATATCTTCGCAGATCCGGAATAGAGTCAAGGCTTGAAGAAGACCCAAAAAACTATGACGGATCTCGCCCTTATGTTCATATCAAAGATGATGTGAAGTTTACGGTCAAAAAAAATAAACAGGGTGATAACTATGTCAGCATAAAAGGTGGTAAGTACACCGGTTATAAATGGGGATTCCTTAACGATGGACATATCGCAAGAGACGGACGCACATTTATCCAAGGAACAAAATTTATGGAACGATCATTGCAAGCGTCACAAGGCGATATAGATACTGCCTTGAACGATATCATGAAAAAGGTGGTGCAGTAATGGACATTGAAACTCTTATTAAAACCACTTTAGATATTCCGGTAATTGACTTGTCAGAACCTTTGCTTTTTCCATGTGCTACTTGGTATAAAAGCATGGAGGATACCGAACTTTCTGGCAACGGTAAAGAAACGGAAGCGTCAGAAACCTACGAAATAGATATCTGGTGCCAAGAACGAGAATTAGCATCATCTTACGCATCTTCATTAAAACAGGCGATTGCTTTACTCACTTACTGCACTGCTTCTCAGATAATGATAAGCTATGACAACAACGGTAAGGTATGGCGCGCAAACTTAAATTTTAAATATATAAAGGAGGAATAAAATGGCATCAGCTAAATCAAACCGTATTAATGTAACAAATCCTGTATATTGCTTACTGCTGACCGATACATCGGCAGGAACTACATACGATGCTGTAGAAACACTAGGAAAGGCTATGCAAATACAGATTACTCCACAGATTGCGGCTGGTGAGCAATATGGAAACGGAGCAAAAGAGGAAGACATTGCTTTGCTAAAAGGCCTTGCTGTGGTAATTGATTTAAACAAACTGTTTATTGAAACACGAGCAAAAATCATGGGCAATACGTATGTAGATGGTGTACTGATTGAAAAAGATGGAGACCAGCCACCATACATAGCCATAGGATATGAAGTCGAGCAAACCGGGGGAACAAAAGAACAGATATGGTTGTTAAAAGGAAGAGCCAGACCGGCGAATCAGACTGTTCAGCAATCTGCTGGAAATATCAATTTTTCAAACGATTCTATAACTGTTAATTTTATTCCAAGAGAATCAGATAAGCAAATTAGATTCTTTGGTGATACGGCGAATTCAACTTACACAGCAGCGCAGGCCACGGCATTTTTTGCAACTGGACCGGTTTCTTATCCGGCAGCGACACCGTAATTAAAAGCCCCATAATACGGGGCTTTTATTATATCAGGAGGTATATAAAATGAAGAAAATAGCCGTAAGGCCAGCGAACGAAATAGAAATACAATTTTCAGATAACGTCACAATGTTGGCAACATTTAACATTCGGGCAATGCGGTATATGATGGAATTGCTTTATGAGAAAGAGAAAGTAGCTTCAGATATACCTATTGAAGAGTTCGGGGCAATCATTATTTATTCTGGCATTAAGGTTAACAATCCTGAGTTTACGATTGAAGAAGCGAACGCTATGGCATTATCTATGAATCCGGCAGATCTTAATGAGATTATCCATAATTACAATGAATCAACAGGAATAATGGACCAGGAAACAGAGGAAGCAGTAACAAAAAAAGTGATTGCTCAGATATTAACGGGGCTGGCAAAATCAAACTCGAAAAAATAATAATTGATTTTGATATGCTTTTTTACATTTACTGCGTAGAAATGCATATGTCTGAGCATGATTTTGAAAACAGCAACCCAGCAAAGATACTGAAAATGATTGACATATATCATGATAAATTAAGCACTGAAACGTGCGAAAATTATCAATCTAAATATTTTTCACAGCAAGGCCAGTCAAACGTAATAAGTTCCATGAAAGAAGTGGAGGGTTTCACATGAGCGATAGCGCATACAAAAAAACAATAGTGATTGGGCTTGACTATGCTCAGTTCTCCGGTGGAATTACAGACATGAACCGTAAAATGGGATTGCTTGAAGCTGAGTTTAAGTTAGCAAAAGAGCAGGCAAAAAATTACGGTGATGAAACCGATCAGCTTACTGTGAAAAAAGAAGCTTTATCGCAAATGATTAACTTGCAGAGTAAAATTGTTGATGAACACCGTAAGGCTTATGACAAAGCCGTGGCAAGTGGTACAGCAACAGAAAAACAAACTGATGCACTCGAAAAGAAAATGTTAACAGCCATGACCACTCTTGAAAAACTTAATGGTGAATATCAAAATGCAAGTAAAGAACTTGAAGACTACAAGGATAAAAGTGAAGAGGCTGGAAAGGCGGTTGAAGAATCTGAGAAAAAGCAACGGTCTTTTGGCGACACAATTAGAGATGTTGGCAATGCTATAGGCTTGGAAGCTTCTCCTATGCTTGAAAACTTTGCTTCTAAATTTGACGGTTTAGGCGAACATGTTGGAATAGCCATGGTAGCAATCGGAGCAATGACTACAAAACTTTATGACGCTTCAAAGTCTGCAGCAGAATACGCCGACAATATATTAACTCTGTCAAGCACTACCGGACTAGCAACTGACACATTACAAAAAATGGATTACGCTGCCGAACTCGTAGACGTATCAACCGAGCAAATCAGTTCTTCCATGACAAAAATGATTAAGAGCATGGACGGAGCAAGGGATGGAAATGAAACTTTGCAAAAATCTTTTGCTCGGCTTGGAGTAAGATATAAAGAAGGAAACGGAGAACTCAGGAACGCAGAAGATACCTTTTACGACCTTATTGATGCCCTTGGTAAAATAACAAACGAAACTGAGCGAGATTCAAAATCAATGGAGATTTTCGGAAAATCGGCAAGAGAGTTAAACCCACTGATAGAAGCAGGCAGCGGCAAAATGAGGGATCTTGGGAAAGAGGCTGAAAGCCTTGGATACGTGCTTGATGATACCGCTTTAAACAAACTTGGCGCGTTTGATGATTCACTGCAAAGAATGAATAAATCAAGTGAAGGGTTGCAAAACTCTTTTGGCCTTGCACTCGCACCTATTATGACAGCTTTTTTTGACACTCTTTCAAGCGTTCCGGTTCCCGTTTTGCAGTCTTTAATAACACTTGGCGGAACTGTTGCAAGTATAATGCTTGTTGTTAAAGCAATAAAAGAGGTTACAAACACAGGAAAAGGAATGATAGATTTTTTTAAAGGATTAGACGCGCAATCAATAAAAACAACAGCTATTATAATCGGAGTTGTGGCAGCTTTGCTTGCCCTTGGTGTTATTATTGCAGTCATTGCCGGAAAAGGAAATGAATTGAACAAGACCATGGATGGGGTAGGCAATAGCGTAGGAAACCTGAAAAATACTGTGCAAAAGCAGCAAACCCAGTATTACGCTTCCGGTACTGATTATGCTCCTGGCGGCATGGCTTGGATTGGTGAGCATGGGCCAGAAAAGGTGTATCTGCCAACCGGATCAAGAGTACTTAACGCAGCCGATTCTAAAAAATCATCTGGCGGTGATATATACAATGTAAATGTTACAATAGATGCTAAAAACGCAAAAGACTTTACTGATGCGGTGGATTTTGCACAAAGAATGAAACCAACAATAAGAGCGGGAAGGATCGGGATATAATATGGCAACTCAAATAGTACAAAGCAAAGCAGATACATATGTAGCCTTTAATTCTCCAAGCGGTAATTTTAGCAGCCTCAGTTATATGTATGTTCACAGAGTTGTCACTTCAACCGCTGCCTTGCTTGCTTTCTTGCAATTTGACATTCCGGTTTTATCAAACAAGCAAATCACAAAGGCTGAGTTAAAAATACATTGCACGCAAAAGGGCAGACACAGCACGATAGCTGCAGCGCAGTACGCCATACCAGTAAGCGTAAACACATTAACCGGAGGCACAGTGCAGTCGCAGTACATTGATAGTGATTTAGCATACTCTCCAACCGAAATAACGTCTCCGGTTTATGTTGAAAGCGCAAATGAGTGGATTGTATGGGATATTACCGCTATTGTAACAAACGGACAAGGAACTAATGACGCAGTATTTGGATTAAGTGACTTAACAGCTACACAATCAGACGACACCGAAATATGGAAATTTTCTTCCAGAGAATCAAGCAATATTCCGTACATTGAGATTACATACAATGACGCGGTTCCAGATCTTCCAACTATACTTTATCCAAATGGTGATGTAATTGAAAAAGGCAACGCTTTAACATTTCAGTGGAAACACAACTCTCTTTATGACACTGGTCAAGTAAAGTATGATTTCGGGTGGAGACAGCAGGGCAATGCTTCATGGACTGATGCCCTTGGAGTTGTCACTACTACACAAAGCCGTACAGTAGATACAAACGCTTTGCCAACCGGAATCATTGAATGGCGCGTAAGGACCTACAATGCTAACAATGCGGTTTCTGAGTACGCCTACGGTTCATTTGAACTTACCGGACGGCCCACAGCTCCAATCATTGACACTATGAAAAACGATGCCATTACAGAGATTGCGTGGAGAAGTAATGCTTCCGAAACGGCTATATTTAGGATATGGATTTACCAGGGTGCAACACTTATTCACGACAGCGGAAATATGCCAGGAGGATTAAAAAGTTCTTATGTGCCTAACATGATGTTTCCAAACGGGCAGTATACCGTAAAGATGCGCATAGGAAGCGTATACGGCGTGTTTTCTGACGAAAGTGCAAAGGTGTTCACTATATCAGCCTCAGTACCAAACACGCCAGATATGAAGCTATCTGTTACACATGGCGGCATATTAATAACAACCACTTCTACTGCTGCAGACAAAATTGTGTATCGCTCAGAAGACGATATTACCTTTATTCCGATTGGGCGGTTTTCTGGATCTGAATACACTGATTATGCCGTGAAATCTGATGTTATGTATGAGTATTATATCAGGGCACACAACGGCAGCTATGCCGACAGCGGAAAGCAATCAATCAAGGTAAAATACAAAGGCGCGTTGCTATCAGAGATAAATACTCCGGGCGATTACATTGAAATATACAAATCAGATAGTGACTGGTACAACAGCATAAAATCAAAATTTTCAAATGAGGCAGAACTTGTAAAATACGAAGGGCGTGCTTATCCGGTAAAAGAATCAGGAATACATAAAGAAACAGGAGTAAGTACTTCTTTTTATCTCAGCAATGCAAATGCAGAAAAAATCGGGTTACTGTATGACAAAAATGGAATTTATTTATTCCGCAACTCAGAAATGTGTTTTAGTTGTGAAATCAATGAACTAAGCTATGAAAATACGCTTTTTAACGCTGGCAAAAATGTTGAAATATCATTAAGCCAGATAGATTATAGCTTGGAGGTGAGGTTTGATGTATAGCCTTGCACAAGGCGGATATACGCATGAAGAAGTACTAAAAATGCTTGAATCTGACCGGACAATAAATTTTCGGTATGAATTGCTCGACAAGAACGAGGTAAAGCTGGAAGACCTTGAAAACGTGAGCGGTAATATTCGATTTGACAGTTCACAAGAAATTATGGGAACTGCTTCATTCACAATAAGAGAGATCGGGGACGTAGACCTTAAAACAGTAGATTTGAGGATACGTCCTTTCTTCCGTCTAAAATCGTCTACAGGCTGGCTTGAATATCCACTTGGAACTTATATCATGAGTAGCCCGGAAAGGTCCAGGCAAGAAAGCGGAGTGCTTCAACAAGTAGATTGCTATGATTACGGCACCATCTTAAAAGAAGATAAGATCACGACCAGATTATTTATTGCCGCGGGCACAAACTATGTCACACAGGTTCGAAGCATTATAACGGCAGCAGGCATAAAAAAGACCAACATTGAAACATCTATCCTCACGGTAGGAACAGCCTTGGAATTTGAGATTGGCACAAGCAAACTGGATATCATTAATTCATTGCTGACTGCTATAAACTATGAACCTTTGCATTTTGACAACAGGGGTTATGCGGTCAGCCGTAGATATATTGAACCACTTAACCGCCCAACAGAACAAGCATACCAGACCAACGACAGAAGCATAATAAAAGGCGGAGCAAAGCAAAGCGTTGACATTTACAATGTGCCTAACATATTTGTGCGATATACGGACGATCCAGACGGCGTTGAACTTCGCAGCCAATATGTAAATGACAGTGTAGCAAGCGTGATTTCAACTGTTAGCCGCGGAAGAAGCGTGGTAGATATTGAAAGTGTAAATGACATAGCCGATCAGACAACGCTTAACGATTTAGTACGGCGTATTGCTATCGAAAAAAGCCAGACTTACGATGCTGTCATACTGCCTACGGCTTTAATGCCACATCATTCTTACCGGGACTGCGTTTATGTAGGAGAAGATGGTTTGAGAGTTGGGAACAAATACATTGAATATGCCTGGGAAATGGATTTAAGCGTTGGAGGAACAATGTCGCATACTTTGAAAAGGGTGGTGAAACTATGAATTATAACAACCCAGGTGAACAGATTGACGAAATGAAATTACTGTTTGAGGGTGATAAAGCCTACAGAATGGCGGTGGTAAACAATGTCACAGGTGACAGACCATATATCAGGTTTTACGGCGAAACCGCGGCAAGCCAAAAACCTTATAAATATCTTGCATCATACACGCCAGTAGCCGGAGACAAAGTGCTTTTAGCGCGTGTGGCAAAAACCTATGTGATACTCGGAAAGGTGGTATAAAATGAATTACGACATTGAACTAAACGCAAATGACAGTTCGGTGCTTGAAACCCAGTATGCATTTACTCAGGGCGATTACGGACAGATACAATTTAGCATCAGAGTAAAAGCGGATGGTGCATATGTTACAAACGCACAAAGGGCATACATTGTCTTTACACTTCCGAACGGATACGTTGTCACAGGAGCCGATATGACTAAAAGCGTTGCGACATATACATATCCATTTCAGGGAAGCGAATTGCAAGTTCCAGGAACCATTGTGGCTGATGTTAAACTGGTTTACACAGATGGGCAGATGTCATCTAATAAGTTTTCTTTTATTTGCCGATATGATCCATTGCATGACAAGTCTTTTAATGCCGGCCCTTACATCTCGCAGCTGCAACAGATTGTTGATGATGGTCAAATAAAAATAAATTATTTACAATCTCTTATTGAAATATTGCAAGGAGAAGTAGGAGAAACGGGATTAACTAAAAATGACTTGCAAAGTACAAGAGATCCAGTTGCGGTCGGATTAAAAGCTATTGATGCATATTTAGCACAATATATGTTAATTAAAGGTGATCTTGTAAATAACGCTCTTACGACAATCGCTGGTGTTGCTCCTCTTGATGCTGCAATGGGGAAGACTTTACAAGATCAGATTACTACAACAAATAGCAATTTAACAGGTTTAAGCAGTACAGTTGACTCATTAAGCACAGATATAACCAGCGGTATAAAGCCAGTTACAAACCGAACGGCAAATTTTGTAACAGATGGAACAGATTATGATACTTTAAGTCAGCCTGGGTGGTATTATATCTATTCAACGGTACATGCTCCGGCAAGCAATCTAGGCCGAGTATTGGTTAGAGTTGAAAGTATTTACGTTAGTGGTGTTTGGTATACAACGCAAAAAGCCATTGAATTATATAGCGTAGGAGCAATACAACCAAAAGTATATGAAAGGTGGGTAACTAATATAAATGATACATTTTCATGGACATCATGGATACAGACGGTTTGATAAATGATTATTTACTGACACAAATAGGTTACGGTCGCATAAGCATAATTGGCGGACGTGTTTGTGGCAAGCGTACTAATATAAACTATGTTGTTTGATGCATATAATAATCCAATCATAACACCATTGCTGGTGATAATTGTAGCATATACCGGTACCCTTGGATAAGGTAAATTTGTTATTATTGTTCGCCCAGCAGCATTGCCAGTATTTACAATCAATTCCCACAGTGACAGCGTTACTACATTACCCCTTTTAACCCATCTACACATTCCCTTGACATAATCATCGGTTATATTTATATTGCCGCTTTCAGATGTACTTGTCAAAGTATTTACATTGTTACTTACAGTCGTTAAATTGCTATTTAACGTAGAAACGGGGCTGTCCAAAAAACAGCAGAAAGGAAAAGATATTATGGAAAAAATAATCAAAATGAAATTGGAATGTGATGGAATCAAAGAAACTTTAGAGAAAGCGAACCTGTTAAAAGAAACCTTGTTAGAGGCAAACCAGTTAGCAGATTCGCTAAAGGAAAAATTAGCTATTCCAAATCAAGGCATTTGTCAAAATATTCATCAGTAGCATAAAGAAGTAAATAAACTCAAAAACCAGAGCCATGAGGCTCTTATTTTTATGCCTGAGAATAGGCAGAAAGGAAATTTTATGAAAGACAAATTAATCTTAAAAGATGGAACAACTATTGAACTTGAAGCCGCTGCAAGCCTGACTGGAATCACTACAATTTTTACTGACTGGACAGCCGCCGCCTCCGTATTGCCGAAACTGACACCGGAAAACCTTTCAAGTTTACAGGTACAGACAGGAGAAGGGCTTACCGTTGGAAATTACACTGATCTTGTGCTGCAGCCGGGATCATGGGAGGCAAAAGCGGACGGAGTGCATATCACTATCTCTTTGCGTGAAAAAACTGACATTGAAAAGCGTCTGGAAAATGTGGAAGAGGGACAGCAGACGCAGGACGGGGCCATCACTGATCTGGGAGAAACTGTTGCAAAGATTGCAGAAGGAGGGACGCTGTAATGGGAGAATTTTACGGAAAAAGAATTAGATACAGTATCATGACAATTGAACAGGTGCCGACTTACTGGCTGGCGAAGACCGAAAAATGGTTAAACGAAAACTAGAAAGAGTGAGGAATATGAAAATGGAAAAGATTAAAGCGGGATTTATTACCGTGTTTGGTGCATTGTTTAGCTGGTTGGGAATACTTGCGATCCCAGTATTTATGCTTGTAGGCATGAATTTTATTGACTACTTTACCGGACTTGCGGCAGCAAAATACAGGGATGAAAAAGTCACAAGCTATAAAAGCATTCGTGGAATCTACAAAAAAGTATTTATGTGGGTGCTGATAATTATAGGCTGGGGTATGGATATATTGATTAACTACACAGTAAAATACATAGGATTAGACATCAAGGTTCCTTTCATAGTAGCTACGTTAGTAGCTGTCTGGCTTATCTGCAATGAAGTCATATCAACTCTTGAAAATCTTATTGATATCGGTGTAAATATTCCACCATTTCTTATGCCGCTTGCAAAACTGATTAAGGGTAAAGTGGAAGATAAAGCAAAAATAGAATAAAATTAATGGCCCTGGGATTCCAGGGCTTTTTCGATTGGAGGAATATAAATGAGTGCAACACAGAAAAGACAGGCGGTATGTGACAAATACAGTATCATAATCGGGCGCAATATCTACAATCAGGATTTACGCGATTACTGCTATAAGCCATACAAAGACGGTAAATATTACAGCGATTGCAGCAGCTCTATATGCTACGCATACAAAGAGGCAGGGGAAGGATTTGGAATCCTAAATACAGCGGGGATTTTCACTTCATATAAACTCACAACGGTTGATATCAACATAACAGAGGGCATACCGGATATTTCAAAACTGCGCCCAGGGGATATGTTAGAATTTGCTGGAAGTGATGCAAGCAGACCATTAAAGATCGGTCATGTTGAAATGTACTGCGGTAATGGCATTATATGCGGGCATGGCAGCGGGAACCCGTCTTATAAGGATCTTGTGGCGTACTGCAAGAGCAGATACAACTCATGGGCTACTGGCGGTTGGCGCAAGGGGATTGTGTGCGTACGCAGATACATACAGGACGATGCAGCAGTACAACCTGAACCAGAAAAGCAGTCAGGCTGGAAACAGGAAACAGACGGATATAAATTTTATTTAGGGAACACCGGAGAGCCAGTATGTAATAGCTGGTATCTTGATACAGATGGAAAGTGGTACTGGTTTAATGCTGCCGGAATCATGGTGAAAAATGTATGGTATCAGTATAAGGGTGACTGGTACTATTTGGGACCGGACGGAGCAATGTGCAAATCTCAGCTTGTAGAAAACTCAGGTAAAATATACGCCGTGGATAACAATGGTAAGATGGTTACAGGTGAAGTATTGCTTACGACATTAAGTGACGGAGCATTACAGTACACAGGATTAGCAGCATAAACAGAAAGAGGGTGAGCCGCATAATTGGGCTTACCCTCTTTTTTAGCGTTCGGATTGCCGAACGATTGAATAAAAACACTTAAAGTTTTTCTTAAAGTGATTAAAGTGACAAGGTGGTATTTGATAAAATGATAATTGCAAAAATGCAGTATTTACGGGCATAAAGTGACTATGATATAATGCATATAATAAGGAAATAACCTTGCCAAGGTCGGGGTCGCGGGTTCGAGTCCCGTCTCGCGCTCTAATGTTTAGTAGCGGAAACCTAGATTTTATCAGGGTTTCCGCTATTTTTGAGTGTCTATCAGCCTGTAGACAGTTGTAGACAGCTTACAAAGCCTTTGATATGAGGTCATATGTTTCTTTTTCGGTTAGGGGATTGTAGATATATCCGAGAGTGGTATTCAAGTTGCTATGTCCCAGTAATTCACGGATACAGTCCAGAGGGACACCGTTTGCATTTAGGTTGCTTGCAAATGTTTTTCTCATCTTATGGGTGGACTTTGTGAAAAGGCCCTGACGCTCTGCATACTTTTCCAGTACATAGGCAATCTGCCTTGATGTAATCCGGTTTCCATTTCTCATAAAAATAAAATTGCCCTGAGGGCCAATCCTTTTCAGTATGTCCATTGCCTTTGGTACGAGTACAACGAACCGATCCCAGTTTGTTTTGGTATGCTCTACAACCTCATAATGGTTTGTAGTTTGATTTCTGACTTCCTCACGAACAATATGTAAATGGTTTTCGCTATAATCATCCCACTTCAAGGCCACCAACTCCCCCACTCGTAAACCAAGAAAAAAGTTTAATTTGACAGCCAGATATGCGGTATCTTGCGTTTCGGTATACATACGGTCAAGATAGAGGTTTAGTTCTTTTAATTCATCGGAATTATAAGTTTCTGTTTTTCCTGTTTTTTTTACCACTTGCTTGAACTTTACTAAAATCTGCACCTTATCCATCGGGTTACACGTCAGATATTTCTTTCTAAGAGCGTATTCAAGCATACCGTTTAAGATGGTCTTTACATTTGTCCATTCTTTACGGGAAATATTAAATTCCCGGATTATTCGGTTACATTCTTTTTCCAGCAATAGCTCATCAATCTTTATAACCTTGTGATTATGTAAAATTGATGGTTCAAAGTATTTTCGGTAATGCTGCTCATGCCGTCTAATGGTGTTAGGGCTGTTTGTGACTGATTTTTTATAAGCCAGCCATTCCTCATAGAGTTCATGAAAGGTCAGTTTGTCAATGTGTGAATCGGAAAAATAAATGGAAATCAGCTTATCCAGTAACTTTTCCTCTGTGGGTGCTTTGATATTAATACGCTTTCCGCCTTTGTCCCTATAGCAGGTCTGCCACCGTCCTTTCTCATGAGATGGAGCAGTAATTGCATAGGTATGTAATTTTTCAACCTGTTCTCTTTTGGTAGCCATAATCGTTTCAAGCACACTGTCTGCAATTATAGTACCATTTTCAAGAGCTTCTTTCAATAAGGAAAGTTTCATACCTTCTAAAATTTCTTTGCTCATACTACTCCGTTTTCAGTTCCTTAAAATTTTATCTTTCAAAAGGGGTTAATGCTCTGGTAATCGGCATAAAGTCATTGCTGTAGTTTAAAAAATCATCAACGCTGTCATAGGTAATCACTTCATCTTTAGAAACATAATGCTTCACCTTATGAATTCTGCGAAGAAAGGCGTGCCAGCTTTCTTTATCTGTAACCTGACGCTCTGCATATTGCTTTTCTAAATCCCAATTCGTTACAATAAAGACACGGTTAAAGCATGCGTATTTATTACTATAACGGGCTGGTAAAGTGGCGGGATATATATCAAGATAGTTCAGCATTTCAGAAAGGGTAAGGCTTGATCTGAATTCTTCGAACACAAGAACAGGTTCACAGGAATAATGGTCAAAGGGATGGTTATAGTCTGTCACCCTATAAACGTTTGAATCTTCAAATTCATCTAATATCCCTCTTGATTTCCCGGTTCCTGTGGCCCCGAAAACATAAGTGACCTCTAAATCCAGTCTGCGCTCTCCTTTAAACTTATCCTGTAAATAAGTGGTTCTTATCTTATCCAGTTTATCAATCTGCATGATGTAATCCTGATTAAGGCGAATGATTTCCGCATTGGAAAGTCCTTCGTCTACGATCATATGATATAAGTTTTCTAAGTTCTTATCTTTACCGAGGTTTTCGGGGGGCTTTTCTCCGAACTCTTCAAAGGTTCCGGGAATGGAAGTCTCCGCCTTATCTGTCTCCGCCCATTTTCCTGCTTTCTTTAAGTAATCAGTATTCTGTTCGATTGAACCGACCACAGCTTCTATATGAGCGGTGGGAAAGTGCTTCTTTATCGTGGAGAACCTTACAGGGGAGCGGAAACATATAAAAACATGCGTATGTGTTGTTCTCCTTTCCCCGATTTCATCAGACATGGCTCCATATTCAAAGGATTTGAAGCGTATTACCAAAAGCTCCTTGATTTTATCATGGGTGAAGCCATTATCAGCAGGATTGTTAATGGTTAGCTGATATTTACGGGATTGCTTGTCTTTTGCCATTATTGAAAGATCCTTTCTAATAAAATAATCTATGTAAAAATAAGCGCTTATTGATTAGTTATAAAGGGTATGTCTGTAGAAACAAACACCGTTCTCCTATTGGTATTATCAGTATAATGCAAAATTTGTAAAAGCTGGTTCGTTGTTGGAACAGACGTGTGACAAATTAGAAAATTTGAAAAATACCTTTAAGTTAATTGGAGTTCCCATTATTTTGTATTGCAAAATAAATGAAATATTATTGCTATTTTCAAATTTATAGTGGGTTGCGATAGATGCGATTATGTCTTGTAACAAATGGAAAGGGCGGGAAATCCCATATTATAAGAGGGTTTCTTATGTCCCTTTTTATGCTATCTGTTCCAACGGGTAATACTTTCCGTTGGAAGTTCGCCTTACGGCTCACGGTCAAACACCGCAGGAATGGGTCTTTTGGCTTTGCCACGTCCCACCCCTGCGGTGTTTGACTGTTAGGTATTATATTCTACCGCCCTCTTGATGTAAAAGTCTATTTTCTTTATATTAGTGGCAGTAGGAACCACAATCTTCCGAAAGTCTGTTCCATTGCTAAGAACATATCCGGATCCCATTCCCCTGTCATTCTTAATCTCTTCCCGGAAGTCGTTGAAAAACATTCCGATTACCTCTTTACTGGGATTACCTAAGGTAATAATCGTGTTAAAATTATCACGAACTTTTGGGAAATCTTCTGCTGACAGCCTCTGTTGTGCCAGAAGAACGTGATAGTTGAAGCTTCTTCCCATCATAAGAATGATAGATAGCTTCTTCCGGTATTCTTCCGCTTGTTTCTTGTCTAAATAATTGAGGAATGAACCCCATTCATCAAACATCAAAAGATGAAGGTTTCGGCTGAAATCAGGTCCGGCCTGCCGATGGAGAAAGCTATCATAAAAGGAATCAAATCCGGCCATACATGATTCAAACCGATAATATCGTCCACAATTTTTAAGGAAGGTGAAATCATCTCCCTTAAAGTCGCACAGGGTAATTTCGGAAGTTGGCAAATACAGCCCGATTCTGGCTAAAATCTCCTTGACCAGATAGGTTTTACCCATGCCAGTGACACCTTGTATTGCCATATGTGGATTACTGGTAATATCCCAGTGAATATAAATGGAATGCTGGAGTTTCAGCATGTCCTCATCATAGACCAATGGAATTATCTGCTTATCCATCATTAAAAATCCTTATCCTTTCGATTCCCCGGCTCCTTGGGGCCAGCCTGCTGAAACCTCTTCTGTGTATCTATCATGGCCCAGTTAAAAGCGTTCTCTGAAGTGACGGGCAAGAGAAAGAACTTCAGGAATTGGGAATTTCTCTGGTCAATACTTATCAGGTACAGCCAGAGCCCCTCCTGATTAAAGCGTGTTTGAATCGCTAATTCTAGGTCGGATAGTTCCATTGTGACTGGGAACTTTCGTTCAACCGAGTATATTAGTGCGGGTTCGGCTAGGTTGGTTATCACAGTGCATTTCTCGTAAGAATAAATGGAATTTATGGTTGTGGGATTGATACCCAAAGAAACTTTGTATTCCCTCAATATTGGAAGAAAAACTCTTGCGGTTTCCTCGTAAAGATTTATGAGTGACACCATTCCTTCCGGTTGGGTCTGAATCTGCTGTTCTTTATGGGCAGGAATATGATCGCTGGCAAGGGCCCAGACAAGCAAAGCAGTCACAGCTACGATAGGAAGAACTTTTTCAATAAAAAAATAAATCAGTATTCCTATGATAATAGTGGTAAGAATTATGAAAACTCCTATAATTACTTTTTCCTTTAATGTATGATCATTCCAGTAATCCATAATTTTGTTAACATATTTTTTCATTGATTTTTTCCCATTAGGTGTGGTGGCCTGTTTCTAAAAAACAAACCACCTGATTTTGTAGTTAAGCAAATAAGTCCTGTTCTTCATCAATAATAACGATAGAATCAGCAGAAGCTGTCAGTAAGTATTCGTTTGTCTTATAATTTCGATAAAATCGAGCTTTGAAGCCTTTGAATGTACAGCGGACAGCACTAACGCTCTGTATGTCTTCCAAACTTATGGCAGGTTTTAAATCACCAAGTATTTTAACAAAAAGCTTGTCGAAATTATTGCTATCAAGGACAATCTCATATGCGTGACCGGTTATTTTTTCCGTTTTCTGTTTGCTTTCTTTGTCGTACTCAAAAATGGGTGCGTATCCAATCATCAGGGCCGAATCGGTTCCATTGGTTAATAATGGAAAGGTTATGTTTAAATTTTCTGGTTTCATCAGTTCTCACCTCCTTTTGTTCAGGTTATAAAAGAATGATATAATGAAATACCAACTTATAGGTAAGCAGCTGTCACATGGCTGTGACAAGTAGATATTTGTCACAGCCTGTTAATTAAATTATTTTTTCAACTGGCCTTAATACGTTAAATAAGTCTCTTGCTAAGTCGTATTGCAATTTAGGGTGATATGTACCAAAAGTACCTTTCTTCCATTCTTTAGCAAGATCCAATATTGATTCCGATATAGCTTTGAAATTACTTTCTTCTATTGACAATGTTTTCTTAATTTCTTCAGAGTTTCTTTTTTGACAGTCTGTCTGCCCGTAAAGATATTGAAAGGAAACTTTGAAATATTCAGATATAACTAAGACTTGTCCGGCTTTTAAGCTTCTTTCTCCCTTTTCTAATTTTGATATCTCCGTTCTACTTACGGAAAGTTCTCTTCCCAGTTCCTCTTGAGTCATTTTCTTATCTTCTCTTAATTTTTTCACTCTTTCACCTAATATTTTGTTAACGTTACCTTCGTTAATTATTGTCATGTCTGTTTATCACAGACAAGCGCTTGTCAAATTCCTTTCTTTTGTATTCAGGCCTGATACGTATATCATAGGCTATCTATGGACAAGAGGGGAGAGGATAAATCCTGAAGAAATCTCCCCCTAGAAATTCTGGATTTTTTTTGGTATATTAATTTAAAAAATTAAAACAATATTACGTAGGAGGAATTACCATGGATGCAAATATAATTAAGGAGAAAGCCAGTAGAAAATATGCTGGTTGTAATGAGATTCAAAAGAATATAACGCTTGATATAATGGAAAGGCTTATTCCAAAAGGCTCTATTGAAGCAACAACAGGGGAATTATATAAAGCCAGTATAAAATTACTTGAGGCTGGTTTAGGTAATAGAAAGAGTTCGCCAGTAACTTTAGTTTCTCAAAAAGAAGTGTATCTTGAAGAAAATAAACAAGATAAGACAGCAAATGTGGAGAGAGATTATCGAAGCAAAGATACGTTAAGTAAGTCACATAGAAATTTAAAAGAAGCTACAACGAATAAAATAGAAAAAGAAATGCAAAAAGAATTTTTTGGATTGATGGGTGTTGATGAAAGCCTTTCTAAATATGGGATAGGAAAGCGGAAAGGGTAACGGAAAGATTTCTGGATTATTTAAGCTGTAGCCAAATCGAGAAAATGGTAGAAGAAGTGGCAAATTTATTTGAAGTTGATATGTCAGAACTTATCATTAAAAAAAGATTAATTTATGTGCATGAAAGCAGTTCTTTTCAAGAATGTACCTTTGAATTATTATTTGATAAACTTAGAGAATCAGACCAGTATATTATATTGGATTTAGTAGAGAGTTTTTTGTTGGCGAAATACATAGTATAGAGATGATGCTACTATACAATGAGGTTTAGGTAATAACTTGTAAAAATAAATAACACATAAAACCATAAAAGAGCTTTGAAACGGCTTAGCGGATCAAAGCTTATTTTTTTATACTATATTTTTTCGTAATGACTGTTTTATAACAGTATTATCAATCTTTAACATATTCCATTATATCAGTCAGATCACAATCAAGAGCATGACACAATCTAGCTAATACAGATAAGTCTACTCGTTGAATTTCACCATTCATGTACGCTTTCAGTTGTGTCCTTTGCATTTCAGACCGACAGGCTAATTTATTGATACTTACATTTTCTTTTTCCATAACAGATTTTAATTTAATCTTAATATGTCCATAATCCAAGTCTTTCATGGTGATCTCCTTTTGAATCTATGTTAACAAGTATTGCCATATAGTATTAATGATTATTTAGAAGAACTCTCTATGATTCTGGATAATCTATCACAAAATGAAGCGCAAGCAGCAATAAAAGCGATTGAAGAAACCAAGCAAGCCAACTTAGTTATTGAACAGGAAAATTATGCTAAATGGTTTGATATTGCCATATTGCCAATATTACAAGATTTCAGTGAAATGACATCGTCGGTTTTAGAAGTAGAGAAACCTGGAAAAACACATATAGTTATAACCATAAAAAATGAGCAGGGTTTAGATATTACAGAGAATTGTAAAATGATGAAATATGCGCTGGCATTTGCAAATCATATCGGAATAGATAGCAATGGTGGCATGATGATTTTGATACTTATATTCGATTATTGGTAACTGGCTTAAATCCAGTGAAATCTAAAGTAAATTCATTTTATAAAATCTGGTCGGAATCAGAGGGGATATATCGGGCAATATCTTCTATATTGCAATTTAAGATCCTGCACAGGTCATTGATTGTTTTCATAGAGACAAATTTATTATGTTTCAGTCTGAACAAGGTGCTATCTGATAAATGATGTTTTTTTGTCAACGTATACCAAGTTTCACTGGATTTTTCCAAAGTCTCCCAAAATGGAGAATAGTCGATCATTGAGTTTCCCCCTTGTTTTATCTAAGCATATAGTTAATGTTAGTTGGAAAAATCATGCTTGCATATCTTCGTTAAAACGAATATACTAATAAGAAAGGGGGAACAAAATTATTTTATAGAATTAAATAGATAAAAAAGCAATAAAAGAATTAACTATGAGTAGGATCAACAAGAAATTTTAAACATCAAGTGATAATACAGACAATATCAAATTATGAGTAAGGTTAAGGTGTTTTTATGATCATTTTAGTTGTAATATTAGTTTTATTATTGATAGGTTTAATTATAAGCACAATTATAAATGGAATAGGTGGGCTTATAGATTTAATTTTAAGTCCCGCGAAATTGATGGCACTTATTGTTATAGTAATACTTATTATTGTAATATCAAAGTAAGATGGCTATTTATTTTTTTAAGATTCTAAAGAGAAAGGATAGAGAAAATAAAAATGAAAAGGATTATCAGGGCTTTTTTGATAACAATAGTTGCAATGGGCGTCACTATTTTAGGAAGCATGACAGCTTTTGCAGGCACATGGGGAACTGATTCAAAAGGGTGGTGGTATCAGAATGATGATGGAACTTATCTGGCAAATCAGTGGCTTAAGGATTTAGACGGTAAATGGTATCACTTTAATCAATATGGATATATGCAAAGTGGTTGGATTTTGGATAATAATAAATGGTATTACTTGGGGGGTGATGGAGCTATGTATACAAATACAACCACACCAGATGGTTATTCTGTAGGAACAGATGGGGCATGGAGTGACAAGGTTACACAGAATTACAAAATATTAGGAAAAGCGGTTCTTCAAATTGATAGCTTCAATTATAAAGATGGATATTATGAAGTAAAAGGAAAATTGTGTGATACTCGTTTTCCGGAAGATAAATTAGAACTGCACAGACCCCTGACAGCGTCAGAAGAAGCGATGGGAGCTCAAGTTGCATACAATAGCATTGAGTTTCTATCAAGGCTAGGTAAAAATGTACAAAAGGCTACTGCAAGAACTAGAGACATAGATGGAGACAGTTTTGATTTTGGGTATCAAGGGGAAGATGGCAATGGAGAGTTTTCATGGATTTCAATTAGTAATAATGGTGAAGCATTTGAAGATTGCGTAACTTGGAATGGGGAATTTATTAATGAGGTCGGCCAGGCTTATAGGTATATTTCAGATGTGAATTTTAAAATCAGTGCAAATGTAAATTTCAATTCAAATGATACATCGGTAAGGAGTATCAAGCAGTTTTTAAATTATTCAAAAGAAGGAGGGTGTAAAGCTTATATTGATTTTGATGAGAGTTCTATTAACTCAATAGAAGTTATTCCTTGGGAGTTTGGATAATAATATTAACCAAGGCTAGATTAAAAAAGTGCTTTTAATCTAGCCGTAATCAATCATGGGATACAGGCATTTTAACAACAAACTGTCAAGAGGTAAAATGTATTTTGCTATGCAAAACCTCTTGACAATTTGTATTCTTAACTTGTAGCTTATATGATAGGAGTAATATAAGCAATTGTTTGTGAACAGTACCGGGCATGCCATAAGTAAGGCCAGATAAAAGTATCATACTTTTAATCTGGCCTATTTTTAACAAATTTTAAATCTTATGATCTTATAAGATTATAATTATATATATAATTAAGATATTAAAATTTCAAGTGAAATCTTGGCTATATTCTGGATATTTATTTACAGGTGTGATAAAATTATTATACTATCAGGTATTAAGTGTGGTTATCGTAATAGATATTAGTAAAGTATAAAAATGATGCTTGGGAAGGGGTCCTTTGTATGATGAACATAATTTTATATTGCTTAGTTCAAAAGAATGAATATGGTTTAAAAAAATTAGTAGATGACTTAGAAAAGGTGACACAGGATGATACTCAAGGAATTCATATTCAAGAATATGATGATACATTTTTAAAAGCTACATATTGGCAAAGAAAGTGGAGAAAAGAGTATAGATATAATCTTGATAAAAAAGATTTTGAGTTTATTGAAGAAGAAGTTGTTAATACAGCAGATTTCGGAATACAAATTCCAGAAGGTAAGTTGCTTGTTTTTGGAAATAAGCTGATGGCACAAAAAATAATAACATTAATAGGAATAGCATCTAAAAATTCATATTCAATTACAGAATTTGTAATAAATATTGAAAACTTAGTTAAACGGATTTGTAAGGATAAAAATATAGAGTTAATAAAAATGAAATTGGTTGATATTACCTTAGATAAGGGGCTATTAGTAAATTGTGTTGTGAATTTATTGACGCAAGATAACCCAACGGAAATTGTAATGAGGTATATTAGCAATATTATAGTGATATCTTTTAAATTTGAAAAGATAGTAACTAATGTTACTGTTTATAAATCGGGTAAATTTTCAATTAGTAAGATTGATAGTGATGATAAAGATGAAATGATACAAAAAATTATTAAAATAACGTGTTAGGGGAGAGAATTATGGGCGAACAAGCAAATAAAATTGGTAAAAAGTTAGAAGGATTTGGAGAAAAACTTTTTACAGGGTTTGGGTGGACTGAGTTAGCCAGAGATACTGAAATACAATGTAATAGAAAGTATTACCATGGTAAACAGACACATGGATTAGATTTATTTATGAGATTTAGTAATCCGTATTTGGGAAATAAGCAAGGGATTATTATAGAGTGTAAAAATAGACAAATGAAATCTATTACACAAGCAGAAATCGATAAATGGCTAGCTGAACTGATTAATGCAATAGAATGTGCACAATCAGCCCCGGAATTGGAAAGTATTGATACTGAAGGTACAAATTTGAATACCGGATTATTGTTGATTCATGCTAATGATTCTTTTAATGCTGGTAATTTTAATAAGTATTTATGCAATTTGAAAGTATCAAGTAGAAGAAATCCTATTAATATCTTTATTGCGGGAAATGATGAGATAAATAGATGGAATTCATTGAGAGATAAAATAGAAAAAGATTATAGTAAAGAATTCCGCTTTATATATCCCAGTATTGAAGGTTCCAACATGGAATTAGGAACTTATATTACAGTTAATCAGTTATATTCAAAATACATATTTGCACAGGATGTAATATATGTGGAGAAAGATGAAGATGGAGTAAAATATCCTGTTCCAATGCTAAGGAAAATAATGATTTCATTTGATGATATTTCAATTGGAAATTTTAAATATATGTGGAGTATGTTTAAGGCATTTCAATTTCAGGACGCAAAAGAATTAGTATTTATTTTTTATCCGAGAAGAAGCGATGATGTAGAATTTGTTAAGGCGAATTTTATAAAAATACTATATCAAGCAAATCCTTCAATAACAGAAGAAATGGAGAAAAAAATTAAGATAGATTTTTTTGATAATAGAAATTTGTCACCAGTTGATGGAGGAGGAAGGTAAAATGGTAACGGAGTATATAGATTGTGTGGAATTTAAACGACTTATTGAAGACAAAAAATTAAAGCCTGCAACTTTGAAATACTATTTGCGTAGAAAGGGTATTATATTCACTGCGAGTAATGCAGAACAATTTGCGGAACAGGTATATACTATTTTTTTAGGCGCTGAAGAAATATCTGAAATTCGTGACATGATGAATAATGATACAAGTTATGAAAAATCACTAGTAATGAATTTGGTTTTAAAAGAGGAATCACAAGAAGATATTGTTGATATTTTACTAGATGAGATGAACAAACAAAAATCTATAAAGTCGCAGGACTATTTTATAGAAAACCCAGTAAGAACTCAAGATGGAGCATATGTTCAATTTTCTTATTCTAGAAAGTTACCAGGAAGAAATAAATTATTAGAACATGAAAAAAGATTTTTGAAATTAAACATCCGTAAAGTTTCAAAAAGTGAGGTTGTACTTGATATAAGGCAACAATCATCGATTGACTCTAAAAATGCGTTAGGTTTCATCAATAATCTTGTAAAAGCAGAAGATACAATTAATGTTAGACATATTAATTTAGAATTACTGTCAGGTAAAAATAAAGTTGAATTTTTTGATAGAATTGCTGCATATATTTTTGAATTATGGCAATTAAAAACAATAACAGGAATTACGGTTAGACAAGGGCTTAATGATGATGATGAAGATGAGGATGTGGTGATTGAAGAGAATGAAGATTCTTCTACTTTATCAGGTATAAGCCAAGCCGTATTGAATGGAAGTGGACTTAGATCTAATGAATTTGTACAAGAGTCACTTGATAAGGGATACTATATTTCTGCCATGCGCTATAGATATGAGCATAAGAAAGGTGATACCGAATTTGCAGTTATTCTAAGCTTTAAGAATCAAGATTTAAGAGTGGATATTGATAAAACATATTTTGAGGATGAAGGAAAATTTTTTGTACAACCACTAGTAAAGACAGCGCAAAATGATATAATCATTGCATTTCAAAATGTTGCATATCAAGCTTTTGGCACATTAATAGAGGAACAAATGAGAAATTAGTGTTGGAAATAATATTTTATATTTCTTATCAAACACTTAAAAACAAATTTTATATTATAAAAGCAGAATGTAAGGAGTTGGTTAAGAAAAAATAGTATGGATATCTTAATATCTGTATGATAAAATGATAATACTATTAGTTTAAAAGGGAAACTGTAGCATATTATTTGAAGGTTTCAACCTTTGCTTAGTAACGAATTGAGAATATGCATTAATCTTTGAAAAGAAATAAGTTATGTGAATTAGGGGGAGAAATATAATGAATCAGATTATTAAAGCTGCGTTAGAGACACATACATCTGAATATAGCATTGAAGACTGGGAAGAGAAAATAAGGTTTGAGCATTTTATAAATAGATGTGTTGTTAACAAATATTCGCTCGAAAGATTTGACCCAGTGGATATAATGACTGGTGACGGTGAAATTGGTCTTGATGGAATAGCGATACTTTTAAATGGACATATTGTAACTACATTAAGTGAAACCAAAGATTATTATGACAAAAACAGCAATATTGAAGTCACATTTGTTTTTATCCAAGCTAAACGTAGTGACAGTTTTGTTGGTGGAGAAATATCAACTTTCTTTAGGGGTATTAAACATTTTTTTGAACCAGAAGAAGAAAGACCAGCTACAAATGATAAGATTGAAGAACTTATAAGAGCCAAAGATTACATATTTACTGAGGCGGTCAATCAAGGGACAAAACCCATTTTTGAAGCATATTATGCATGTTGTGGAACGTGGAATACCGATAATAATTTGACAAATTGTGTCCAAACAGAGTGTAAGTATTTTGAGAATACCGCCGATTATCAAAAAGTGACTTTTGTTCCAGCCGATAGTGATAAAATTATTACGCTATACAAAGAATTACGGCGAAAGATTAGTAAAACTATAATGATGCAAAAAAAGATGCCATTCTATTCTATGAATGGAATTGTAGAAGCCTATTTTGGTTTGGTTAGTTGTAAAGACATTGTTCAACTTTTACAAGATGATAATGGTAATTTGTTTAGTAATATATTTGAAGATAATGTTCGAGATTTTCAAGGATATAATGCTGTTAATAATGAAATAAAAGCTACTGTTTTTAATAAAGATGCTCAAGAAAGATTTGCTGTCTTAAATAATGGAATTACAATTATTACAAAAGAAATTAAACCATCTGGGGATAACATAACTATTTTCGATTATCAAATTGTAAATGGTTGTCAAACAAGTAGAGTTCTATTTGATAATCGAACTAATTTGACAGATAATTCATATGTTTTAGTTCGAGTAGTTCAGGTAGCGGACGATGCTACATTAGAAGATATCGTATACACTACAAATCGGCAAACAGAAGTGAAATCCGAAGCATTTGCATCTTCTAAGAAGTTTCACAAAAAATTAGAAGAATACTATAAGTCAGTTGATATTGATACCAGATTATATTACGAAAGACGTTCTAAGCAATATGATAAAAGTGAGGGCATTAATAAAAATAAGGTAATTACATTAGCTACACAAATATTTTCGTATATTTCTTTTTTTCTAAACGAACCACAAAGTGCAAATAGTAGATACTATGGAGAAATTCTTAATACTTATAAAGATAAAATGTTTTCGGAAGAGAGTCTTTGTGAACCTTATTATATTTCTGCCTTTGCTCTTTATTTGGTTGATGATGCAATTCGTAGAGGTATTATAGATAAGCGCTGGAAAGATTATAAATATCATTTAATATATGCAATAAGAGTTTTATGCGTCGGAAATAAAATTTTTCGCTCAAATAGCAGAGAAATGAAAAGAAGTTGTGAAACTTTATATTTAAAATTGGCAGATCGTTCAGAATTCAAACAGCTATTAAAAACGGCTTGTTCGTGCTTTGACGAAGCAGTTAAGCAATTACCGCAAGTGGATAAATCACTAATTAAAAGAAGCAAAGTTGTAACAGATAGACTTACAGAGATAGTATCCAACTACTTAACAGATAAATCTAATATGATGTTCTTAGAAAGAGGCAATATAGTTCCTTGCATTGTTACTGCGATAAATGATTATAGCATCACTGTTGAATTACGTACAGACGATGAAAGAAACCGTGGCTCTATTCATATCTCACGCATAGCTAAAAGGTGGATTGAAGATATTTATAGTGAATTTAAAATTGGTGAGACAATACAGGCTAAAATATTAAATGACAATTACTTTGAAACATCGTATGGCTGGAAACTTACGACCATTTTTTAAGATAGATTTAACGTGGTTCACATTACAGCGATTAATAAATTAAAATTATTTATATTAAGAATATAAGGCTATTTTATTATGAGTCTTATAAACACTATTTATTTGATATAAAGCAAAAACTTTTAAGCAACCTGGATAAGGGGAAAGCATCTTGTCCAAGCATTTTTATTTTTGGAATAGATATAGTTTTTTCGAATATGTCAAGGGCAAGCGTTGTTATTGCGGACCTCTTGACATATCCTAACATAAAATTCGATAATTATACAAAGCTGTAGGCAAGCTGTAGACAAGCTGCAGACACTCGGTAGACAGTGTGCGTTCCTCCTTATTTTATATAGGTTTGCGGATGACGGTAATGTTCGAGTCCCGTCTCGCGCTTTTTGTTTGCAAGAGTTTCCGGTTTTCGGGAATTCTTTTTTTGTTTATATAAGTAATCTTAAATATCTAATTAACAATTCTGACAATATGATAATTATAAACTCCACTAATTGTTTAAGGTTTGTTTTTTGCTGATCCCTTTTTGATAAATAATTTAGTAAATACGTGAACTATTATTCATTTACTCAATATTATATATTAAAAGCAATTTAGCTAAAACATGAATAAGGAGTAATTATTAGATGGAATTAGATGTATTCGCCGATGATTTTCCAGAATTATATGAGATGTTAGATGAAACAGTTAGATCCACTATTGTGGCGAACAATATGAACGGAGAAGAGTCCCTCAGAGATTGGGATAATATGATTGATAATTTTGTCAGCAATTTCGATTATGAGGATTTTTATGGACAGGAGATAGGAGAGACATCATCTCAGCAGATACCATTTGGTGGTTTCGGAGGTTGGGATGGAAGAGATAGGGACAGAGACAGAGATTGGTACAGACGCCGGCGCCGGCGCTTTCGTGATTTTAATTTAAGAGATATTGTCAGACTTTTGTTTTTAAGACAATTGTTTGACCGGAACCGTTTCTAAACTCCGCCCTGAAGGCTGCTCATGATTTTAGTGATGCAGTTATAGTATAAAGGATTAGCAGCATAGCAAAAAAGGGTAGCTATATTGACACCTCAAGAGCTTACCCTTTTTTGTTAAGGAAAACTGCAGGTTCGAGTCCTGTATCGCGCTTTTTTACTTGTCGAAAGGTCATATAAAGGCTCTGATCTTTTTTTATTTGATGTATATAATATGGACTAAATATGGAAATAAGGTGTACATAGATTTCAGAATGTGATAAAATGCGGATGGATGTATAAAAGTAAGAAGACAGAATATTCTACATCAATAGTAGAAGTTTAAAGAGGAGCTAAGAGGATTGCCTGACGGAAGATAAGGAGGGTGTATGTTGAATCGTGTGATTACCATAAGCAGAGAGTTTGGAAGCGGCGGAAGAGAACTGGGCATGAGGCTGTCGGAAAAACTTGAGATTCCGTTTTACGACAAAGAATTAATTTCTTTAACTGCACAGGAGACTAATTTATCTGAAACAGAGTTTCTCAGCTATTATGAAAGTATTCCCGTAACGGAGCAATCATTGGAACCAACCATATATACTTCATTTTCTCCCCTGTATGAAGTCCCCATATCTGATCAGGTTTTTCTGGCCCAGTCCAGAGTGATTAAAAGTCTGGCTGAACAGGGGCCCTGTATTATTGTTGGAAGGTGTGCGGACCGGGTTCTTGAAGACAGCATCAATTTGTTTGTTTGTGCAGGAATTGAATATCGGATAGAGCGAATTACTTCTTTAAATAAAGATCTGGATCTGGAAATAATAGAGAATAAGATTCGGGAAACGGATCGGAAGCGAAAAGATTATTACCAGTATTATACAGGCTGTGAATGGGGAAAAGCTCAGAATTACCATCTTTGCCTGGACAGCGGCCTTGCGGGTATTGAAGCCTGTTATCAGGCTGTTCTGAGTTATTTAGCATATTGTAACTGATTATAGTTTTGAAGGAGCAGAATTGTGAGTATAAGGAATCGTAATAAAAATAGATTTTTTTTAGCAGCATTGATGGCAATTATGATTGCAGTATTGGCAGGGACAACCGGTTATGCCAAGGAGGAAGCGGGTCCGGGAGCGGATCTTAAGGCAGGTAATGCAGCTTCTGTGAATGGTGTTTCCATATACGTCAGCAAGCGAACCAAAACCCTGTCTCTCAAGCAGAATGGAATTTTAATCGGCGAGTATCCCGTTTCTATAGGTGCCTCATCATCGGATGGAAACAAAAAGGTGGAGGGGGATATGAGAACTCCCAGCGGTCAGTTTTACGTCTGTACCAGAAATGATAAAAGTGTGGCTTATCTGGCACTTGGACTTTCTTATCCCGGTGTAGAAGATGCTAAGCGGGGATTTGAAGAAGGAATTATTACACAGGAACAAAGAGACCAGATCATCAATGCGAATTTAACCGGACAGCAGCCGCCATGGGAAACTGCTCTTGGCGGAGCCATTGAGATCCATGGATGCAGAGTTCCGGATGGAACGACTCATGGATGCGTAGCGGTTGATAATACGGTGATGGACGTGCTGTGGAGCTACTGCAATCTGGGGGTTCCGGTCACAATAGGTCCATAAATAAAGTCCTCAAACACGGTATATGAACTGCTTCCCGTCAAGTAGACAATTAAAAAAATATAAATCTTTTCTGCCAGCAGGTCGCCTGCTGGCATTTTTTATGCTGCTTGTAAATACATTTGGTGCTTCTCCATCGGAGTCAACACACCTAAATTTCGCTGTAATCTTTTATTGTTATAATACCTAATGTAATTCTCTATCATTTCAACAATAGCATCTCTATTGGTAAATCTTTTGCCATAATAACGTTCTCATTTTATGATTCCCCAAAATCC